>CAYFOJ010000019.1:0-55137 GCA_964344645.1 uncultured Thalassospiraceae bacterium
GAACGGCTCAAAAACGGTGGCATTCCAAGCTATCTGGGAGACCGTGGCGGAGGGAAAGAACCTCGATTTCAACCGTCTCTAGATTTAGAGATGATTTCCCCGGTCATCAATTTTAACCGGCAAGCCGGAAGCTTTCCACTCCGGATAGCCCTCTTCTAATCGCCGCACATTAAAGCCTTTCTTTCGCAACGCGGCAACTGCCTCGAACGCTAAAACGCAATATGGTCCCCGACAGTAGGCGATAATCTCCTGCCCCTTCGGCAAGTCTTTCAGACGTTTTTTGAGGTCCCCGAGCGGAAGGTTCACGGCGCCAGGTATATGACCGGCCTCGTATTCTTCAGAGGGACGAACGTCGAGCACGGTTACCAACCCTTCTTTTGTCCGCGCCAAGAGTTCCTTTCGCGATACGGGCTCAAGACTATCGCGCTCGTTAAAGTATCCAGAGACGATTCTGTCCACCTCAGCAATATGGCGCTCAGTTGTTTGGCGTAAAGACCGAAGCAAGCCGATCACGTCGTCGCCGGCCAAACTATAGAAAACGTGAAGCCCCCTCTTGTGAGAAGTGACCAGACCGGCGCGGCGTAGGTACTGAAGATGCTGCGACGTATTGGCGACGGTTAGTCCCGCCACTTGGGCCAGCGCTTCGACGCTACGTTCGCCCTGGGCCAGATACTCTACAATATCCAATCGGTGGGCATGACCCAGTGCCTTCGCGACGCTGGCGAACTGTTCGAGGAGTTGGAATCTATAATGCTTCGGGCTAGCGCTTGACACGGATATGCCTCTCTTGTAGAGCTATTCAATTAATCAATTGAACACATAGTGAGCGTCGCGTCAACCAGAGACCACGAGATATATCCATCTTACGTCCGCCCCTCAACACACGGATTTTCAAGGAAAATCGAGTGAAATTAAGGAAACCGGTGGTGTTCACCTGCTGCAGATAGCCTGAGACAGAGAGAAAAGTATAGGTAACCCATGCAAAAAATTCTCACATCCCTTTATGTTGGGCTCTTTCTTCTAAGTTCCGGAATTGCGGCGGCTGCGCCCCTGGAGGTACAGAAAGTAGACGAAGGAATCTACGCCTTGGTCGGCGATTTGGGACAGCGGTCTCCGCAAAATCTGGGTAATAACGCGACATTCGGAGTTATCGTGACATCCGACGGGGTTGTTCTGGTCGACCCTGGCGGGACGCGAAAAGGAGCGGCGCAGATTGATGCTGCCATTCAGTCCATAACGGACAAATCCGTCGTAATGGTCATAAACAGTGGCGGCCAGGATCAACGGTGGCTGGGCAATAGCTACTTCAAGGTAAAGGGGGCGCGGATCATCGCGTCCTCTGCGGCCCTTGAGGACCAGAAGGAGCGGACGAACGCTCAATTGACGACAGCCGAAGCCCTGGTTGGCAAGGACGGGTTCACGGGAACCGAACCGGTTTTCGCGGACGAAACTTTTGACGAAAAGCTCAAGCTTACGATCGGCGGAGTAAAACTTCAGCTTATCCATCCGGGGCCGGCCCATACGCCCGGCGACAGCATCGTATGGCTGCCCGAGAAGCGGATCGCGTTTTCCGGGGACATTGTCTATGTCGATCGGCTTTTGAGCATGAGCGCGGTCAGCCGTCTAGGCGAATGGATTGCCTCCTTTGAGTCGCTAGCGACGCTCAATCCCATCCGTGTCATCCCCGGACATGGAAGGGCCGTGACTTTGGCAAAGGCACGCGCCGATACCTACGATTACCTCGTGAACCTGCGCGACCGCGTGAAGGATATTTTAGCGCGCGGCGGACCGATCGCGGAAGGCATCGCCGTTGACCAATCGGCCTTTTCCCATCTGTCTAATTTCGACCAGCTTGCCCGGCGCAACGCCCAACAGGCCTTTATGGAGCTTGAGTTCGAATAGGTTTCCCGGGCGATCTATCAGAAATCGTACCGCAAGTTGATATAGGCGTTATCATTTTGGTCGAACTGGCCGAAGAACGTCGTCCTTTTTTCGCCGCCGAACACATTCCCCCCGATAGCCGCGGACAGACTGTCTGAGACTTTATAGCTCACCTGGGGCTGCAACAGGTAGTCGTTCTCCGCCGGGCTGAAAAATGCAAAGAGTGAGAGCTTCCAGGTCTGATGCTTGAGGAACTGGGTCAGGCGCAGCGTCACGATATCACGGTATTTCTCCTTGCGGGCGAAGCCGGCGGGAAGAGAGCGCTTATAGGCACCGAAGTTCTCCATGATCTCGGCATAATACTGGGTGCCGAGGGTAAAGTCTTGCCAAAGCTGTTTCTGGTATCCCGCCAGAAAGCGGATTTGAGAGTTCGGAACCGCCAGGTCGTCGCCGTTCCTATCGTCGCGCGAATCGTAGTAGCCTCCTTCGAAGCTCACCACGCCCCCCAAGGCCTGTCCCTGGGCGCTTAAACCATAGACCGAGAGCGGCGGGTAAATGGACGTGACACGGGTTGCGTTGTTTGCATCGTCGGCACGCTGTCCGGGAGCGCGCCATCGGCCCCGGTAAGCATAGGCCGAAAGATCAAATCCACCGAGTTTTTTGTAAAGCCTGAGCCCGACCTCCGTATTGGCAAGGGTCGTATCCGGCAGATCTTCGCCGCGGTTGGTGACGGAACCGTAGTCGTCGTGCATAAAGAACCGCTTGGAAGTCGGCATGGTGTCCGGTTCGAAACGTGGAATAGCCAGCAATTCGGCGTTCAACACATTCGACGAATAGCGGGCGCGGAAACCGTCGACGCCGGTCTTGAGGTATTCCAGCGGCCGGCCGGCGAAGAACGACACCCAGTCCTTCGGAAATACGTCGTTGATGAACAAGAGGTCGCCGACGCCCCAGGTCGCGATCTGGCGGCCGAGGCGGAAATCGAAGTCGCCCGTGGTATAATCCAGATAGGCCTCGCGCAGGTCAAGGTCCAGATCATCGGCCACCGCATCGTGGACACCGTCCAGCTTTATCCCGACCTCGGCTTCGACCGTGTCTGTCCAGCCTGTCAGGTCGAGACGCAACCGCTCCTCGCCAACGATAAGGGCGCGGCCCTCCTGCCCCGATGGGATATGGCCGGTGGTGCGCCCGGAGAAGGTCCCAAGCGCGAACCCGCGGACATCGACACCCCATTCGTCCTCTACTTCCTGACCAAGCGCAGCGGTGGAGATCGCGACCGAAAACAATATTGCGAACGCTCTCAACATCGGTCAAATCAACTCGTTGCGGTTCACCGAATCCATGAACTCGGAGGCCGTCGCATGCGACGCTCGCTGAAATCCGCTTCCTTGAGGCCGATGTCGTAAGCGACGGAATTCACCGTCACCTCGGTGCGGTGCCCTGTTTTGACGTTCTTCATGGTGCGCTTGGTCACCGTCGGATAGACGATCTTTTCGATGCGATCGGCCGTGAACACCCGCTGGAGCTCGTTCTGGGCGTCGTAGTATTCCTCCTTCAGCGGCAGGAAATTTTCTTTGTCGATCCAGGAGACCCGCTTGGTGAAGACGGCGGCCTCGCGGGGAAGGCTCTCGATGACGAACGTTTCCCGGCCACCCAGTTTCTCTTCGCGAACGAGGGTGTGGGCATCCTCGGCAACGTCGCGTCCGGAAACATCCTCGTAGCTAAAGTCGGAGCCGACGAAGCTTGAATACTTGTCCTCGGCGGCGATGCGGCGGATGAGGTCGACGGCGGGAACAAAGATCCAGCGGTCGTCCTCGCGGGCGGGATACTTCCACACCATGAAGGTGAGCCGACGGACATCGCCCGGTTCGTGGAAATACATGAAGTATTTCTGCTCGCCGCCTGCTTCTTGATTTCGCCGCAACATGGTCAGAACCCGTACCCGCTTGCCACCATCGCGATCGATCAGCTCCATCGTCATCTTCCCTTTCGCGTCCTTGCCCGCGTAGTGGAAGGCGCGCTGGGAGCGCTGCATGATTTCCTCGGCGGAAACGGTCTGCGCGTATGCCGAATGGGCCGGGATAGAGAACCCGATCAATAAGGCCAGGGCTGCGTGAAGAATAGTCGGTTTCATGAGGCGCCTCCGGGAATGACCCTGGCGCCGAGGTACCGCAACGCGCCTGGGAGCATGAACAAGGTCGCCAAGGTGACGAACAGCATCAGCGAGGCGAAGAACAGACCGACGGTGATATAGGGACCGAGGGTCGAGACCGTGAGGGGCAGGAAGCCGAACGTGATGACGATGGCGTTCCTGGCGATGGCGCGGCCCGGCTCGCCGAACATATGACGGTTCGTCGCCTCCACGTTCCTGGATTTGGCCACATGCGCCTTAAACCGTTGCAGGTAGTGGATGGCGAAGTCGATTCCGAGGCCGAGCGTCAGTGCCGCACAGACGGCGATAGGCATATTGTAGTCCTTGCCCAGCCAGCCGACGAGACCGTAGGTGACGATAATGGCGCCCGAAAGCGGTATCATGGCGAGAACGCCAAGGGTCAGGGAGCGGAACTCGAACAGCATGAGGGCGAACACCACTACGAAACTTCCCATTACCGCCTTGAGCATGCCGGTGACCATAAGGTCCTGCCATACCTTGTTGATGTAGGTAAGGCCGGACCAGCGCAGCGACAGGCCCTCCGGAAGCGGGTTCTTCTCAACGAAGGCGGCGAGTTTGTCTTCGACCTCCTGCATCTGGCGGTTATCGCCGCCTTTCATCTGGACCCAGATGTTGGCCTTTCTGGCCTCTCGGTCGATAAAGTTGTCGAGGTCGTTGGGGTCGCCCGAGGACTGATACAGGAACAGGAACTGGCCAACGGCGTCGGCGGTGTCCGGCAACGTGTCAAAGGCCTTATCGTTATCGTGCAGGACCAAGTTGATCCGCTTGACGATGTCGGCGACGGAAGACGTCTTGCCGATCAGCGGGTCGGCCTCCAGATCCTGCTGCATGCGATCGATGTAGGCGACGACCTCTGGGCGCTTGACGGACCCGGGCGCGTTCCCCTCGATGACGACGTAGGCCATGTAGGTGCCGCCGAACAGACGGTTCATGACCGTATCCGCCACGCGCAGGGGGTGTCCCTCCTTGAACCATTTGACTGGATTGTCGTTGACCTGGATCTGCGACAACCCCACGAGGCCGAAGGCAAAAGCCGCGATGCCAAGCAGCAGCACAATGCGGGCGCGGGTAAAGGCGAACCCGCCGAGGGGCCTGAGTACGCGGTCGAGCAACGTGCGCGGCGCACCGTCGGCGTGGTACAGCCGGCGCTTGAGCTTTTCGTCATCCATGAGGCTGATCACCGCCGGCACCATGGTCAACGCCAACAGCCACGCCGCCGCGATGCCGAAGGCGACGAACAGCCCGAAAATACGCACCGGCGGGATATCGGCCAGCGCCAGCGAGGCGAAACCCACCGCCGAGGTCAGCGTCGTATAGAGCATCGGCTTATAGAGGGGCCGCATGGCCTCGATCAGGGCGCGGCGCTTATTTCCCAGAACCCGGTAACGGTCGAAGAACTCGCTTAGGATATGGATGTCGTCAAGGATGGCGATGGGCATAAGGAACACCGGGATCATCGAACTCATGATGTGGACGGTGAAGCCCATGCCGATCAGCAATCCCATGGCCCATAGGACGGAAAACATGGCGGTTAGAGCGATGGGCACCAGGAAGGCGACCTGCCGGAACATGACGAAGACGATCGCCAGGATCAGCATAAAAGCGAGTGGGGCGACGATGCCCATCTGAATGAACATCTCGATGCCGAACGTGTCCTCGGACACCGGCAAGCCGGCCAGGTGGAACCGCTGCCCCGGCAAGAGCTCGCGCGCAAGAATGCCCTCGATCTCCCCAGCGATACGGTAGCTCATGTCCTTGCGCTGGATAGGCACGTAAAGCGCCACCGCCGTCCCGTCAGCGGACGCAATCTTCTCGTTGAGAAAGGGGTTCTCGGCAATATCCCGTCGAACCCCGGCGGCGGCTTCCGATGTTCTTGGCGCGTCGCGCAGAACGGGACGAATATCGAGGAGACCGCCCTTGGACTTCACGTTGTCGGTGGTTGAGGGGCTCACCACGTCCTCGATGATGACGCCCTTGATTTTGAGGATTTCCGACGTGACGCGGGCGATCCTTTCCAAGGCCTCGGGGCGGAACAGGTCCTTGTCATCGACAACGCCAACGACGATCAGGTCGTTGATGCCGAATTCCCTCTTGATCTGATTGTAGTACGCCCGGTCCGCTTGGTTGGTCTCCAGCATGTTCTCCGGGTCGGCGTCGATGGTAATGCTGGGGAACTGAAGCCCGAACAGCACCGTGAGAAGGGTGAGAAGCCCGATCACGGTTTTCGGGTGGTCCATGGAAAATATCGTCATCCGTTCGAACATGAAATTCCCCTCTATTATAGTATGGTCAGAACGTCAGAACTCGGTCGGCCATGGCGACCTGCCCCAAGTGCAGGGCGTTGAAAGTCTCCTCAGGAGCGGCCCGGCTGATAGCAATGCCAAGTTTCGTGCGCTCTCCCTTTCAGCCCACTTGAGTGTCCGGGGCACCCGGCAAACAAGGGCCAGAGACAACATGGGATCAGAAGCCGATCATGCTGGCTTCCACCCCCTGATCCTGCACGTGCTTGAGGATCGTCTCCGAGGAAATAGACGCCGGGTCATAGACGACCTTCACCAATTGCGGGTGATCCTTGCTGAAATGGGCTGAAATCATACCGTCACAACCTTGTAGGTCTTCCTCGACCCGCCTTCTTCCGTCAGCGGGAATATCTTTTTTCAGATGGATCAACACATCCGCCATTTCCATTTCCATATCCGTTCTCCTTTTCCATCCATAGAGAGCTGCGTGTCGTTCTCGCTTCCTTCCCTACCACACCCATTTCGGGCTTCGTGTCGCCCCGCGCTTCATTTTCCAAAGATAATAGTCGGAGAAGAATTTCTTGGCCCAAAGCCAGCGCCTGCCTTTGCTCAGTTCGGAGACATTGCGCGGCGGACGCACAGGATCGGCGACGATGTGCGCGCCTTCATCGCCCATGTCCATGATGCATTCCGCCATCAATTCGTGGCTGGTCTTGTCACCGCCCTGGATGTCGGCGGCGAGGTTGCGAGCCGCGATCTTGGCCATTTGCTCGGTCATGTGTCCGGTTTTGGGGAAATTGACCGGAACCGGCGTCTCCTCGACCGGCGGCAGGGCGACGGCGACGCCGACGGCATAGATGTTCTCGAAGTCCTTATGCCGGTAATTCGCGTCGACGGGAATGAACCCCTTGGGATTGGCGAGGCCTTGCGCCTCGGCGACGGGCCTGACCCCGGCCAGGGGTGGAATGATGAGGGAGTAACGGGATTCGAACACCGTTCCGTCCGCCATCTCGACCGAACCATCGGTGATCTTCGAAACCGCCGATGACGTATGGTAGCGAACGTCGCGGTTTTCCAACTCGCCTTCCAGGAACTGGCGGATTTTACCGAAACCGCCGACCCCGAAGTGGCCGAGAAAAGGCTCCGGTGTGACGAACGTCATCGGCGCCTTGTGACAAAGCCGGAAGCGTTTCAGGGCGTGATGCGCCTCGAACAGGAACTCGTAGGCCGGTCCCAGGCAACTGGCGCCGGGCGCGCAGCCGATCACCATTGGACCGGGATCGTCCAGGAAGGCCGACCAGGTATCCCGCACCTCTTCCGCCTCCGGTGGCGACATCAGCGAATGTCCGGGACCGTCGAATGGACCGAGGCCGGGCACCGCCTCGTTGGCGCTGCGATGGCCGGTGGCGATCACCAGATAGTCGTAGTCATAGGATTCAGAATCCGTGTGGACCTTACGTGCGTCCGGGTCGATCCCGTTCACCGCCGCCTCGACAAAATTTATCCCTTTCGATGTTAATGGCCGTTCAAGGTCGAACGAGATGTCGGCGATGGTCTTCTCGCCCATGGCTACCCAGGGCAGGGAGGGGATGAAGATGAAGCGGCGTTCCTTCGAGATCACCGTGATCTCGTGTTGTCGGCGTGGAAGAAGCCGCCTGAGATCAAAGGCCGTTGTCAGCCCTCCGAACGACCCGCCGATGATAACGATGTGCATGTCACTCTCCTTTTCTGACAACTTGCGCTCGACCTCAGTTCAAAACACCAGAACCTTGTCCGCCTCGGTCGTCAGTTCGGCAAGCTGAGGCATAGTGCCTCGTTCTGCACCTCCCACGAGCTCGTCGTCACCGAGCCCACGGGCGTCCATGCAGGTGCCGCAAAGGACGATCTGAGCATCCCGGGCGACGCCTTTGATCATCCGTTCCAAGTTGTAGTAGCCGTTCGGCGTCGTCTGCCCGGTTTTGGCGCAGACCACGGCGTCGGCCATGAGAAACACGGTGATTTCAGGCTTGGGTTCGGTCTTCAAGAGCGCCTGCGCCAGCCGGAGGGCGTTGAAGCAGCGCTCGGTGCCGTAAGGTGGATCGTTGAGGATGAAGAGAAACTTCATGTTCATGCTCCTTTGCTGGCGCCGGGAATTCAATCTTTACGCCCCTTGACCACAGCCTCCCTATTGATTAAAGTATTCAAGTGAACAATAGAATACTAGAGCGATGACCATTTGATGTCAATGGTCATCACGAAAGTTGGAGAAAATTAAAGAAGAGGTTTGGTAATGAAAGAATTTATCCTCCAGAACGAGTTGGTCATTCGGCTAGAGTTCTTCGCGGGAATTCTTGTGGCCGTGGCGCTGTGGGAGGTGTTGGCTCCGCGCCGGGCGTTAGCCCATTCGAGATTGGCGCGATGGCCCAGCAACCTCGGGCTCGTAGCGTTGAACACGTTGGTCCTGCGCTTTGCTTTCCCGATCGCTGCCGTTGCCATGGCTTGGGTAGCCGCAGAGCGCGGCTGGGGGGTGTTCAATCTGGCGGACCTGCCCTATTGGCTTGCCGTCACTCTTTCGGTGGTGTTGCTCGACTTCGCCATTTATCTCCAGCACGTGATGGTTCACGCCATACCCGCACTCTGGCGACTGCACCGGATGCACCATGCCGATCTTGATTACGACGTGACCACGGGCGCGCGCTTTCACCCCATCGAAATATTGCTGTCCATGGGTATCAAGCTCACCGTCGTAACCCTTCTTGGCGCACCCCCACTCGCCGTTTTGATCTTTGAGGTTATCTTGAACGCGACTGCCATGTTCAACCATGGCAACATCCTCATCCCGTCGGCCATCGACAGGCTTCTTCGTTGGTTTGTCGTGACGCCGGATATGCACCGCGTTCACCACTCGGTCGTACCGGAAGAAACCAATAGTAATTTCGGCTTCAACCTGCCGTGGTGGGACCGACTGTTCGGAACCTATCGAGACCAGCCTGCCGCCGGGCATGAGGGAATGACCATCGGTATCGAGCAGTTCCGCGATCAAAAAAATCTGCGGCTCGACTGGCTGTTGGTCCAGCCGTTCCTGGGAAAGGCCGGCGAATATGCCATCAACGGCAGAAAGGAAGCGTCGCAAGAAGAACACGCTCTTACTTGATTCACCATTCCCTGGCTCAATTACGCAAACATTTCGCTTTTGGGCAATAGGAGGCTTTCATGCATGAGAAACGGTCTTTTCGCATACACGAAAAGAGCACAACGATAAGTCTCGAATTACCTTTTTGGCGATCACTTGAGGAAATAGCGATGTCCCGAGATATCAATCTCAGCACCCTAATCACGCGGTTAAATGATGATTTTCAAGGGAGTGGTGAGAGTAATTTTTCATCATTCATTCGCGTCTTCTGTTTGTCGCGCGTTTCTGGGCTTACGGATGCAGAGGGGAAGCTACTTTCTCCGACGGAGGGAGAATAGTATGGGACAGGGTTTTACCAAGGAAGGCCGCTAGTTCACCCGCATAGTGTTATTCCTGATTCTAAGGGCAGCTATCGCGGGAGCATTCGTTTACCGGCAGAATTTGAACCCGTCGGCATTGGAAACGCGATTGGATGGCTTCGGAGCCTGGGCGCCATTGGTGTTCGTGGCGATGACCTACGCCCTGGCCTGGCAGGTCGAACGGACCATGGCCGAGGAGAACCAGAGCAAGTCCGAGATGGCCCGGCGCATGCACACCAGCCGCGCCGCGCTCAATCGCCTGCTCGACCTCAGCCGTTTCCCGCTTTCTTCATGACATCCACTACCGGTTTCGCCAGCGCAGCAGTTGCTTGTAAAAAAGCCTCTTGCTGTTCATCCGAAAGCCCCCGGAAGAGCTCGATCATGGCACGCTCCTTTTCATTTTGAAGTCGCGTGCCGCCGGCGAGCAGGTCGGATGGATGACACTCTAGGGCCTTGGCAATTCGTTCCATCCAATCGAGCGTCAAACGACGACGCCCCTTCTCAAGGTGGCTAATCTGTTGATTGCTCGTTCCGACAAGCTCCGCCAGCTGCTTCATCGTCAGCCCGCGTGCCTTCCGCAGTTCGCTAATCCTATTATCCATGCCCCATATTCCAACGTTTTGGCGAAATTTACAATAAACATTTTGTATACGACGCTGCACATAAATTGGTGTATTTTCTAAAGGAATAGCTGTCTCCTTTTTGTTTCCGTGCTATTAGCCGAGCCATTTTCCAACTATTTGTATAATTTCTGATTGACAAATAGATTACATTCTGTTGGATTTTATGCGCCTCGTGGCTTTCGCACGGCATCTCTGGATTCCAAGCGGTCACGGTGAGGTACAAGTTCGCCCTCTTGCGAGGATGCGGCGTTTGACGAAGAAAAAGGAAAGCCTACGTGACGGGTCAGCAGGATTCAAAAACAGCCAGTCAATCAGGAGACCGCCCAACGCCCAAGCGGGCAGCCGAGTATGTCCGCATGTCTACCGATCACCAGAAATACTCGACGGAAAACCAGGCTGAGACAATCCGCCAGTATGCGGAAGCACATCGCTTGGAAATTGTCCGCACCTACGCCGACGAGGGGAAAAGCGGTCTGCAGATCAAGGGACGAGACTCATTGCAGCAGCTGATCGACGATGTTGAGAATGGTCACGCCGACTTCGAAATTATCCTCGTGTATGACATAAGCCGCTGGGGACGCTTCCAGGACGCCGATGAAAGCGCCTACTACGAATACAAGTGCAAGCGCTCTGGCATCGAAGTCCACTATTGTGCAGAGCAATTTTCAAACGACGGCAGCCCGGTCTCCACCATCGTCAAGGGCGTTAAACGTGCCATGGCTGGTGAATATAGCCGTGAACTCTCGGCGAAGGTATTTGCCGGTCAATGCCGTCTCATTGAGCTGGGCTTCCGGCAAGGCGGTATGGCCGGCTATGGATTACGCCGCATGCGGATCGATCAGAACGGCATGCCCCAAGGCGTCCTCGACTTCGGCGAACATAAGAGCCTGCAAACCGACCGGGTGGTTCTGGTGCCGGGTCCCGACGAAGAAGTCGAGACCGTGTGCTGGATGTATCGGGAGTTTGTCGATGGTGGAAAAGTCGAAAGTGAGATAGCGGCTGCTCTAAACGAACGTGGAATCATGACGGATCTCGACCGCCCCTGGGCTCGTGGAACCGTTCATCAGGTTCTGACCAACGAAAAATACATCGGCAACAACGTCTATAACCACCAATCTTTCAAGCTGAAGAAAAAACGGGTGGTTAACACCCCGGACATGTGGATCCGGGCAGATGGGGCTTTTGAAGCGATAGTCGACCCCCAGCTCTTCTTCACGGCGCAGGGAATGATTCGAGAGCGTAGCCGGCGATACTCGGACGAGGAAATGCTGGATCGTCTCAAGCACCTTTTCCAGCACCACGGATATCTCTCCGGTCTGGTCATTGACGAGGCCGAGAGCATGCCCTCCAGCGGCGTTTATCAGCGACGATTTGGAAGCCTGGTTCGTGCATACGAATTGGTCGGCTTCAAGCCCGACCGGGACTATCGCTACATTGAGATCAACAGGGCATTGCGCCAGATGCATCATGCTGTCGTTGCGGACACGATAACTTCGATCGAAAATCTTGGCGGTGAGGCTTCTCGGGACCCCGCCACAGACCTCCTCACGGTGAACGGAGAGTTCACCGCGTCCATCGTGGTAGCCCGTTGCCAGCAAACCCCCGCTGGTTCCTTGCGCTGGAAAATTCGGCTTGATACCGGATTGGCACCAGACATCACCGTTGCCCTTCGCATGGATAGCGCCAACACGGTCCCCCTGGACTACTACCTCCTCCCCCTGTTCGAAATGACAGCGGACAGAATTCGATTGGCCGAAGAGAACGGCCTCATACTCGACGCGTTTCGTTTCGATTCATTGGAGTATTTCCTCGCCATGGCCGAGCGGGCAAGAATTTCGGAGATCGCAGCATGATGAACACCCCGCATACCATCGCCATCGAAATGATCCCGGTCGACCTGATCACCGTTCTCAATCCCCGTGTCCGCAATAAGAAGGTGTTTCGCCAGATCGTTGACAGCATTTCCAATGTGGGGCTCAAAAAGCCGATCACGGTCAGTCAACGCAAGGAATCGAATGGAGAGCCTGCTTACGAACTGGTGTGCGGGCAGGGCAGACTCGAAGCATTCATCTCCCTTGGGCAGCAGGAAATTCCTGCAATCGTCGTCGACGTCACTGAGGAAGATAGATTGATTATGAGCCTGGTCGAGAACCTCGCCCGACGCCAACACCGTCCAATGGAATTGCTCCGGGATATCGGCGAGCTCAAGAAGCGGGGCTATTCGGATACGAAGATTGCCAAGAAGACCGGCCTTTCCTATGAATATGTCCACTCCATCAGGCGTCTTCTGGAAGAAGGAGAAGAGCGCCTGTTGGTCGCTGTCGAGTCCGGCCAAATCCCCATCAGTGTTGCCATCGACATCGCCGAGGCGGACGCAGAGGGCGTGCAAGAGGCCCTGGCCCAAGCATATGAGAAGGGCCTTCTACGTGGGAAGAAACTACTTGCCGCGAAACGTCTGATCGAGCAACGCCAACGGCGGGGAAAAGCGCACCGCAACAAGCCATCAGACAAAAACCGTTCGCGCATGTCATCCGAAGCCCTTGTCCGCGCCTACCAGAAAGAAGCCGACCGCCAACGATTGATGATCAAGAGAGCCGAGGTCGCTCAGAACCGGCTTTTGTTTGTGATCGAGGCGATGCGAACACTGCTGGCGGACGAGAACTTCGTGACGTTGCTTCGCGCTGAAGGCCTAAAAACCATGCCCCGCACCTTGGCCGACCTGATTGCCGCACGGGAGGTGCGATAGCCATGACCACCAAGGTAACCATCGCATTCGAGTCCGAGAGTGTATTGATCCCCTTGCCCAACATCCTGCCCGTAAAACAGCTCGCCGTTTCGATCAAGAAGAGCCGGAAATATCAGCAAATTGCAGCGTCAATCCGGGAGGTCGGCATTATCGAACCGCCCGTCGTCGCTCGACAAAAAGGGCAAAAAGGAAAATTCCTGCTGCTCGACGGCCATCTGAGGATCGAGGTGCTGAAAGAGCTTGAGGTTGGCGAGGTGACTTGTCTGGTCGCCACCGACGACGAGGCCTTCACCTACAACAAACGAATTAATCGGCTGGCGACAATTCAGGAGCACAAGATGATTCTGAAAGCGATTGAACGTGGCGTCCCTGAAGACCGGATCGCCAAGGCGCTGGATGTCAACATTTCGAGTATTCGTCACAAGCGGCGACTCCTGGATGGAATTTGTCCGGAGGCGGCAGAGCTCCTCAAAGACAAGCACTGCCCGATGAACACCTTCCAGTCGCTGAAGAAAATGAAGCCCATGCGCCAGGTCGAGGTCGCGGAGCTGATGATCTCAATGAACAATTTCTCCGTCACCTACGCTAAAGCCCTGTTGGCGGCAACACCCCAGGATCAACTGGTCGACTCAGAGAAGCCCAAGGCTTTCAAGGGGATTTCGCCGGAGCAGATCGCACGGATGGAAAAGGAAATGGCCAGCCTACAGCATGAGATAAAGCTGCTTGAGGACTCCTATGGTTCCGACCATCTCAATCTGGTTCTGGCGCGGGGTTATCTCGTGTCCCTGCTGAACAACAGCAAGGTCTCCCGATATCTCACGCAGAATCACAGCGAGATCCTGAGCGAGTTCCAGAGAATCTCCGAGGCGGCGTCAATGGGATCGGAGGCCGCGGAATAAGGAACCTTCCACAATCTGTGGATTGAGGTCGGGTTGTTCATTGTACCGGCAATGAATGCGACCAGGATGGGGACCGGGACCCGATAAGCGCCGGGACCGTCGGAGAAGCCGTCGGCGGGGGCGGATCAATGGCGGTGGTGGGGATGCCGGCGAACCCGGACGGGGCCCACCAGGTCAATCGTCATAGGATTTGACCGCGAGGCCGTTCAATATGTGGCCGTCCTCGACAATGCGGGGCGTGCCACGGCTTTAAGTCCGGGGCCGGGTCACCCATCCGTGGTACGCCCCACCAGGTCATGATTGGATGAAAATGGATGGACAAATGGATGGCAGTATGGCATTCTTCAATTGGATGGATAAATGGATGCCGCACTCAACACGACATCGCTTAAGATCAGCAATGAGATCCTTGGGCTCATCGCCGAGATCGACGAGTTTAAAGGCACCTGGCGGGCCATCGGGCGTATCGCGCCCGAGCGGCTTTCCAGCCTGCGCCGCGTCGCGACCATCGAAAGTATCGGCTCGTCCACCCGGATCGAAGGCGCGAAGCTCAGTGACCGCGAGGTCGAACAGCTTCTCTCCAAAATCGAGATCAAGTCCTTCGCGACACGCGACGAGCAGGAGGTAGCCGGCTACGCAGATACGATGGAGACCGTCTTCGCGAACTGGGAGGCGATTGATATCACCGAGAACCACATCAAGCAATTCCACCGCGATCTCTTGAAATACTCGGGCAAGGACGAACGCCATCGCGGTGAATACAAGACCCTTCCTAACCATGTCGAGGTGTTTGGCCCTGACGGGAAAAGCCTCGGCGTGGTTTTTGAGACTGCCCCCCCTTTCGACACCCCCCGACTAATGGCGGAACTGATCGCCTGGACACGCGAGAGCTTGGATCAAGGTGAAATCCATCCGCTTCTGGTCATCTCTATCTTTGTTGTGGTCTTTCTGGAAATCCATCCGTTCCAGGATGGGAACGGTCGTTTATCGCGAATTCTGACGACTTTGCTGTTGCTGCAGGCCGATTATGCCTACGTGCCCTACGGCTCACTGGAGAGCGTCATCGAGCAAAGCAAGGAGGCCTATTACCTCGCCCTACGCCAGACACAGGGCACGATCCGAACCCGCGCACCGAACTGGCAGCCCTGGGTCACCTACTTCCTGAAGGCGCTGCAACAACAGAAAAACCGCCTCGAGAAGAAGATTGAGCGCGAACGAGTCATCCTTGGTGACCTGCCCGAACTATCGGTCCAGATTCTCGAAATCGCCCGTGAACATGGGCGGGTGACTGTCAGCGAGGCCGTCAAGGCAACCGGGGCGAGTCGCAATACAATCAAAGACCACATCAAAGCGCTCACCGAAAAGGGCCACCTGGCACAGCATGGCGCGGGCCGGGGCACATGGTACTCGCTGGTGTAGCTTCAGCAGTCCGTACAGGAATAATTCGCGGAATGTCTAATACAACCAAACTGCAGCTCGGGACATGAGTTCCCCCATGAAATAAAATTTTCGGCCACACACAGGTCCAAACCACTGCCCGCTACGCCCACCTCGCCGCCGATCCGGTCAAAGCGGCTGCAGGCTCCGTTGCCGGAACTCTGGCGACCCTGCTCAACAGCGACGCGGTCTAGCGGAACATCGGACGCCACGCTTTACGCTGCTGCGTAGGCTAACGCTCATGCAGCCGGCTATTCGTCGGGATTTGCCTATGGACTCTCCTATTGGAAACTGAAATTATCGTTTTGTGGTGTAACATGGTGCGCCTCTTAGGAGCGCAATGATGGCTCGACCGAAAAGCAATAAAAGAGTGGCGCGTCTGTCTGTCACACTTGATGAGAGTGATCATGCGACGGTGAAGCGTATCGCTTCGCAACTAGAGGTTTCGACAGCCTGGGTCATCAGGCGTGCCGTGACGGGTTTCATCGAGCAGTATAGTGAGGACGCCCCTCCTGAAATGCCGTCTCGGCACCGAAAAATAAACGCGACCTAGAAGTGGAACCAAATGCTATGGCTATCGGCATCGCGGCACCGGAAACTGAAGCAATGAAAGCCGAAATGCGATCGCTTACCGATGTCCGGCCTCTCTATTTTCTTCCCAATGATCCGCTTTCTGATGAGGTGCTCATCCCGGCCTTCCAAGCCGCCGAGAAAGTGGATTGTATGGTAGGCTTCTTTTCAAGCGAGGCGTTGGCATCCCTCGCGCCTGGCCTAGCCTGTTACATCGCTGGCACTCCACATAGCTTTCGATTGATCATAAGCCCGTTCCTGCGGCCCGAAGATCAATCAGCAATTGAGGAAGGCCTAAGGTCGCCAGAGGAGGTTGCCAGCAATATTCTAGAAGATCTGATCGTGACCGAGAATACACTGCAGCAACACACGCTTCAGTGCCTTTCGTACTTGCTACGCGTGGGCCACATCGAGATTAAGGTCGCCTTGATGAAAGACGCCCTCTTCCACCCAAAAGTTTGGTTGTTTGAAGAGGCAGAAGATATCCTGGCTGCGCATGGGTCAAGCAATATGACCCATGCGGGAATTAGGAAGAATTTTGAGCAAATCACCGTTTCAAAATCGTGGGAAGACCCGAACCAGCGATATATTATTGAGAAGCTTCGTTATCAGTTTGTGCGCCTGTGGGACAATACTGAAGACGAGTGCAATGTCATCACGCTCCCGAAAGCCGTCAAGGATGGCATTTTGCGTTCTTATCCGACGGATAAGCCTCCAACCGAAGCAGATTTCTATGTGCTATATCGGCGTGCAGCCGGTATGTCGGATCAGCCCCAAGAGCCCTTTGAATCGACACTGTTGCCAAAGGCCACCTTCGAAATACCCGATTGGCTGGTTTACGAGGATGGGCCATTCGAGCATCAGGGAAATGCCGTTCGGTCATGGTGTGAGGCTGGATTTCGGGGCGTGTTGGAAATGGCCACTGGCTCCGGCAAGACAATTACATCAATGATCTGCGCACATAGACTGTATGAAGTGCATAAACCATTGTTGATCGTTGTCGCGGCTCCATATGTACCGCTCATAGAACAATGGTGTGACGAAATCGCGCCCTTTGGGATAACTCCCATAAACCTAACGACGGCTGGCGGCGCACAACAAAGATCACGCGCACTTCAACAAATAAAGAGGCGTTTGCGAACAGGCCTGTCCGAAGTGGAGGTCATTGTTGTCAGTCACGACACCCTTTGTTCGGAAACTTTCTTGAAGGATGTCTCGTCGTTTGATTGCGACCGACTACTTGTTGCCGATGAAGCACACAACTTGGGACGCGAATCGTTCGTAAATGAACCACCGACGTTTTTTGAACACCGCCTTGCGTTGTCCGCAACGCCAGTCAGACAATATGACGCTGAAGGAACAGACGCTCTGTTTTCGTTCTTCGGTCAGGTCGTTTTCCAGTTCACGCTAGAAGAAGCGATAGGTCGATGCTTGGTTGAGTATGACTATTTTGTGCACCCCGTCTCCCTAACACCTGACGAAATGGATCAGTGGTACGAAATCACGCACAAGATTAAGCAGAATGCATGGCGACAGGACAACGGGAAGCCGGATGATTTTCTGGCAAAACTGTTCCGCGATAGACGCGTTCTACTGGAAACGGCAGAAGGCAAAATCGCACAGCTCTCTTCCCTCTTAGGAAAAGAGGATAAGCGAAGTCTCAAGCACACGTTGGTTTACACCACGGATAAGGCGCCGGCACAACTAGAAGCAGTTAACCGTTTATTGCGAGACAAGGATTTCCTATTTCACCAATTAACCTCTGAAGAAACGAGGAACCGGGCTCTAATCAAACAAGTGATACGATCATTCCAAGATGGTGAAATACAGGTTCTGACGGCAAAGCGCGTCTTGGATGAAGGCGTTAACATTCCTCAAATTTGCAAAGCCTTCGTACTTGCGAGCACAACGGTGGAACGGCAATGGATTCAGCGGCGGGGAAGGCTCCTTAGAACATGCAGTGCAATAGGCAAGACACATAGTGTTGTGCATGACTTCCTTGCCTTACCACCGGAGATTGATGAAGGATTGGACCAGGACGCACGATCTTTGGTACGTTCTGAGCTTCGACGTGCCCAAGAATTCGCAAGCTTAGCGCGAAATGCTGGAAAAGCCGATGGCCCGCTAGCCGTAATCGACAAGCTTTCGGATGCTGTGCACCTGTAGACAAGAAGGAAGCGGAAATGCCGCTTAATGATAAAAAAATAATATCGATCATTCTGGAGCAGTGCGCCGATGTCGAGGAGCGCTGTGAGGGCTATCGCGAAGAAATTGTGGACGTGATTTCCGACATCATCGAATACGAACGTCAACATCGCGTACAGGGAACGAACATTCAGAAAAAGATAAATGACAAATGCAATGCGGCTGCACGCTATCTCTCTGAACAGCGGGGCGATGAATTGGAAACTGGGGATTAGAGGCGATGAAACTTCTCCGTGCTGAATTTGAGAATTTCCGCCTCCTGCGGGATTTGGAGCTTCGTTTTTCTGTCGATCCGGAACGTAATCTCACGGTAATTCGCGCAGCAAACGAGACTGGCAAAACAACGATTTTAAGAGCACTCCAATGGGCAATCTACGGAGATTCAGCGCTACCCGACAAAGGCAATGACTTCAGACTTCATCCCATCGATTGGGAAGAAAGCGATGGAAAGCGCGTCCCGATTACGGCGACTGTCGAGTTCGAAGTGACTACATTTCGGCGTGGACCGTCTGGGTTGCGCGAGACGCGGCGGCAATATCGGATCGTTCGTTCCGCGTTTGAAGAAGTCGATGGCACTACGTGGCGTCACTCACCGTCAACGGTAAAGCTTTTTGCGCTAAACGACACCGGGGCAAGTCCCATTGATCCACCGGAATCACTCATCAACGAAGAGTTGCCTCCAGAGCTTCGCGAAGTTTTCTTCACAGATGGTGACCGAGCGCTAAGCTTCATCGAAGCGGATGTTGCGCTCTCAACAAAACGCGAGAGGGTTCAACGGGCTATACGCTCCCTATTGGGACTTGGGGTCATTGAGGATGCCGTCAAACATGTCCAAAAATCGGCCGCAGAGGTCAACAAACAGGCAAAGAAAATAGGAGCTGGCGGGCAATTAGACACCATTGCCTCGCGCCTAGTAAAAATTGATGAAGATTACACAAAATTAGAGAGCGACCTTGAGGACGCCAAAGAGCAATTCTCTAATTTCGATGAAAAGGTGAACGAGACAGACAGGAAAATTAGCGCGGCCCTCCAAAAAGGTGACAAAGAAAAACTGAGCAGTGACCTCGATCACGCAAAGGGGAGAATCAAGAAACTCGACAGTCAAATCGACGCTGCTAACAAGGAACACTCCGCTTTGTTCCGAAGCCAATCTTTGGCAACCGATTTGCTCACACCCGTGCTTACTGAAGCCTTTAAAAAATTGGATGAGATGCATAATGATGGAGAAATTCCAAAATCTACCATTCCCGTACTTGAAGATCGCCTAGAAGCTGAGGTCTGCATTTGCGGCGAGGCTTTGGATGAAGGCGATTCTGACGGACTACGTCGGCGGGTGCACATCCAAAAACTAATAGACGATAACCGCAAGCCCGATGAAATTAGGGAAATACTTACTGACCTCTTCTTTAGCGCCACATCGTTACAGTCGCCGGAGAACAACGGAGGCAGCGCTTGGCTAGATGACTATCGCAAGGTCGTAGAAAGCCGCGACGGCCTCCAAACTTTACGGGATGATGCCGGTCGCGAACTGAAGTCCTTGGAACTTCAGCTTGGCGAACTTCCCGATACGGATATTCAGGGCCTTCGTGAGACCAAACGCCAATATTTGAATCAGCGTGATCGGTTCCTGCAAAAGCGTTCGTCCCTGGAAACACAACTTGAAGGCCTAGGACGCGAACGCACTGACCTGACCGTAGAGCGCGACCGGCTCCTTCGCGAGCAAAAAAAGGGCGCATTAATTCTATCCGAGCTTGAAGTCACACAGGATGTGATCAAGGTTCTAAAAAGCGCCTATGAGCGGATTACAAATGAAGAACTCGCCAAGGTCAGTGAGCTAATGAACACGGTGTTTCTGGAGATGATCGGTGCCGACCCGGAACAAGGTGCCATTATCAAACGGGCAGAGATCAGCCAAGAATTCGACATTATCGTCTACGGCCCAAATGATCGAACACTAAATCCAGATCGTGATCTCAATGGAGCGTCACGCCGTGCGCTTACCATTGCCTTCATCCTTGCCCTGACAAAGGTGAGCGAGGTCGAAGCCCCTAATGTGATTGACACCCCTTTGGGCATGACAGCCGGTTACGTGAGGCGGTCAATCTTGAGGACGGCAATACGAGAAAGCGCGCAACTTGTCTTGTTCCTAACCCATGACGAGATTGCAGGATGCGAGGAAATCTTAGACGAGTCGGCAGGAGTAGTGTTCACCTTAACGAACCCCGCACTTTACCCAAAAATTTTAGCAAATGATCCCGGCGTCAGCGAGCGTAAGGTGCTGCGATGCGAGTGCAATCATCGAGGTGAATGTCAACTCTGTAAACTACGCTCTGATGCAGAGGTCATGCAGCAAGCAGCATCATAAGGAGTGAGCTAATTATGGCTGATAGATATTACAATCCGTTTCAAGCGATCGACATCAACGTACCTGTCGATTTGCACGAAGCCTTTACGCGCTACTGCCAGACAGGCGCAAAGGCTATCATCGACCAAAGTCCATTTCCAAGAATGGTTGATCTCTGGTTCCTTTCCGTTTGTGTTGCTGCGCGACTTAATTTGAAACCAGCCGATCTTGGCAAGTTCGACACAAAGAAGATTATCGATGGCTCTATTTTTGGAAGCGATCCTTGGCGTGTTCATACGCTGATGCTTATTGCGGTAGGCAATACGGGCGACGTAAATATTGTTTCGGAACCTCGCAAGATGATGACACTTGCGAACGGATTAGCGGTCGCCGGAATGCCCAAGGTTATTGAAATGCTTAAAGACGGCGATGCGGAGCCGATCTGGAATATCTCTGATTGTTTGGATGAGCTGCTTCGAAAATCAGCGGCCTGAACGCCGTTCCTATTATTTGTGACACGCAAGACAAACTTTCGCTTTCCCATAAAGATCATCGATATCGATAGGCTCAGCGTCAGGTCGCAAGGGATTTCGTTGGAGCTTTGCGTGCATACGGGCAATACGCTTCATATGGTCGTTTTTGATCTGCTCAATTCGTTCAGGATTTTCTATATCAATAAGAGACTCGCCTTGGCTCCATGTAAACGGTGAGCCACTGTCAACAGCGGTCTTTTCGTATCGCTTCGCCTCTTCATAAGAATCGGGGTGTTGCTCTCGCAACCGAACCCACTCGATCTTCTGCTGGAAAAAGCAAAAGGTGCAGCCGCTACGAGTACGCCAGGAGTAATATGCCGGAAGCCCCAAACCTGACGTTTCCAGAATTTCTAAAACACCGGCCTTATCTATGCCCGATTCCTTGAAGGGAAGCTTGATGATCAAGTTGTCATGTTTAGAGCTGTAGCCCTCGCGGTATTCTTCATCACCTCGAATCGCAACGTAGGAAGAGACAGTCATTCCTTCTTCGAGCATCGGGCGAACCCATTGCTCGAAGGGGCGTAATTTGAGTTGACGGGTACACCATCTGGTCTGGGCGGACGGCAAAAAGCTGTTGTATTGCTTTAACCAGAAATCAAAGTCACGGTCAGGGTTGAGCCGTTTGATCGGTTTACCCAAGACACCTTCCAGGCGCCCCAAGAATTCATACACCTCCGGCAGTTCCTTGCCGGTATCTGTAAAAAAATACTCAATGTCTATTTCGGGATGGTACTGGCGCATATAAACAGCCAACGCCGCACTATCCCGGCCACCGGATATGCCGAGGACATGCCTTTCGACCGCTGCCATTACGAAGCAGTCCTTCCTCTAGAAGAAGAGCGCTTCGGTGCCTTTCGCTTGATATTCATATATTGGACACTGAGTTCCGCCAGCGCGGCCAAGATAACGTTTCGCTGAGCTTGATCGCCGCTTTCTAGTGCCGTTTCGACTCGCTCAATAATCTCGTTGACGGTGGTGCGGTCGGCATCCGTGATGTCAAACTCTTCGAGAATAGGCGCTGGACGCCCACCTATACCCACTACAACCGCCATTGCGTGGCGCTTGTCTGAACGACCTTTCACCCGAGCGTAGGCTTCTGACTTGTTGAACCGTTGAGCAAGCTCGGTAATCTCGATGGCGGCATGGTCTAAATCAGCATCGATCCAATCTATTGGCGGCTTGTTGGTAGCTAGGCTCGCTAACCCTTCGATATCTTCTGCCGTTCCCTTGAAAGCGGCAATTCGGCTCACAAAAGCATTGAGCCTAAAATCACCAGCAAGCTCACGGATGTTTTCCGCGCGGTCTCTTAAATCAGCCAGTGCTTGTGCGGAAGCGTTTGGCACCTGAAGTTCGGCAAGCATGTTGTCGGCATACCTTTGAAGCATGGAAGGATATGCCCCTACCATCTCTACTAGGCCATCCCTTACATTGTCGATTACCGCTGCAAGCCCTGTATTCGAAGACAGGTCGTAATCTTTTCCCATCAATGCAGGCAGATCATTAAAAAGAAGCCTGTTAGGGTCGTTCGCTTTTTTGAATATCCCTCTGATATGTACGGCGTTGCTGGACAGACGCATGGTACGCTTTGTCCAGGGTTGAAGGTCGTCATATATGGCTATCAAGCCGCGTCCCACATCAATAGGTTCTAGATTTTCGAGCGCATTTGAGGTGTCGAGGTCACGTACAATTTCCGCCATCCCAGAGAGCAAACGGCGCGACACCTCGGACAAATTCATCCAACGAAGATGAATGTCATTCGGGTCTTTAGCCAGATATTCAACATCAAGGTCCTTAAACCGTGCCTGAAAAATTCCTTGTCTGTAAAATGCCACCGCGTTTCGATTTGACAGGATATACGCCACCGCAATGACCGGCATGATCCCGTCCTTAATACCGAAGGGTGGCGCTCTCCAAAGGTCGTAGATTTCAGCAAGCGAAATCGTGCTGTTTTCGCTATTACGAAGTAGCTTGGAAGTTGCCTCCCAAACCGGTGCAAGACACGCTTGATCATCGCCTGTCGCACCCGGAGCAACAAAACACCACCCTTCTTTGCTCTCTACGTACAGCTTGGTCGCCTCCAAGATGGAAGAGAACAAACCCCCTTCAGCCGGAAAGCCCTCAATACCGAGACGGGGTCTGCCTTCATCGACGACCATACATCGCAACAAAGAATTTTGTGCGGCAACGGCATTGCTCGACGGCTTAATTCGGTTGAGTAGCTCGTTATGAAGGCGAGGTGTTTTCGGAAATCGTGCGTCTGCCAGATCGGACGCAAGACTGTTTAACTCATCTTGCGATAAAGGTTTGGGCGAATGATGCTTTTGGAGCCAATCGGCATTGTGGAAGGCGCGATGAAGCTCCGCCTCAAGCTGAGACTGCAACGTTGCCAATCTTGCTCGGACTTCACGTCGTGCTACGTCGTCTCCCTGCAACTCAGGTCGTTCATTGCGTACTCTCTCCAGAGCAAGGAGTTCACGCGCCAATTCGGTTATAAACCAGGATCGGTGAGAAAGGCCGACGATGATATCCCATTCCCCTGAATGCCTTGCGGCTTCACGGCAAAGTTTTTTGGCACTTTCCGCTGTTTCATTTGCCGTCGGCACAGCTAGTAGGAATTGCCCAATGGTGCCAGGGCCGGGTTCAAAATTAGAGGCTGAGTCCACAATCTGCTCTAGAGGTGCGATCTCAACGTCAAACCAACGTAAGGCACCAAATTCGTGATAATGACGTTTGGCGAGAATGGGTTGCAGGCTTGCCAATGAGCGGAGCGCGGTAAAATCAATCTCTTTGTTATCTTCAAGGGCAGCCGCGACTGCCTGGTCAATATCGAAATCGCTCCCGGCATATACGGCGTAGGCATCGAGAAACTTCTTGAATATGACGAGAGACCACTTTTTAAGCTGGCCAAGCGCGATATGAACCGCCTTTTTTGAATGCCTCGGCAAACATACTGTGAGTAGGTCTTCACTCGGTACGATGCCCGATCGATCCTTGAAAAGATCAATCAAAGAAATCGTCTTTAGGAGTTGGATATGAAGCGTGTCACCACCGATGGCGTCGCACCGTTCTACTGCTTCGGCTGCAAGTGCCCAACGATGACCGTCTGGTGATGCAAGTATGGAAGGCTCAATATTGGTGCGCAGATAATCCCAAAGCTGTGCTGGTTTATAGAGATCATCATCGCCTGCGTGACGTAAAAAATCCTGAAAGCCATGCGGCTCGGCGGAATTCAGGAAACCAAAAATACTGCGTTGGTTTTGCCCGAAGCGACGACGGGAAATTGGTCCAAGTAACGCTGCGGTAACTGGGTGGAGAGGCCAACACCGGTTGAGCGCATCGGTTACATGTGTGGAGACTCCCGACCTCCGGTCCAAAATGTGCTGACCTACAACGGCAGCCAATTTCTCTTGTTGGCGAGACTTTCCACTCCCCTCAATTGCACGAGAAATAAGGTCAATTTGCTCTTCGCCTGCGGTGTTGACGGCCAGGTCTATAAACCGCCCTTGGATCTTCGACCACTCATCGCGAAATTCGCGGGAAAGTCGGTTGGCATATTCCTCAAAAGCCTGATGCAGAACGCCGACGACGATTAGACGCCCACCACTCCGAGATGCGGCCTCGGCAAGTTGCTGGAAGACGTAAATATCCCCGTCACCGTGTGCCGCGCCTTCAAGGAACTTTCCCATCTCATCGACAAATACGAGTAAGCCACCGTGGCTGCGTGGGTTGGCACTCGCGATTTCACAAAGTGTTTCAACCAGGCGTGTTTCCGACCAGCGCCTCTTTTTCCCCTGCGCGTACTCGGAACTATCAATTGTTTCACCGATGACCTGAACAGGATCATCCCGCCTGCCAACGACACCAAGTACACGCCAGCCTTTCGAATGCGGCGGCAGCATTTCCCAAACTTCCTTGGCGACCTTCTTACCTACAGTTGTTGCAGCCTCATCGCGGAGCCCTTTGTTGCCGTTAATAAGCGCACTTAGTGCCACCACAAGGCTCGACTTGCCGCTACCGTATGGACCTGTCCATGTAAATGCTCCTTGTCCGGTATCCGCGACATGATGCGCCATGGAAAGGAGTACATCTGCTGAAGATTTTGGGCAGATAAATCCTGTCAGGCTCTCTGGATTGCCAAGGTCGGTGTCAATGCGAACAGACCGTTGAAACCGTCGCGCAATATGAACCCGTTCGATCAAACTCATCACGCCACCTTTCGTTTAGTGCGAACGTGATAGTCATGGCCGATCAAACCCAGAGATATTTCTTCGTCGAGGTCGGCCTGTCGGATCAGTTGCTTCAGTCCGGCAGTTTCCGACCAACGAATAGCGCCGTTGGTTACTTCATCGATGTTAATTAATCTGTCAACAAGATCGTTTTCATCAAGGAGAAACACGCGTCCCGGCGAGCCGGGCTCATGGGCGACCGCTTCGAACGACAAGGTATTCGCGTTAGAAAACCTAGACCAGAAGTCGATCAACGCGTATGCAAACACGCCATCGCCCAACGAACTTTTTGCCCCGCGTACAAGACGAAAACCATCCTTCTTGCCAATCGCACGAATAAGGCCAAGCTCTGTCAGTGGGCACTCAAGTGCATCTTCGTGAGAGATCTTTCCCGACGACGGGCGGGCGGCATAAGTTCGAACAAAACACTCAACGTCACGCTTAACAGTCGCGCCGGAGACACGCGCCCAGTCTCGCTCGCTCGCAAGGGACACCAACCCTTTCACGAGGTGCTCACGGTCAAAAGTCACAGCCGGGTAGTGGTTGAACGTCCAATACCAGGTGGTGCGATCCGGCCTGCCACACAATTGCCAATGGACAAGCCAAAGCGTTGCGGGATTTTCCATGTACGAATCAAGGCCGTTTTCTCCAAAAATCTTCCGCCCAAGCGGCGTTATGTCGATTCGATTCGGGGTGGGTGCGTCCGCAATGATGCCGGCAGCCGTCGCCCAATAACGCATGGAGGCAACCATGTTCTTGCCAACGCCAAATCGGGCGATGGCGTCATCAGCAAGAAAAACAGATTTGTTTTCAGTAAGTTCTTCCGATTGGGAAACAGCGTCAAAGGCATTTTTTAGCCAACCGTAGCGAAGCGGAAACGTCTCGTGCCCAGAGAATTGGTGCCGATATCCGTCTTGGTATAATATGCCTCGCGCCATCCCATTCGCCCTGGATTGTCCATCCAGGTCGACACTACCGTATGAAATCATGTATGGTCAAACTGTTATCTGGAGGAGCAATCCAGATCGGACCGCGCCCTCATGTTTCGGGAAAATCATAAATATGTTACCTATCTTACTGAAATAAAATGATAAATTACGGCACTATATACTTCGATCATCAGGCAACGACGCCTCTTGATCCACGTATTCTTCGGAAAATGGAGCCGTTTTGGCGCGAATCATTCGGTAACCCGCACTCGATCGAACATTCTATCGGGTGGGCGGCGGACAAGGCGATCACGGACGCCAAAGCTTCAGTGGCAACCCTTATCGGCGCTGATGCGGATGAGGTGATCTTCACGTCGGGCGCGACCGAATCGAACAATCTCGCGCTTCTCGGTGTCGCACGCGGCCTTGACGCCGCATCAAATCGGCGGCGCATCTTTGTCAGTGCCATTGAGCACAAGTGCGTCTTGGCGGCTGCGCAAGCGCTTCAAGAGCACGGCGGCTTCAAGGTTGATACCGTGCCCGTTGATCAAAATGGCAAGATCAAACAAGACGAACTAAAGAAAATGATTTCGAGTGATGTGCTGCTTTGCTCGTTCATACTTGTGAATAACGAGATCGGCACAATCCAAGAAATATCCGAAATCAGCCAAATCTGTCGTGCGTCCGGAACCTTGCTTCACTGCGATGGCGCTCAAGCGCCGACAGCGATGGATTTGTCTCAAATTGCAGATCGGGTCGATTTCCTGAGCCTCTCTGGTCACAAGATGTACGGCCCAATGGGCATCGGTGCTATATACATCCGCCGCGACCTCCAACCGTGTATCGAGCCGGTTATCTACGGCGGTGGACAACAAGATAACCTGCGCTCAGGCACCCTACCGCTACCGCTCTGCGTCGGCATGGGCGAAGCTGCCAAGCTCTGCACCGGAGATGAGGCAGCTAACGTACGGAAACGGGTTCGATCTCTGCGTGATCATTTCGTCGAGCAACTCGCGCAAACACATTGGAGCATTCAGCTAACCGGTCCCGATTTGGATGATCGCCATCCCGGCAATGCGAATGTGTGTTTCGAAGGTTTCGATGCTCAAGACATTCTTGGAGCCTTGCAACCCAAACTCGCCGCATCCTCGGGCTCAGCCTGTACGTCCGGTATACCCGAACCTTCCCACGTCCTGCGCGCTATCGGCCTTAACACAGAACAAGCCGATGCATCGGTAAGATTCAGCTTGGGACGTCACACGACGGAAAGCGACGTGCAAAATGCAGTCGAACTCGTCACTCAGGCACTGGAACGCTTATCTCAGTCGCCAGGGGAAAAATACGGTCGATCCTGAGCGACATGATCCCCCAGCAGTCATAGAGCATCTTCCGGGATTTCGACAATCCGGCTCCCACTGGCGATATTGAACGCATACTGTTAAGCTTGCCTTCATGTCTGGCCCCACGAGCAACACCGAAGCCGTCGCCCACGACATCTGCTCGAAGCAGTTATCACGCTTCGGCAGTACCGGTGCGGAACTTTCTTACGACGTTGATCGCTATTGACACTGTGTTGCAGCGCAACTGGAATCTGGGCAGATCGACGAAACGGGGGATCGGATGACCGCATGCGATCTGGAAAAAGCCTGACCGTCTACCGCGACTGGTACCAACGGCATCCCGAGAGCAAACAGGCCTGACCGCCCAGGCATCTATTTCGTCTTCCCCCCAAATTTCTCCGCCGTCCGCATGGCACCCAAGCCCAAAAGCGACAGCAGCACGGTGACCAGGGTCTCCGTCCCGGAGAGTTCCGGCAATTCCGTGACCTGCGGAAAGAAGTTCACCGTTATCCAGGTCAGAAAATCGAACAGGATGAAGTGCCAGAGGAGCGCGAAACCACAGACCCAGCCGATGAAAGGCCGCCAGCCCGCGACGAAGATGGAGCGGTGGCCGGCCTCGATCTTGTTGAGCTCGATCTGAGCTAGGCTAGGCTTCATCATCAGCTTCGCCTTGATGACCTCGGCGGCACGCTTCTCGTCGTCTGTTTCGACGAACTGGTCGATGATGTTGGCGACCCCCTCGGCGGCGGACACGACACCACCGCCGACGATCGAGCCAAAAATCTTGTCCAGCATGGCTATCCCTCCACGATCTCGAAATGCACCAAGTCGTCGAAGGTGTTGTCCCGGACCTCGGTGTCGAGGTCCCAGTCGCCACCCCATCGAAGGTCGACACCCATCGCCTTGGCGGTCGCAAGGACGTATCCGGCAAAAAGGGTTTGGCGCTCCCGGTCGTCCCAGACGACGGGATAGGGCGTCACGTCCACGGCCATGGACGGCACGGTGTTGTGCTTGCCGTCCGGCCAGAGAACCTGGCTCTTGCCCTCTTCCACCAACCGGTTTTGACGTTCCTTGTTCCGGTGGCCCTCGAGAACGGTGCAGTCGAAGTTTCTCACCACTTCATGGAAGACCCGCTGCAGGCGCGCATCGCAGGTGCCCAGCTTGGAAATCGACTTGTCGGAAAAACTCGGCATCAGTTTCCTCCAAACAGCTTGAGCTTGATGGCGACGCCCGCCATGAGCGCCAGGATCAACCCGGTGGTGACGAGGCGCACGACGGTCTGCCAGGCGGTGTGCCTGGCGATGCGAACGGCGCTCAGCAAAGAGCGCAGATCGCGGATGTCGCTCGCGGCCTCCTCGTCAACGAGGCCAACGTCCGCGAGCGCCCGCTTGGCGCCCCGCTCCGCGGCCAGTTCCAGGTATTCCTCGAACTCTTCGACGGACATGCGCACATGCCCGTCCTCCATGGTTGGACGGTTCATCCGATTTTCCTTTCATTTTTCGAGGGTACGTGGCGGCCGCTCGCCGCCCGATCAAGTGTCCCGCCGCATCGGACCGTCGATGGCGACGGCGACCTTGCCGGTCAGCATCCAGAGCGCGCCGGTTAGCATGGCGATGTTGTAGGTAAAGCTGTTATCGCAGGCGTGGCGCCAGTATTCGCCATCCAGATACATGCAGGCGCCCTTGCAAAGCTGAACCACGGGACAGCGCCGGCATTCGGCTCGGAGCGACCAGTGCTTGGCGGTGGTGAGCCGCACATCGTCGAGGGCGTCGACGTGTCCGATCCGGTGCGTGGCATCGCCCGTGTTCTGGCAGGTATAGACATTGCCCTTGAGGTCGACCGCGATGTTGTCTTCGCGGTCCATGCCGCACTTCTGCCCGAGGGTTGAAGCGGGCCGGGCCTCGGCCAGGGAATTGAACCAGTCCTGGAGCTTCATCCAGACGGTCGCAACGGCAAGCGCACTCCCGTCCATGACTTCGCCCAGGAGCGCCAGTCGGATTTGTTTGTGCTCCTCATCCGTTGTCGGCGAGAGCATGAGCCCGCCCGGATCGTAGGGCAGCAGCAATTCCTCGGTGCCGACCACCACCGATTGGTCAGCCATCGTTTCGACGAACCACTCGCGCGCCGCCTTGAGGCTGTGATGATCGCGTGTCAGCACCACGTTGAACGAGACCTTGCCCTTGGGATGAAGACGGGCGAACAGCGCCCGGATCGCCGCCGCCTTTTCCGGGTCTTTGAATGGGTCGGGCCCGCGCAGGGCCTGACCGGGTCCGTCATGAGAGACCGCCACCGCGAAATCGAGCCGATCGAGCCACTCGATCTTTTCTTCGCTCAGAACCGAACCGTTGGTGATGACGGAGAGTTCGGCTCTGGGCCATCGGTCCTTGATGCCCTCGGCCAGGATCTTCAGCTTCTTCCAGTAGACGAAGGGCTCGCCGCCCCAGAACTGGACGTTGGTTCCGGCGCCCCTGCCATCCATCCCACCGTCCCACCAGGAATCCAGGTTGGCGAGGAATCGGCTGACATCGGTAAGATCGGTCGACTCCTCTCGGCCGACCTGGTTCGCCTGGCCGCAATAGGCGCAGGAATAGTTGCAGCTGAACCCGAGCGAGACCTTCAATTTGCGAACGGTGCGCGCTTTTAGACCCGGGTACTCGGGACTCACCGCCATCGCCGTTTCCCATCCGCTTTTCCCGCCGTAAACGAAACCGGCCGGGGAGATGTCCACCGGCCGGCCGTCGTCATGGGTCAGGAGGGACGCGTGCGGGTCATAAAGGAGCCGTTCGGTCGTGCCGTCGGGGCCTTGAAGCGTGATCGTGTAGGTCGGCAAGGGATGCTCCCTCCTGTTGGGTAATCCAGGTGAATAGCTCGTGCTTGGCCTTGGCCAGACGGCAGTCGACGTCGTGGGTGTTCGACAGATGACAGTTACCGCGGCACCAGCGGTTGATCGGGCAACGACGGCATTCGGCGGTGTCGATGAAGCGATGCACGTGGTGAACCGCCGCCACGGTTTCGGCCGAGCTGGCCTCCGGTTCGAACAGGTGACCGGTACGCAAGCTCTGGCGGACCGAGTGATGGCAGCCATAACGGTTACCGGCGAGGTCGACCGAGACATGGTCGCCGGCGTGACACAAAGGCTCGACGGACCCGCCCGCGCCGCGAAGCGCACGCCGCCACTCCCGGAGATGGCCCTCGAACATGCCATGAGCGTGGCGGTCCCCCGCGAGACGACGCTCGGCCAGTTCGCGGAGGTGCGGGACATGGAGGTCGAGATCGGCGTGGGTCAAATACCAGGATGCATCGCAGCCGTCGGTCGCGCGTACCCAGTGCACGTAGGGGAAGAACGGTCGCCCGAAACGCTGTTCCAGCCGATCGAGCTCCCCGAACCAAGGCCAGGCGAATAGGCTCTTGTGCGTGAACAGGAACGAGATCGCCGAGTTCTCGAGCCGCGCCGCCTGCTCCCACCTGGGATCGCCGAACGGCCCGTGCCGGCTCACCACCACGTAGGCACCCCAGCGGTTGAGGGCCTCGACATGCCGGTCCTCGAGGAGGCTCCCATTGGTAACCAGCTTGATGAAGGTGAGCCGAACGCCGGCCGCGATCAGTGCCTCGTGGATCGCCTCGATGGCATCCCAGTAGATCAGGGGCTCGCCGCCCCAGTACGCGACCTCGGTGATGCCCCTATCCTTCAGGAACGGGACGACTTTTTCGACAAAGGGCGCGATCAGGTGACGTTTTCGTGCGGCGTCCGCGCCCTTGGGGTCCTGCAGGCAGTAGGCGCATTTGAAATTGCAGGCGTAGCCAAGAAAGATGTTGAGCACGGGTTCAGGCCGCCACGGAATCCGCCACCCGGATCTCGGCCTCCGCGACGCCGCTGAAGTGACGGAACCCGGCCTTCAGGCGGACGGTGTCGCCCGCCTCGAGGCCGAGCGCCATGAATCGAAACGATGCCGTGCCCGCGTCGGCGCGCACACGATTGTGCGGCAGGTATCCGCCGGTGGCCTCGAGGAAGATCTCCGGCGCGGCGTCGCCGATCAGGCGACCGCGGCTGTTGACGACCTTCAGCCCGATGGTCGCCGTTTCCTCCGGTGCGATCGTGCCCGGTGCATCGAGCCTGAGGCTCGGCAGCGCCTTGCGGCCGATGGTCGGGATCTCGGCGGCGGTATGTTCGGCGCCGGGATCGAGATTGCCGATGAGGCCGTAGTCCGGGTGCAACGTCAGACGGAAACTACAGCTGTCGAAATCGCAGACCCGAAACGGGACATAGACCTGAAGCGGCAGGTTCACGCCCGCCACCGCCAGGTGACGCGGTGCGGGCATGCGCGCGGCGAAGCTCACCGGATAGCGATTGAAGGGCGCCAGGGGAACGCCGGCGGTCCCAGCGCAATAGGGGGTCGCCAACGGAAACATCCAGTTGCCGTGATCGGACCACTCGGCCCGATCCTGCAGCGCATCGAGATCGAGGGTCACCGCACCGAGCGCACAGAAGAGCCAGTCCTGGAATCGCCGATCCAGAGCGGCGCCTGGCGTTGGCGATCGGGCGGCATGAGCGGCCGGCACGATCGCCGCATGGCGTCCGATCTCCATCGCTTGCTCCTCGTCCGTTATCGGCTGGCCGGTGAACCGGCCGACCCCGTCGACGACCTCCTCGTAGGAGCGCAGGGTCACCTTGCGGGGTGCGCGCAGCACTTCGATCAGCAGCGGAACCGGCAGGCCCCACATATGGGTCGTAAATGGCGTAGTCATCGCTGGCACTCCCTCACATGTCCCCGCAATCGCAGTTGCAATTGCAGTAGGTACAGTAGCTGCAATAGGAGCAATACGAGCAGTAGGACATGCAGTTGTAGTTGACCCGCTGGAACGCAAGCCGGACCTGCGTCGCAGAGACCTGCTCCATCGTGTAGCTGTAGTAATAGAAACTGCCGGAGCCGGTGGTCCCGGCGTCTCGCGCGCCGCCTACGGACGCGTAACCCTTGTTGAAGAGCGCGGCGAGGTCGGTGGCGTCGGCGATCTTGAATCCGGTGGCCCCCGCCGTGCCCTGGGTTTTCAGGGTCGGCGCGACCAACGCACCGGTCATGCTGTCGCCGGCCTTGGCGACCCGTCCCGATTGATCGACGCCAGCCTGAATGTCGGCGACCGGCGTAGTGGCGGCATCCGAGAGCCCAAGGGTGGTTCGCTGGGCCGCCGCGTCGGCGTCGTCGAGCAGCGCCTTGCCAGCGGGTGTGACCGGCACCGCCTGCGCCTGGCCATCACCGGTGCGCTCGATGAGCCCGGTCGCCGTCAGCCCGGCGACGGCGGCGAGGTCCGCATCCTTGGCTTGGTACGCCGTATCGTGGTTGTGGCCGATGGCGGCGAACAGCGCCTGCGCCTCTTCCTTGGAGAGATAGCTTTTGGAAAGATCGGCGATCGCCACCCAAACGTCGGGGCCGGTGCTCTTGAGCTGATAGAGCTTCGTTTCATCGGTGCGCAGACACAGCATGCCCACCGTGAGGCCCGACGTGGGGAAGGTAGTGCCAGAGAAGCACGACGCCACCGCATCGTCCCGATCCAGGAGCTTTTGGCGGCTGTTCTGCAGGGTTTCCGTCGAGGGAATATCTGGGTAGTTCTGCGCCATGGATGGTTCCTAATATCCGAGGGCCGACCAGCTCACGGTGCCGGCGACGAGGGTCACGCCATCGGCGGCATCGAATAGCTGGACATCGAAGCCCGTGGTCGTGATCGCGGTGATTTCGGGCAACGCCGGCGTGCCACCGGCCTTGAGCGTCACCTGCACTTCCGGCGGATCGGTGAAACTCCGGTTGAAGGCGACCGTAGCTCCCGTCGCCGAAACGCTGGCCGTGCCCCGATCGCGGACGTCCGGAACATCGACATTGAGGACTGCGTCCGCGATGGCGACGCGCTCACCGGTGACGGGGGACTTAAGCAAAAGCCCAATCAGCGCCTTCGCGTACTCGTAGTCGCCGGGCACGAGATCCCGGAACGGCCCGTAGCCGAGGGGTCCTTTGTTCTTCACCAGATCCCGGAAGGCCGCCTCATCCAAGGGAGTCGAACGGACGCCCAAGTCGGCGAGCACGGCATTGGCGTGCCGGAGCAGCGCATCTGCAAGCGTAAATGCCTCCATGGAGAGGCGAGCGGACGTCTTCGCCGCCGCATCCGTTAGGGCAAGCGCTTCTGCGAGATCGCGTCGGAAGGCGGTAACCTGCTCAAGCGCATCCGCCAGCGCCAACGGCTCCATAGAGTTCTTGGCCGGAAGGTTGGCTCCCGTATCCCCAAGGGCGAATTCCTCGGCCTCGGGATGGCGGGCGTTTTTTGCCGCGACCTCGCCGAGCGCCAGGTTTTCGGCGACCGACAGAATGAAGTTGATGTAGTCGACGTAGGTCTCGGCAATGGCGAGGGTCTGGCGCCTATGGGCCAGGACCTCCCCGATCCGCCCATCCGCCAGGTCGAGCGCCGAGGTGGCATTCGGCCCCGCGATCCGGGCGCCCAGCCCAGCGACCGGCAGGGCCTCGCCGGCGTCGGCGGCGTAGCCGGCCACATGCGCCCCCGACCACCCCTTACCGGCCTCCGGATCCTGCCAGGTGAAGGTCGCGGTTGCCCAGACATAGTCGGCGCCTGGGATTTCGGTGATTTCGACTGTCATTTAATCTCCCTGTCGCGGCTTCGCCGCTCCTCGCCTCTTGGCTTACGACATCGTGAAGGTGAATTTCTGGGTCAGCGTGTCGTCGGCGCCTTTGTTGATGACGGCGAACACCACCCGGTCCAGCATGGTTCCGGCGGTGGTGGCATTGAACACGCCGGCCTCGGTGATGGCGCCGGTGGCCTCGCCCGGATCGAAGGTAGTCTCGAAGGTGAAGACCTTGGTGCCCGCCGTATGGGCATAGGTGGCGGCCTTGCGGGCGAGCTCGGTGCCGAGCGCGGTATCCCCGGCGGCGGCCGCGACGGTCCCGGTGCCGACGGCGATGTGGCTCATGCCGCCGGGGCGGCCCGTCGAAAGCCCGATGGCGTTGGCGATGAAGTCGAAGCCGACATCGACGATCAGGTTGTCCTTGCGCCGGACGATCACTTCGCCATTGGCGCGACGCAGGACGAGCTCCATCGCTCCCCTCAGGCGCAGGCCCGAGGGCAAGTCTCTTTCGTTCATGATGTTCTCCGTTAAGGGTAGAGCCGTAGCTGATCGAAGACGCCGATCGGCGCCAGCGGCTGATTGGCGGACACCACGTCACCGGTCTTCCAGGACGCGGCATGGAGGGACCGCTCCGTGGCGCCTTGCGAAACACCGAAGGTGACGATATCGCCGGCGATCCGCGCGAGGGTCAGCCCGACCCGATTGCCGAGATGGTCCTCGAGGTAGTAGAGGCCGACACCCGGGTCGTAGCCGAGGCTCAGGACGCCCAAACCCCCGGACCAGACGGCGTAGACCTGTGGTTCCTCCAGAAGCTCATCGAAGCGCAGATCGAATGTCGCCGAGAACACCGCCGGCACACTGAGAGGCCAGGCGACCTGGGTGGTGTCCAAAACCTGAAGCCCCTGGGCGAAGCGGGCGTCAGCAAAACCCAGCCCCAACGCCTCCGAGGCGGCGGTCCCCTTGAGGCCAAGCGTGTCGCCGTCGAGCGTGAACCCCTCGACGAGGTCGTTGGCGGGCGGCGCCTCGAGGGCGATCACGTTCCGGAGTTCGGCCCCGTCGGCGTCGCCCACGGGCAACCAGGGCGCGCCAGATTCGGGAGATTCCCAAGTAAACGCCGCGTCGGCCCAGGCCGGCGGGTCGGCCGGAATGGCGACGATGCTGGACGCCAGCCAGTTGCGCGCCCGGAAGGTCTGGCCGAGATCGGCCTTGAAGTAGTGCGTGCCTTTGGGCGCGTTCACGCCGCTTGTCCTCGCCAGCGCCAGCAGCCCGTCGGTCACGACCTCCAATTCATGGCTGACACCGGGCCAGCCGAGCGCCTTGCGGTCGGTCAGCAAAATCACGTTGCGGTCTGACAGCGGCGCCAGCCGCGTCGTGGCGAAGGCTGCGGTCTGACTGTAGAGCCCGGCGGCCGAAACCGCCTTGCACCAGAAAGTCTCATCGGCGGCTGTCTGAACCGGCCAGAGTGCGACCAGATGGTCGCCGGCGGACCGACCGACAAATCGACCCTGGCCCCAGCTCTCGCCGGCGCGGATCTCGTATTCGACGCCAGCGATGGGCAAAGAGACCCAGGAGAAGCGGACGTGCTCGCCCTGGGGAACGGCATCGAAGCCGGTGACATCGGCGGGCGGCACCACCGAGGCGACGACGCTGACGGCGCTGATACTGCGGAGCCCCAGCTCGTCGACGGCGCGAATGTGGAAGCGATGGTCGTCGGCGTCGACGAGCGCCACGAACAGTGATGTGCCGCGATGCCGGGTGGTCACCACCGCACCCACATCCCAGGACTCGCCGTCGCGAACTTCGTAGCCGACCACATCGAGCTCACCGACCGGGTCCCAGGAAAGCTGCACGCCATCGGCCCGGCGCGTCGCCTGGAAGTTGACCACGTCGGAGGGCGGCGTTGTCTTGCCTACCACCGCGTGGCCCAAAACCTCGGTCCACTCGGAGGCCATGCCTTCCCGGCTTACGGCCCGCAACCGGATGTCGTAGGCAACACCGTCCTCGACCGGCATCACCGCGACCTCACCGGCCGCGACGGGAGCCGCGGGCAGCACCCGCCAGCGCTCGCCGCTCCCCGAGAGCCGGTAGTGGGCGTGAATGTGTTCTGCCGAATCGTTCAATCCCGAGGCCTGGACCACGCGGACCAGGATGCGCGACTGCGCGCGGCCATCCGGCCCGATCACGAGCGCGCTCTCGTCGGAAACCACCTCATCGGTGACGGGCGCCGCCGGCGTTTGTCTCTCGATGAGCGGCGGAAGCGTCATCAGGGAATCGAAGTCCGGGATTGCGCCCGTATCCGCCTGATGAACCTCCGGCGCCGCATCGACCAGGGTCAGCGTGGCCCGAAAATCCCCCGAATGGCGGATCGCCTTGACGATCAGATCCGCGCTCTCGCGCTCCGCCTCGCCAAAGAGTGCCAGGTCCCCCGCTTCCGGCGATGCCATCGCCGGAACGGGCTGGAGAAACGCGAGGGTGTCGGTCTCGCCAGGCTCGGTGACAACGCTGGCGACACTGCTGACGCCGTCGGCGTGCCGGAAGCGGACGGCATAGGTCTTGCCGGCTTCCATGGCGACCACATCATCAAGCGTGACCGAAACCGCGTCACCGCCCGCGTCAAAAGCGACGTCCTTGACCCGCCCCCAGCCGCCACCCCAGAGCGGCACGTCGTGGCTGACCTTGACCAGGTCACCCGCCGTGCAGACCAGGTGGTCGATGTCGACGGAAATCTCGTAGGTCTCGGGACGCAGCTTGCCGACCGCCAGATGATAGCGCCCGTGTTTCCAGGCCAGATCGGCGCTGGTGCAGCCGAACAGTTCCAGGGTCTCGAAGCGGCTCGCATTGGTCTCGCTGTAACCGTCTGCGTAGACGATGACTTCGTCCTGCTGCCAGTCGCGATCCGGATTGACGAAGCGGCACTTGAGCCCGTGCGGGATCTGGGTAAAGGCCTTGATGCCCCGGAACCCCATCGTGTTGCGCGGCGTGAAGTGCTGGATCGGAACGGCCTGCTCCACGTCGCGGACGATCGAGAAGGAGCCGTCGCGCATGCCGAACCCGGCCCGGCCCGCGGCGGCGACATCCCGCAACAGCTCGAACACGGTGGTCGGGTAGTCGATCACAGCATCGAAGGTGAACTCGGGCGTCGCGTCGGCCCAGGTCTTGAAGGCGTCAAGGTCGAGCCGTTCGTCGGCCACCGGCCGCCTGTTGGCCGCGCCTCGCAGCACATCGAGGTAGGCCCAGGCCGGATGGCGTGTCGCCTGTTCGGTCCATTGCGTCCCGTCCCAGACCGGCAGAAGGGCCTGCGTCACCGCCGAAAACTGATTGACGATGCCGTTCAGTTGATCCGTCGCCTTGATGCGCATGGCGACAAGACAACGGCCGGCCGCCTTCACGGGTGCGGTGTGCTGGACGGTGCGGATCGCCGAGACGAAGCTGTCGTCGCGGATACGGGTCGAGGTGTTGTCGGCGGTCAGCCTGGTGAAGCGAACCTCGTAGCGACCGCTCGCGGGCGTCACGATGCGCACGCCTCTGCGGACGACCTGCTCGGTCGCCGCCGTGTAGGTCGCGGTACCGTGTTCGGTCCAGGCGTCGGACGATCCGGCGAGCCGGTATTCGACCTTGATATCGACGGAGCGGTCCTGCCGATTGCCGCTATCATCGAAGCGCACCAGGCCACGGAAGGTAATGTCGGCGATGATCTCGTCGGCCCCGTCGCGGGTCTCCAGGACCTCAGGCCCGCCGTCGCTGGTCACCTTCAGCGAGTACTGATCCTCGCGAATGGTGTCGGTGTAGAGCGTGATCGGCGGATCACTGTCGTACCCTTGCCGGATCTCCGTCTCGACGCCCTCGAACTGGGCCAGTGGAATGGCGCCGATGCGGAGATCCGTGATATCCAGCGGCCCGTAGCCGAAGTCGAACAGCATGCGCAGGTATTGCTCGTCGCCCTCGATCTCGGTGTGCGGATGGGCAGCCAGCACAGGAAACACCCGGTGTTGGCCATAGACACGCGGCACGGCCCCGTAGCGGTTGGCGCGGTTCTGCGTGCCGGTGATTGCCAGCGTCGGGCTGGTACGGCTCTGCGGCCCGCCGATGGAGAGATCGGCGAGTTTCGGTCTCGGCGGCGGCGCGATGGCGTTGACGATCAGATTGCCGACCAGGGTGATCGCCGCACCGCCTATGGCGGAGGCCAGGTTGATGGTCTGGCCGAAGATCACCGCCTCGGTCGGCAGCCCCATGGCTGCGCCGACGGCCGGTCCCAACACGAAGGCGGCGGCCACCACGGCGATGGTCAGGATGGTGCGGAGCGGGTTCTTGCCGCCTCCGCCACCCTTGCCCGGCGCCACACGCACCGTGACCACGGCGCGGGCCTTCGGCCTGACGCGAGCCCATCGGTCCCGAGGCACCATGACCGGATCGGCGGTCATCGCACCGTCCGTGATCCAGACATGGGCATGAGCCATGAGGATCGGATCGAGCCCGAGCGAGGCCATGATGTCGGCGATCGAGCCGCCCACCGGCACCGCTTGGTCGATGCGCTCGACGGAAAACGGGCGCGGACAGGCAATCAGGCGCAGATCGTTTCCGTCAACCGTCATAACGATAAAGTCCCAATACGCGGCGACGCCACTTGGCGCCGTCGTAGGGTTCAAGACAGGCGTCGACGCCGTCCTCGATGTGAAGCATCCAGCCAGGAGCGACGACCACGCCCACATGCATGGGCTGGTTCAGCAATCGCATGAGCACCACGTCGCCGGCCTGCACCTCACCGGGTGGCACTGGGCGCCACGGGCCCATCTCGCCCCGAACCAGGCGGCCGATGTCCTCGGCGTCCTCGACGGAGGCGTAACCGCCGGCGTAGGACGGCAGTCGCGTACCGAATTGATCGGCGAGCACCAGGCGCACCAGACCCCAACAATCGACGCCACCCCGGTCGCGGCCGTGTGCGCGGAACGGCAGACCGACATAGGCGTTTACCCATTCGGGCACCATCAGAAGAGGCCCGGATATTCGCTTGGCACGTAGCTGTGCCCCGGAAACGGCTCGTTGAGCACATCCTCGAAGGCGAGCTCGCCGGTGACGGTGAGCGCGTCGTACTCGGCGGACACCAGGGTCATGTTGAACGGTCCCGCCTCCACCGTGTCGGGCGACGCGGCCATAACCACTTCGAGGCCGACCGACAGCGGCGAGGAAATCACCCGCAAGCTCTTCACGATCTCCCGGTCCACGTTGTCGATGCGGAGCGTGACGCGGGCGACGCTTTCCGGGTCCTCGTCGGGAAGCGCAATCTCGAAAGGATAGGCGATGTAAGTATCGCCACGGCTCGCCACGTCCTCGGTGTTGTTGACCACCCGAATGGGCTCGGTGAGGTCCTCGTGGTCGAGCGTCAGCAGCAGGAGAAGGACCGCGTCGGTCTCCTGCGCGTTCACCGCTTGGCGCGCGGCCTGGGATAACGTTCGGCTCATGGCAATATCTCCAAACGCAAGGACGCTTGCCACAGCGTGCCCCTTGCGACGGGCGTGTAACTGGGCGGTTCGACAAATCGGAAGGTCACGGCCGTGCCGCCGCGTGGATGCTTCCAGTCGAAGGGAAGCGCGCCGCCGGCAACGGTGGAGCCGAAGAACGCGTCCAGGGTGTCAACCTGGGCCGGCGTCAGGCGCAATTGGCACTCGATATTCCGGACACCCGCCGTGAACCGCCGGCGCACCTTGGGCGGGCCTGCTTCCATCTGCGAGCGGATCGCCGTGGAAGGCGCCTGCTCGCTGAACCCTTGCGTCAACGGCTCTTGTGGCAGGGATGCCGGCCAGACAATGTTGGTCATCTCGGCACACCCCGCCGGTTGATTCCGAACGCGCTACCCAAGGTCTGGTCGAAGGCGCCTTGCGCGATGCCGCGGTTGACCTCGTCTCGGATAAGGACGCGGACGATACGCCGGCCATCGGGACCGCGTTCACTGGACACCTCCGGCCGGGCGCCGCTGGTCCGCTGATCGATCACCTGCACAACGACCTCGGACCCGAAAGCGCGGCGCATCTGTTCGGGCCAGCCGATTACCTCGCCCTGCTTGGCGATAACCGGGACTTCGCCCTGAACCAGGCCGCCGCCGTGAAAGCGCGGCGCACCCTCAAACACCAGCGGGTCCAAGGAGCGGCGCGGCAGCGGCGTCACGCCGACCACACCACCACCGTGCGCGACGGCGTAGCCGCCTGTGCCGAAGGCAGGTGCATCAAGGATCGGAGGCGCCCCGGTGCCGCCCGAAGAACCGAAGAAATCGAAACTGAAGCTCCCGATCAACCCCTCAAGAAAGCTCTCCATGGGTTTGAAGATCAGAAGCCGATAGGCCGCCCGGAGTGCGGCTTCCTCAAGCGTGGTGAAGAAGTCCCCAACCGACAGCTTGCCGGTTCGGGCCCAGTCGACCCAGGCGTCCTCGGAGGCCTTCAGGGCGCTGGACGTGACATCCTCGAACTGCCGCGCCGCGTCGCCGGCCTCCTTGCCGTAGTCGCGCAACGCCCGGGTGACACCGGCGGACCACTCCCGGCTGGCGCTCAGCATACGAACGTATGCATCTTCCGAAGCTCGGGCGAAGGTCTCCTGACTGATCGCGCCTTCATCCAGCAGCCGGTTCAGGTCCGCGATTTCGGCCTTGTAGGCTTCCTCCGCCGTCCGCAGGGTTTCCGTGAGGGCGCGGCCTCTTTCCTTGAGCTTGGCCGCATCCTCCTCGGCCTTGTTCCTTGCCTCGATGGCTTGGCTCTCGTCGAACAGGGCGCCGGCCAGTTCCCGCACTTGGATCCGCTCGGCATCGGTCGCCTCCGCCGAGAGTCTCCGTAATGCCTGGGAGACGAACCGCGAACGGTCGGTCATAGCGAGCGCGTCATGCTCGGCTCGAAGCCCTTCAATGATCTTCCGGTTGGCTTCCGTGATCCGGTTGGCCGCTTCCTGTTCCTTGGCCGCCAATTGCGCCAGCTTGGCATCGCGGACGGACACCGCTTGGGTTATCAGGGCATCCACTTGAGCTTGGTTGCTCCCGTCCGGGGCCAACAACGCCATTACGTCCTTGGCCAAGCGTTCGTACTCGGCCCGGATGCGATCCGCCCCCTGGTGGGTCAGGGTGAACAGTTGCCGCTGCAGGTCCTTCTCAATTTGCGCGACCCGCTTGGCCCGGTCCTGAGCCGCCTTGATATCCAATTCAACGGAACCGGAAGGGCCGCCGGAGTCGGCCGCCGGTTTTTGCTTGCCTCCCTTGTCCCTCTGCATCCAGGCGAGTTTTGCCGCCCATTGCCGGTAGACGGCCGTTTTTTCTTCCAGTTGGCGCTCCAGGGCCACCTTGCGGCCCCAGCCGAGGGGATCGTCCAGGAAGCCGACGTCGCCGAGTTCCTTCAATTCGCGGGCGATCTCCTGGAGTTCGGTGCGGCGCTCCTCGACGATGCTCTTGGTGCTCCCGATGCTCAAACCCTCGAAGTTGAAATCCCCCTGGGCCAGGAGCTTGAGTTGTTCATAGGCAACGCCAGCCTGACCGGCGAGTCCGGCCAGTTCCTTGACCGCGGCGGCGACGCCGGGCGCCAGGTCTCCACCGATGGACCGCGCCAGGGATTTGATGTTGTTCCACATCAACTCCGTTTGATTGTTCAGGCTTTCGAAGGCTTTCGCCGCTTCTTCGTTCAACGCGGTGGCGTTTTCCGTCTCGCGGTTGGCAAGCTCAAGGGCCTGGGCCAGCAGGTCGGCACGGTTCGCCAGCACCGGGATGGTCTTCAGCAGACGCTGGTCGGCCAAGCCCAATGCCGCCATGGCGTCCGCCGTCGAGCCGCCGGCGTCGTTGACCCGCTTTAATCCCTCGATGAACAACACAAAGGCCGCCGTGGTATCCTTTTGAAACAGCTTCTTGATCTCTTCACCGGTCTTGCCGGTGATCTTGGTGAGGATATCCAGATGCTCCCCACCGCTGCGGACGGCGGCATCCATCATGCGCATGACCCGTCCGACGGACGTGCCGGCCACCTCCGACTTGACGCCGACGGCGGCCATCGCCGCAGCCAATGCCGAGGCTTCAGCGGAACTCACCCCGAAGACGGCGGCGCCACGGGCGATTTCCGTCGCCATCTCGGCAATCTGGCTTTCCGTGGCGGCGAAGTTGTTGCCCAGCGCAACGATCACCGATCCCAGCACATCGACTGTGCCCATGGCCTCGCCGGTGATATTGAGAATGCGTGCCAGGGCGATTGCTGCGTCATTGCCGGAAAGATCCGTCGCCGTACCGAGCTTGGCGACGGTCTCGGTGAACTTCAGGATGTTGGACGCCCCCTTCACCCCGAGTTGACCGGCGCTCTGGGCGATGGCCAGCAGCTCGTCTGTGGCCACCGGGATACGCTTGGAAAGGGCGTCGATGTCCTGGCCCAAGGACGCCAGTTCGGTCTTGGACAGGTTCGCGGTCTTGCCGACGCCGATCAGCCCGGCCTCGAAATCGGCGTACAACTTCACCATCTCGTGCAAGCCGCGAACGGCCCCGGCGGCGGCGATCACGCCGTAAAGGAGTTTCATGCGTCGGCCCAGGGATTGGGCGCGGTCGGACAGCCTGGAGAGCCCTCGGGACGCCGCCTTGCTGGACGTCCCAATTTTTTTAAGAGACCTGTCGCCGGTCCGGCCGACATCCATGAGCTCGGCTTTGACCTTGCCGCCGCCGTCTACCGTGAGACGGATGGCATAGGTGTGCTTGGCTCTGGCCATTGGTTAGTCCGTGTCCTTTATTTTTGTCCCTGTCGTGCCTTCGGCACTCCTCGCCTCTTGGTCATTCATCGCCTCGACCAGCCCATTCTCCGCCGCCTGCAGCAGTTCCGAGACCACGGCGAGGTCCAGACCTCGCACCTCGGCGATTCTCAAGGCGGCGGTCATGTCGACGCCCATCACATGGCCTGACGGAGCCAGGCGCAGCTGCCCGAGGCAGGCCATGAGCACGTCCCAGGCCTGGTGTTCCTCCGGTGTTTGCAGGGCATGTTCGTGGTAGGGGCAGCGTTCACCGCTCGGCCCTACTTCCCCTTGCGCGCAGGCCGCACCTTCTTCCCGGCAGGCTTCGCAGTATCCGGGCCCTCCGCCTGGCTTGAAATGCCAGAGGCAGAGAGCCCTGATGCGTTTTTTGCAGCGTTGAGCAGCATCTGCTGGAGGGTCAGCTTTTGCAGGAACTGCTCGCCCACGGGATACAGGTCCATCACCGCGATGATGTTGTCGCGAATGACCGGGGGATCGTCCTCGATGCCGGTCCAGGCGGTGACATGCCGCGCCGCCAATTCGTAGACGACCTGGCATTGCAGGAACCCATCCCGTTCCTCTTCGTTATGCAGGTCGGGAAGGCCGTCGAGCGGCAGGCCGGATTCCTTGCGGTCGCGGACCTGGGCTTCAACGGCCTCGACCCGCCGCCGCGCAGCCGCTTGGCACGCCGCCATGCTTGCCGTGGTCAGCGGCTTGACCGTCACCGTGATGCCGTAGGGCAGTTCGATGTCGTAGGGTTTGCTCGGTTGCTTGAGGGAGATCATGCGTATTGCGTCCCGTCCAGATCGTTGATGAGGGTCACCGTGAGCATCCGCCCGGCGGCATCGTTCTTGGCGCCCTGGAAGTCGAAGCTGGCCTGGACGCCTCCCGGCCCGTCGACGGCCAGCTTGGGCTTGGGCAGATAGACCTCGTGGGCGGTGAACAGGACCTTCGATCCGGCGTTGAGCGTATAGCCGAACTCCAGGTCCACCGGCGTGCCGCCGGCGGCATCATCGATCAGGCCGGTGTCGGCGAAGCGCACATCGATGCGCCCCGTCAGCGCCGCCACCGTCGGATCGGCGCCCTCGATCAGCCCGTCGGAGCGGATGGTCTCAATCTTCTCCATGTTGTTGGAATAGGTCAGCGAACCGGAGGTCAGGTTGCCGACCGGCTGTCCGGCCTTAGTGATGGAGCCCTGGAACTGGCTAATGCGCGAGAACGCCAACGTCGTCGGCGTCCCGCCCTGGGACGTAGCATTGCGGGTTTCTCCCTGGGCCACGGCATTAATGGTCGCCGCCGCCGCGCCCGAGCGCTGGAACTCCAAGGCTATGGAGTTGAGCATGACGCCGGTGTGTATGAAAAACGCCGGCACCTGGGGCATGCCGACCTCGATGGAATAGCTGGGCAGGACGTCGATGCCGGAAACAAAGACATGGGATGATCCGCCGCCAGTGAGCGTCGAGCCGCTTGCCGTTGCCGCGGATGCCGCGAGTGTGAAGGTGTTGCCGGCGGCGCCCACCGTATCATGGGTTACAAGAAGCCGCTGGGTGCTGGCCGGGCGGCTATAGGTGGCGTCATCGATGTTGACGTCCGCGGAGGCGTTCAGATCGGTGACCAGCTGATCGATGGTCTGGGTCGCCGTTGTCTGGATCTGGGTCTCATCGCCGGTGGGCGCACCGGAGACGAACGTCCAGGTGGTGCCGCCCAAGGTGATGGTGTCGCCGTCGGACGGGTTCGCCGCAAAATCGATATATCCCGTCGCCGCAACTGCGCTTGACGTGGGATCGCCGAGCAACCCAGTCAGCCAGAAACCGAGGTAGCGGGGATCGACGGGGACGACGATGTCGCCCTCGTCGTTGATCACGTCCTGCAAGGGGGCCAGGGGATCACGCCCCTGGCCAAGGACGGGATCGTCGATCAGCCCTTGCTCGGATCCTAAGGAACAGCTGTTGAAGGGGATGCGCACGTAGTCGCCGGACGCCTGGCCGCCATAGGCGCTCTCGCGCTTGAGCAGCAGCGTGGCGCTCGAACCGTAGGCTCGGGCCATGATGTTCACTCCTTAAAGTTTGATGATGTTCAGCCGAGTGGGCTGTCGGTCTCGTACTCGACGGTCACCGTAATCGTGCCGTGCTTGATGGCGGGGGCGCCGGTTACGCCTTCCGTGTCGACTTCCGGACGGCCATAGGTCATGCCGAAGGCGAGCCCGCCGAGGGTCGGGTCGGACTCCAATGCGGCTCCCACCGCCTGTACCAAGGTATCGAAGGCGGCGTCGCGGAGAGCCGCGTCACCCTCCTCGACATAGAGTTCGATCTCCACATCGTGGCTGTAATAGGCGCCGCCGAAACCGCCCAACGCCGTGTCCGGCTCTCCAGGATTGCCGTCGCGGAGCACAATCAGACCACCCGCCGGGATGCGTTCGGGTACCGCCGTGTTGCGCTCGATCTTGGCGTTGGGCACAGTCTCAAGGAGCGTCTTGATCGCTTCAAGTACCTGTTCGGGTTTGCTTGACGGCAAGGGTCACTCCGTTCTCATGTGCTGCTGGATCAATCCCGGCAACTGTCTCTCCCAGCGTTTGATCTCGCGTTTTACATCCAGCCGCTTTTTCAGCCTCACCTGCGGAACCATGATGAACATGACCACCGTGGCGATGCCCTGTTTCATGCGCCCGGTCTTGGTGAAGGCGCCGCCCTTGGCGCGGCGTCCCGTCCGTCCCGACCTGTTGATGCGGACCCCGTCCACCACCAGGAGCGACGGACGTCCGCGCCGGTAGACGAACCGCAACGGCCCGAAACGATGTTCCGGGAAGTTGGACGGGTTGATCCGTTTCCCTCCAACCCCGCGCTTGGGGGCCTGCTTCGTTGGGATGGCCAGCCAGAACCCGGACTTGCTTTTGATCACCGCCCCCTCGTCGAAGGTGCGGATAATCTGGGGTGCTTTGGACCAGACCATGGCGGCGGCGTTGTGCCCCTTGTTGGGATAGGTGCGGTCCCGCCAAGTTCGGGCCAGTCTCGGCCCCAGCCCGGCGCCAATCACTTGTTTGCGCAAATCGCTTTTAAGCCCACGCCCGGCATCCTTGATTCCGGCGGTCACGGCTTTGGAAATGGTCCGCATTTCCGTTTCCATTCCGGCCATGATGGAGCCGGTGATGGTGGCGGCAAGCTTCATGCCGGCCTCACATCCAGGGTCCAGATCAGCCGGTCCGGATCGCGGCGTTCCGGCTCTCCCTGGATCACGTACTCGGCGCCGTCCACTGTCAGCCGGTCGCCGGGACGCGGCTCGGCGACCTCGGAGGCCCGGACTTCGAACAGAGCGGTTTCAGTGATGACGCTGGTGTCGCCGAAGCCGACGATCTCGTCGGGACGCCTGGCGATCACCCGGACGTTCACCGCCCCGCCGCCGTCGGGCGTATAGACGGCGTCCATACCGAAGCGGACGAACACCGTGTCGACGGCGGCGGAGAATGCGTTCACCCGCGATCCCCTACACGGTGCCGTTTAGCCGCACGATGACCGCCGCGTCTCCGGACGCCGCTGCGACGGTGGCGGCGCCGATCAGGGTGTTGGCGGTAGCCGTGGTGGTGACGTTCTTGTTCGTATTGTCCCAGTAGACCTTGGCTCCCTGCGCAATAGCCCCGGTGGCCTTGGACAGTTCGAACACGCCGCAGGTCTGGACCTCAACGGGATCGTTCTCCGCTGCGTCGCCGGCGGCGATGCCAAACAGGCTGCCGACTAGCGCACCATCGCCGCTGGAAACGCCCCCGGTGGGCGCGGTCAGGGTCAAGGTATCGCCTTTTTGGATAAAGTTCTTCATGGGTTGTTCTCCTCTTAAATCAGGTTATGGGACCGGGTCAGACACCCGGATTCTTGTGCATGCCGCGCCAGTCGATGGCCTTGGCCCCGAAGTCGAGGCGGGCCTTGACCTCGATGCCGTCGACGTCGAAGCCCATGCGGGTCTCGATGTAGACACCCTCCTGGCCCTCGAGATACGCATACTCGATGGTGTCGATCGCGGACGGGCTGGCGAACAGGTACCAGGGAACGGCCCCGGACGCCGGGTCGAGCCGGGGTTCGGCAATTACCGCCAGGGAACGGATGGACTGGGGCACCACGTCTCCGCTTTTGGCCGGGACCAGGTTCTGGGCGATGATCTGCTCGGCGGTCAGTTCCAACGTCGAGGGCACCACCAGGTAGGCGGGCCGGATGTTGAGGATGGTCTTGCCGTCCAGCCCCACCTGCTTGGCCATGGCGGCGCGGGCGACGCCCAGGTTGGCAACGTCGAGCGCCGTACCGGTTCCGGTCAGGTTCTTGTGGCTGGCGTGGAACAGGGCCTTGGTGTCGCCCATGGCCGGGTTCGACGTGATGATCCCCCAGACTACGTCGCTCTCCAGGGTGGCGGCGGACGTCCCGAAGAGCGAGGGCACACGGGTGAAGGCGTCCAGATCGTCGTTGATGATCACCTGGCGGGTGATGCCGATGACCTTGCCGTAGGTCTCGACCCGGTAGCTCTCCTTGCCCTCGCCCATGGTGCCGCGCTTGAACTCGCCGTTCTCGGCGACCTTCTCGAGCTGCGGGGCCTCGCCCAACTGCAGACGGCGAATATCCTTGAAGTCGCTGGCGGACGCCCTCCTGGCGATGGCCGGAAAGGTGCGCGGCGCCGCCTGATAGGCGTCCCGCAAGGTCTTGTTGGTAACGGCGGCGAGGATTTCCGGGAAGTCACTGGTCGAATGGAGCGCCCGCGTCGCGATCTCGTCACGGCTGAGCCCGCGCACCCGCGTCCCGTCGGTCTCCAGAAAGGCGCGGGCCAGTTCGAGCAGGGAATAGCCCCGCCATTCGCGGGCCGGCTCGGGCAGGTCGAAGCGGCTGGGATCGAAGCGGTGCAGCAACGCGCCCTCCACCGCGTCCCGCCGGGTCTGGCGTTCATCCATGCCGCCTAAGGTGATCTGGGAACGGGTTTCCGTTTGTTCGTCGCGCGCGGCGACGGCGTCGATCAGGGTTTTTCGCGCCTCGTCCAGCGGCATGCCGCGTTCGACCAGATCCTCGGCGACGGTGCGCTCGACCCCCAGCTTGCGGGCGGTCTCATGGATGCCGGCGGCGCGGCTGCGTTCCTCGGTAACGGCGCGCTGGGCTTCCGCCCTCGCGTCGGTGTCGGCCTTCGGGTCGGCATCGGCCTTCGCAGCCGCCTTCTTGCCGGCGGCAGTATCCACAGCCGCGCGCTGCTCCTCCTTGGGGGCCTCTTCGGTAACAGTCTCGGTATCGGAGCCCGAGCGCGTTTCCTCGACAGGCGTTTCGGTCTCCGGGGTGTCTTGATGTTCCATGGTGTTTTCTCCTTGCATAAGTAGGGGGGCAGAGTTCTGCGATCTGGTGATCAGGCGGCAGGGTTGCGGATCCCGTGAGGCGGAGCGGAAACCGGCGTCCGGATCGGCGCCGATGGGAACGGCGGAGAGTTCCGCCGGGGTCCAATCGACGGCCCGCCAGACCGGGACCTTGCCTTCCTCCTCGGTAATTTCGTAGGCGCGGACGCTATAGCCGACCGAGACGTTGCGGATGATCCCGGCACGCACGTCCCGCCATACCGGCTCCACGTCGTCGCGCTCGCTGAAACGCACGAGAGCCTTGCCGACCGGAGAATCACCTTCCTCGATCCAGGCCCGCTCGACGACGCCGATGACGCCGTCCAGAGACCAGGCGCCGTGAGTGTCGAGCAATGGCGCGCCGCCGTTGAGGCGCGACAGGTTCACGTGCTCGGGATCCAGGGACAGGACCTCCTCGTAGGCCTCGCCGGTCATGCGGTCCCGGCGCGGGACACGGGCCCCGGACGACCACACCACCTCGACGGTGCGTGCCTCCTCATCGACGCTTTCCGGCAGCATGCTTGCCATCCGGGTCTGCATGGGCAGGCTCACCTGGTTACGCTCAGAGCTCCGCTCAGGAGCCGTCGCTGTTTGGGCCATTCTCTTCTCCTTCCTGATAGATTTTTGCCGCGCCCGACTGGGTCGCTTTGCGGGGATCGCTGTCCAGCACCAGGCCAAGCTCGTCGAGCCTGGCGTTGGTGTCGGCGATCTCGGACAGGACGTCGGACGGGTCGTAACCGTTACGCGCGATGGCTTCCTTCAGGGTCATGAAGCCGGCGCGGACGGACATGACGTCGGCCTTGGCGTCCTTGAGCGGGTCCACCGCCTCGAACCGGGGCGCCGTCCACTCAACGCCGAAGTCGCCGGCGGGCAGCCCGTCCACGGCCTGGGCTGTTTCCACAAAGCGCCGCCACACCGGGCTGCAAAGACCGGGGATCAGAACCTGTCCCTGCAGGGCCTCCATGCGGCGGCGGAACTCGATCAGTCCGGCCCGGATGCTGGAATAGTTGACCTGGCTGAGGTCGCCGGTGAGCAACTCGTAAGTCAGCCCCAGCCCCGAGGCGATGGCGTGGAGTTGGAAGCGCATGTACTCCGGATAGCCGCCGCTGGCCGCCGGGGCGGCGAAGCGCACGTCCTTGCCCGCCGGCAGGTACTCGATCATGCCGGGCTCGAAGGCCTCAATCCGGTGGCCGTCATCGTTTTCGCCGGTCTCGCCCCCCATGACCGGGCCGAGCGTCTCGCCATCATCGGCGTCGAGCACGAAGGCGGCGAAGCAGGCCTCGATTTTCTTGCGGACCAGTTCGGCGTCGTCGTATTCGTCCAAATCCCGCATCTTGATGATGACGGGGGCGAACCAGGGAACGCCGCGCTCCTGACCGGGGCGTAGGCGCTCGAACACATGGCAGACGTCGGCGGCAGGCGTTCTCTTGCTTTGCAGCGAGCCCCGGCGAAAGGTGGCGACTTCGCCGGGATGGACCGGAAACAGCCAGTACGCCACGCGGCGTCCCAGCCGATCGAACTCGATCCCCTGGTGAATGAAGCCGCCTCCCTTGGCCTCGCCTGAGCGCAGGGTGTCGAGATGGTCGGCCTCCAGCACCTGAAGCTGGAGAGGCACCGCCAGACCATCAATGGTGCGCCGCGGCCTTAGACGAACAAGGCATTCGCCGCTTTCCACCATGGCCCTGGCGACCAGCGCCTGCAGGCCGTGGAAGTCGGTGCGCCCGTCGGCGTCGCATTCCGCCGTGAACCGGGTCCACAGCTTGTCGGCCCGGTCGTTAAAGGCGGTGTCGCCGGCCCGCGCTCGGGCCTTGAGGCCGCTGCCCACCAGGTTGCCGACCAGGGCGTTCACTCCCTTGGCGGCGTAAGGGTTGTTGCGCACCAGGTCGCGGGAGCGATCCCGAAGCCGGGGCAGGGCTGCGGCGATCTCGGCGTTTGAGCCGCTGCCGGGCGCCCTCCAGCCTTCGGTCCGCCGGCCGAGCTTGGCGCCCTCGTAACCCCGGCGCAGGATATTCATCGCCGCTCGGGCGCGGGCGCGGCGAAGGCCGGTGCGGGGCGAGAAGAACCCCACCGTTTGATCAAGCCAGTTCATGGAGTTCAGCCTTTGCGGAACGACGCCAGGCTGCGCGACGGCCGGGGCTTGCCGATTGCTGTGGCGATCCCGCGTTCGATCACCCGGATGCGCCGGATCAGATCGGCTTCCGAGCCGTACTCCACCGTCCGCCCGTCGTAGGAGACACGGAGCGTGCCGGAAGCATAAGCCGCTTTCAGGGCGTCGAGTTCCGATTGCGTCCAGGTCATTTTTTGTCCCTGTCCGGGCCCTGGGGGTTCCGGGGGACACCGCCGCGCCCCCGAGGCCCGTCCTCGCCTCTTGTCATTTGAGCCAGTTTCCTCTGCGGTTGCCGAGCCATTCACCGCGTCCTTTGGACGCCGGGCGGGAAGGCCGTGTCTTCGGACTGGACGGGCGTTGTTGCTTGGTCTTGGGCGCCGGATCGCCGCCGAGCGAATCCCCGAGTTTGTGCCAGTGGCGTTCCTCGAAACGGTCGAGACCGACCACAGCCGCCGCCGCCCGGGCGTAGACGTAGCAATCCAGCGCCTCGTTGCGTTCGCGCAGCTTGCGCCATTCGCGCACGGCATAGCCGCGCCGGTTCTTGGCGGTCACCAGTTGTTCCGAGCACAGCTGCTTGCAATACTCGGCGTCGACCTTGGGCAGGTGGACATAACCGGCGGGATAAGTCTCTCCAGCCGTGATCTCTTCGTCGGTCGGGCGTTCCTTGCGCAGGTTGTTGAACAGCTCCAGCTTGGCGATGCCGCCGGCCACCGGGCGCACCTTGACGCCGCGCCGGAGCCGCTTGCCACCCGCCGTGATGTCGACGGCGGTCGGCATGCCGACCAGGGCGGCGCCCCGTTCAACGCCCTTGATGGCCATGACCAGCCCGGCGTGTTGGCGGCGGGCCCAGCTGTAGACCTCCTGGGTGGCGTAGCCGGAATCGACGGCCAGACGCTTGAGCGGCATCTGGACGCCGGAGGCATGGCTCCAGGTCTCCGACAGCATTGCTGTCAGTTCGTTCCAGACCTCCTCGCGCGAGGTGTCGCCGTCGATCACCCGGTGCTCAACCAGCCACGACTGAAAACCAATGGTCCCTGTCAGGCCTACGGCCTTCCCCGCCTCTTGTCCTCTTCCCCAGGCCCAGATGGAAACCTCGATACGGTCCTTCTGAATATCGACGCCGGCGGTGAGGAGCAGGCCGCCCTCGGGCACCGTGCCCTCACGGTAATCCTCGCGGCGGTCGTAAAGCCGCTGCCAGTCCGGGGCCTCGCCGACCTCTTCCCAGGTCTCGCCCAGGTCCGTGTTCTTCACCGACTTGACCGCCGCGTCGGAACCCTGCGCCGCCAGCCAGGCGGCCGCGATCTGTTTCCACGACCGCCAGCCGATAGGGCTGTATAGGCTGGACAGATGAAACCCGGCTGTCTTGCCGTTGTCGTTCTCCGGTTTGGCCGTCGCCCGCCACTCGCCGTTCTCCAGCATCCAGGTCTTGTGATGTTCCTCGATGCGGGCCTGGCAGTGTTCGCATTCGTAAGATGCGCTCGAAGGCTTGCCCTTCTCCCATTTCAACTGCTCAAACTTGAGCCACTGGTGTTTACGGCAGACCGGACAGGGCACGAAGTAACGGCGCTGGTCGGACGACTCGTACTCGCGCTCGATCCGGGACGCCCCACGGATGGTCGGTGTCGAGACGATCAGGATTTTGCGCCGCAAGAACGTTCGGGTCCGGGCCTCGGCCAGGGCGACGGGATCGCCTTCGCCGTCAATGTCGCCGGGATAGCCGTCCACTTCGTCGAGGAACAGGTAGCGCACCGGCATGGAACGCAGACCGACGGCCGAGTTTGCGCCGGTCATCACCAGGAGGCCGCCGGGGAACTCCTTGGCCAGTACCGTGTTGCCCGCGTCCCTGGAACGCGCCGGCTTGACGAGCTTGCGCAACGCCGCGCTCTCCTCGATCAGCGGGTCGATCCGCTGCTTGGAGTTGCGCTTGGCCATCTCGACGGTGGGCAGTACCGCCAGCATGGGGCCCGGCGCATGGTGGATGACGTAGCCGATCCAGTTGTTGCCGCATTCGGTGCCACCGATCTGGGCGCCCTTCATCAGGACCACCCGCTCGACCTTCGAGGCCGGCGACAGGCAGTCCATGATCTCCTTGAGATACGGCGTGCGGCCGGTGCGCCACGGCCCCGGCTCCGAGGCCGCGCGGCCGGAGAGCCTCCGGTGCCGGTCCGCCCATTCCGAGACCGTCAGCAGGGGGTCGGGGCGCAGGCCCTGATCGAAGGCCTCGCCGTAGATCTCAGCCGCGTTCGGAATCACCTGACAGTTCCTCGCACGCCATCCGGATCTCGACGGCCAGCAGTTCGTGGACCCTTGCCGGATCGGTTTCGGTGGCCAGCATGGCGGCGAGGCGCTCAGGGATATTCATCAACGCATCCCGGACCACCCGCGCCTTGTTGAACGCGGCGACCTTTATGTCGTCGGCGTCTACGTATTTACCGGCCTCGACCCTGGCCTTGATCTCAAGAAGCTTCGCCCTCTCGACCTCGCTCTTGATGCGGGTCTTGAGCAGCAGTGTCGGCAGGTCGCCCCCCGCCTGCGGCAGCGCCGGAACATCCGGAACCGCGGCGGGCGCCTCGCCCCGCCTCTCGGGCCGGACCGGCTCTCTGATCGCCGCCAGGGCGGCGTCGGCCTGACCCGTATCCACCTTGCGGCCCGTGAGCTTGATGACGCCCTTGGCCACCATCTGGCCGACGTACTGGCGGGACACCCCGCGTTGCCGCGCGTATTCGGCCTGACTGACAAGCATTCCCGACTCGCGTTCCCATGATTGGACCGCCCTCAAAAAGCACTGAAATTACAATCGATTAGAGTTGATAAGCCCCGCGATTGAAGCGTGTATGTGGTCACCAAAACGCTTAGGCCTTGGAGGCGCGCAAATGACCACCACCCACACCCCCGACGAACTCGAAACGATCTTCGCCAAGGTTTGCGACCCGGACGATTGGAAGGCGCCGGTCGAGGTCTGGTGCCGGGGCGAAGCGGTACTGCCCATTTGCGAGGCGATCCGCTTTTTCACCGCCACCGAGCCCAGGGTCGAACTCGACCCCGCCCGCATGCGCTACCTGATCACCTCCGAGGGCTACCGCGCCGGACCGGCGGGCGACCACTAGGCGCCGGAACACAAGGAAAGGAGCCACGACCATGGCCACCACCCAAACCGCGCTGGACGCCTTCATCGCCAGGAAGGCCGAGATCGACAAAATGCTCGCCCGGATACAGGGCTTGAGCGACGACCACTTCAACGTCCACCCCGATGAAATCCATTGGGGCCACGTCGGCGACCTCGGCTACTACGCCGAACACTTGCGCGAGATCACCAACGCCGCCTTCCACGAGGGCGAACACGCCGGACCGCAGGGAACGCGAAGCGGACAATAGACGGACGACAAAACTCGGCTCCAGCCCCGCTTAGGGATTCCCGGCGGGGCCGTGGTGGTAGCAGCGATCCCGCTGCCTAAACCACGCAGGAGACGATCATGAACAAACTCTACAGCAGCAAATCCAACGCCAAACGCGCCGCCGTCAAGGACCTCGGAGCACACGCCCTGGAAGGCGTCGACTACCGTATGGTCAAACATGGCGGCCAGTGGACCTGGGAGACGGGCGGCGGTGAGGCCGACGCCACTCCCGAGAACAAGCCGCCTGAGGAAAAACCAGCCAAGAAAACCAACAGCAAGCCCAAACCGACCGGGGCGCCACGTGAGGGCACCAAGCAGGCTCTCCTGGTCGACATGCTGCGCCGCCCCGAAGGCGCCACCATCGACCAGATTGTCGAATCCACCGGCTGGCAGCGCCATACGGCCAGGGGCGCGATTTCCGGCGCCGTCAAAAAGAAGCTCGGTCTCGACGTTACCTCGGAGAAAACCGAGGGCGGTGAGCGCGTTTATCGAATTGCCACGTGACGGTGACGGCCATGAACCGAAAAAGCAGAAGACGGGCGGCGGCCCGGAAAGGGACAGCCGCGAAACCCACGGGTTACACCGTGCATCTCGTCGAAAGCCCCGCCGGGCAGGCGCAACTGGCAAAGCGCGGGCTCACCACCCGCGACCTCGGCAAGGCCATCGCCGAGTTCCAGAAGGCCGAGAAGATCCGCGTCGGCACCCTGATCGGCGTCAACAAGGACGGCTTCTTCGGCTCCACCGACGAAGGATGGACGCCGGACAAGCCCGGAGCCTTCGATGAACCGCTGCTCAACATCCCCTGGGTGCAAATCCTCGAACTTCTGGGCCGGGTCCCGGAAAACACCACCGGGGAGTTTCTGGAGAGCGGCGGCAACCTTCAATAATCTTTTCGCAACCTCACGCCGCCGCGGCCCCGTGCCCGGCGGCGGTTTCTTCGAACGTTCGGCCATCAGCTTCCAACGTTGCCGCTTTGCCTGAGAACTCCTGCCAGCGTTTGACGATGACGTCCACGTACTTCGGGTCCATCTCCACCAACCGCGCACTCCGCCCCGTCTTCTCGCAGGCAATCAGTGTCGTACCGGAGCCGCCAAAGGTATCGAGCACTGTGTCCCGGCTCTTGGAAGAATTCCGCACCGCCCGTTCAACCAGCGCCACCGGCTTCATGGTCGGGTGAAGGTCGTTCTTGCGGTACCTGTCGATGAACCAAACGTCGCCCTGGTCCCGGGCGCCGCACCAGAAATGCTCCGTGCCTTCCTTCCAGCCGTAGAGGATCGGTTCGTACTGGCGCTGGTAGTCGGCGCGGCCGA
>CAYFOJ010000020.1:0-48926 GCA_964344645.1 uncultured Thalassospiraceae bacterium
TTATCATTATGCGATTTTCTGATGTGTCTCGACACCATCATATCGTCCCCCTTTCCGTATCCCTTGCCCGCCGGTATGGTGTCCCCCGTGGATTTGATTGAGAAGGATTCGTGCTTCATGTCCCAGGCGCCCATAGACCGGCTGATTGAAATCATGGCCTTGCTCAGGCACCCCGAGAAAGGCTGTCCATGGGATGTGGAGCAGACCTTCGCGACCATCGCACCGCATACCATCGAGGAAGCCTACGAAGTGGCCGAGGCCATCGAGCAGGAAGACATCCCCGCCCTCGTCGACGAACTGGGTGACTTGTTGCTGCAGGTGGTGTTTCATGCTCGCATGGCCGAGGAAGACGCCCTGTTCACCTTCGATGACGTGGCCGAGGCCATTTGCAATAAACTGGTGCGCCGCCATCCCCATGTCTTCGGCGATGCGGAAATCCATACGGCGGCGGCGCAGACCCGGTCCTGGGAGGCGCAAAAGGCCGTGGAACGGCAAGAGAAAAGCGCCGACGCATCCCGGCACAGCGCCCTGGACGGTGTCACCGTCGGCCTGCCCGCCCTCACCCGCGCCCTGAAACTGCAGAAACGGGCCGCCCGCGTCGGCTTCGACTGGCCCCGGGCCGAGGACGTGCTGGACAAATTCGCCGAGGAAACCCGGGAAATGGCCCATGAAATGGCCGCCGGAGGCGATGACGGGCGGTTACGGGATGAAATGGGCGATTTGCTGTTCACCTGCGTCAATCTGGCGCGGAAGCTGGACATCGACCCGGAAACCGCCCTCAGGCACGGCAACGCCAAGTTCGAGCGCCGTTTCAAGGCCGTCGAGGCCCTGCTGCGTGAGGACGGTGGAAAAACGCCGGAGACCTCCACCCCGGAGGAAATGGAACGCCTATGGCAACGGGCCAAGGGGTGAAAATAGGGCTGGCGGCGTCCCCTCCCCGGCTCTTATGATGCTCGCCATGGTCTTGAATCACATCAAACATCTGGTTGCCGCCGCTTTCCTGCTGGCGTTCCTGGGCGGCTGTTACGCGCCGGCCAGTTTCGATGCGGAAATCGAAATCAACCGCAAGGGCTTCTACCGCATGAGCTTCGAGGGCTACATGGTCGAAACCAACCTTTTCAACAAGGTGGTGCATGAGAAAATCGATCATTTCGAGGAAAAGGAACGGGTGGAGCGGCTGAAAACGGATATCACCCGCGACAAGGCGACCAAGCTGTTCGAATACTTCAAGAAAGGCCATTTCCGCATCAAATGGGAAAAACAGGGCGACCTGTTGCAGTCGAAAATGGTCATGTTCCTGCGCCGGAACGAAAACATCATCTCGCTCAAATACGTCAAGAAGCACAATCTGGTCACCATCCAGGGAACCCCCCTCTCCAAGGCCCATGCCCAGCGCATGGTCGATTCCGGTCTCGGCATGCAGGGGAATGTGCGGGTCATCACCGACGCCAAGGTCAAGTCCCACAACGCCCAGTCGGTGACCAAGGGCGAGGGCCGAAACAAAATCTATAGCTGGAAGATCACCAGCCCCTTTTCCAAGTCGCCCAAACTGACCTTCGTGCTGAGATAAGGCGGTGGCGGACCTCTACATCGACGCCGACGCCTGCCCGGTCAAGGAAGAGGCCCTGAAAGTCGCCCTGCGACACGGCCTGAGGACCCTGCTGGTCAGCGACGGCGGCATTCGCCCCCATCCCAGCCCGCTGGTGGAGATCGTCGTCGTCCCGCAAGGGGCGGACGCGGCGGACGACTGGATCGCGGAACATATCCGGGAAGGCGACATCGCCGTCAGCAATGACATCCCCCTCGCCCACCGCTGCCTGAAGAAGGGGGCCCGGGTGCTGCGGCCCAACGGCAAGGCGCTGACGGAGGACTCCATCGGCATGGCGCTGGCCACCCGCGACCTGATGGCCGGCTTGCGGGAGACCGGCCAGGTGACGGGCGGCCCCGCCGCCTTTTCGAAACAGGACCGCTCGCGCTTCCTGCAGGCCCTGGAAACGGCGGTCCAGGCCGGTCTGCGTTAACCCTTGAGCAGGCGTATCAGGCTCGAGGTATCCCAGCGGCTTCCGCCCATGGCCGAAACCCGGTCGTAATAGCCGGCGACGATTTCCGTCACCGGGATGGCTGAGCCGTTGTTCTTCGCTTCTTCCATGCAGATGCCCAGGTCCTTGCGCATCCAGTCGACGGCGAAGCCGAAGTCGAATTCGTCTTCGATCATGGTGTAGCCGCGGTTTTCCATCTGCCAGGACTGGGCCGCCCCCTTGGAGATGACGTCGACCACCCGTTTCCCGTCGAGACCGGCGTTCCGGGCGAAATTGAGCCCTTCCGACAGCCCCTGCACCAGCCCGGCGATGCAGATCTGATTGACCATCTTGGTCAGTTGTCCGGCCCCGGCCCCGCCCATCAGGGTCACCGCCTTGCCGTAGGCCTGCATGACCGGTTCGGCGGCCTGGAAGGCCTCCGCGCCGCCGCCGACCATGACCGTCAAGGCGCCGTTTTCCGCCCCGGCCTGACCGCCGGAAACGGGCCCGTCCAGGAAATGCTTGTTTTCGGCCCTGGCGGCGGCGTCAATCTCGCGGGCGACATGGGCGGAAGCGGTGGTGTGATCGACGAAAATCGCCCCTTGTGAAAGATTGGCAAGAATGCCGTCGCCGCCGAAGACGACGCTACGCAGGTCGTCGTCGTTGCCGACGCAGGAAAACACCATGTCGCAGCCCGAGGCGGCCTGCCCCGGCGTGTCGGCCCGACTGCCGCCGTACTCATTGACCCAGGCCTCAGCCTTGGCGGTGGTCCGGTTGTAAACGGTCACTTCATGCCCGGCTTTGGCAAGATGCCCGGCCATGGGATAGCCCATGACGCCGAGGCCGATAAAGGCGAGTTTTTTCGTATCCATGGCGCAGTTCTCCTCCGTCGTTCAATCAAGCATGGCCGCGAGGCCGTTCAAGGTGGTTTCGTCAGGGGCCAGCATCAGCACCTCGCCGGCTTTCTCCGCTTCCCCGGGCGTCAGGTCCGGATGGTACCCCCTGCCCGCTTTCAGCAACCGGCTGGCGCCCCCCGCCTCTTCGTGCAGCAGCACTCCGGCGGCATGATCCCAGGGCTTCAGGTGAAAGGCATAGCGGGCGAAGTGCAGTTTGCCCAGGGCCAAATCCATGTAGTCCCGGCCGACGCATCCAACCCGTCCGATCCGGGACGGGGCGCCCGGTTTGCCCGCCAGCCGTTTGGCGACGCGGCCGCTGAGGGAGCCCTTCATCTGCTTCGTCGGCGGTGGCGGCGGCAGGTGCAGGCGCTTCCCGTCGCGCCAGCACCCCTCCCCCTTTCCGGCCCACAGGCTTTCCCCGGCGATGGGATCGTGAATCCAGCCCCTCAAAGTCTCGCCGCCACGGCAAAAGGCGACGATGACGGCGAAAGGCGGGCGGCCGTGAGCGAAATTGCGGGTGCCGTCGAGGGGATCAATGACCCAGACCGGCGAGTCTCCACGCAGGCGGTCGAGGACGGCGGGAAAGTCTTCCGCTTCTTCTTCGCCGACCACCAGGGAGCCGGGGATCAGGGCCTTCAGCCGTGCCTCCAGATGCTTTTCCGCCTCCACATCGGCGACGGTGACCAGATCGCCCGGAGATTTTTCCCTGACCTCGCCGTCCGCCAATTGCCGGTAACGGGGCACGATCACGCTTTGCGCCGTTTCCTCTACGATATCCATGACCTGTTTTGCGTCGGGCAGCATGGGATCAGCGCCTTTCGAAGCGGGCCAGATTGGCCGGGTCCAGGCGCACGGTCAGATGGATGGCGTCGTCGTCGTCGGACCGCTCCAACACCTCGCCATGTTCGTAAAGCCAGGACAGGGTGGCGCCGTCGGACGGGTCCAGGTCGATGCTGCGCAGCGAAGCGGAGCGGGCCAGACAGCCGTCGATGAAGTCCAACAGCTCCCCGCAGCCGTCGCCGGTCAGGGCGGACAGGGTGACGACGGGGATATCCGCCCGTTTCGCCTTGTTGCGCAGGACTTCAAGCTCCGCCGGGTCGATGCGGTCGGTCTTGTTGAGAACCTCGACCACCATCCGCCCGTCGTCTTCCTTTTCCCCCTCCCCGTCGGCGACGGCCAGCCCCAGTTCCGCCAGAACCTTCAAGACATCCCGCTTCTGCGCCTGGGTGTCGGGGTGCGACGCATCGCGGACATGCACGACGATGTCGGCCTCCAGAACCTCTTCCAGGGTGGCGTGGAAGGCGGTGACCAGTTCATGGGGCAGGTCGGAAATGAAGCCGACCGTATCGGACAAAATCACCGACCTGCCCGACGGCAGTTCCAGGCCGCGCATGGTCGGGTCCAGGGTGGCGAACAACTGATCCTGAGCGACCACGTGGGAATCCGTCAGCCGGTTGAACAGGGTCGACTTCCCGGCGTTGGTGTAGCCGACCAGGGCGACGATGGGGTAAGGCACCTTGCGCCGGGCCTTGCGGTGCAGTTCCCGCGTTCGCTTGACATCGTTCAGGTCCCGCTTCAGGCGGGTGATGCGCTGGTCGATCATGCGGCGGTCGGACTCGATCTGGGTTTCGCCCGGCCCGCCCATGAACCCGGCGCCGCCGCGCTGCCTTTCCAGGTGGGTCCAACTCCGCACCAGGCGGGAGCGCTGATAGGTTTGCGCCGCCAGTTCCACCTGCAGCCGCCCTTCCCGGGTTCTCGCCCGCTCGCCGAAAATTTCCAGGATCAAGCCGGTCCGGTCGATCACCTTGCAATTCCAGGCTTTTTCGAGATTGCGCTGTTGAATGGGCGTCAGCGACGCATCCACCACGGCGACGGCGACGGAGCCCTCTTCCCCCTCCTTCTCCCGGTTGCGGGGCCTTTCTCCGGCGATCACCTGTCCCAGGTTTTCAACCGTGCCCTTGCCGAACAAAGTGGACGGCTTGATCCGGTTGAGCGTGACGACGGCGGCATGAACGATGTCGAGCCCGATGGCCAGGGCGAGCCCGATGATCTCCTCAAGCCGCGCCTCGGGGTCGCGGCCTGCCGCGACGGAACTCTTGATGTGTGGATGAACGACAAGGCAGCGCTCCGCCTTGCCGGTTCCCCCCTCTTCCGGCGCCACCGGATGATCGCGCGTGTCTTTCAAAGGCGCCGGTTAATCAAAGTCTTCGTCTTTATCCGGCTCGAACAACTGCACGGGCTCGGACGGCATGACCGTGGAAATGGCATGCTTGTAGACCAGTTGCGTATGCCCGTCGCGCCGTAAAAGTACCGAGAAATTGTCGAACCAGGTGACAATCCCCTGCAATTTCACGCCGTTGACCAAAAAGACCGTAACGGGTGTTTTCTGCTTTCTGATGTAGTTCAGAAAGACATCCTGCACGTTTTGATTTCTTTCGGGTGACATTATGACGTAACCCCTTTTCTTTTTTATCGCCGCCTTTTGGCGGGCGTTTGTTTTCCCTGTTTCGCGCCCGGTCTCTTCCCGGACCGGGCGTCGTACAAATATACTACATATTCCCGACCAGCTTGGAAAGCGTCAGACAGTCCTCTACGTGATAAAGTGGTGGATAGTCCTTGAACTCCGCTTCCTTCGGCGCTTGCGCCCGCAGCAGAACCGGCGTCAGTCCCGCATTGACGGCGCATTCCATGTCGATATCCGCGTCGCCGACGAACCACACCTCGGGCCCCTCCTTGTGGGAGCTTTCCGACAGGGCCAGGTCCACCGGGTCCCGGGCCGGTTTGTCGTTGGCCGCGTCCGTCGCCCCGACAAGGCTGGAGAAGTGCCTGTCCCAACCCAGGTGGTTGGATTCCTTGCGCAGGTATTCACCCCGTTTGTTGCTGACGACGCCGAGATAGACTCCCCGTCCGGCCAGGTCCGCCAGCATTTCTTCCGCCCCGTCCAGCGGAGTCAGCCGGGCCAGGTGGATTTCATCGAATCTGGCGTAGAAGACGTCGGCGGCCTGTTTCCATTCATCGCCGAACAGGGTCGGAAAGCTGTCGCGCAGGGATTTGCGGACCCGGCCCTGGGTCTGCGCCATGGTCCAGGTCGGTTTGCCGAAGGCGGAAAGCGTGTGATTGAGGGAATCCAGAATGATCGCCCAACTGTCGACCAGGGTGTTGTCCCAGTCGAACAGGATGGCTTTCGGCGGCGTCAATCGGGTCGTCGTTGTCATGTTTGTGCCCGCATGTGCCGGCCGTAGTATTCCAGCAAACTGGTCGTCAACGGGCCGACGCTTCCATCCCCGATGGTCTTGCCGTCGATGCGCAGGACCGGCTTGACGAAAGAGGTGGTTGAACTGACGAAGGCCTCCTTGGCATTCAGGGCTTCGTCCAGGGTGAAGGGCCGTTCGACCAGATCCATGCCCTGCTCTTGCGCCAATTTCAGCACCGCCAGGCGGGTGATTCCGTTGAGGATGGCGTTCGTGGCCTGACGGGTCACCAATTGATTGTCCGGGGTGACGATCCAGGCGTTCGACGAGGTTCCCTCGGTCACCGTGCCGTCTTCCTCGACGAACCAGGCTTCGTAAGCTCCGGCCCGCCGCGCCTGTTCCTTGGCGAGGCAGTTGCCGAGCAGGGAAACGGTCTTGATGTCCCGGCGCAGCCAGCGGATCTCCGGGGTCGTGATAACGTCGACGCCCTTGCCTTCGGCCTCGAAGTCGAAGGGCGGGAAATTGCGCGCCGTCACCACCAGGGCGCTGTCGTGGTGGTCGGGAAAGGCGTGGTTGCGCGGGGCGACGCCACGAGTGATCTGCAGATAAACGATGCCGTCGCGGACCCGGTTGCGGCGGACCACTTGGTTGATGATGACCTCGAGCGCCCCCGGCCCCACCGGCCAGGCGATCTCCAGCTCGTCGAGAGAGCGGGTCAACCGGGCCATGTGGCCTTCCATGTCGATCAGCCGTCCCTTGTGAATGGCGATGACCTCGTAGACGCCGTCGGCGAACTGATAGCCCCGGTCCTCGATATGAACGGCGGCGGAAAGATGCGGGACATACCGTCCGTTGACATAGGCGATTCGTGACATGAAGAATTCCTAAAAATATTCGAGCTGCACGGAGAACATTTTCTCCACCTTGTTGACCTTGTCGGCGGCGGCGAACAGGACGATGCGGTCATCCGCCTGCACCACCGTATTGCCCCGGGGGGTGATGATGTCGTTGCCCCGGACGATGGCGCCGAGCAGAACGCCGGCGGGCAGGTTGACGTCTTTCAGGGGGGTGTTGACCAGGGGCGAGGTTTCCAGCGCCTCCGCCTCGATCAATTCGCCGAAGCCTTCGCGCAAGGTGTGAACGGAATGGATGCGCCCGCGCCTGACATGCTGAAGAATGGTCGAAACGGTGATGTTGCGCGGGCTGACGACCACGTCGATGCCCAGCGGCGCGATCAGCGGCTCATAGGAATTCTTGTTGACCAGGGTGATGGCCCGTTTCGCCCCATGCCGCTTGGCCAGCAGGGACGCCAGGATATTGGTTTCATCGTCGTTGGTGACCGAGACCACGGTTTCGGCCGCCGCCGCATTGGCTTCTTCGAGGATCTCCGGGTCCAGCACATCGCCGTTGAGGACAACCGTTCTGTCCAGTTTTCCGACCACGTCTTCGGCCCGCTTCAGATTGCTTTCGATAATCTTGGTGTTGACCCAGGGGAATTCACTTTCCAGTTGCTGGGCCAGGAACAACCCGATATTGCCGGCTCCAAGGATTAGCAGCCGCCGGGCCTCTGCTTCCTCATGGCCGAAGGCGGACATGGCGCGGGGCAATTGTTCCGTATCGACGACGAAATAGACCTCGTCGCCGGGCAGCATCTGATCGTTGCCGGTGGGGATGATCGGCACGTTTTCCCGCATCAGTCCGACGATGACGATGTTCAGGTCCGGAAACAACTGTGTCAGTTGCCGAAGCGGCGTGTTGACCAGGGGGCAGTCTGAACCGCAGCGGACGCCCAGCAGGCGGACCTTGTCCTCGACCAGGGGAATCATCTCGAAGGCGCCCGGCACCTTCAGACGACGGGTCACCGCGTGGGCGACCTCGATTTCCGGCGAGATGATGACGTCGATGGGCATGTGATCGCGGGAAAACAGGTTCGACCACATGGGCTTCAGGTAGCTTTGATGGCGGACCCGGGCGATTTTGGTCGGCACGCCGAACAGGGAGTGGGCGACCTGGCAGGCGATCATGTTGACTTCATCGGCGTAGGTGACGGCGATGATCATGTCGGCGTCCTCGGCCCCTGCCCTGTCCAGCACGTCCGGGCGGGAGGCATGGCCGACAATTCCCTGAACGTCGATGGAATCGCTGATTCGGGTGACCAGTTTGGCGGACTGATCGACAATGGTGACGTCGTTGTTTTCCGCCGACAACTGGCGGGCGATACTGGAGCCCACCTGCCCGGCGCCGCAAACGATGATTTTCATGGTTCGGAAGCCCTTTTCCCTACCCCAATGCCGGTGAAGCCGTCATGCATCCTCCGCAGCGCCCGATTTCGGCCCTGTTTGTATACCCAGGGACTTCAATTTCCGGTGCAGGGCGGAGCGTTCCATGCCGACGAAATTCGCCGTGCGGGAGATATTGCCACCAAATCGGGTGACCTGTGAATGAAGATATTCCCTTTCGAAGGCCTCTCGCGCCTTCCTTAGGGGCAAGCCCATGATTTCCTGCATGTTTTCGAATCCACCGGCGGAAATTTCTTCGCCGATGCCGCTGATTTCCTGGGGCAGCATGTCCATTCCTAGGAGGTCGTCTTCGTCTCCCGGGGCCATGATCAACAGCCGTTCGATGATGTTGCGCAGTTCCCGGACGTTGCCCGGCCAAGTATAGGATTGCAGGGTGGCGACGGCGTCGCGGGCCAGGTCGCGGGCCGGCCGGCCGGAAGTCTTCGCCGCCTGGGCGATGAAATGGGCGGCCAGAAGCGGGATATCCTCGACACGGTCCGTCAACGGCGGCACGACGATGGGAACCACGCTCAGACGGTAGAACAGATCCTCGCGAAAATTGCCGTTGGCCATTTCCTCGCCCAGGTCGCGGCTGGTCGAGGCGACGACGCGGACATCCACTTCCACCCTGGCCGAGCCGCCGATGCGCTCGAAGATCTGTTCCTGCAGGACGCGGACGATCTTGCCCTGGGTTTCAAGCGGCATGTCGCCCACCTCGTCGAGCAACAGGGTGCCGTTATGGGCCGCTTCAAGGGTGCCGACCTTGCGCGCCGGGGTATCCTCCCCGTCTCCTTCGCCCTCGACGCCGAACAGCTCCATCTCCACCCGTTCCGGTTCCATGCTGGCGCAGTTAAGGACCACGAAGGGCCCCCCCGCCCGCTTCGACAGCTTGTGCAGCAACCGGGCGGCGACCTCTTTCCCGGACCCGGCGGGACCCGAGATCAAGACCCGGGAATTGGCCGGAGCGACCTTTTCGATGGCCTGGCGAACCTGTTTGATGGAGGCCGACTTGCCGAGCAGGTCGTTTTCCGTGCCCGCCCGCTGGCGCAGTTCCTCGTTCTCCCGGCGCAGGCGCGAAGCCTCCAGGGCGCGGGCGGCGATGACCAGCAGGCGGTCTGAATTGAACGGCTTTTCGATAAAATCGTAGGCGCCGAGGCTGATGGCGGTGACCGCCGTTTCGATGTTGCCGTGGCCGCTCATCATGACCACGGGGACGCCGGGATAATCGTTTTGAATCCTTTCCAGGATTTCCAGCCCGTCCAGTTGGCTGCCCTGCAGCCAGATATCCAGCAGCACCATGCTCGGCCGCCGGGAGGCGATGGCGTCGAGAGCCTGGGTGCTGTTGCCGGCCTTGCGGGTCTGATAGCCCTCGTCCTCCAGGATACCGGCGGTCAGTTCCCGGATGTCGGCCTCGTCGTCGACGATCAGAATCTCAAGAGACATGGTCTATCGTTCACTCCCTACCGCGTCCTCTTCAGGCGGATGAAACAGCAATGTGATGTTGGCCCCCGCCCCCTCGTTGTCGGCCAGGCGAATTTCGCCGCCGTGGTCTTCCATGATCTTTTTGACGATGGCCAGGCCCAGACCGGTCCCCCCTTCCCGGCTGGTGACGTAGGGTTCGGTCAGCCTGTCCCGGTCCTGTCCCGGCAGGCCCAGGCCGTTGTCGCGGATGATAATGGACACCGTCGTGCCGCGCCGCGGGTCTCGGGCCTCGCCAAGGGTGCAGGAGATGCGTCCCTCCGTCGCTTCCGGGCCTTCGGCGGCCCGGCGGGCGGTGACGGATTCGGCGGCGTTCTTCAACAGATTGGTCAGGGCCTGGCCGATTTGCCGGCTGTCGCAGCGCAGGCGAAGAGGCTGCTCGGGCAGTTCCAGTTCGTAGACGATTTCCGGTTGCCGGTTCCTTTCCAGAAACACCGCCTGACGGCAGATATCGGTGATGTCTTCATCCTTCAGGCTTGCCTGGGGCATGCGGGCGAAGGAGGAGAACTCATCGACCATGCGGCCGATTTCCTCGACCTGGCGGATGATCGTATCGGTGCAGGTGGCGAAGGTGTCCGGGTCGCTGTCGATCTGTTTCAGGTATTTCCGTTTCAAACGCTCGGCGGAAAGCTGGATGGGCGTCAGCGGGTTCTTGATCTCGTGGGCGATGCGCCGGGCGACATCCGCCCAGGCCGCCTTGCGCTGGGCCGAAAGAAGTTCCGTCACGTCGTCGAAGGTGACCACGTAACCCAGGGTCTCCCCGCCCAGTTTCTCCCCGGCGATATTGATCAGCAGGGTAATACCGTGGCCGTCCCGCTCGAGACGGATTTCATCTGAAAACAACCTGTCTGGGCGCTTCCGGCTCTTTTCCAGCAGCGGCGCGATCTCGGGCAAAAGGGATATCAGGGGGGAACCGACGGTGTTTTCCAGGTTGCAGCCAAGCAGTTCCGAGGCGGAGCGATTGGACAGATGAACCCGGCATTTTTCATCAAGGCCGATGACCCCGGCGGATACCCCGGCGAGCACGGTTTCCGTGAACCGCATGCGCTCGTCCAACTGCCGGTTGGCTTCGACCAGTCCCTGCTGTTGCCCCTGCAACTGCGACGTCATGCGGTTGAAGGCGCGGCCGAGGGCGCTGATTTCATCGGTGCCCGAGGTTTCCTGCACCCGGGCCCCCAATTCCCCCTTCGACACCCGTTCCGACGCCCGGATCAGGCCCGAGATGGGGCGGGACAACTGCCCCGCCAGGGTCATGCCGACCCAGACCGCCGCCATCAGCAGCAGCAGGGCGACGACGCCGAAGATCATCACGAAGGTGATCTGAATGCCCTCCTGCTCCTTTTCCAGACTCTTGTATCTGGCGACGGCCCCGGCGGTCTTTTCCAGGTGTTCCATGACCTGCGGGTCGACGAAGCGCCCGGCCAGGAAAAAGGCGTCGACGAAGCGGTCCAGCTTGACGATGGCCCGGACCCGGTCCTGCTCGATGTTGAGGACGACGATGCGTCCCTTCGCCGCTTCCTTCATGGCCTTGTCCGGCATCAGGTCGAATTCCAGGGACTGGCTGAACACGGAGCGGGCCAGGACGCGGCCGTTGCCGTCGATGACCAGGGCCTCCTGAAAGCCCCTGATGCCCGCCTGCCGGGACAGGTAATTGTCGAACAGGCGCGGGTTGCGCATCAGGGTGGCGGCCTCGTTGTTGAGGTCGTTGGCCGTCGCCAGCACGTCGGCGCGGATGCTCTGCTGATGTTCGTAGAGATAAGAACTGGCCACCACGTTGGCCGCGTCCAGGGCGGTGCGGACCTTGTCGCTGAACCAAGTCTGGATACCGAAATTGAGGAACAGGGCGGAAAACACCGCGACCAGGATGGCGGGGGCGGCGGCGACCAGGCCGAACATCAGGACCAATCGGGTATGCAGGCCGGACCCCGCCTGCCCGCGCCGCCTTTCGGCCCAGATAAAGACCAGACGGCGGGCGATGACCACCCCCAGCAACAGCAGCAGAACGGCGTCCAGGTACAACAGGGCGAGGACCGTGTCCGGGTCCGGGTCGGGCCTGCCCTGCCAGCCGGTGATGGTGATGAAGGTGACGAATCCCGAGGCAACCGACAGGGCGGCGAGTGTGAAGGCCAGTTTCCGGCTCAGGCCGAGACGCCGCCACAGCAGGCGGGCCCTGATCCAGGGCGAGGCGTGCCGGGCCGGGGCCATGGTCATTTGCCCCCCCTGACCACGGGGATATCCAGTTCGCGGATTTTCTTTCTCAGCGTGTTCCGATTGAGGCCGAGGACTTCCGACGCCTTGACCTGATTACCGCGTGTCGCCTGCAGGGTGAGGTCGATCAAAGGACGCTCGATTTCCCTGAGCACCCGCTCATAAAGTCCCGGCGGCGGCAATTCTTCGCCGTGGGCGGAAAAGAAACTGTTCAAATGCTGTTCCACGGCTCCGGATAGACTGTCGGCGGGCTCCTCGCGCCCGGTCATCGGGGCGGAGGTGTCGGCGAGTTCCGCCTCGATCACCTCGATGCCGATAACCTCCTGGGAATAGAGCGCTCCCAGCCGCTGCACCAGGTTTTCCAACTCCCGCACGTTGCCCGGCCAGCGGTACTGCTTCAGACGTTCCATGGCCTGGGAGTCGAGGCTCTTGCGGGGCAAGCCGTCCTGGGAAGTCCGATTGAGGAAATGACGGACCAGTTCCGGCACGTCCTCGGCCCGGGCGCGCAGGGCGGGTAGCCGGATGGGAACCACGTTGAGGCGGAAGAACAGGTCTTCGCGGAACAGGCCCTGGCGGATCAGTTGTTTCAGATCATGATGCGTGGCGGCGATGATGCGGACATTGCTGCGGATCGGCGTGCGGCCGCCGACGGTGGTGTATTCTCCCTCCTGCAGCACCCGCAACAGCCGGGTCTGGGCTTCCGGCGGCATGTCGCCGATTTCATCGAGAAACAGGGTTCCGCCTTCCGCCTGTTCGAAACGCCCGACCCCCCTTTGCGTGGCCCCGGTAAAGGCCCCCTTTTCGTGGCCGAAGAGTTCGCTTTCGATCAAATCACGGGGGATGGCCGCCATGTTGATGGCGACGAAGGGACTGTGGCGGCGCTTGCCGTAGTCGTGCAGGGCGCGGGCGACCAGTTCCTTGCCGGTGCCCGATTCGCCGGTGATCATCACCGAAAGGTCGGTCCCCATCAGCCGGGCCAGGGTGCGGTAGATATCCTGCATGGCCGGCGACCGGCCGATCAGCGGCAGGCTCTCTCCGCTTTCCTCCGGCTCCTCCCCGTTATCGTCAGCCGCTCGTTGAGTTTCTTCGAGAGCTTTCTCAACAATCGACAACAATTCATTCAAGTCAAAAGGTTTTGGCAGGTATTCAAAGGCCCCTCTTTCGGTCGCCCTGACCGCCGTCATCAGGGTGCTCTGGGCGCTCATGACGATGATTTTCAGTTCCGGACGGATCTTGCGGATACGGGGTATCAGATCGAGGCCGTTTTCATCGGGCATGACCACGTCGGTAATCACCAGATCGCCGTCGCCGTCGCTGACCCAGCGCCACAGGGTGGCGGCGTTGCCGGCGGCGCGCACCTCGTAGCCGGCCCGGCCCAGGGCCTGCACCAGCACCGTGCGGATGGCCGCGTCGTCGTCGGCGATGAGGACGGTGCGGCCGGTCATGGGGCGTCCTCTCTATGATCCGCGTGTTCCGGCCCGGCCATGGGCAGCATGATACGGAACACGGTGCGCGAGGGATGGCTGTCCAGTTCGATGAGGCCGCCGTGATCGTCGATAATCTTCGCCACCAGGGCCAGGCCCAGGCCGGAGCCTTTCGGTTTGCTGGTGACGAAGGGATCGAACAGGTAGCTCCGGATGTCCTCGCCGATGCCCTCGCCGTTGTCCTGGACGCTGACCATCAACGGCAGGTGAACACGGGAATTGCTGCCCGGCACGGCAAAACGGACACCGTGTCGGTACGCGGTGGTGAGGACGATCTCGCCGCCTCCCTCGGGAATGGCCTCGGCGGCGTTCTTGACCAGATTGAGAAACACCTGCACCAACTGATCCCGATTGCCCAGCACCGGCGGCAGGGAGGGGTCGTACTGTTCGACGAAGCGGACATGGCGGGCGAAGCCGCTCTCGCCCAGTTTCCGAACCCTGTCGAGGACCCGGTGGATGTTGACCCCCCTCTGTTCCAGGGGCGCGCCCTCGGCGAAAATGTCCATGCGGTCGACCAGGGCGACGATGCGGTCGGTCTCGTCGCGGATCAGCCGGGCCAGTTGCCGGTCTTCCTCAGAGGCCCCGGCCTCCAGCAACTGGGCGGCGCCGCGAATGCCGGAAAGCGGGTTTTTCACTTCATGGGCCAGCATGGCCGCCATGGCCGACACGGACCGGGCGGCCCCCCGGTGGGTCAACTGCCGGTCGATGGTGTCGGCGATGGACCGTTCCTGGATGGCGAGGACCACATAACCGGGATGATCGGGCAGCGGACTGGCGTGAACGTTGACGAGATGCTCGCCGATCCTGGGCGACTCCAGGGGCAGGCCGTATTCCGACACCCCGGTCCCGGACCCGCGCACCTGCTCCAGCAAGGCGAACAGCGGGCTGTCGGCGGGAATCAGGGTCTCCAGCGCCAGACCGCTGAGGTGCATGGCGCTGCCCTGGAACAACTGCTCGCCGGCGGTGTTGACATACCCGAGCCTGTTGCCGCACCCGATGACGGCGACGGCGAGCCCGAGGGCGTTGAGGACGGTTTCGAAATCGGGGGGGGCCGTTTCAGGGTCGGCGGCGGCGAGGGAGACCGGTTCGCCCATGTCAGGCCGCTTCCCGTTCGATCAGCGGCCGGTAGAAGGCCTTGATTCGCTCGATCACCTTGTTTTCGTCGATTTCGGTCATTACATCGGCGCGGAATTCCGCCGATCCGGGCAGGCCCTTGGAATACCAGCCGATATGCTTGCGGGCGATGCGCACCCCGCCGTGAACGCCGTAATGGCCGAGCAAGGTGGTGTAGTGTTCGAGCAGAATGGCCATTTGCTCCTCCAGCGGCGGATCGGGCCGTTCCTCCCCGGTTTTCAGGTAATGGACGACCTGGCCCGGAAACCACGGACGCCCGTAGGAGCCGCGCCCGATCATGACCCCGTCGGCGCCGGACTGCTCGAGCATGGTTTTGGCGTCTTTCAGAGTCACCACGTCGCCGTTGCCGATCACCGGCAGGGAAACCGCTTCCTTGACCTTGCGGATGAAAGGCCAATCGGCCTTGCCCTTGTAGAACTGGTTGCGGGTGCGGCCATGCACGGTGATCGCCTTGATCCCCGCTTGTTCGGCGATTTGCGCCAGTTTCGGGGCGTTGCGGTTTTCCATGTCCCAGCCCGTGCGCATTTTCAGGGTGACCGGGATGTCTACGGCCTTGACGACGGTCTCCAGGATGCGCCCGGCCAAGACCTCGTCGCGCATCAGAGCCGAACCGGCGTCGTCCTTGACCACCTTTTTCACCGGACAGCCCATGTTGATGTCGATGATGGCAGCGCCCCGGTCCTGATTGAGTTTCGCCGCCTCGGCGATTGTTTCCGGGTCGCAGCCGGCCAGTTGCACCGACAGGGGGTGTTCCTCGGCGCAGCCGCTGGACATTTTCAGGGTCTTTTTCGCCGCCCGCACCATGGCCTTGCTGGCAATCATTTCCGAAACCACCAGGCCTGCACCACAGCGCTTGACCAGGCGGCGGAAAGGCAGGTCGCTGACCCCCGACATGGGGGCGAGGATGACGGGATCGTCAATAACGACGTTACCGATGGAGATGCTCATCAGACAGAACCGTGATTGGAAATGGATTGCCTATTTATTGTGCAATTGTGGCGAAAAGGCAACAAAAATAGCGCCGCCCTGCAAAAAGATCACAGGTCATCCCATCAGCACGTCGGTGATGAACTTGACGCCCGGATATCCAAGGGTGAGCAGCAGATAGGCGACGAGGACGAAGCGGGTCACCCGCCGCCCCCGGATGCCACTGACGAAATGGGCGGTGAGCAGGACGCCAATGACGACGAAGGCGGTCAGCGACAGGATCGCTTTGTGGTCCCAGTCGATGAAGGCGCCGCTTTCCTGATACTGGCTGGCCATGCCCGTCGCCAGACCCAGGCCGAGGACGATTTCACCGATGAACAGCAGCCGCACCAGCAGTCCCTCGCTCTCAGCGACCGACGGCAGCAGCCGCGACAGGGGCGTCGGTCGCTTGTTCTTCAGGGCCCGCTCCTGCAGGAAGGCGGCCAGGGCGGAGACGGCGGCAATGGTCACCAGGGCGTAGGTGGCCACGGAAATCAGAATATGGGCCTGGATCCAGCCCCCCGGGGCCTCGGTCATCGGGCGGGCCTCCGGCGCGTGCTGCCAAATGATGGCGAACACGGCCAGAACCGCCATGTAGGGGATCATCAGCGGCGTCAGCCGCCAGGCCCGGTCGTTCAGCACGACGATGGCGGCGAAGATGACCATCGAGGCGGCGACGGTCACCCACAGGGTCACGGACAGGCCCGTCTGCCAAGCCCCGGAGGTCTTGACGACGACCCAGGTCAGCGGTCCGGCGACGGCGACGGCCAGGGTCAGCCAGAACAGGGCGTCCCGCCCCTCCTCGCCTCGTCCGACCTCGCGGCGGTTGAGGACGACGAAAGCCGGTGGCAGCAAAGCCGCGAATGCGGACAGGCTGAAAAGAAGATCTTCCATCATGGTCCGGATTATACCTTTGTTAAGCCAGCCGTTGCGGAGATAGTATTAGCTTGAGTAAGACCGGTTTGGACAGAAAATTATGAGATTTGTTTCAGGTTTGACATGACAGGTTGCATCGCCCTGGTCGTCGGCGCCGGAAGGGGCCGCCGTTTCGGCGGCGACCTGCCGAAACAATACAGCCTGCTGGCGGGAACGGCGGTGATCGCCCGCACCCTGTCCGCGTTCGCCGCCCACCCCGGCATTGCCGCCGTGCGCGCGGTGATCCATGCCGATGACAGGGATTTGTACGACGCCGCCGTGTCCGGCCTGCCCGCCGATAAGTTCCTGCCCCCGGTTGCGGGCGGGGCGAGCCGACAGGAGTCGGCCCGGCTGGGACTGGAAAGCCTGCGGGAGCTGTCTCCCGGCCGGGTGCTGATCCACGACGCCGCCAGGCCCTTCGTCTCGGCGGCCCTGATCGACCGGGTCCTGGCCGGACTCGACGCCGGGCCGGGGGTCATCGCCGCCCTGCCGGTTCACGACACGTTGAAGAACAGCCGCGACGGGCAAGTGGACGGCACCGTCGACCGAACCGGCCTGTGGCGGGCGCAGACCCCGCAGGGCTTCGACTACCGGCGGATTTTGCAGGCCCATGACGCCTGCAGGGGGGCCGAACTGACCGACGACGCGGCGGTCGCCGAACGGGCGGGCATCAGCGTCGGCCTGGTCGTCGGCGGCGAGGACAACGTCAAGATAACGACCAGGGATGATATGATGACGGCGGAAAACAAACTCGGCCAATGGGAAACCCGCACCGGCCAGGGCTTCGACGTGCACCGCTTCCGCCCCGGCGACGGGGTCACCCTGGGCGGGGTCCAAATCCCCCACTCCCAGTCTCTTGAGGGCCATTCCGACGCGGATGTCGCCCTGCACGCCCTGACCGACGCCCTGCTCGGCGCCATCGGCGCCGACGACATCGGCGGCCATTTCCCGCCGGGGGAAGCGGACTGGAAAGACGCCCCCTCGACCCTTTTCCTCGCCAGGGCCCGGGACCTGATCCGTGCGGCCGGGGGACGGGTCGTCAACGTCGACGTGACGGTCATCTGCGAAGCGCCCAGGATCGGCCCCTACCGACAGGCCATGCGCGACACCATCGCCGCCACCCTGCAAATCGACGCCGGACGGGTTTCCGTCAAGGCGACGACGACGGAACGCCTGGGCTTCACCGGACGCGGCGAAGGCATCGCCGCCCAGGCCGTGGCCAACGTCCGCACGACGATGGGTGGGGATTGATTTGAGCAAACCCGCCCATGATGACCCCAACTGATAAATACCAAGCCGACGATCCCGCGTTTGATTACGAACACGGCCTGCTGAAAAACAAGCTTGGCCTGATAGACGGGCAAGCCCTCGAACGCGCCGAAAACGAGGCCCTCTTGCAGGCCTATGATCTGGCCGCGACCGACTATTCGGAAACCCATGTGTTCACGTCCGGGGATGTCCGCAAACTTCACCGTCTGTTCCTGGGCGGGATTTTTGACTGGGCGGGGGAATACCGCGGTATCGATATTTCCTCGCCGGATATTCGCTGGTGTCATGCCCGATTCATCGACAAGGAAATGGCGCGGCTGGATGAGATGTTGCGCCGATACACGCCTTTCTCTCCCATATGGTCACGGGAAGAGGTCCTGCAAAAACTGGCGGAAATTCACGGCGAGTTGATCGTCATTCACCCCTTCCGCGACGGCAACGGACGGACGGCGCGTACTCTTGCGAACCTGTTGCTCATGCAGGCGGAAAGACACCCTTTTCACATGACACGGTTCAATGATTCGGAAATAAGGAAAAACTACTTTACCGCCATACAAGAAGTTTGGCGGAAGGGGATTTACGGAAAACTCATCCGGCTTTTCGATCTGTTGGTTCCGCAAGATTAGCGGATTTGTCTTCACGTTCCACTTCGCGGAGCATTTCCAGGCATTCTTCTTGAGCCGAAATCATTCCTTCCATGTATGAATCGACGGCCACCGCGCGCAACACCAGCTTTTTGCGTTCAGAAGGACTGAGGTTTTCGTAGAATTTCATGGGATATCCCGACTTGCATCTCGTGCATTCTAGCATGATCCGGGCGTTTTCCAAAATAGTCCGCCCCCCTGTCCGGACGCCGATCTTGCCTGAGACCCGCCAACTGCCGTAGCATGGTGTCCGGCGTCGATGGCAGGGGATGTTCCCGATGGCGAAAAACAAGGACGTTAAGGTAACCCGGCAGCAATTGCTGTGGCTGCAGCGCGGCCTGGATCAGGCCGGCGGCAAGCTCCCCTTGTTCGACGACAAGGGACGCAAGGTCAGTGAACGCACGGTCAGAAGCTGCATCGAGCACGGCTGGGCCGAACCCTGGTTCGCCAACCCCCTGAAGCCGGACTGGCTGGTCTGCAAGTTAACCGACGCCGGGCGTGACATCGCCGAAGGGTGACCCCATATACTACACTTGCAGTTTTCCCGTTGCGTAAGCGGATCATTTTATCATGAAGCCCGGGCTGGAAGAAATTCAACGGCTTGAACGGTCCCTCGAGGACAGTCGGGGCGATATGGAGGAACGGGCCGTCGTGCAACTGCGGAAATGGTCGCATATCGAGGACTGCCTCGCCGCCAATCCGTTTCGGGTGAGCGAGACCCTGCCCCGCAGCGAGCAGTGGCGACGGGTGCGGGACCATTTGAAGGCAAATCTGGATGAGCCGGAAATGATCGACTGGATCATCCAGCAGATCGACGTGGCCCATAATCTGGCCGCCGGCATTCACGAAATGCGGCCGCGCAAGAACGGGCCCTGCCATGGCGTGCTGATGGAATGGGTCGGCAACCGGAGGAAAAAGGCGGAAGCGGTGCTGAAGTGGATTCGTTGCGAATTCGTACCAGACTTTCCCAGTTTTCCCTAAGCCAGAAAAATCATCCCCGTTCCGCCGACGGCCAACAGCGCCCCGAACAGGGCGCCCAACGCCGGACGTTCCCGGGTGGTGATCCACAAGATAGGCAGGATGATCACCGGAACCGTCGATGACAGGGTCATGACGATGCCGGTCTGCTCCCGGGCCAGGGCGAACAGCAGCAGGCTCATGCCGAAGCCCATTCCGACGATGCCGCTGAGCACGATCCGCCCCAACAAGGCCGGGGTCAGCGCCGCCCTCGCCTGGTCCCTGTGGCTTCGCAAGGTGAGCGTCAGCAGCAGGCACAGGGCGGCGACGCCGACACGCACCGCCGAGGCGGCGATCGGGTCCGCGCCGCTTTCCATGACGGGTTTGGCGATGATGGCGCCGACGGCCTGACAAAAACCGGCCAGCAAGGCGATGGCGACGCCGAGGACAAGCGGGCCCTGAACGGCCTCCCACATGTGCACCTGATCGCGGCGCTTGCCGAAAAGGATGGACAGCACGACGCCGCTGATCACCAGGGCGCAGCCGATCATCGCCGAAGGGCTGAGGATTTCCGCCAGGAACAGATAGCCGAGAACGGCGGCGATGGGGGCGTTGGTGGCAAACAGGATGGAATTGCGCCGGGGCCCCAACCGCCTGAGGCCGGAAAACAGCGCCGTGTCGCCCACGAAAATGCCGAAGAAACCGGACAGGGCCAACAGCCCCAGATCCTCGGGGCGGATGGTCTGCCAGCCGTCGAGGGCGAAGGCGGCGGCGGCCAGCATGAGAAAGACCAGGACCATGCGAATCCGGTTGAAAGCCACCGCGCCCAGTTGACGGGCGGGCCCGACGGACAGCAGCGGCGTGATCGCCCACATCAGGGCGGCCGAGAAGGCGGCCAGGTCAGCGATCAGCATTGTCTAGGGAATTGTCGGCCGGGAGTTCCGGGAACGGCCCCTGGGCCTGCACCGCCGCCGCCGGGGCCGGGGCCGTGCGCTCGCGGAGCGAAATGTAGATGCCGCTCAGGATAATGACGGCGACGCCGGCCCAGGTCCAGGCGTCGGGAAAATCCCCGAAGGCGACGAATCCGACCACCGTCGCCATGACGATTTCCGAATAGCTGAACGGGGCGAGGACGGACGCCGGGGCGTATTCGAAGGCCTTGATGATCATGTAATGACCGATGGCGGCGCAGACGCCCATTCCCGCCATCAGGGCGAGGTCCGCCCCGCCGGGGGTGGTCCAGTGAAAGGGAACCGCCACGCTCATGACGACGGCCCCGAGAACGGCGGTGAAGGCCAGGGTCACCAGGGGCGGCGCGCTGCCGGAAAGCTTGCGGGTGGCGACGATGTAAAGGGCGTAAGATACCCCCGCCCCGATGGCCAGCAAGGTGCCGCCGTGGATGGCGACGAGGCCGGGGCGGACGATGATCAGGGCGCCGAGAAAACCGACGATGACCGCCGACCAGCGGCGCACCCCCACATGTTCGCCGAGCAGGACCGGCGACAGGGCCGTCACCAGAATGGGGGAAATGAAGACCAGGGCCAGGGCGTCGGCGATGGGCATGACGGCGATGGCGGCGAAGAAGAAGATCGTCGAAACCAGCAGCAACCCACCGCGAATGATCTGCAACAGCGGGTACCGGGGTTTCAGGGACGAGAGGCCATAGCGGTAAAGCACCACGGGCAGCAGATACAACAGATGGAAAAAATAGCGGGCCCAGACGATTTCGAGCACCGAATAACGGGCGCTCAGTTCCTTGGCGATGCCGTCCATCACCGGCACCACGGACATGGCCAGCAGCATCAGCACGATGCCGGTCAGCGCCGTCCCCTCCCCGCCGCCATGCGATGGCCGCCCGGTCACGTCAGCCACCCTTGATGGGAGAAAACAGGGTCAGGGTATCGCCGTCGGACAAGGTGATCTTGCCCCGTTCGGAGACGGGAACCGAGGCCTCGTTGACCAGGGTGAGAACCGGACTGTCTTCGGAAACGCCCAGTTCCCGCAGGGCTTCGAGCAGCCCTGCGCCCTCCCGGAGTTGCAGTTCGCCTTCCCCCTCGTCGGGCAGATGATCGGACTCCAGGGCGATGAAACTGAGGCGGATCTTCATCATCCGGGGTTATTTCAGGGACAGCCGGTTCAGGGTTTCCGCCGTCGGCACGCCGTCCTCTCCCCAGCCGCGCAGGGCGTAGTATTCGGGCAGCATCTTGTCCAGTTCGCAAACCTTGTCCTTGCCGGCGCCGCTGGGGGCCGGTTCCTTCAACATGCGATCAGGCAAGGTGTCGTCGGCGGCGGTGAACCCGGCCGCCTGATTGAACTGGCGCTCCAGGTTCCAGATTCTCTCGCCGGTCAGGCGCAGGCTTTCGCCGCTCCATTCCCCGTCACAGGCCGCCGACAGCAGGGCGGCGATTTCATCGAGGCTGTAGCCGGGGAACTGGCAGACGCCCGAGGAATCGACGGCGCCGGTTTCATCCTGGGTATCGATGACGATCCGCGCCTTGCCTTCTGTGCGCACATGTTCGAAGTCGTCGGCAAAGGGGCTGGCGCGTAAATGACAGGCCCCCCGGTTGGAGGTTGCATAAGCCAGCCCCATGCCCTGCATGGCCCGGGTGTCGTAACCGGGAATTTCCTGTCCCTTGACCGTCATGGCGAATTCGGGGTGTCCGTATTTCTCGCACAGGGCCTGTGACCCCATCCCCAGTTCCGCACCGAAGCCCTCGCCCCGGCCGGTCAGTTCGACCATTTTCACCAGCGCTTCGGCGGAACCGAAGGTGAGCTTGACGCCGCCGGTTTCCTGTTCGCCGATGGCGCCGGTTTCAAACAGCTCCATGGCCGCCGACAGGGTGGCGCCGAAGGAAATCGGGTCCATGCTCTGTTCGTTGCAGACATAATTGGCGTAGGTGGCGGCCTCGATGTCGTCGACGCCGACCATGGGCCCGAGGGAGTAACCGGATTCGTACTCCAGGCCGCCGGAAACCGTCGGGAAGCCCTTTTCCCGCCCGGTGATGGAAAAATGCTCCGGGTCCATCTGCGCCACCCGGCCACAGCCGATGGTGCAGGCGTAACAGGCCTTGTTGGCTTTCAGATTGGGCTTGCCGTCGCTCTTGCGGGGCTTTTTCATGGCCTGGACGTTGATGTTGTCGATGCCCTCGAACTGGACGTCCCGGTTGTTGCGGGTCGGCAGCGAGCCATAGGCGTGGGTGACGTTCATCATCGGCATGGTGCCGCTTTCGCTCATGCGTTTCCTGTTGCCGCTTTCGACAATGCGCTTGTTGGAAACGGCGGCGGCCTCGAGGAATCCGGCCATGTCCTTGACCGTGACCCCCTTGCCGCCCCTGACGGCAATGGCTTTGACTTGTTTCGATCCCATCACCGCGCCGACGCCGGAGCGCCCGGCGGCCCGGTCCAGGTCATTGACCACGCAGGCGAAGCGAACCATCTTTTCCCCGGCGACGCCGATGGAGGCGATTTTCAGGGTCTCGTCCTGATGCAGGGTCCGAATCGCCGGTTCCGTCTCCCACACCGATTTGCCCCACAGGCCGGAGGCGTCGAGCAGGCTGGCCTCGTCGTTGTCGATGTACAGATAGACCGGCTTTTCCGAACGGCCCTCGAAAATAACCATGTCCCAGCCGGCGTTCTTCAACGCGCCGCCGAAATCGCCGCCGGAATTGGAGCACGCAATGGCCCCGGTCAGCGCCCCCTTGGTGATCACCGAATAGCGCCCGCCCGTGGCCGCCGGGGTTCCCGTCAGCGGTCCGGTGGCGAAAATCAGGTTGTTGGCGGGGGAAAGCGGATCGGCGGCGGCATCGCTTTCCTCCATCATGTATTTCGTCGCCAGGCCCCGCTGGCCGAGGAAGTCGAGCGCCCAGTCCATCCTGATGTCTTCGCCGACACACGTGCCCGCCGTCAGGTTGACGCGCAATATCTTACCCTGCCAGGACATGAGCTTTCCTCCCTTATTGAAATGCTTCCAATTTCTGGTTTACGCGGAAATAATCGGCCTCCGCAAGATGAAAAAAAAGAGGCCGCCGTTTCCGGCCGGCCTCTCTTCAATGGTCGGAGCGATAGGATTTGAACCTACGACCCCTACACCCCCAGTGTAGTGCGCTACCAGACTGCGCCACGCTCCGAAAAAGTCGTCATCCCGCGTCTTGCGGAGGCCGCACTATAAGGGGGACTGCGGCGCGGCGCAACGGGGCAAATGCGACAATATGGCACTTGATCAAACTTGTGCGAGGGAACGGATATCTTCCAGTTCGCCGAGGATCGAGCGCAACTCCTCGCGGGTCTTGTCGCCGAAGCCTTCCGTGGCGGCGGCGGGGGCCTCGGGGGCGGCGCGGATAACCTCCTTGCCGCCTTCCTTGAACAGCTTCTGCACCCCCTTGATGGTGTAGCCGTCATCATAGAGCAGGCCCTGGATGCGGCGCAGGACGTCAACGTCCTCGGGACGATAATAACGCCGTCCGCCGCCCCTTTTCATGGGCTTTACGGCCATGAACTTGGATTCCCAGAAACGCAGGACATGCTGCGGAAGATCAAGTTCCGTGGCGACTTCGCTGATGGTCTTGAAAGCTGAACTGGATTTGGCCATGAAGGATATAATCAGTCGGAAGAACCGGCGTTTTGCTCGTTGATGCGGTTTTTCAGGACCTGGGACGGGCGGAACACCAGCACCTTGCGCGGCAGGATCGGCACTTCCTCGCCGGTTTTCGGGTTGCGGCCGATGCGCTCCCCCTTCTGGCGCACGGAGAAACTGCCGAAAGACGAAATTTTCACGGTTTCACCGCGGGCCAGGGCGTCGGACACGTGATTGAGGACGGATTCAAGAAGGTCGGCGGACTCGCTCCGCGACAGGCCGACTTCCTGATAGACGGATTCTCCTAATTGGGCACGCGTGATGGTTCTTCCGGTCATGCTTCTCAACCCTATTGCAAATGGACCCTCCGAGGGTATCGCTCCGGCGGAAATCCGTCAATATCAAAGGGATGTTGGAAAAGGATAAAACGTTGAGTCACCCGGACCGGTGCGGCGCTCACCAGGAGACCAGGGCCGCGCCCCAGGTAAAGCCGCCGCCCATGGCCTCCATCAGCACCAGTTGCCCCTTTTCGATGCGACCGTCGCGGACCGCTTCGTCGAGGGCCAGGGGAATGGACGCGGCCGAGGTGTTGGCGTGCCGGTCGACGGTGATCACCACCTGGTTCTGATCCAGGCCCAGCTTGCGGGCGGTGCCCGACAGAATGCGCAGGTTCGCCTGATGGGGGACCAGCCAGTCGATGTCGGAACGCTGGAAGCCGTTGGCCTGCAGGGCCTCGTCGACCACATTGGCGAGATTGACCACGGCATGGCGGAACACCTCTTTCCCCGTCATCCTGAGATGGCCGACGCTCTGGGTCGAGGACGGGCCGCCGTCCACGTAAAGCAGGTTTCCATGACGGCCGTCGGAATGCAGGTGGGTGGACAGGATGCCGCCCTCCCCTTCCGTGCGTTCCAGGACCACGGCCCCGCCGCCGTCGCCGAACAGCACGCAGGTGGCCCGGTCGGTCCAGTCGAGAATGCGGGAAAAGGTTTCCGCCCCGATGACCAGAACCCGGCGCGCCTGTCCCGCCTTGATGAAATTGTCGCCGACGGCCAGGGCATAGACGAAACCGGAACACACCGCCTGAACATCGAAAGCGGCGCCGTGGTTCATGCCCAGCATGGCCTGAACCTTGGTCGCCGTGGCCGGAAAGGTGTTGTCGGGGGTCGCCGTCGCCAGCACGATCATGTCGATGTCGGCGATGTCCAGCTTGGCCGCGGCTAGGGCCCGCAAGGCCGCCTGATGAGCGATATCCGCCGTGGTTTGCCCGTCGGCGGCGATGTGACGCTGACGAATGCCGGTGCGGGCGATGATCCACTCGTCGCTGGTATCGACCATGCGGGCCAACTCGTCGTTGGTCAGGATGCGTTCGGGAAGATAAGAGCCGGTGCCGACAATCCGGGAGCGCAGAGTCATGATTCGTCGGCGCCTTCGGGCTGGATGACCTCCACATGGGACAGGTCTTCCTTGATCACCTCGTTGATGCCGTCCTCGATCAATTCGACGGCGACCTCGAGCGCGGTGGCGAAACCGAGCGCGTCGGTGCCGCCGTGGCTCTTCACGCAAATGCCGTTCAGGCCCAGGAACATGGCCCCGTTGTAGCGGCGCGGGTCGATTCGTTCCTTGAATTGGGTCAGCGCCCCCTTGGCGACGAAGGCGCCGGCTTTCGACAGGGGCGAACTCAACAGGGCCTCTTTCAGGAAGCTTCCGAACAGGCGGGCGGTTCCTTCCGCCGTTTTCAGGGCGATGTTGCCGGTAAATCCGTCGGTAACGATGACGTCGACGGTTCCCTTGGCGATATCGTCACCCTCGACGAACCCATGGAAGCGGATGGGCAGATCGATGTCCTGCAGGCAGGCCGCCGCCTGATGCAGGGCCTCGTGGCCCTTCGCGTCTTCCGAGCCGATATTGAGGATGCCGACGGAGGGCTGATCGACGTGAAAAATCCTGCGGGCGTAGACCTCGCCCATGACGGCGAACTGCACCAGGTTGTCGACATCGCACAGCACATTGGCGCCGAGGTCGAGAACGAAGCTCTCGCCGCGCATGGTGGGGACGTTCTTGGCGATGGCCGGGCGATCGATGCCGGGGATGGTCTTGAGGACGAATTTCGCCATCGCCATCAAGGCGCCCGTGTTGCCGGCGGAAACGATACCGTCCGCCTCGCCGTCCTTGACCGCGTTGATGGCCAGGCGCATGCTGGAATTGCGTCCCGAGCGCAGGGCCGCGCCGGCCTTCTCGTCGTTGGAAACGACCTCGTCCGTATGGCGGATCTGGCAGACTTCGCGGGCACGGGGGTGCTTGTCGAGCAACGGGCCCAGTCGCTTCTCGTCGCCAAACAGCAGGAATTCAACCTGAGGCAGCCGCTCCAGGGCCATATTAACGCCATCAACGACCATGCCAGGGGCATTGTCACCGCCCATGGCATCTAGAGAGAGCGTTAAACGCGTCAAAAGGAAATATCCTTGTGTGAGAGCCTGGCCCGAGTGGCCGGATTAGGCGGCGTCGCTGGCCTCGAGAACCTCGCGGCCCTTGTACTGTCCGCAAGAGGAGCAAACGTGGTGGGGGCGCTTCAGTTCACCGCATTCCGAGCATTCCTCATAGGACGCGTTTTTCAGGGCGTCGTGGGAACGGCGCATGTTGCGACGCGATTTCGAAATTTTCTTCTTAGGAACAGCCATTTTCAATACTCTTCGGTTACGCTTCACGGAGCGAAGCGGTGTTACTTAACGAATAATCTCCCTTTGGGCAAGCGGCTTCGCCAATATTTATGATTTCTTTTTCAGTTGCCGCAGGACGGCGAAGGGATTGTCCGCGCCGTCCTCTCCACCGTCTTCGGCGCTGCTGTATCCGGCGAAGACCGCATCAGGGGAACGGGGATAGGGATCGATTTCCAGGGACAGTTGCTCGGCGACGGCCTCGCCCAGATCGAAACCGCCGTCGATCATGGGCTCGGGTGGGTCCACGGCTTCCTCACCCATCGTCCCCTCTTCCCCCTCGGGTTCGGATTCATCCCCGTAATAGGGTTCCGCCGAGGCGTCGAAAATTTGCTCGAAACGGCCCTCGACATGGCTTTCCACGGGCTTTGAGGAGACCACGCAGGCCTGGCTCAGATCGGCGCTGAAACCGCATTCCAGGAGGACCTGCCGGGAGGAAAGGCGGGAAACCACGGCGCTCGCCTGCAACCGCTCCAGGCCAAGCAGGCCGAAACGTTCTGCGAGGGCGGCGCATTCCTCCTCCGAGGCGGAGATTTCATAGGTTTTGTCCGCCTCCTTCAAGTGGTCGCAGTCGACGAAGAAGCTGAATTCCGAATCCGCCGTCATGGGACTACTCCGAGACCGCTTGCGGCGGGGCGGCGAAGCTGACCTCGCCTTTCATCAGCGAGTCGATGTGGAGAGCCTCCAGATGTGCGGATTGGCGCCGCACATAGTCGGCCATGCCAACGAGAATCTCTTCCGGAATATCCCTGTCGCGGTAGAGATTCCGCTTCAGGGCCCCGATCAGCACCGAATCGCCGCTTTCGTCGATTCCCTTGTCATAGGCGTCGAGGCGGCCATAGAAGGCCTTGGCCATCTTCTTGACCCGTTTCAGCACGCCCATGTCGCCGACCCCCAATTCCCGGAGGTTGAGGTCCATGTCGTCGAACATGTAGTCGAACAGGGCCTGGGAAAGCTTGCGGCTGACGTCCGCGTCCCGGCGCAGCCGGCGGATCACCAGGGCCATGTGCAGGGTGATCATGTCGAAACGCCCATCGATGCTGTCCTCGACGGCGAAATCCCGGTAAAACACCGGCTGACGGGCCTGCTCGACGACGACCCGGTAGAGATCGTGCGCCGTTTCCTTTTCCCGTGAAAAGGAAAAAAACCGCTTGAGTAAATTCATTTCAGTCGCCTGATCGTTGACAAGGGTCTATCATATTCACATTCTGACGAAGACGGGCCGCAAGTAATAATGTCCAATTCAAAACCTTCAAAGCTTTTATTTGCCGCTGGTCTTTCGGCCTTGCTCGCGGCCTGTGCGCCGAAAGTGGATGTCCGCGGCAACATGCCGGACCCGGAACGCCTGGCCGAGATCGCCCCTGGCGAAATGTCCCGCCAGGAAGTGCGTGAAATTCTCGGCACCCCTTCCAGTGTCGCCGTGTTCGATCAGGAGACCTGGTTCTATGTCTCGCAAAAGACCGAGACGCTTGCTTTCTTCGAGCCGGAAATCAAGGAACGGAAGGTGGTGATCCTGAAGTTCGACCCGCAGGGCATGGTTTCCGATATTCGCACCCTGAGCGCCAAGGACGGCAAGAAAATCATGCCCGTCGACCGCAAGACGCCGACGGCGGGAAGCGAATTCGGCTTCATCGAACAGATCTTCGGCAACATCGGCCGCTTCAACTGATCCCCCGATGGACAAAAAAAGCCCCGGAGAAAACTTCTCCGGGGCTTTTTGTCGTTAAGGGCCTGGCTTAGGCGAGAATCGCCAGCAACAGGATGGCGACGATGTTGATGATCTTGATCATCGGGTTGACGGCTGGGCCGGCGGTATCCTTGTAGGGATCGCCCACCGTGTCGCCGGTGACGGCCGCCTTGTGGGCGTCGGAGCCCTTGCCGCCGTGGTTGCCGTCCTCGATGTACTTCTTGGCGTTGTCCCAGGCGCCGCCACCCGACGTCATCGACAGGGCGACGAACAGGCCGGTGACGATGGAGCCGAGCAGCATGGCGCCAAGAGCCGTGAAGGCCGCCGCCTGACCGGCGACGAACATGATCACGAAGTAGATCACGGCCGGGGCCAGAACCGGCAGCATGGAGGGAATGATCATCTCCTTGATCGCCGATTTGGTCAGCATGTCGACGCACTTGCCGTATTCGGGCTTGCCGGTGCCTTCCATGATGCCGGGGATTTCCTTGAACTGACGGCGGATTTCCACCACCAGTTCGCCACCGGCGCGGCCGACGGCCATCATGCCCATGGCGCCGAACAGGAACGGCAGCAGGCCGCCGATGAACAGGCCGACGACGACGAACGGATCCTGCAGCTCGAATGTGACGGAAACGTCCGGGAAGTAGTGCTTCAGGTCTTCCGTGTAGGCCGCGAACAGGACCAGGGCGGCGAAACCGGCGGAACCGATGGCGTAGCCCTTGGTCACCGCCTTGGTGGTGTTGCCGACGGCGTCCAGGGCGTCGGTCGTGTTGCGCACGTCTTCGGGCAGTTCCGCCATTTCGGCGATGCCGCCCGCGTTGTCGGTGACCGGTCCGAAGGCGTCGAGGGCGACGACCATGCCCGCCAGGGCCAGCATGGTGGTAGCGGCGATGGACAGGCCGAACAGACCGGCGGTCAGGTAGGCGACGATGATGCCGCCGCTGATGACGATCACCGGCAGGGCGGTGGCTTCCATGGAAATGGCCAGACCCTGAATGATGTTCGTCGCATCACCGGTGACGGAAGCCGCGGCGACGCTCTTCACCGGACGGTGTTCGGTGCCGGTGTAGTATTCCGTGATCCAGACAATCAGCCCGGTGACGGCCAGGCCGGTCAGGGCGCAGACGAACAGGTCCATGCCGGTGATGGTGCGGCCGGTCATCTCGAAACTGGCGTCGAAGCCCATCATCCAACTGATGATGGCGCCGATCAACACGGCGGAAATCACCGCGCTGGCGATGAAGCCCTTGTACAGCGCCCCCATGATGTTGTTGGACGCGCCCAGCTTGACGAACCAGGTGGCGAGAACGGAGCCCAGGATGCACACAGCGCCGATCACCAGCGGGAAGGCCATCAGGGTTTCCTGGGCCGGACCGGTGAAGAAGATGGCGGCCAGCAGCATGGTGCCGACCATGGTCACGGCGTAGGTTTCGAACAGGTCGGCGGCCATGCCGGCGCAGTCGCCGACGTTGTCGCCGACGTTGTCGGCGATGACGCCCGGGTTGCGCGGATCATCCTCGGGGATACCGGCTTCGATCTTGCCGACCAGGTCGGCGCCGACGTCGGCGCCCTTGGTGAAGATACCGCCGCCGAGACGGGCGAAGATGGAAATCAGGGAGGCGCCGAAGCCGAGGGCGACCAGGGCCTCAAGCAGATGGCGCATGCCTTCCGGGGTGTCGGCCAAGCCCATGTTGAGCATGACGATGTAGTAACCGGCCAGCCCCAGCAGGGCGAGACCGACCACCAGCATGCCGGTGATGGCGCCGGACTTGAAGGCGATGTCCAGGCCGCCGGCGAGGCCGACGGAACGGGCCGCTTCGGCGGTGCGGACGTTGGCGCGGACCGAAACGTTCATGCCGACATAACCGGCCAGACCGGAAAGAACGGCGCCGATGAAAAAGCCGATGGCGACGGTAACGCCGAGCCAGACGCCAAGCAGGACGCCGATGACGACACCGACGATGGCGATGGAGGTGTATTGCCGGTTCAGATAGGCGCGGGCGCCTTCTTGAACGGCCGCGGCGATTTCCTGCATCCGGTCGGTGCCCGCGGGTGCGGCGAGAACGGAACGAATGGCGTAAATACCGTAGAGCAGCGCAATGGCGCCGCCGGCCAGGATCAAAATGTAAATATTCGACATGTCATACCCTTGTTATTGAAAACGCCTGCCGGAAGTCCCAGCTTGTAAGCCGTATCCCTGGCAGGTTGTCCCCCTTCTTGACGTAATGGAAGAACATCAGACGTAAAAAAGCAGGGGGAAAATGACAGAATCGGCGAATCAAAGCAACCGGGCTGTTTTTCCCGTCCCGGAACGCCCATGGGCGGCTAAAATAGAGCCAAATGACGGTCAATTAAGCGTTTGAAACAACAGGAACATTAGGCGGGACTAATAAGAGCGGCGGTTGGTCGCTGTTTTCGCCGGGCGGTGTTCACGCCAGGGGCTGCGCCCCGGTCTCGGCTTGAAATGAAGAATCAGTTCTGCGCCAGTTCATCGACGATGATATCGTCGATCACGCCGGGTTCCATCACTTTATCGGCGGTGCGTTTCAGTTTTTCGACCAGGATGTCGCTGGTCAGTTTGTTCTGGTGGCGCAGGACGCGGGGGATGAAGACGTAAAGGTCCTTGAAAAAGGCGTCGCCGAGCCGGGGCAGTTTCTTGACCACTTCGGCCTCGTTTTCCGGCCCGATGACCTGGATCTTAAGACGGACCATCACCGTCGCCGCCACACTGTCGTCGCTGAAAATGGGGATGTTCAGGTCTTCCATGCTGATCACGACCGGGGGGATTTCCGGTTCCACGACCTCTTCTTCGATGGCGGCGGTTTCCTCGAAAGGCCCCAGCTTCAGCCATTTCAGAATGCTGATCGTCGCTCCCGACCCCATGAGAAGCACGGCAAAGATGATGACGATTTTCTTCATTTCCTGACATAACCGCGAGCTTGTTGACGGGAATGAAAACAGTATCCTGTTCGGCGGGACAGGAAAAGCCTTCGCTAAAAATGCCGGTAACCCGTTGTTTGCATGTCGTCCACCCCCTTGACGTTCACCCCTCCCCCGTCCGGTGCCTCGACGATGCCGCCGATGCGGGTCAGGCGCAGGTCCAGTTCACGGCCCAGTTCGCCGATGGCGGCCCCGTGTTCGGGGGGGGCTGTAAACAGCAGCTCGTAATCGTCGCCTCCCGCGAGCAGGCCGGCGAGCAGATGCGGGTCCCTGTCGCAAAGGGCGCCCGCCACCGCCGACAGGGGCACGTCGGCGGCGTCGATTTCCGCCCCGACCCCGGACGCCCGGCAGATATGCCCCAGGTCCTGGACCAGCCCGTCGGAAACATCCATCGCCGCCGAGGCCAGCCCGGCGAGACGGCGGCCCAGGTCGAGGCGGGGCCGGGGACGGTGATAACGGTCCGTCAAATATTCGACACTGTGCGGGGGCAGGTCCGGATAGCCCCCCCGCACCACCGACAGGCCCAGCCAGGCGTCGCCGATACTGCCGCTGACATAGACATCGTCGCCGGGCGCAGCGCCGGACCGGTTCAGGGCGCGGCCTTCGGCGCACCAGCCGAAGGCGGTCAGGGTTACGGACAGGGGGCCGGGCGTCGCCACCGTGTCGCCGCCCACCAGGACCACCCCATAGCGTTCCTGTTCTTCCGCCAGCCCCCCGGCGAACTCCTCGATCCAGGCTTCGCCGTAGGCGGTTTCATCGTCTTTCGGCAAGGACAGGGACAGGGTGTAGAAGGCGGCCTCCGCCCCCATGGCGGCCAGGTCCGACAGGTTGGCCCCGAGGGCCTTGGCGGCGACAAAGCGGGGCGGCGAGAACTCCGTGAAATGAACACCGGCGATCAGGGTGTCCATGGTCACCACCAGTTCGTGGCCGGGACGGGTTTTCAGCACGGCGGCGTCGTCGAGCAGGCGGCCCGCCCCCGGCTCCTTCCGGCTCAACGGCTCGAAATAGGCGCCGATGATGCCGAACTCGCCAAGGTCGCGCCGTTCGGCCATGTGGTTACGTTTCCAATTCGGCCGTGCGCAGCACATGCGCCAGCTTGTCGAGGACACCGTTGACCAATCCGGGCTTGCTGTCGTCGAAGAAGGCCTTGGCCACATTGACGTATTCGTTGATCACCACCCGGGCCGGGACTTCGCTCATGGACAGCAGTTCGAAGGCCCCGGCGCGCAGGATGGCCCGCAGCAGGACCTCCAGCCTGTCGACGGTCCAGTCGCCGGAAAGCGCCGGTCCGATCATGCCGTCCAGGTCGGTGCGCCTGGCGTCGACGCCGCGCACCAGATCGCTTAGCAAGGAGGCGTCGGGCACGGGCAGGTCGTCCTCTCCGTCCCCCGAGGACCCGGGCGCGGGTATCCACCGCTTGCGGAGGAATTCGTCGATCGCCGCCGCGGCGGCGATGCCCGTCATGTCCATTTCATAGAGCGCCTGCACCGCGGCCAGTCGGGCCGAGGAGCGTTCAAGCGGGCCGCCTTCGCTCATGTGGGGGCGAGATGGAATTGCTTTTTCAATTCCATCATCCTCAGGCAGGCCCTGGCCACGTCGCCGCCCTTGTCCTTGCGGTTCTTGTCCGCCCTGGCCCAGGCCTGTTCGCGATTTTCCACGGTCAGGATGCCGTAACCCAGGGCGATGGTGTAGTCCATGGCCAGATTCATCAACGCCCGTGAAGATTCCTCGCAGACGTAATCGTAATGGCTGGTTTCCCCCCTGATGACGCAGCCGAAGCCGATATATCCGGCGTAATGGCTGGGCGAGGACTTCATTTCCATGGATTTCAGGGAATAACGGATGGCTTGCGGCACCTCGAAGGCGCCGGGCACAGAGAGTCTCTCATACTCGACGCCGGCCTCGTCTAGGACGGCGGCGGCGCCTTCGATCAGGGCGTCGGCGATATCTTCATAGAACCGTCCCTCGACGATCAGGATTTTCGGTGCATCGGACATGTGGCTTTGGCTTTCGTTATAATAATCAGGCGGGGATGTCCCGTTGCTCGACGACGCTGAGGCCATAGCCTTCCAGGCCGACGATGTTGCGTTGGGTGTTGGACAGCAGAATCATTTCCGTGACCCCCAGGTCCAGCAGGATTTGGGCGCCGACGCCGTAGTCGCGCAACTCCTTGCCGGAGCTGACGTCTTCGCCCAATTTGTCGCGGACACGGTCCGACAGGCTGGACGGGTCGGGCTCGCGGATCAGGACGATGACGCCGCGTCCTTCCTTGCCGATCATGTCCATGGCGCTGTGCAGGTCCCCGGCCTTGCCAGACGAGGTGTCGCCGAGGACATCGTCGAGAACATGCAGGGCGTGCATGCGCACGGGCACCGGCCCGCCCCGGGCGATATCCCCCTTGATCAGGACGATATGTTCCGCATAGGCCACCTTGTTGATGTAAATCGCCATCTGGAAGGCGCCGCCGAACTGGCTGTTGAAGCTGGTCTCCAGGGTCCGTTCGACGAGGCGGTCGTTCTTCAGGCGATAGGCGATGAGATCGGCGATGGTGCCGATTTTCATGTCGTGATGTTCGGCGAATTTCACCAGATCGGGCATGCGGGCCATGGTGCCGTCTTCGTTCATGATCTCGCAGATGACGCCGGACGGGTTGAGGCCCGCCAGGCGGGAAACGTCGACGGCGGCTTCCGTATGGCCGGCGCGCACCAACACCCCGCCGGCGCGGGCTTCCAGCGGGAAGACGTGTCCGGGGCTGGCGATATCGGCGATGCCCTTGGTCGGATCGATGGCCACCGCGATGGTGCGGGCCCGGTCCGAGGCGGAAATCCCCGTCGTCACCCCTTCCCTGGCCTCGATGGATACCGTAAACGCGGTCTGGTGGCGGGAATCGTTGTGGCGCGGCATCAGCGGCAGATTCAGTTCCGCGATCCGTTCCGGCGTCAGGGTCAGGCAAATCAGCCCGCGGCCGTATTTGGCCATGAAATTGATCGCGTCCGGGGTCGCCATTTGCGCCGGAATCACCAGATCGCCTTCGTTTTCGCGTTCCTCGTCGTCGACCAGGATGAACATCCGTCCGTTGCGGGCGTCTTCGATGATGTCCTCCGCGGGGGAGAGGTATTTGGAATGGGGCACGGTTCAGGCCTCGTCCTTATTGCGGTCCGCCGACGGACCGTTCGGTTTCAAGAAGTCGCGCAACATAGCGCGCAAGCATATCGATTTCCACATTGATCAACGCGCCGACGGAAAGATTTCCGAGAGTGGTTTCCTGCTGGGTGTGGGCGATCAGGTTGACGCCGAAGCAGTTGTCGTCCACTTCGTTGACCGTCAGGGAAACCCCGTTCAGGGTCACCGAGCCCTTGGGGGCGATGAATCGTTTCAGGGTGTCGTCGAGCTTGAAGCGGACCCTGAGGGAATCCCCCTCCGGTTCCAGGCCCGTCACCTCGGCGATTCCGTCCACGTGGCCGGAGACCACATGGCCGCCCATTTCGTCCCCGGCCCTGAGCGCCCGCTCCAGGTTGACGCGGGTCCCCACCCGCCAGGAACCGAGGACGGTTTTCGACAGGGTTTCGGCGGAGGCCTCGACGGCGAACCAGTCGTCCCGCCTTTCGACCACGGTCATGCAGGCCCCGGAACAACAGATGGAGGCGCCGAGATCAATCCCGGCGGTGTCGTAGCGGGTGGTGATTTCCAGGCGGGTGTCGCCCTTTTTCTCGATGGCGCGGACGGTGCCGACATCGGTGATGATTCCGGTAAACATGATCTTTCAGGCGTCGCCTTCTCTTTCGTAGGTTTCAAGGATGTCCCCACCGCAGCGAAACAGGCCGGTGCGGCGGAAGGATGGTCCGTCGGACAGGGTCTCGACGCCGAACGGGGCCAGCGCCGGCACGCCGTCGCCGCCGATCAATTTCGGCGCGTGGAACCAGGCCAGGCGATCGACGAGCCCGGCGGCCATGAACGATCCGGCCAGGGTTCCGCCGCCTTCGATGAGGACCCGGGTCAGCCCTTTGCCTGCGAGGACGCGGGCGATGGCTTCCGGGGTGGGGCGGCGTTCGGCGCCGACGTCGGCCTCGATCACCTCCACCCCCCGGTCGCGCAGGACGCGGGCCTTGTCCGCATCGGCTCCCGGGGCGGCGATGACCAGGGTCGGGGTCGTTTCCGCCGTTTCGGCCAGACGGCTGGCGGGAGACAATCTGAGAGTGCTGTCGGCTACGACCCGTAGGGGGGAGTGGGACTCCATGCCCGGCAGGCGGCAGGTCAGGTCCGGGTCGTCGGTCTCGGCGGTGCCTGCCCCGATCAGGATGGCGTCGTGACGGGCCCGCAGCATATGTCCCCGGGCGCGGGACTCGCCGCCGGTGATCCATCGGCTGTCACCGCCATGGGTGGCGATGCGCCCGTCCAGGCTGGTCGCCGCCTTCAGGGTGAACAGCGGCCGTTCCGCCTTCAAACGCAGGAAAAAACCGGCGTTGAGGGCCAACGCCTCCTGTTCCAAAATCCCCTCCCCGACAGTCAGCCCGGCGGCTTGCAGGCGGGCGATCCCCCTGCCCGCCACCCTCGGGTCCGGGTCGCGGCAGGCGACGACCACCCGCGCAAGACCGGCGTCGATCAGGGCTTGTGAACAAGGCGGCGTCTCGCCGTGATGATCGCAGGGCTCCAGGGTGACGTAGGCGGTACCGCCCCGGCTCCCCTCCCCGGCCCGCCGCAGGGCCTCGGTCTCCCCGTGGGGACGGCCGCCGGGTTGGGTCCAGCCCCGCCCGGCGACGCGGCCATGGGCGTCCGTAATAACACAGCCGACGGAAGGGTTAGGGGCGACACGACCAAGCCCCCGGGCCGCCAACACCAGGGCGGCGCGCATGTGATCCACATCGGCGGAAGAGATGTCGGCGGGCGCACCCATGGGCCGGTTAACCGTCTTCGCCCAGTTCCCCGATGAAGTCCTCGAAATCCTTCGCTTCGCGGAAATTTCGATAAACCGAGGCGAAACGCACATAGGCCACGGGGTCGAGATCGTGCAGATTGTCCATGATCATCTCGCCGACAACCTTGGTCGGAATCTCGCTCTCGCCCAGGGTTTCCAGCCGCCGCTGGATGCCGTTGACGATACGCTCGATTTTGTCGTCGTCGACGGGGCGCTTGCGCAGGGCGATTTTCAGGGAGCGCATGACCTTGTCCCGGTCGAAGGGGGCTTTTTCGCCGTTCTTTTTCACCACCGTCAGTTCCCGCAACTGCACCCGTTCGAAGGTGGTGAAACGGGAGCCGCACGACGGGCAGTAACGCCTGCGCCGGATGGTCGCATTGTCCTCGGTCGGGCGGGAATCCTTGACCTGGGTGTCGTCACTGCCGCAAAACGGACATCGCATGGCTGTCTCCTGATTAGGCCGGGTAGATCGGGAATTGTCGGCACATATCGAGGACCGAACGGGCCGCCTCGGCTTCGACGGCGCCGTTGTCGCCACCGGCGGCGAGGCCGTCCAGGACATCGCCGATCAGATTGCCGATGCCGCGGAATTCCTCGGCCCCGAACCCCCGTGTGGTTCCCGCCGGGGTGCCGAGACGGATGCCCGAGGTAACCATGGGCTTTTCCGGGTCGAAGGGAATGCCGTTCTTGTTACAGGTCATGCGCGCCCGGTCCAGGCTGTGTTCCGCATCCCGTCCGGTCAGCCCCTTGGGACGCAGGTCGACCAGCATCAAATGGGTGTCGGTGCCGCCGGAAACGATGTCCAGCCCCCTCTCGACCAGGGTTTCGGCGAGGACCTTGGCGTTATCGATAACGTTCTGGGCGTAGACCTTGAATTCCGGCTGCAGGGCCTCGCCGAAGGCGACGGCCTTGGCGGCAATGACGTGCATCAGCGGGCCGCCCTGCAGGCCGGGGAACACCGCCGAATTGATTTTCTTGGCGATGTCCTCGTTGTTGGTCAGGACCATGCCGCCCCGGGGGCCGCGCAGGGTCTTGTGCGTGGTCGTGGTGACCACGTCGGCGATGGGCAGGGGCGAGGGATGCAGCCCGGTCGCGACCAGACCGGCGAAATGGGCCATGTCGACCATCAAATACGCGCCGACCTCGTCGGCGATGGCGCGGAAGCGGGCGAAATCCAGGGTCCGGGGATAGGCGGAGCCGCCGGCGATGATCAGTTTCGGCCCGTGCTCACGGGCCAGGGCCTCGACCTCGTCGAAATCGACCTGATCGTCCTCCCTGCGAACGCCATATTGAACGGCGTTGAACCATTTCCCCGACTGCGCCGGCGGCGCGCCGTGGGTCAGGTGCCCCCCTGCGGCCAGCGACATGCCCAGAATGGTGTCGCCGGGCTGCAGCAAAGCCATCATGACGGCGCCGTTTGCCTGGGCTCCGGAATGGGGCTGGACGTTGACGAAATCACAGGCGAACAGTTTCTTCGCCCGCTCGATGGCCAGGCTTTCGGCGATGTCCACGTATTCACAGCCGCCGTAATAGCGCCGCCCGGAATAGCCCTCGGCGTATTTGTTGGTGAGGACCGAACCCTGCGCCTCCATGACCGCCCGGGAAACGATGTTTTCCGACGCGATCAGTTCGATCTGATCCTGTTGGCGGCCCAGTTCCTGGGTGATGGAGGCCAGCAACTCCGGATCGCTTTCGGCCAGGGGCCGGTTGAAGAAATTCTCAAGGTTGCTGGACGGATAGCTTTGATTGGCGCCCGACATCGGCGACTCCCCCTATCTGCTGAATGATGACTACTCGGGATTGGATAATTTTTCGACTCGCCGGGAATGGCGTCCGCCGCTTTCAAAGTCCGTTTCCAGGAACACCCGCAGGCATTCGATGGCGGTATCCGTCCCCGTGGTACGGCCGCCGAAACAAACGACATTGGCGTTGTTGTGCTGACGGGACAGTTTCGCCCCGAGGGAATCATGCACCAGGGCGGCGCGAACTTCCGGATAGCGGTTGGCGGCGATGGAGATGCCGATGCCGCTGCCGCAGACCAGAACACCGCGAGAGGCCCTTCCCTCCCTGATCGCCGCCGCAAGGGCGTAACCGTAATCAGGATAATCGACGGAATCCGGTCCGTCGCATCCCAGATCCAGGGCCGAATAGCCCAGGCTGGACAGCTCTTTTTTCAATTCGCCTTTCAACTCGATTCCGCCGTGGTCGCAGGCGATGGCAATGGTTTCTGAGGACATGCGGGCTCTCTGGGTCAAGGTTGAACGGAAAGATATTGCGGCGCAGTCGATACCATATCTCGGCAAGGAATGCCAACAAACCACAAGCACTCGCGCAGGTAAATAGATTTAGGCGAAAATGTCGCCGGACTTCCCGGCCTTGCGCTTTTTCTCGAGCACGTAGGCGAGTTTTTGCGCCGCCAGGCGTTTCAGGGTTTCCTCGCCGCGCGAGGCATCGCCGACCATGGTCACCTCCGTCCCCGTTTCCGGGTCAATGGCGATGACCCGCACGGCGCGGCCAGAGGTGTAGTGAAGTTCGAGCAGAACCTCGTTGGGATGGTTTCGTCCGCCGTTCATGGCTCATTTATACGCCATCGGGCGGGGAAGTCACCCCATCTTACATGTTGCGGCGATACTGCCCGCCGGCCTCGAACAGGGCATCGGTGATTTGCCCGAGGGAGCACACCCGGACCGCCTCGACGAGCACGGCGAAGATGTTCTCGCCCCCCGTGGCCGCCGCCTTGAGGCGGGCGATCATGGCTTCGCCCTCCGTCCCATGGCGTTGCTGGAAGTCCCGCAAACGCTTGATCTGGTTCTGCTTTTCCCCATCGGTCGAGCGTGCCAGGTCGGGGGTGATGACGGCGTCCTCCTCGTTAGGATTGATGAAGGTGTTGACGCCGACGATGGGATAGCTGCCGTCGTGCTTCTTGGTTTCGTAATAGAGGGATTCGTCCTGGATCTTGCCCCGCTGGTAGCCGGTCTCCATGGCGCCGAGGACGCCGCCGCGCTCCGAGATGCGTTCGAACTCCTGCAACACCGCCTCTTCCACCAGGTCGGTCAGTTCGTCGATGATGAACGCGCCCTGGTTGGGGTTTTCGTTCATGGCCAGGCCCCATTCCCGGTTGATGATCATCTGGATGGCCAGCGCCCGGCGGACGCTGTCCTCGGTGGGGGTGGTGAAGGCCTCGTCATGGGCGTTGGTGTGCAGGGAATTACAGTTGTCGTAGATGCCGATCAGCGCCTGCAGGGTGGTGCGGATGTCGTTGAAGTCCATTTCCTGGGCATGCAGGGAGCGGCCCGAGGTCTGAATATGGTATTTCAGCTTCTGGGAACGCTCGCCCGCGCCGTAGCGGAAGCGCATGGCCGTGGCCCAGATACGGCGCGCCACCCGGCCCATGACGGAATATTCCGGGTCCATGCCGTTGGAGAAGAAAAACGACAGATTGGGGGCGAAATCGTCGATGTGCATGCCCCGTGCCAGATAGGCCTCAACATAGGTGAAGCCGTTGGCCAGGGTGAAGGCCAACTGGCTGATGGGATTGGCCCCGGCCTCGGCGATGTGGTAGCCGGAAATGGACACGGAATAGAAGTTCCTGACACGGTTATGGACGAAATACTCCTGAATGTCGGCCATCATCTTGAGGGCGAATTCGGTGGAGAATATGCAGGTGTTCTGCCCCTGGTCCTCTTTCAGGATGTCGGCCTGGACCGTGCCGCGGACGTTTTCATGCACCCATTCGCGGATCTTGGCGACCTCCCCTTCCGAGGGGGAACGGCCGTTTTCGGTCTCGAAACGGGCAAGCTGTTGATCGATGGCGGTGTTGATGAACAGGGCCAGGACCGTCGGCGCCGGGCCGTTGATGGTCATGGAGACCGAGGTCATGGGGTCGCACAGGTCGAAGCCGTCGTAGAGGTCCTTCATGTCGTCCAGGGTGGCGATGGAGACCCCCGAATTGCCGACCTTGCCGTAGATGTCGGGGCGTTCGTCCGGGTCGAAGCCGTAAAGCGTGACGGAATCGAAGGCGGTCGACAGGCGTTTCGCCTCGGAATGCTGGGACAGGTACTTGAAGCGCTTGTTGGTCCTGTCCGCGTCCCCTTCGCCCGCGAACATCCGGGTCGGGTCCTCGTTGTCCCGCTTGAAGGCGAAGACGCCTGCGGTGAACGGGAAGCTGCCGGGAACGTTCTCCTTGAGCAACCATTTCAGGATTTCCCCTTCGTCCTCGTAGGCAGGCAGGGCGACGCGAGGCACCGTGTTGCCGGACAGGGTCTGACGCTTCAGGGGGGTGCGGATTTCCCGGTCGCGGATTTTCACCACGTATTCGTCGCCGGAATAGCTTTCCCTGACTCCGGGCCAGTTGGCCAACAGCTTGGCGCAGCGGGGATCGAGGGCCTCTTCACGCTTGGCGATGAGGGCGTCCAGATCCGTCTCGCCGCCGCCCAGCATGGCCTTGGACGCCCGCAGTTGCTGGCGCTCCCGGGCGATGCGGGACTGCTCGGCGATGGTGGCGTGATAGCCCCGAACGGCATCGGCGATATCGGCCAGATAGCGATGGCGCTCCGTCGGCACGATGGACGCCCCGGGCTCGGAAATTTTCTCATCCACGGGCGGCAGGCTGTCCTTGATTTTGTCGAAGTTTTTACATGAGAATTCCGCCATAATACCTTGATATAAGGCGGTAACACCCACATCGTTGAAGCGCGCCGCGATGGTGCCGTAGACGGGCATTTCGGTGCTGTCCGCGGTGAAGGCCTCGCGGTTGCGCTGCACCTGCTTGCGCACGTCGCGGATGGCGTCCAGGCCGCCCTTGCGGTCCAGCTTGTTGACGGCGACGATATCGGCGAAGTCCAGCATATCGATCTTTTCAAGCTGGCTGGCGGCGCCGAATTCCGGCGTCATGACGTATAGGGAGACGTCGCTCAGGCCGACGATCCCCGCATCCCCCTGGCCGATGCCGGGCGTCTCGACGATGATCAGGTCGAAACCGGCGGCCTTGCAGGCCTCGACGACGGCGGGAACATGGCCCGGCACTTCACTGCCCGCGCCCCGGGTGCCGATGGAGCGCATGTAGACGTTGTCCGCCGAAATGGCGTTCATGCGAATGCGGTCCCCCAGCAACGCGCCGCCGGTCTTGCGGCGGGAGGGGTCGATGGCGATGACGGCGATGCGCGGTTCTCCGGCGTAGAGGCGGAAACGGCGGATGACCTCGTCCGTCAGCGAGGACTTGCCCGCCCCGCCGGTGCCGGTGATGCCGAGAACCGGGATATCCGTGCGTTTCGCCGCCAGGTTGCCGATTTCCGCCGCCAGTTCGTCGGGCAAGGCGCCGCTTTCCTGGCCGGTAATCACCCGGGCCAGGGCGGCAAAATCGCCCTTTTGCAGGGCTTTCAGGTCCTTCGGCAGGGGCCGGTCCGGGGCGTCGGCAACGCGGGCGATCATGTCGCCGATCATCCCCTGCAGGCCCATCTTGCGGCCGTCTTCGGGGGAATACAGCCGTTCGACGCCGTACTCATGCAGCTCCGCCATTTCCTCCGGCGTGATGACGCCGCCGCCGCCGCCGAAAATCATGATCTCCGAACGCCCGCGCTGCTTCAGCAAATCGGCCATATACTTGAAATATTCCACATGCCCGCCCTGGTAGGAACTGACGGCGATGGCGTCGGCGTCTTCCTCGACCGCCGCGGTGACGACTTCCTCGACCGAACGGTTATGGCCCAGATGGATGACCTCGGCCCCTTCCGACTGGAGAATGCGTCGCATGATGTTGATGGCGGCGTCGTGGCCGTCGAACAAGCTGGCGGCGGTGACGAAGCGTGGCGGCCCGCTTTTCTCAACGTGGGATTTCATAGCGGTTTTTGTCGCGGCGTCGTCCGGCACGGGCTTGTCCCCCAAGAACAGTTCGGTTTACGTTAACGTAAACGTCAACTTACGGCAAAACCGCCGGCAGGTCAAAGGGGAAGAGAAGCGGGACTTGCCGAACAGCGGAAAAAATGCGAGGAACGGGATTGTCCGGTGGGGTGTCCGGGCTCAAATCAATTGATATGACGCCATGAGCATGACGCAGCGTTCTCCCGTGGACGCACGTCGTGCCCGTTATTTCAACCGTTTGCAAATAGGTGACCGATGGCCTTGAAACATTTCTCCACCGTCGATGCGATGATCGAAGCCCTGCAGCCCGCCTACCCCGTCCACTGCCTGCGCCCCCATGAACTGCGGCGAAACGCCAAGCGGTTTCTCGACGCCTTTCCGGGGCGGGTTTTGTACGCCGTCAAGTGCAACCCGGACCTGAACGTGCTCGGCCCCCTGTACGAGGCGGGAATTCGTCATTTCGACACGGCGTCCCTGTCGGAAATCGCCCTGATCCGGGAAAATTTCCCGCAGGCGGACTGCTACTTCATGCATCCGGTGAAATCCCGCAGCGCCATCACGGCGGCGAAGAACTTCTATCACGTGGACCATTACGTCATTGATCATGAACTGGAGCTGGAAAAGCTGGTCGATTCCATCGGCGGCGGCGACGGCAAGGTCTGCCTGGTCCGGGTCATCACCCCGGCGGTCAACGCCGCCTACAATCTGTCGCAGAAATTCGGCGCCACCGTCGAAGAGGCGCCAGCCCTGCTGGACAAGGTCGCCCGCGAAGGCTTCCAGCCCGGCCTGGCCTTCCATGTCGGTTCCCAGTGCCGCTCGCCGGAAGCCTTCACCGACGCCATCCGCATCATGGGGAAGGTTCTGGAGCAGACGCAGACCCACATCCATTATCTCGACGTGGGCGGCGGCTTCCCCGCCGATTACGTCGAGGACCCGGCCCTGCCCCTGGAAGATTATGTGGAGGCCATCAAGCGCGGCATGGAAGAGATCAAGTTGCGGGGCGACTGCGTGCTGATGTGCGAGCCCGGGCGCGGACTGGTGGCCAGCGGGTCCAGCCTGGTGGTGCAGGTGATGATGCGCAAGGGTTCGTCCCTGTACATCAACGACGGCGTCTACCACAGCCTGTCCGAAACCCTGACCGCCGGCGTCAAGCTGCCCATGCGGGTGATCCGCCCGGGGCGGGAGATTTCCCGGGAAACGGCCCCCTTCTCGCTTTTCGGACCGACCTGCGACTCCACCGACTGCATCCCCGGCGACATCCACCTGCCCGTCTGCATCGGCGAAGGCGACTGGATCGAGATCGGCCAGGCGGGGGCCTATTCCAACGCCATGACCACCAATTTCAACGGTTTCATCGCCGAAACCTTCGTCAACGTCGACGAGGAGCCCCTGCGGCCCGAACATTGACACGGCTGCGCGTCTATGGTCTTTGAACCGACGCAAATCGGATCAAGGTTGGAAAACGACGTGTCGAGAAACGGATCAATCGGACTGGGCTCTTTCCCCGCAACCCGGATGCGGCGCAACCGGGGCGACGACTTCTCCCGCCGCATGGTGTCGGAAAACGTCCTCACGGCCGATGACCTGATCTGGCCGGTGTTCGTCCTCGACGGCGAAAACAGGCGCGAAAGCGTGGAGTCCATGCCCGGGGTGGAACGCCTGTCCATCGACCGGCTGATTGATGCCGTCGGCGAGGCCTCGGATCTCGGCATTCCGGCGGTCGCCCTGTTCCCCAACACGGACCCGGCCCTGAAAACCCCGGGGGCGGAGGAAGCCCACAACCCGGACAATCTCGTCTGCCGCGCCGTGCGCGCCGTCAAGGCGGCGTTCCCCCATGTCGGCCTGGTCTGCGACGTCGCCCTCGACCCCTACAACAGCGACGGTCACGACGGCCTGGTCAGGGACGGCCGGATTCTCAACGACGAAACCGTCGAGGTCCTGTGCCGACAGTCCATCGTTCAGGCCGAGGCCGGCTGCGACATCATCGCCCCGTCGGACATGATGGACGGGCGCATCGGAACCATTCGCAAGGCCCTCGACGACAAGGGCTTTCAGTCCGTCCGCATCATGTCCTACGCGGCCAAGTACGCCTCCGCCTTCTACGGACCGTTTCGCGACGCCGTCGGCTCCGGCGGGGCGCTGAAAGGCGATAAGAAGACCTATCAAATGGACCCGGCCAATTCCGACGAGGCCCTGCGGGAAACCGCCCTCGACATCAACGAAGGGGCCGACATGGTCATGGTCAAGCCCGGCCTGCCCTATCTGGACATTGTCGCACGGGTGAAGGAAACCTTCGGCGTGCCCACCTTCGCCTATCAGGTCAGCGGCGAATACGCCATGCTAAAGGCGGCCGCGGGCAAGGGCTGGCTCGATAACGATAAAGTCGTGTTGGAAAGCCTGATGGCCTTCAAGCGGGCGGGGGCCGACGGCGTCCTCACCTATCTGGCCCCGGAAGCGGCAAGACTGTTGCGTCAGTAATCCCGCCTGAGCGCACCCAGCAGGCGCTCCACGTCCAGCACCACCATCAACGAGCCTTCGAGGCGATAGACGCCGCTGGCGAATTCCCGCCACAGGCTGTCGAGCGTGCCCGGGTTGCTTTCATAGAGGTCGCTGGAAAGGCCGATCACGTCGCCCACCTTGTCCACCAGGAGCGTATACAGTTCGTGGTCGTGCTCGATGGTGACGCCCATGCTCTCCCGGGCGTCCTTGCGGCTCTCCAGCCCCAGGCGGACGCGGACGTCGATCACCGTGACGATGCGCCCGCGCAGGTTGATCGAGCCCTTGACCTCCGGCGGGGCCAGGGGGACCGAGGCAATGCGCGAAGGGGTCAAAATGTCCTGAACCTGTAGAACCGGAATGCCGAACAACTGATTCTTGATCGTGAAAGTGACGAAGTTCTCGAGGTTGTCGGCGCCGATGGCGTCAAGGTCGTGGCCGCTTGTCGTCGCGAGAGCCTGGTTCATTGGTTTTCTCCAATGCTTTCTGAGCAATTATAAGGCCTGTCCGGTCCGGACAAATTCACCATAGGGATCAATATAGTCGCTTTTTGCGATTTCGCTCAAAATAAAAATCCGTCAACCGCTTCGGGCCCGCAGCCAGCTTTGGACGGCGGCGATCTGATCCGGGTCCATGAGTGCCGGCGCGTGACCCGCATTGGGGAATTCGATCAATTCCGCCGCCGGTCCACGTTCTAACATCTGGTGCGCCGTATCGCGGGTTAAAAGGGGGGAATTTTCCCCGCGCAAAATCAGCACCGGACAGGTTGTCTGTTCCCACAGGGGCCACAGTTCCAGATCCGCTTCCGCCGCCTGCCGGAAACCGGCGGCGATGGATGGGTCGTAGTGGAGCCGCCATGAGCCGTCATCGTTGCGGCGGGCGCTGTGGCGGGACAAATGATCCCATTGCCCGTCGCTTAGCTCGCCGAACCCGGCATGAACGTTCATCAGGTAGGTTTTCAAGGCGGCGAAATCGGCGAAGTTCTCGTTCCGGCCCACATAATCGGCGATTTCCCCGAGGGCCGCGGCGGGAACGTAGGGGCCGACATCGTTCAAGACGAGGGAGCGGATCGGCGAATTGGGCTGCGCCGCAAGCGACAGGCCGATCAACCCGCCAAGCGAGGTGCCGATCCAGTCCACCTGCTCGACGCCGAGGCGGGCGATCATTGCCGTCATGTCGGCCATGTAGGTCGGCAGGGCGTAATCCGCCCCATCGCCCAGCCAATGACTGTATCCCCGGCCGGGCAGGTCGGGACAGGCGACCCGGTATTCCATGTCCGGATCCCCGGCCAGGGCGGCGGCCAAGGGGTCGAAATCCCGGCCGTTGCGGGTCAGGCCGTGAACGCAGACGGCGACCCGCTTGCGGTGCCCGTTTCCCCATTGGGTGTAGGCGATGCGGTGGAAGCCATGTGGGCCGAGGCTGAGAAAGCCGGATTCTTTATGTTGAACAGTCACGTTGGAATTTGCCTTTATACCTTGAGGGGATTCATCCGACACTTGATCATCGCACGGACAACGGCGATCATCGGCCATTGGATTCTATCTTTTTTCGTACATGCATCCAAGCCATTGGAGACACTTGCCGATGATTAAAACGAAACGGTTGCTGGCGGCGGCCCTGCTGCTGTCCCTGCCCCTCGGAGGGTGCACGCCGACACTGATGACGGACGCCGCCCAGGCGCCGTTCGAAGACAGGATCACCGAGGATCAGGTGACCGACCTGAAAATCGCCAGCTATCTGCTGAAACGGTTGATCGACCTGGATAAGAATCTCGCCCTCGATGTGGGCATCGACGTCTGGGAACAGCGCCTGCTGCTGACCGGCGCCCTGGACAACGCCCAGGCCCTGGATCAAGTCGCCGCCCTCGCCGCCGACGACAACCGGGTCGCCATCGTCTACAACGAATTGCGGCTTGTTTCGACCGCCCAGCGCGACGAACGCCGCCAGCAGGCGGAAGAACACAAGGCCTCGAAGGTGGACAGCGTCAAGCAGACGGTCAACGACTACTGGATCGAGACCAAGATCAAGGGCCTGCTGGTGACCGCCAAGGGGGTGAAGTCGGTCAATTACCGCTGGCGGTCGGTCCTCAACACCGTGCATGTCATCGGCCGCGCCCGTTCCGAGGAAGAACGGGACAAGGTCCTCGCCATCATCAGGGACACCAAGGGTGTCCGCGACGTGAAAAGTTTCCTGGAAGTCAAACCCGTATCATGACCAAGCCGCCCCTTTCCCACCTCGATGTCGATTACGTCCGCTCCCGTTTTCCCGCCTTCGATGAGGAAAATCTGAAGGGCTGGGGCTTTTTCGAGAACGCCGGCGGCTCCTATGCCTGCGTTCAAGTGATCGACCGCCTGAACCGCTATTACCGGGAGACGAAAGTCCAGCCCTACGGCTATTTCCCCGCCTCCGCCCGTGCCGGAGAGGAAATGGACGCCGCCCGCGCGCGTCTGGCCGCGCTGCTGAACGTGGAGACCCGGGAACTCAGTTTCGGCCCGTCGACGTCGCAGAACACCTACGTTCTCGCCAACGCCTTCCGGGCCGGGCTGGAAAAGGGCTCGGAGATCATCGTTACCCAGCAGGACCACGAGGCCAACAGCGGCGTCTGGCGGCGGCTGGCGTCCGACGATGTGACGGTCAAGGAATGGCGGGTCGATCCGGAAACCGGCGCCCTCGATCCGAACGATCTGGACAAACTGTTGTCGCCGGCCACCCGCCTGGTGACCATGCCCCATTGCTCGAACATCGTCGCCATTCACAATGATGTCGCCGCCGTGGCCGAGAAAGTCCACGCCGCCGGCGCCCTGCTGCTGGTGGACGGGGTTTCCTACGCCCCCCACGGGCTGCCGGACATCGCCGACCTGGGGGCCGATATCTACCTGTTTTCCCTCTATAAGACCTTCGGCCCGCATCAGGGGGCGATGGTCGTCCGCGGCCCCCTTCTCGACCGCCTGGAGAACCAGGGGCATTTCTTCAACGCCGGGCTTTCGGACAAGCGCCTGACCCCGGCGGGGCCCGATCACGCCCAGATCTCGGCGGTCAACGGCGTCGTCGATTATTACGAGGACCTGGACGCCCATCATTTCGGCGGCGGGGCCGCCCCGGCGGACATGGCCCGGCGCGTCAACGCCCTGTTTGCCGCCCATGAACACGGCCTGGCGGAGCGAATCCTGGCCTATTTGAGAGACCGCGACGATATCCGCATCCTCGGCCCGGCCTCCGCCGACAACCGGGCGGCGACGATTTCCCTGCTGCCGAAGCGCTCGCCCGTCGATGTGGCCAAGGCCCTGAGCGAGCATCGCATCATGGCCGGGGCAGGCCATTTTTACGCGCTCAGGCTAATCGAAGCCCTGAACGTGCCCGCCGACCCGGGAGTGCTGCGGCTGTCCCTGGTCCACTATACCTCGGACGGGGATGTGGATCGATTGCTCGAGGCGCTCGAACGCTCCCTATGAGACCCGCCAGACCATGAGCCGGGTGCGGCGGCGGTCGTTCAATTCCAGAACCTCGTCCGCCTCGACGCCGGGCACGGCGAAGGAATTGCTGATAAACAGCCCTCCCGGCTTCATTTCCGCCCTCACCTTCCCGTATAGCCGCTCCATGGGCACTGGGGAAAGAAAGGCGTAGACCACATGATATCGCCCCAGGTCCTCCTCCCAGAAGTCTTCGTAACGGGTTTGCAGGTTGGCGAGCCCGGAGAGGCTCCGCCGCAGCCCCGAGATCAAGGCCGGGATCGGGGCCGATTCCACGGACAAAATCCGGGCCTTGGGCCGGTGGCGGGCCAGGTAAAGGGCCGTGCCGCCGAGCCCTCCCCCCAAGTCGATGACCCTGACGCCCTCGGCTTGCGGGATCAGGTCGACGAGTGCGGCCCAAGTTTTCCGATTGCTCAGGTAAAGCGGCACGCCGGAACGAAAACTGTTTCTATAAACCAGGAAGGCAAGGGCGAACATGATCAGCCATATCCACGCCGGCGCCTGCAGGAATTGGGAGTAATAGGCGGCGAAGGGAAGCGCTATCTGCACCCCGCCCCACCATGGGGACAGCCCGAATGCAACGGCGAGAACGGCGGCGAGCAGCGCCTGCGCCGCCAACAGGACCGGGACCGGCGGCTGATGGCCGGTCAGCCAGACGGCGGCGAACAAGGCCATTCCCGCCAACAATTGCGATGCGAAGAGAATCATCGCCGGGAGTTTCAGGAACCCCCTGCGGTCGACAGGGTCAGTCACGGTCGAATCTTTCCGCCGTCAGGGGAAAAAATAAGGAGGTCGGGAAGGAAACAGATGAAAATTGTTCCATGTA
>CAYFOJ010000021.1:0-46562 GCA_964344645.1 uncultured Thalassospiraceae bacterium
CCCTTAGCAGGGGAGCGCCTTCAGCCACTCGGCCAACTGCCCGCAGATGTTTCGTGGCGATGTTATGGCCCGAAATCGGCTGCCTTACAAGGGCTTTCTGTGCCTAAAGCGGTTCCCCGACGGCGTCGGAAAAACGCGGTGATGATGGCCTGCTGCGTTTTCCAGATTGCCCATGCCCTCCCCCGTCAACTGTGGGGCGGAGCCATGCCCCTCTCGACGCCGGGACGGGCGGAAATCCGGTCGAACCAGTCCTTCACCGAAGGGAGTTCGACCAGATCGATGTTCTGCCAGGCCGCCCGGGCGACCCAGGGATAGGTGGCGATATCGGCGATGGAGTAGTCCTCCCCGGCGAGATAAGGAACCGAGCCAAGCTGCTTGTCGAGAACCCCGTAGAGGCGCGAGGCCTCGTCGTGATAGCGCTTCTTGGCGTAGGGGATGTCCTCCTTGGCGAACTGCAGGAAATGATGAAGCTGCCCGAACATGGGGCCGACGCCGCCCATCTGGAGCATCAGCCATTGCAGGACCCGATAGCGGGCGCGGGTGTCTTTCGGCAACAGCGGGCTGTCGCACTTTTCCGCCAGATACATCAAAATGGCGCCCGACTCGAAGACCGTGATCGGCTCCCCGCCGGGGCCGTCGGAATCGACGATGGCGGGGATCTTCGAATTCGGATTGATGGCGATGAATTCCGGCGTGTGCTGCTCGCCCTTGCTGATGTCGATGCCGTGGAACCGATACTCCAGGCCCAATTCCTCCAACATAATCGAAACCTTGCGGCCGTTCGGTGTCTTCCAAGTGTAGAAATCAATCATTGTCGTCGTGGGCCTCTTGCTGCCGTGGGGAGGGTTCATCTTCTCCTCTTTCCTATAGGAACGGGGCTTGAAAGGGCAAGCGGCAATATCCGCCGGGCGTCCCTGAGTCGCGCGAGATTCATTGAAAAAGTATTGATTTTGTTGCATAATGAAACGGTCTAGAAAGGAACGGGACTTCGAAGATGGTCCAACAGGCGTTAGAAACCGGCGCGACGTATTCCGTCCATGTTCTTCAGGCCGAAAGCGGGCAACCGCTGATCGTGCCCGGGGAATCATGGCTGCTGAAGGCGGATTTTGCGCCGCAAGGCCCTGATCTGCTGCTGACCGGGCCGGACGGCAGGCAGGTCTTGGTTCGCGACTTTTTCGACCTGGACACACCCCCCGACCTGATGACCGTCGCCGGCGGCGTCATTTCCGGCGAACTGGCGACCCGGCTCGCAGGCCCCGTGGCGTCTGGTCAAATCGCCTTGCTCGACAACGGCGCGTTCATGGAGGTGGCCCAGGAATCCGAGGCCATCGGTCGGGTCGAGGCGACGGACGGGACGGTCGAGGCGATCCGTATCGACGGCAGCAAGGTCACCCTGAAGCAGGGTGACGAAATATTCCAGGGCGACACCCTGGTCACCGGCAAAGGCGCCGCCATCGGCATCACCTTCGCCGACGACACCACCTTCTCGCTCGGCGAGGAAGGGCGCATGGTCATCGACGAGATGGTCTACGACCCGGAAACCCAGGAAGGGGCGTTCAGCGCCAATCTGGTGCAGGGCGTGTTCTCCTTCGTCAGCGGCCAGATCGCCAAGACCGGCCCCGACGCCATGACCGTCACCACCCCCGTCGCCACCATCGGCATCCGCGGCACCAAGGTGGCCGGACGGGCGGCCCAGGAAGGGGCCAACAACACCATCTCCCTGCTGCCGGAAACCGACGCCCAGGGCAATCAATCCGTCGGCGAACTGGCCGTCACCAACCAGGGCGGCACGGTGACCCTGAACGCGGTCGGGGCGACGGTGCAGATGACCAGCGCCTTCGCCCAGCCGCCGGCCCCGGTGGTGTTCTCCCAGGAACAGATTCAGCAGAACTTCGGCGCCACCCTGACCACCCTGACCGAGACCGCGTCCCTTAAGGCGGCCAACGACGCCCAGGAAACGGCGGAAAAGGCGGAACAAGCGGAGGCGGAAGCGGAACAGGCGGCGGAAGAGGCCGAGGCGGCGGCGGAGGAAGCCGAGGCGGCGGCCGAGGAGGCGGAAGCGGAACAAGCGGCGGCCGAGGAGGCCCTGGCCGAGGCCGAGGCGGCCGGCGACGAGGAAGCCATCGCCGAGGCGGAAGCCGCCCTGGCCGATGCGGAAGCCAAGGCGGAAGCGGCGGAAGCCATGGCCGAAGAGGCGGACGCCAAGGCGGAGGCGGCGGAAGAGGCGGCGGCGGAAGCCGAGGCGGCGGGAGCGGAAGCGGAAGCGGCGGAAACCCAGGCCGAACACGCGGCCCAGGAGATGGCGGCCCAACTGCAGGCCTTCGCCGCCTTCGCCAACGCCTTCGGCGGCGACGAAGGGGACGAGGAAGATGAAGGCCCGGATGAGGATGAGCCCGACGAGGCGGACGACGAAGGCGCCGACGAGGGCGGCGATGAGGGCCCGGATGAGGGCGGAGACGAAGACTTCGACGGCCCGGAAGACGGAGAGGAAGGCGAGGAGGCGTTCGGCGATGAAGGCCCCGGAGACGAAGACGGGCCGGACGCGGCGGACGACGGCCCCGGCGACATGGGCGATGCGGGCCCTGCCGACGGCGGCGACGTCTTCGGCGGCGGCGATATGTTTGGCGGCGGCGCCCTGTTCGGTGGCGGCGATATGTTCATGGGCGGTGACCTGTTCGGCGACGGCGGCCTGTTCGGCGACGAAGGCCCCCTGGATGGCGAGGGCATGCTGGGCGACGCAGGTCTTTTTGAGGACATGATGGTCGACATGGTCGAAGAGATATTCGACTTCCTGATGCCCGAGGCGGAAGAGGCCTTCGAGGACATCCTTGAACAGAGCGGTCTGTTGAACGAAGAAGAAATCATGGCCATTACCGACGGCGGCCTGACCGACAGCCGCGAGAATCTGCTCGATATCGGCGGCACGGGCGACAGCCGGGCGGCCAAGCTCAACGTCGGCTATTACGACATGTCGGCGGGGGCGGGGGTGGCGGCCCAGGAGGCCTCGATCACCGCCGCCGGACACACCGCCGTCAAGATGAGCGACCTGACGGCGGACGAACTTTCGGGGATTGACGTGCTGATGGTGCAGAACCCGAGCAATGGCGGCTACGGCAGCGAATTCATATCCGCCCTCGACGACATCAAGGACGCCGTCAGCAACGGGCTGGTCATGTTCGTCCACGACCGCTACGTCACCAAAGCCGGAGATTACTACGCCGGCGACGACACCCCCAGCTTCACCCGGTCGACGGGAAAGGACATCACCGTTCTCGACACCACGACGGTTCTGGCCGAAGGGCCCGGCGGGCGGGTCGACAATTCCACCCTGGACGGCGGCAACAGTTCCCATCACGGCTATATCACGGAAGATTTGCTGCCCGCGGCGTCCACCTCCCTGTTCTCCACCGGTGAATCCGATCAGATCGTCGATTTTGTCTTAGCCCAAGGCGAGGGCGGCATCGTCTATTCGTCGATCCCGCTGGATTACTACCTGAGCCAATCCACCCCGAGTGGGGTCGCCCTGAACATGACCGACATCTACGCCCCCAACGCCGTCCAGTTCGCCGCCTCCCTGATCCTGGACGGCTATGCCACGCTGACCGGGACAGACGACGGGGAAACCATCTCGGGCACCTCGAACGGGGAAACCATCACCGCCGGCGACGGCAACGACACCGTTTACGGCCTTTACGGAAACGATGTCATCAAGGGCGAGGACGGCGACGACACCCTGATCGGCGGCAGCGGCGAGGACACCCTGACCGGCGGCGACGGCAACGACACCTTCACCTACACCACCGTCGCCGACTCGAAATTCGGCTGGCTCGACCACATCACCGACTTCACCGCCGGCGGCAGCGGCGACAAGATCGACACCAACATCGCCGGCACGCTGCGGGTCATCGCCAACCAGTCGACCGACACCGCCCTGTCGGACTTCAACCTCAGCACCCTCAACGAATTGAGCAACGCCACCGACGGCAGCTTGGGCACCCTTCTGTCAGGGGACGGGGAAAACACGGAAGTGATGCAGTTGACCACGTCGAACGATAAAGTCCTCTGGGCCATCGATGTCGACGCCAGCGGCAATTTCGACACCTCGGACACCATCATCGAAGTCACCGGCCTAAGCGGCGACATCAACGCCTCGGACTTCGTTTAACAGGCCCCTTCAATGGCCTTTTCCAGCAGGTCGAGGCGGTCCTGGCCCCAAAAGGGTTCGCCGTTGAAGACGTAGGTGGGGGCGCCGAACACCTGGGCCTCGTTGGCGCGGCGAACGTTTTCCGCCTGCACCCGCTCCCCCGCCTCGCTCAGGGACTCCTCATAGAGAGCCTTGCCGTCGAAGCCGTGGGCGTCGGTGATGGCGATCAGGGTTTCCGGGTCGGTGATGTCCCGCTCCTCCTGCCAGACGGCGCTGAGAAAACCTAGAGACAACTCGAAAATATCGCCGCCTTGGCGTTTCGCCAGCCCAGCGATTTTCGCCGACGGGGCGTCGTCGACCGGGAAATGGGCCGGTTCCAGGTTGATGTCGATGCCGAGAATCTTCGGCCAGCGTTTCATCTCCCACATGCGGTAGGCCAATCGCTGCGGAGCCCGCTTGAGCAGGGGAACGCCGCCGGAAACGGAGAACACCCCGGCCAGTGCGAGGGGGACGCAATCTATCGCCAGGCCGTGGCGCGCCGCCAGATCCCCGAACCGCCGATGGCCGAAGAAAGACCAGGGAGAGATGTGGCTGTAGTAATAGTCGATGGCCATGGGGGTCAGCCTTTCAGTTTCTCCCGCAAAAGCTTGTTGACCATGCCCGGATTGGCCTTGCCCTGGGTCGCCTTCATTACCTGTCCGACGAACCAGCCGGCGATCTTCTCGTTGCCGGACTGGAACTGCGCCACCTGATCGGGACTGCCCGCGATGACCTCGTCGACGGCGGCCTCGATGGCCCCGGTGTCGGTGATCTGCTTCAGGCCCTTTTCCTTGACGATGGCGTCCGCCTCCTTGCCCTCGGCGACCATGATCTCGAAGACATCCTTGGCGATGCGGCTGGAAATGGTGTCGTCCTTCAGCAGGTCGAGGAGCCGGGAGAGGGACTCGGCGGAGACCGGACTGTCGGAGATGCCGACGCCCTTTTCCTTCAACACGGCGAACAGGTTGGTGATGACCCAGTTGGCGGCCAGCTTGGGGTCGTGCCCTTCGGCCACCTTCTCGTAGTAGCGGGCGGTGTCGCGCTCGGCGACCAGGACGCCGGCGTCATAGGCGGACAGGCCGAAATCCTCCATGTAGCGTTTCTTGCGCTCGTCGGGCAGTTCCGGCAGGGAGGCCTTGATGCCGTCGACGTATTCCTGGGTCAGCACCAGCGGCAGCAGGTCCGGGTCCGGGAAATAGCGGTAGTCGTGGGCGTGCTCCTTGGAGCGCATGGAGCGGGTTTCCCCCTTGACGGAATCGAACAGGCGGGTTTCCTGCACCACCTCGCCGCCGTCCTCGTAGACGTCGATCTGGCGGCGCGCCTCGATCTCGACGGCCTGCATGGCGAAGCGCACGGAATTGACGTTCTTGACCTCGGCCCGGGTGCGGAATTCCGTCTCGCCGACCTTGCGCACGGAGACGTTGACGTCGCAACGCATGGAGCCTTCGTCCATGTTGCCGTCGCAGGTGCCGAGATAACGCACGATGGAGCGCAGCTTGCGCAAATAGGCGCCGACGTCCTCCGGGCTTCTCAAATCCGGCTTGGAGACGATTTCCATCAGACCCGTGCCGGACCGGTTGAGGTCGATGAAGGAGCGCTTCGGGTCCTGATCGTGCATGGATTTGCCCGCGTCCTGCTCCATGTGCAGGCGCTCGATGCCGACCTCCCGGGTCGATCCGTCTTCAAGGTCCAGGATGATCGTCCCCTCGCCGACGATGGGATGATAGAGCTGGGAGATCTGATAGCCCTGCGGCAGGTCGGCGTAGAAATAGTTCTTGCGGTCGAACACCGACACCAGGTTGATTTCCGCCTTCAGGCCCAGGCCCGTGCGGACCGCCTGCTCGATGCAATGGCTGTTGATCACCGGCAGCATGCCGGGCATGGCCGCGTCGACCAGGGAAACGCAGGTGTTGGGCTCGGCCCCGAAAGAAATCTCCGAACCGGAAAACAGCTTCGATTTGGAAATGATCTGGGCGTGGACCTCAAGCCCGATGATGACTTCCCAGTCGCCGCTGTCGCCTTCGATAATATAGCTCATGGTCTCAGCCCTCCCCGCCCGGCACGGCGTCGAAAGCGGCGGCGCTTTCCAGCACGTCGGCGGCCCTCAATACGGTTTCTTCGTCGAACGGTTTGCCGATCAGTTGCAGGCCGAGCGGCAGCCCGTCGCCGCTCAATCCCGTCGGCAGGGAAATTCCCGGCAGTCCGGCAAGACTGGCGGGAACGGTGAAGACATCGTTCAGGTACATGGCGACGGGGTCGTCCATCTTCTCGCCGATGGCGAAGGCCGCCGACGGCGCCGTCGGCGTCAGCAGCACGTCCGCCTTTTCGTAGGCCTTCCTGAAGTCGTCGGAAATCAACCGGCGAACCCGCTGCGCCTTCAGGTAATAGGCGTCGTAGAAACCGGCCGACAGCACATAGGCGCCGATCATCACCCGGCGCTGAACCTCGTCGCCGAAGCCCTCCGCCCGGGTGTTGGCGTACATGTCGTCCAGGCTGTCGCCGGGGACCCTGAGCCCGTAGCGCACGCCGTCGTACCGGGCCAGGTTGGCCGACGCTTCCGCCGGCGCGATGATGTAATAGGTGGGCAGGGCGTGTTCCGTATGGGGCAGCGAGACATCGACGATCTCCGCCCCGGCCTGCTTCATCATGTCGATGCCGTCGGACCACAGGGTCTCGATTTCCGGCGCCATGCCGTCCATCCGGTATTCCTTCGGGATGCCGACCTTGAGCCCCCGGATATCGCCGCTGAGGGCGGCCTCGAAATCGGGAACGGCGACGGGGGCGGAGGTGGAATCCTTGGCATCGTGACCGGCCATGGCCCCCAGCATGATGGCGGCGTCGCGCACGGAGCGGGTCATCGGCCCGGCCTGGTCGAGGGACGAGGCGAAGGCGACGATGCCCCAGCGGGAGCAGCGGCCGTAGGTGGGCTTCAGGCCGACCGTGCCGGTGAACGAGGCGGGCTGGCGGATGGAGCCACCCGTATCCGTGCCCGTTGCCGCCATGGCGAGCCGTCCGGCGACGGCGGCGGCGGAACCGCCGGAAGAGCCGCCCGGAACCAGATCCTTGCCGTCCTTGCCCTTCCACGGGTTGATGACGTTGCCGTAATAGCTGGTGACGTTGGCCGAGCCCATGGCGAACTCGTCCAGGTTGGTTTTCCCCAGCATCACGGCCCCGGCGTCGCGCAGGTTGGTCGTCACCGTCGATTCATAGGGCGGCACGAAACCGTCGAGAATATGCGAAGCGGCGGTGGTCAAGACCCCTTCCGTGCAGAACAGATCCTTGACGGCGACCGGAATGCCGTCCATGGCCCCGGCGGCCTCTCCGCCGGCGCGGCGGGTGTCGGACTCTTCGGCCCGGGCCAGGGCGATGTCCGGCGTTTCGGTGATAAAGGCGTTCAGTTCCCGCGCGCCTTCCATGGCGTCGAGATGGGCGCGGGCCAGCTCGACGGCGGTGAAGTCCCCGGCGGCAAGGCCGTCGCGGGCGGAGGCAATGGTCAGGTCCGTCAGTTTGCTCATGGCCCGTCCCCTATTCCACGACCTTGGGAACGGCGTAATAGCCGTCCTCGGTGTCCGGCCCGTTGGCCAGGACCCGGTCGCGGCAGTCGCCGTCGCTGACCTCGTCGGCGCGGAGCGGCAGGGTCACGTCGACGACGCTGGCCAGCGGCTCGACCCCGTCCGTGTCCACCCCGTTCAGTTGCTCGACCCAATCCAGGATGGAAGACAGTTCCCCGGCCAGATGGTCCAGGTTTCCCTCATCGACCCGTATGCGGGCCAGATTGGCGATGTTCTTGACGGTCTCTTTGTCCAGCGACATGACGGGTTCACACCTCTTCGGTCCTCTTGAAAAGTCGGCGCGGAAAGTAACACCGGCACCCCGGGGGCGCAAGCGGCCATGGACGGCGCGAGCGCATCGAAAAAATTGAACGGATCGTATAATTTTTTGTTGCACCGTTCATTATTTTGCCCGACACTTGTTGCCGAACTTCAAGCAATGACGCACCGGCATGGACGAAATGGCGACAACCGTACGAGAACGAAACAAACAGCGGACCCGGCGCGATATCCGCGACGCCGCCCTGGGCATCTTCGACGATGCGGGCTTCTCCGCCTGTTCGGTCGAAGGTGTCGCCAGGCGTGTGGGATGTTCCAAGGCGACGATCTACACCTATTTTCCAGGCGGCCTGAACGACATATTCCAGGAAATTTATGTGGAGCTGTCCGACGAAATGATCCTCGACGGCGGACAAAGACGGGCGGGCCTCCAGGAACCGGTCGAACGGATCATGGCCCTGGCCGAGGTTCTGCTGGATATCAGCACGCGACCCCGCGCCGGACGGTTTTTCGCCCTCTCGAACCCTTCGCTGAACCCCGTGCTGCTTCCCGTGCTAGGCGGCGGTTCCAAACAATATGAAAGCCTGATCGCGCAAGACCTTGAAGACGCCCCACCGGCGCACGAAGGGGCGCGTTCGTGCATTGCAACGTTGGCGACGCTGATTGTCGGTGCATTCAGGGAGGCGGCGATAAAGGTTGCCGAAGATCCATCGCGAAGGGACGAAATGAGGGCTGGAATGCGCGTCCTTATCGAGAGTGTGGCCAAGGGGCCCGTCACAACGTGAGTTTCAGAAAACGAGACGGTGTAACATGAAAACCTATTCGCTCATCATCAATGGTCGCAAAGTGCCCACCAGTGAGCACTTCGAGGTTCACAACCCGGCGAACGGCGGTGTGGTTGGCATGGCGCCACGGGGGAGTTCGGCGCAGCTCGACAAGGCCGTGAACGCGGCGGAAAAGGCATTTGAAAAATGGAGCGCCAAACCGGATAAAAAGCGGCGCGCCCTGTGCCGCGCGGTTTCAGCCATGATTGGCGAGAACGCCGAGGAACTGGCCCAACTGCTGACCCGCGAACAGGGAAAACCCCTGAACGGACTCGGCTCGCGCTGGGAGATCGGCGGCGCCATGGCCTGGACCGACCACACGGCGTCTCTCAAAATGCCGGTCAAGACCCTGCAAAAGAACGCCGAGGGAACCGTGAAAATGTATCGCAAGCCGATCGGCGTCGTCGGCTCGATCACCCCTTGGAATTTTCCGGTCCTGATCGCCATCTGGCACATCATTCCTGCCATCAGGGCCGGCAACACGGTGGTCATCAAACCGTCACCGTTCACCCCGCTTTCGACGCTCAGGCTGGTCGAGTTGATGAACGAGGTCTTGCCCAAGGGCGTGGTGAATTGCGTCACCGGTGACGACGGCCTCGGGGCCGAAATGTCCGCCCACGCGAAAATCGGCAAGATCGTTTTCACCGGCTCTTGCGGGACGGGCCAGGAGATCATGAAGTCAGCGGCTGAAACGATGAAGCGCCTGACGCTGGAACTTGGCGGCAACGACGCGGGAATCGTGCTGCCGGACGCCGATCCCAAGGAAATCGCAGAGGGCCTGTTCTGGGGCGCCTTCATCAACGGCGGGCAGACCTGCGCGGCCTTGAAACGGCTTTACGTACACGATTCCATACATGATCAAGTCTGCAAGGAACTGAAGGACTTCGCCAAGAACGTCCCGGTTGGCGACGGGTTGCTGGAGGAAACGATGATCGGCCCAATCCAGAACAGACGGCAATACGACAAGGTGTTGGACCTTGTCGCGGCGGCCCGCAAGGCGGGTGGCAAGGTGCTGCTCGGCGGCAAGATCAACAACAAAAAGGGGCCGGGCAACTTCTACCCCCTGACCCTGATTTCCAATCTGAACAACGGCGACAGGCTGGTTGACGAGGAGCAGTTCGGCCCCGTCCTGCCGATCATCAAGTACGGCAATGTCGAAGACGCCATCGCCATGGCCAACGACAACCCGAACGGACTAGGTGGGTCGGTCTGGGGCCGGGACAAGAAAAAGGCCAGGGCCGTGGCCCAGCGGCTGGAATGCGGATCGGTGTGGATCAACAAGCATGGCATGATCCAGCCCAACGCCCCGTTCGGCGGCGTCAAGGCATCCGGGATCGGCGTCGAATTCGGCAAGGAAGGCCTGCGCGAATTCACCAACATCCAGGTCATATTCTCGTAGAACCCATGGTCGTGGAGATACCGTCATGAACCTTACCGGAATGCCGCCCAACATGTCGGCCCACGCCAAACTTTTGATGGCACGCCGCGAGCGCCTGCTTGGGCCCAATAATGCTTTCATGTACGACAACCCCGTTCACTTCGTGCGCGGCGAGGGTGTCTGGTTGTTCGATCACGAGGGCCGCCGTTATCTCGACTGCTACAACAACGTGCCTCATGTCGGTCATTGCCACCCCAGGGTCGTCGAGGCCATCAACCGTCAAACGGCGACCCTCAACACCCACAGCCGTTATCTGCATGATGCCGTTCTGGATTACGCCGAAAGGCTAACGGCGACCTTCCACAAGTCGCTTTCCACCGCCTTGTTCACATGCACCGGTAGCGAGGCCAACGATGTCGCGCTTCGCATGGCGAAGGCGGTTACCGGCAATCGCGGCATTATCGTCACCGACTTCACCTATCACGGCAACACGACGGCGGTGATGGAACTTGCGACCCTGTTGCCCCGCGAAGACGGCACGAACAGCCACGTCAGGACAATCCCCGCACCCGACAGCTATCACCTGGAACGGGGAGAAAAAACCACCCACGAGATGGCGAGCCGCATCGAACGCCATCTCGAAGCGGCGCTTTCCTCTCTACGCACATCCGGTCATGGCGTCGGGGCGCTCTTGATCTGCCCGATTTTCGCCAACGAAGGCTTTCCTGACCTGCCCGAAGGGTTCCTCGCCAGGGTCGCCCGCAAGGTGCACAAGGCAGGCGGTGTCGTCATCGCCGACGAGGTACAGTCCGGCTTCGGCCGGACGGGAACAGCCATGTGGGGGCATCAGCAATCGGGGTTCGTACCGGATATCGTCACCATGGGCAAACCGATGGGTAATGGCTACCCGATCGGCGGTGTGGTCACCCGGGAAGACATCATGCACTGCTTCCGCACCAAGAACCTTTACTTCAACACCTTTGGAAGCAATCCGGTGGCCTGTACAGCGGCCTTGGAGACCCTGAACGTGGTCGAGGAAGAGCGATTGATCGAGAACGCCGGGGAGGTCGGCGCCTACGCCAAGAAACAATTCAAGCGGCTGGCCAAGAAATATAAGTCCATCGGCGACATTCGCGGCAGCGGCCTGTTTTTCGGCGGCGAGTTCGTCAAAAGCCGTAAAAGCCGGAAGGCCGATTCGAAACTCGCCAAGCAGGTGGTCAATCGAATGCGCGAGAACGGCGTGATCATGGGCCTGATCGGGCGGCACGACAACCTGCTGAAAATTCGCCCGCCGATGCCGTTTTCAAAATCGAACTCCGACCACTTATTCCAAACCCTGGAGCATGTGCTCGACAGGATATAACCTCACGGGGGAAGCAAACAATGAACACCTTTTTTCAACTATCCGCAGACGAACAATCCGCCCGGTTGACCGATCTGGCGCGTAACGTTTTGAACGAATGGGGGGTCGACGGATGCGAGCCCCGTCTCATCAAATATCGGGAAAACGCGGTCTTCGAGGTAACGGGACCGGACGGTCAACGGGCGGCTCTCCGCGTTCACCGGCAGGGATACCATTCCCACGAAAGCCTGACATCGGAACTCAAGTGGATGTCCATGCTGGCCGAAAGCGGCCTGGTCGTTCCGACGCCGATCCCCGCCAACTCCGGCGCGATCACCGTGGATGCCACCGGCGACGGCGTCCCGGGAACCTGGAAGGTCGATATGCTGAGCTGGCTCGACGGGCGGGAACTCGGCGCCGTTGGCGAACCGCTGGAACTGGATGGCCGGGACGTGCCTGCGTTGTTCCATGAAATCGGGAAGACCATGGGGACACTGCACAACTTGTCCACCGCCTGGCCGGAACGGAACACGATGGTTCGTCACGCCTGGGACAAAGACGGCTTTGTCGGCGACCAGCCGCTTTGGGGCGAATTCTGGAAAGTTGAGTCGCTGACACCGGCGCAAAGGGAGTTTTTCCTGCGCGTGAAAGATGCGCTTGCCGAGGATTTGGAGGCCTATGGGCAGACATCGGACAATTACGGACTGATCCATGCCGATCTGGTTCCGGAAAACGTTATGTTGTCCGGCGATGAAGTCCAGGTCATTGACTTCGACGACGCTGGCTTCGGCTGGCATATGTTCGAGATCGTCACCGCCGCCTTCTGGCTGGCCGAAGAGCCCGAATTCGATTCCATCCAGACGGCCCTGCTGGACGGCTATCAAAGCGTCCGTCCGCTTCAGCAGCGTGACCTGGATGCGATGGAGCTATTTTATGCGGCCCGCAGCCTGACCTACATGGGCTGGATGCACACCCGCCGCAACACGGAAACGGCCATCGAACTGACCCCGGTCGTCATCGAGATCGCCGAGGGAATCTGTTCCGACTACCTGCAAAACAGAAGCTGATGGAAAACGCCTTGGGCGTCGGGAGATGAAAAAGCCCCTGGAACCTGTTAAGCTGTCCCGGCCATGCGCGAGACCATGACTTGCAAACAGTGCCCGGCGGAGATGACCGTCGAAACCGTCGACGGGGAAAAGCGTTGGGTTTGCGCCGAATGCGGCTTTTCCATGCCTTACCGCAAGGCCGCCGGCCTGCCGGCGTTCAAGCCCTGGATGGCAGGCCTCGCCGCCGTGGCCGCCCTGTTCCTGTACGCCCTTGTTCAATAATCCCCGTCGGGGTCGGCCTCGCGCAACTGTTTCCAGACCCCGTCCCCCCAGGCGCCGGGGGCCATTTCGACCGCCGCCGTCAGGGCCTGGGCGATTCCGGCGGCGTCCTTTTCCGTCACCTCCGCCTTCCGGCCCAGGCTCTTGATGCTGACCCCTTCGAGAACGACCTTTCCCTTGTCGCGCAGGTAATCGAAGCCGGTCGAAAACACCTCGTCGAGGCCGTTTTCCACTTCCGGCAGGTCGATGGTGATCTGAAACACCGGCTTGTGGGTCAACCGGTAGGGCACCTCGCTCATGAACATGGGGGCCCAAAAGGCAAACGTCTTGCCCTTGTGGCGGCAGCGGAAATGCACATCGTAATCGGCATAGGAATAATCCTCGCCGTCGACCGTGTTGCGGCCCTGGAAATCGATGCTGTATCGGCAGGGGGCACGTCCCTTGACGACGATGCGACCGCTCAACGGCTCCTCAAGGGTGCCGTCGATCATCGGCAACAGGATCGGCGCGTAGACGAAACCGTAGTCCTTGCCGTCCCGGGTAATCGCCATCCAGCCCGCCCCGCCCTTGGCCCGGCCGACGACCCGGACCCGGGTGCCGGCCTTGACCGTCCCCAGTTTCTTCGCCCCGGTTTTCGGACCGGCGCGGACATTGGCGCCCTTGGTGACCAGGTAGACGCCCTCCTGGGCCCGGACCGTCTGCCCGAGAAACGTCCGGTCTTCCGCCCGCGCCGGGTTGGCGGCGAGGACGGCCCCGGCGCAAAGCGCCAACACGCAAAAGACCCGGGCCCGCCAATGATAGGTCAAGATGCTACAACCATCTGAAAATTCACGAACATTTTGCCAATCATAGCGAAACCGCCCGTGCGTCTCCACCGTCTTTTTCCATGACGGAACGATGTCGGCCCGGTACTGTGCTGGCAGCAACAACCAGGCGGACGGAAAACCATGGCGGTCACGACCCTTGCCGACCTCAAGCAGCAACTCCCGACGGGCCGACGCCTGATGGGCCTCGACCTGGGAACGAAAACCATCGGCCTGGCCCTGAGCGACGTCAGCCTGACCATCGCCTCCCCCCTGGAGACCATCCGCCGCGGCAAGTTCACCCGCGACGCGGAAGCCTTGGAAACCCTGATCGACGGCCAGGACGTGGGCGGGCTGGTCATCGGCCTGCCGGTGAGCATGGACGGCAGCGAAGGGCCGCGCTGCCAGTCGACCCGACAGTTCGCCGCCAACCTGCTGGCCCGCCGCGACATCCCCATCGCCTTCTGGGACGAACGGCTGTCGACGGCCGCCGTCGAGCGGGTGCTGATCGGCGAGGCCGACATGACCCGCAAACGGCGGGCGGAAGTGGTCGACAAGGCCGCCGCCGCCTACATCCTGCAGGGGGCCCTGGACGCCGCATGATCCCCATCTTCTCCGCCCTGGCCCCGGTCTTCCTGATGATCCTGCTCGGATACATCATGAAGAAGCGCAGCCTGGTCAGTGACGCCTTCTGGGCCCCGGCGGAAAAGATCACCTTCTATTACTGTTTCCCGGCCCTGCTGCTGGCCAACACGGCCAAGGCGGAATTCGGCGACGTCGCCGTGACGCCGATGGTCGTGGCGACGGCGACGGGAATTCTCCTGGTTTCCGCCTTGACGATGCTCATCCGCCCCCGCCTGAAGATCGGCGGCCCGTCCTTCACGTCCGTCTTTCAGGGCGCCATCCGGCCCAACGTCTATCTCGGCATCGCCGCCGCCGTCGCCCTCTACGGCGCCGAGGGCCTGACCCTGATCAGCGTCCCCGTCGCCGTGTCCGTGCCCCTGGTCAACCTGCTGGGGGTGATCGTCCTGATCCGCTACGCGGCGCCGGACGGGGCAGTTCCGGGATGGCTCCAGACAGTGGGACCGGTGGCCCGCAATCCGCTCATCCTGGCCTGCCTGCTGGGGGCGCTTTTGAACGTGACCGACATCGGACTACCGCCCCTGGTCGGGCCGTTCCTGGACATTCTCGGACGGGCCGCCATGCCCATCGGTTTGTTGGCGGTCGGGGCCGGTCTCGACCTGGGCGCCATGGCCCGGGCCGGAAAACTGGTCGGGCTGTCCGCGGCCCTGAAGCTGATCGCCCTGCCGGGGCTGACCTACCTGATCTGCCTGGCCCTCGGCATCGACGGCCTGGCGCGGACGATCATCGTCCTCTACGCCGCCCTGCCGGTTTCCGCCACCTCCTACGTGGTCGCACGGCAGATGGGCGGCGACACGGTGCTGCTCGCGGGCACCATCACCGCCATCACCCTGATCTCCATGGTTTCCATGCCGCTGACGGTGCTGTTGCTGAATTACGTCGGATAATCGAGGAGCCTCAGCAATTCACCGGCGTGGCGGTTGAACAGGGTCCTCGCCTTGTCGTCGAAACGCTCCCGCCACTGGCCGATGACGCCGTCGGGGAAGGCAGCCCGCCGCCCCTGTTCGACGGCCAGGGAAACCGCTTCCGGCCCGTCGTCGATACCGAGGAAGCGAAACAGCCGCTCCACATCGGGCGAGGCCTCCCTGTGCAGGTCCTCGCAGCGGATTTCCAGGTAATCGCCGGCGTGAGAGCGTCCGAAGGCATGGGCCGCCCCGACGGCCCGGTTCCAGTTGCGGGCGAAGTGTTCGGCGAAAAGGGAAAAGTCTGGAAACTTCTCCACGAACCCCGGCGTCCGGGTCCGCAGATTGAAATCATGGACCGACACCGCCTCATCGCGGCCATCCCGGATCACATGGATCATCTTGGCGTCGGGGAAGACCTCGTTCAGGGTTTTCAGGTTCATCACCTGTTCCGGCGTCTTCTCGCCGATGCAGGTCACGTCCGCATCCTCCGCCACCTTGTCCAGGGTCAGGGCGGCGGCGCAGGCGAGCAGAAGACGGACATCGTCGTTGGAGTACGGATAGACGGCAGAGGACAAGCCGTCGCCTGGACTCGCATCCCGCAGGCGGGTCCCCTTCAGAACCATCCGCTTGTTGTAATCGGCGAAGGCCCGTCCCAAGTACGGGAACAGGACATTGGTGAAATGCCCTTCCCCCCTGCAGACGGCCTGGGGATGGGCGTTGACCGCGTGCTGCAGCCAGACGGTTCCCGGACGGGTCAGCCCGACGATGAAAAACAGCCGCCTGTCCAGCACCCGGGACAGGCGCTCGAGGCTGCTCCGATAATCCGACATTGACGGGGCCATGGCGTCCTTTCCGGTTTTCCGGACATTACTGTAGCCCTCCCGGGCCGTCCTGCCAATTTATTACACTGCGTCTTGCGGGTTTCCCGGCGCAGGACCTCGGTCGTCGCCTCGATGCGGATCAGCAGTTTTTCCGTTTCGCTCTTCGGCGTTTCCTTGGCGAGAAAGACTTAAGGTGGCACAATTCACCCATGGTTGAACTCATACCTTTTTTCATCGTCATGGCCGTCATCGGCATCGCTTGCTTCGCCGGCGGCGCTGGCGCGGCGTGGGTGTTTTTCTGGCTGATCACACCCCGCGAACCCCGAGCCTAGTTCGACACGCCTCGGGTCTTCCAGATCCCGGAGCGGCCCGATGGCGGTGAACAGTTCCGCCGCCGCCCCGCCCAATATTCACACTGCCGCTTGCGCTTTGCGCCGGGGCTCCCTATTGTGCCGCTTTATGAGCAAAACGCCGTCGGATCCCATCCGTTTCCCGCACAGCCATCTTCTCGGCATAGAAGGGCTTTCATCGGACGTTATCTCCCTCATCCTCGACCGCGCCGAAAGCTATGTGGAACACAACCGGCGGGCCGACGACAAGCTTTCCACCCTGCGCGGGCGCACCATCATCAACCTGTTCTTCGAGGACTCGACCCGCACCCGGACTTCTTTCGAACTGGCGGGCAAGCAACTGGGCGGCAACGTCATCAACATGTCGGTGGCGACCAGTTCCGTGAAGAAGGGGGAAACCCTGATCGACACGGCGATGACCCTGAACGCCATGCACCCGGACGTGCTGGTCGTCCGCCACAACGATTCCGGGGCCGTGCAACTGCTGTCGGAAAAGGTCAACTGCGCCGTCATCAATGCCGGGGACGGACGCCACGAACATCCGACCCAGGCCCTGCTCGACGCCCTGACCATCCGCCGCCGCAAGGGCCGCATCGCCGGGCTGCTGGTGGCCATTTGCGGCGATATCGCCCATTCCCGCGTCGCCCGTTCCAACATTCATCTGCTCAACGCCATGGGCGCCCGGGTGCGGTTGATCGCGCCGAAGACCCTGATCCCGTCGGGCATCGAGGGGCTGGGGGTGGATGTGTTCAACGACATGAACGAAGGCCTGAAGGACTGCGACATCGTGATGATGCTGCGGCTGCAGACGGAACGCATGCAAGGGGGCTTTTTCCCCTCCATCCGCGAATACTTCCACTTCTTCGGCCTGGACTACACGAAGCTGGCCAACGCCCGGGAAGACGCCCTGATCATGCACCCCGGCCCCATGAACCGGGGGGTTGAAATCGCCTCCGAAGTGGCCGACGACATCGGCCGTTCGGCGATCCGCGAACAAGTGGAAATGGGAGTCGCCGTGCGCATGGCCTGCCTGGAACTGCTCAGCGCCAACCTGAACCGGGAGGCCCAGCCGTGAGCCGTGTCGCCTACATCAACGCCCGCCTGCTCGACCCGGCGAGCGGCCTCGACGGCATGGGCGGACTGCTCAGCATCGGCGAGGTCGTCCGCGACTTCGGACCGGACCTGTTTTCCGGCGGCATTCCCGACGGCGCCACCGTGATCGACTGCCGGGGCGCCTGCCTGATGCCGGGCCTGGTCGATATGCGGGTGCAGTTGCGCGAGCCCGGCGAGGAATACAAGGGCACCCTGGAATCCGCCGGGCGGGCGGCGACGGCGGGCGGGGTGACCTCCATGGTCTGCCTGCCCAACACCAATCCGGTCATCGACGACATGTCGGTGCTGGAATTCGTCGCCCGCCGCGCCCGCAAGCTGGGGCTGGCGAAAGTCTACCCTTACGGCGCGGTGACCAAGGGCCTGAGGGGAGAGGAACTGGCGGAGATCGGCCTGCTGTCGGAATCCGGCGCGCTCGCCTTCACCGACGGCGTCCGCGCCGTCGAGAACGCCCAGATCATGCGCCGGGCGCTCAGTTACGCCGCCAACTTCGGGCAGATGGTCATTCAGCACCCGGAAGAACCGTCCCTGGCCGCGGGCGGCGCCATGAACGCCGGCGAGACCGCCACCCGCCTGGGGCTCGCCGGAATCCCAAGGGAGGCGGAAATCATCATGGTCGAACGGGATATCCGACTGGCCGAGATGTCCGGCGGCAGGCTGCATTTCGCCCACCTGTCCACCGCCGACGCCATCGACGCCGTGCGCCGGGCCAAGGCCCGGGGCCTTGCCATCACCTGCGACACCGCGCCGCCCTATTTCGCGCTGAGTGAAATCGCCGTCGGCGATTACCGCACCTTCGCCAAACTGTCGCCGCCGCTACGCGCCGAGGATGACCGGCTGGCCGTCATCGAAGGCCTGCGGGACGGCACCATCGACGCCATCGCGTCCGACCACGCCCCCCATGACGAGGAGTCCAAGCGCCTGCCCTTTGCCCAGGCCGCTTTCGGCGGCGTCGGCCTGGAGACCCTGCTGGCGGTGACCCTGGAACTGTATCACAACGGCCACATGGACCTGCGCACGGCCCTGCGGCTGATCACAAGCGCGCCGGCGGACCTTCTCGGCCTGGACGCGGGACGGCTGGAAAAGGGGGCGCCTGCGGACTTCGCCCTGGTCGATCTGGACCGGGGCTGGAAGATCGACGCCGACGCCATGCGCAGCATCTCGAAAAATTCCCCCTTCGACGGCAGGCCCGTGCAGGGCCGGGTCCTGCGCACGGTCATCGACGGCCGCACGGTGTTCGAGCAGGAGGACCGATGATGGGCGGCGACTTCGGACTCATCCACCTTTTCGCCCTTGTCGCCGGATACCTGATCGGTTCCGTCCCCTTCGGGCTGGTGCTGACGCGGCTGGCCGGAATGGGCGATATCCGAAACATCGGCTCCGGCAACATCGGCGCCACAAACGTGCTCAGGACCGGCAACAAACCGCTGGCCCTGGCGACGCTGCTGCTGGATTCCGGCAAGGGGGCCGCGGCGGCGCTGCTGCTGGCCGCCCTCGACCCCATGGCCGGCCTGTTGGCCGGCGGGGCCGCCATCGTCGGCCACAATTTCCCGGTCTGGCTGAAATTCAAGGGCGGCAAGGGGGTGGCGACGACCCTGGGGGTCCTCCTCGCCGCCGCCTGGCCGGTCGGCATCGGCGCCTGCCTGACCTGGCTGGCCACCGCCATCCTGTTCCGCTATTCCTCCCTGTCCGCCCTGGTCGCGCTGAGCGCCGCGCCGTTCTACGCCTGGTGGCTCGGCGAACCGCCGGTCGCCCTGCTGGCCGCCCTGCTCGCCCTGCTCTCCATCGTCCGCCACCACGAAAACATCGCCCGCCTGCTGAAAGGCGAGGAATCGAAAATCGGACGCAAATAGAGAGTATTGACATTCAAGCGCGTTTAAACATACCATGAGTTTAAGAGGCGCATCCGTCTTAATACCGATGCACTCAATTCCGAGGCCCACGCACTGTCGTGGGCCTTCGTGTTTATGGGAGCGGCATTTGCCTTATATCGCCTATCTGGATGAATTCGGGCATATCGGGCCCTATGTCAGCCGCAACGACCCCAAACATAACGACAGCCCCGTCTTTGGCCTGGCGGGCTTTACCCTCCCAGTGACAGAGGCGCGGCATTTCGGGACATGGTTTTATCAGAGAAAATGCCAATTGCTCGATTATGAAATCAAGCGGGACGGACACCATCCGGCGACATGGGAGAAAAAGGGCGCCGCATTGTACACCGTAACGAATGTCAGCCGTTATCCCGAGTTGAGGCAATTCACCAACAGATTGCTGAACAAGATTCGTTCTTGCGGAGGATATATATTCTATGTCGGCGTGAAGAAATCAAAGAATCCGGAAACCCATCGGCCAAATGACCTGTATCGGGCCCTGCTGCGTGAAGCGATCAAGCGCCTTGATCAATATTGTCTTGAAGACTGTTCGCCGCATGAGAACTTGATACTGGTCATGGACCAACATGACCAAAGGACAGCCCTTGTGACGGAAGCGGCCATCGCCATGTACAATCCAAGAAATCCGAGAAGGGCTCTCGTCGAACCGCCCTTCCAGGTCGAAAGTGAACGTTACCAAACCGTCCAGGCCGCCGACTGGATCGCTGGCCTGATCGGCCGCCTCGGAGCCATATGGGCGGACCCGGCAGCCTATCCGGAGAACGAGGTCTTTCGAAAGTACTTCGAAAACCGGGTCAACGAGAGAAGCCTGAGAAGCGGTATCCGCGCCGATTGACAAGACGGCCCTTGACGGGAAGCCGGCCCTCCGTCACTCTTTCACCCCATGAGCGAAAAACAAAGAAAAGAACTCTCGCAACCGGAAAGGCTCGACTGGCTGCGCCTGATCCGCAGCGAGAACGTCGGCCCGGTGACCTTCTTCCGCCTGCTGGAACGGTTCGGCTCGGCGGACGCGGCCCTGCAGGCCCTGCCCGGCCTCGCCCGCCGGGGCGGCAAGAAGGGCATCCGCATCGCCGCCAAGGGGGCGGCGAAGGATGAGATGAGCGCCGTCGAAGCCTTGGGCGGGCGCCTGATCGCCTGGGGAGAACCGGGGTATCCGTCCCTGCTGCATCACATCGAGGACCCGCCGCCGCTGATCAGCGTCCTCGGCCATCCGCACCTGTTGACCAAAAGGGCCGTCGCCATCGTCGGCGCCCGCAATGCCTCCATCAACGGCAAGAAGTTCGCCCGCCGCATGGCCGAGGACCTGGGCCGGGGCGGCCTTCTGGTGGTTTCCGGAATGGCCCGGGGCATCGATGCCGAAGCCCATGCCGGGGCCCTCGAGACCGGCACCGTCGGCGTCCTCGCCGGTGGCGTCGACATCATCTACCCGAAAGAGAACGCCGCCCTCTACGAGGCCCTGAAAGAGCGGGGCACGCTGATTTCCGAAATCGCCCCCGGAACCCGGCCCCAGGCCCGCCATTTCCCCCGCCGCAACCGGATCATCTCGGGCATGGCCAGGGGCGTCGTCGTCATCGAGGCCGGGGCCCGGTCCGGTTCGCTGATCACCGCCCGCATGGCCCTGGAACAGAACCGGGAGGTTTTCGCCGTCCCGGGGGCGCCGGGAGACCCCCGCTCCCAGGGCGGCAACCGCCTGATTCGTTCCGGCGCCGTTTTGGTGGAAACGGCGGAAAATGTTTTCGAAGCCCTGAGGGGACTTCGCACCCCTTCCCTTGACGAGAGGGAAGTTATTGATTTCAATGAGAAAAACATAGACCAGCCGGACGAAGGAGAGATCGGGAAGGCCCGCCCGCTGATCGAAGAAAGTCTCGCCGCCGAGTCCGTTTCTGTTGACGAAATCATCCGCAACTGCCAATTGTCCCCTGCCGTGGTTTCCACGGTGCTGCTGGAACTGGAGTTGGCTGGCCGCCTGGAAAGGCATCCGGGCAACAGGGTTTCACGGATCCATAACGAATAGCGGAAGCTGCTGGGACACATGAACGTCGTCATCGTCGAATCGCCTGCCAAGGCCAAAACCATCAATAAATATCTTGGCCCGGACTACACGGTTCTCGCCAGCTACGGCCATGTCCGCGACCTGCCGTCGAAGGACGGATCGGTCCGGCCCGCCGACGATTTCGCCATGGAATGGGAAGTCGACCCCAAGTCCCAGAAGCACATCCGCGAAATCACCGCCGCCGTCAAGGGCGCCGAACACCTGTATCTGGCCACCGACCCGGACCGGGAGGGCGAGGCCATTTCCTGGCATGTTTTGGACGTGCTGGAAAAAAAGAAGGCCTTGAAGGGAATCGACGTCAAGCGGGTGGTCTTCAACGAGATCACCAAGAGCGCCATCCTGGAGGCGTTCCGCAATCCCCGCGACCTGGACAAGCCCCTGATCGACGCCTACCTGGCCCGCCGCGCCCTCGATTACCTGGTCGGCTTTACCTTGTCACCGGTGCTGTGGCGCAAGCTGCCCGGTTCCCGCTCCGCCGGGCGGGTGCAATCGGTGGCCCTGCGCCTGATCTGCGAGCGGGAAACGGAAATCGAACTGTTCAAGCCGCAGGAATACTGGTCCGTGAAGGCCGGTTTCACCAACCCGGCCGAAGCCCCCTTCACCGCCGCCCTGACCCACCTGAACGGCGATAAGCTGGATAAGATGTCCATCGGCGACGAGACGCAGGCGCAAGCCGCCGTCGCCGCCATCGAGACCGCCGACTTCACCGTCGGCAATGTGGAACGGAAACAGTCCCGGCGCAATCCGGCGCCGCCGTTCACCACCTCGACCCTGCAGCAGGACGCCTCGCGCAAGCTCTACTTCGCCACCAAGCGCACCATGCAGGTCGCCCAGCGCCTGTACGAAGGCTTTACCATCGACGGCGAGACCGTCGGCCTGATCACCTACATGCGGACCGACGGCGTGCAGATTTCCGCCGAGGCCGTTGCCGCCACGCGGAACCTGATCGGCGACAACTACGGCTCCAATTACGTTCCCGGCCAGCCCCGGGTCTACAAGAGCAAGGCCAAGAACGCCCAGGAGGCCCACGAGGCCATCCGCCCGACCGACATCAGCCGCAAGCCCGCCGACGTCGCCCCCTATCTGGACGAGGACCAGCGCAAGCTCTATGAGCTGATCTGGAAGCGCACCGTCGCCAGCCAGATGGAAGCCGCGGTGATGGATCAGGTGGCCGCCGAGATCACCTCGGGGGACAGCCGGACGAAACTGCGCGCCACCGGTTCGGTCATCGCCTTCGACGGCTTCTTCAAGGTGTATCAGGAAGGCCGCGACGAAAAAGGCGGCGAGGAAAAGGACCGCATCCTGCCCGACCTGAAACAGGGCGACGCCCTGACCCGCACCTCGGTCGAGCCGGAACAACACTTCACCCAGCCGCCGCCGCGATATTCCGAGGCCTCGCTGGTCAAGACCATGGAGGAACTGGGCATCGGGCGTCCGTCCACCTATGCCTCCATTATCTCCGTCCTGCAGGACCGCAATTACGTCATCCTGGAAAAGCGCCGCTTCCAGCCCGACGACCGGGGCCGGCTGGTCACCGCCTTCCTGTCCAGCTTCTTCGCCAAGTACGTGGAATACAACTTCACCGCCGACCTGGAGGAAAAGCTCGACGACATTTCCGGTGGGCGCATCGAATGGAAGGTTGTCCTGCGCGATTTCTGGGAGGCGTTCTCAGGTGCGGTCGAGGGCACCAAGGAACTCAGGGTGCGGGAGGTTCTCGACGCCCTCAACGATCTGCTCGGCCCCCACTTTTTCCACGACCCGGGCGACGGCAAGGACCCGCGCGCCTGCCCGTCCTGCGACGACGGGCGGCTCAGCCTGAAACTCGGCAAGTTCGGCGCCTTCATCGGCTGTTCCAACTACCCCGATTGCCGCTACACCCGGCCGCTGGTGGTCACCGAGGACGAGGGCGCCGGCATCGCCGACGCGGGGCCGGTCGTGCTCGGCCGGGACCCGGCGACGGAGCTGGATGTCTCGCTCCGCAAGGGGCCCTATGGGACTTACGTGCAACTGGGCGACGTCGAGGAAATCGTCGAGGGCAAGAAAAAGAAGAAGACCAAGCCGAAACGGGCGTCCCTGCCCCGTGGCCTGTCGCCGGCGGACGTGGACCTGGACAAGGCCCTGGGCCTGCTCGCCCTGCCCCGGGATATCGGCATCTGGCCCGAAACCGGCGACATGATCCAGGCGGGCCTCGGGCGCTTCGGCCCGTATCTGAAATACGGCGGCCTTTATCTGTCCCTGAAGGGCGACGACGACGTGCTGACCATCGGCATCAACCGGGCCATCGCCCTGATCGAGGCGGCGCCGAAGAAGGACCCGCCGAAGGTTCTGGGAAATCATCCGAAAAGCAAGAAGCCGGTCAGCATCAAGAGCGGGCGCTGGGGGCCTTATGTCTCCCACGGCATGGTCCGGGCCAACATCCCCAAGGGCACCGACGCCGACAGCCTGACCCTTGAGGACGCGGTCGCGCTGGCCGACGCCAAGGCGGCGGCGGGCAAGTCCGGCAAGAAAAAGGCCCCGGCCAAGAAAAAGCCGGCGAAAAAGAAATCCGCGAAAAAAGAAACGGCAGCCGCTGAAGGCTGAACCCATTGACCCGCAAACCCAAAACCAAGGCGCCGTTTCCCAGCCGGGACGAAATCCTGAAATTCATCGCCGACACCCCCGGGTGGGTCGGCAAGCGCGAGATCGCCCGCGCCTTCTCCCTCGACGCCGAACAGAAAATGCACCTGAAGAAGCTGCTCAAGGAGTTGAAGGAAGAGGGGCTGATCCAGCGCCGCCAGGGACGGCGTTTCAGCGAGCCGGGCAGCCTGCCGCCGGTCGCCGTGGTCGTGATCATCGGCCCGGACATGGACGGAGAGATTCGCGCTCGCCCCCTGACCTGGGACGAGGAACAGGAGTCCCCGGCCATCTACATGGCGCCCGAACGGCGGGGCCAACCCGCCCTGGCGCCGGGCGACCGGGTCCTCGCCCGCCTTTCCCGTGGCGAAGACAAATCCTACGAGGGACGCACCATCCGCCGCATCGGCGCCGGGGCGGAAAAGGTGATGGGCCTGTTTACCCTGGTCGAGGGGCAGGGCCGCTTGAAACCCACCAATCGCAAGGCCAAGGGCGACTATTTCATCGCCCGGGGCGACTCCCTCGACGCCCGGGAAGGCGACCTGGTCCGCGCCGAGGTCCTGCCCGGCCGCCGTCACGGCCTACGCCAGGCCAAGGTGCTGGAACGGCTGGAGACGGAAGACGGCATGGAGTCGGTCAGCCTGATCGCCATCCATGACAGCGGAATTCCGACGGACTTCAGCCCCGAGGCCCTGGCCCAGGCCGACGCCGCCCGGGCCGCCCCCCTCGAAGGACGCGAGGACCTGCGGCAAGTCCCCCTGGTCACCATCGACGGGGCCGACGCCCGCGATTTCGACGACGCCGTCTTCGCCGAAGCCGATCCCGACGACGGCAACCCCGGCGGCTGGCGGCTGATCGTCGCCATCGCCGACGTCGCCCACTATGTCCGCCCCGGCGACGCCCTCGACCGGGAGGCCGTCCGGCGCGGCAATTCGGTATATTTCCCCGACCGGGTCGTGCCCATGCTGCCCGAGGCCCTGTCCAACGGCTGGTGCTCGCTTAAGGAAAACGAAGAACGCCCCGTGCTGGCGGCCCATATCCGCATCGGCAAGGACGGCGGCATCCTTTCGCACCGCTTCGCCCGCGCCCTGATCCAATCCCGCGCCCGGCTTACCTACGAGCAGGTGCAGGCGGCCCGGGACGGCGAGCCCGACGAAGCCACCGGCCCGCTCCTGGAAACAGTCATCGCCCCCCTTTACGGCGCCTATCGCTCCCTTGAGGGGGCACGGAAAAAGCGCGGCGTCCTGGAACTGGACCTGCCGGAGCGGCGCATCGTCATCGGCGCGGACGGCGGCGTCGAGCGGGTGGAGATTCGCGAACGCCTGGACAGTCATAAACTGATCGAGGAGTTCATGATCACCGCCAACGTGGCGGCGGCGGAAACCCTGGAGAAGAAGCGCCAGCCCTGCATGTACCGGATTCACGACGAGCCCTCCATGGACAAGATGGAGGCCCTGCGCCAATTCCTCGACAGCCTGTCCATCCCGCTGGCCAAGGGACAGGTGGTGCGGGCGGAAACCTTCAACCGCATCCTCGACAAGGTCAAGGACACCCCGAACGCCCACATGGTCAATGAAGTGGTTTTGCGCAGCCAGTCCCAGGCCGAATACGCACCGGACAACATCGGCCATTTCGGCCTGGCGCTGCGCCGCTACAGCCATTTCACCTCGCCCATTCGCCGCTACGCCGACCTGTTGGTCCACCGGGCGCTGATCCGCGGCCTCGGCCTGGGAGAGGGCGGCCTGGAACAGGACCCTGCGGATTTCGCCCGCCTCGGGGAAACCCTTTCCGGCCACGAACGCCGCGCGGCGGCGGCGGAACGCAACGCCGTCGACCGTTTCTGCGCCCTCTACCTGGCCGACAAGGTGGGTGCGGTCTTCCGGGGCCGCATCAACGGCGTCACCCGTTTCGGCCTGTTCGTCACCCTGGACGACACCGGGGCGGACGGCCTGGTTCCCGTCCGTTCCCTGGGCGACGACTACTATGTCCATGACGAGGCCCGGCACCTGTTGCGCGGACGCCGGACAAAACGGGTCTACCGGCTGGGAGACCCCATCGAGGTGACGTTGGCCGAGGCCGACCCGGTGACCGGTTCCATGGTCATGGAAATCGCCGACATGGAGGAGCCGCCCCCGAAGGCGAAAAAGAGCAAGCCGAAGGCGAAATCCAAATCAAGGGCCGGGCGGAGAAAAGTCAGGGCGAAATCTTCACGATAATCCTGTTATAATCGTCACATGCCGAAGCAACCCGTCCCGTTCCTGATTCTGTTCGCCGCCCTCCTCGCCGCCGCCTGTTCCGCGCCGCCGCCCCAAATCACGTCGGACACCGCCTATTCCCGGCCCGCCGCCCGCGAGGTCTTCACGGCGGGTTTCGAGAGCATCGCCGAACGCTACATCGAAACAACCGCCCCGGCCCGCTTCGCCATGGAGGGGTTGTACGGGCTGGGGTCCATTGACCCCGCCGTGACGGTGGAACGGGAAGGGGGCGACATCGTCTTAAGAGTAAACGACGCCGACGCCGGGCGCTTCGCCCCGCCCACCTCCGGCACCGCCGCCGCCTGGGCCGACCTGGCCGTTTCCGTCACCGCCCTGGGCCGCCAATCCTCTGCGGAATTGAGGAAGGCGAGCCCGGAGAAAATCTACGAAGCGGTGTTCGACGGCATCCTCTCCAGCCTGGACATCTATTCGCGCTATGCCGGGGCCCGCGAAGCCAAGAGAAACCGGGCCAAACGGGACGGCTTCGGCGGCATCGGCATTCGTTTCAAGATCATCGAGGACCTGCCCCGGGTCACGGTGGTGATGGCCGGTTCACCGGCCCACAAGGCGGGACTGAGGGCAGGAGACCGCATCAGCCACGTGGACGGCCGCTCATTGCTGGGGCTCACCCAGGGGCAAACGGTCGATATCCTGCGCGGCCCCATTCATTCCAAAATCGCCCTGACCGTCGACCGCAAGGGCGGCGACGTTCCTTTGACGATGGATATCGAACGCGCCCATATCGTTCTCGACACGGTCACCTACAGCCACCGCAACGGCATCGTCTTCCTGAAAGTCAGCAACTTCAATCAACGCACGGCGCAAAACCTGCTGGACAACCTGAAGAAGGCCGAAAGGGAACTGGGAGACGCCATCAGGGGCATTGTCCTCGACATGCGCGGCAACCCGGGGGGCTTGCTGAAACAATCGATCAAGGTCGCCGACCTGTTCCTCGCCCAGGGCCGCATCACGGAAACCCGGGGACGGCACCCGGACAGCATTCAGCACTACGACGCCGGTGGCAGGGACATGGCCCGGGGCCGTCCCGTCGTCGTCCTGATCGACGGAAAATCCGCCTCGGCGGCGGAAGTCGCCGCCGCCGCCCTGCAGGACAGGGGCCGGGCCGTGGTCGTCGGCACGTCGTCCTTCGGCAAGGGCACGGTGCAAACGGTGATCCGGCTGCCCAACGAGGGGGAAATCACCCTCACCTGGTCCCGTCTGGTGGCGCCGTCGGGCTATATCCTGCATGGCCTGGGGGTCTATCCGACCATCTGCACCAGCGGCGAGAACGGCAACGGCGCCGACTCCAGGCCCGTCATAAACAAGGCCTTGCGCGAAAGGATCAAGACCACGGCGGTGATGGAAGCCTGGCGGCGGACCCGTTTTCAGGACAAGCAGCAGCGCCGGGACCTGCGCGCCTTTTGCCCGCCGCAACGGCGCAAGCAGGCCCTCGATACGATCGTCGCCGAGGCCATCCTCGTCGACAAGCCCCTTTACGCCCGGACCCTGAACCTGTCCGCCGCCGCCGCCGCCGCCCGCTAGGACGTCAGGCGATGCAAGAAATTGACCGCCATAAACCTTGACACGCGCCAATCGCGCTGTATGGTTCGCCGCCTGATATTGACGTCTACATATAATCGGAACTGAACGATGGCCAAGCCGAACACCATTCTGATCAAACTGGTCAGCACCGCTGACACCGGGTTCTATTACGTGACCAAGAAAAACCCCCGCAATTCCACCGAAAAGATGGAATTCCGCAAATACGACCCGGTCGTGCGCAAGCATGTGATCTTCAAGGAAGCGAAAATCAAATAATCGCCCCCCGGGACCGTTTCGCGTCATGACCAAAACCGTCTTGATCGTCGATGACAACGAACTGAACGTTAAACTGTTCAACGACCTGCTTGAAGCCAGCGGCTACGGCACGGTGACGACGCAGGACGGCCATCAGGCGGTTGCCCTGGCCCGCGAGCATGCCCCGGACCTGATCCTCATGGACGTCCAGTTGCCGGGGATTTCCGGCCTGGACATCACCCGGACAATGAAATCCGACGACGACCTGAAACAGATCCCCGTCATCGCCGTCACCGCCCACGCCTCGAAGGAAGACGAAGAGCGCATTCGTCAATCCGGTTGCGACGACTATGTCTCGAAACCGATCGATATCGCCATGTTTCTCGAAACCGTGTCGAGATATCTCGGATAGACTACTCGCCGCGCACCTCTTCGACCATGTTTCTCAATCTCTGCACGTCTGGAATGATCAGGGCGTTGCCGTCCTTTTCGACGATTCCCTGGCGGGCCAGGTCGTTGATCACCCTGGCCACGGTTTCCCGGGTCGTGCTGACCCGGCTGGCGATATCACTGTGAATGGGCACCGGGTCGAGGACCACCGCATCCGCCCCCGGGTCCTGTTCCCCCGCCTGACGCAGCAGGTCCGCATGGACCCGGTTGTTGGCGCCCAGGGTGCTGAGGTCCATGATCCGCTGTGTCGCCGTCCGGGTCATTTTCGACAGGTGACGCAGTACCTTCAGGGCAATATCCGGGTGCTCTTCCAGCAATTGCAGGAAATGGTCCTGGGGCAGGGAGGCCATCAGGGCGTCGCTCAACGACACCACGCTGGCCGAACGGGGTTCGCTGTCGATGGCCGCCAATTCGCCGAAAAAGCTGCCCGCCTCCAGTTCGTCGAAAATGACCCCGCGCCCGGAAAAGGAATAATTGACCACCCGCACCTTGCCGCTGATGACGAAAAAAACCTCCCGTGAGTCCGTCTCCCGGTCGATGATCTGCTGCTGGGGCGGGTAATGACGCCAGCGGCATAGTTTTTCCACCCTCCGCCGCTCTTCCTCGCCAAGACCGGAGAAAAGATCGATCCCGCTCAGGGTGCTTGCGTGTGCCTCGTCCATGTGCGTCTCCCGGCTCCAATAGAGCGCTCCATCTTACATGATAACTTCGTCTTGACCAGAACCACCGTGGAAAGCCGCCGCCGGCCCCGGATCGTCTTGCATGGGGGCAAGTGGTTGTTTATCCTGCCCTTTCGCACAGAGGACATATCGTGAAGACAGACCGACCCGAGGCGCTTGTCGCCGTCGTCATCCCCTGTTACCGGGAAACCCCGCGCATTCTCCATGTCATTGAAGGCATCGGGGAAGAGGTCGGGCGGATCATCGTCGTCGACGACGCCTGCCCGGACAACACCGGCGAACACGTCCGCGCCCATTGCACGGACGAACGGGTCGAGGTGATCGTCCAGGACGGCAACACGGGCGTCGGCGGCGCCACCATGACCGGTTACCGCCGCGCCCTGGAGGAAGGCGCCGAGATCATCGTCAAGGTGGACGGCGACGGACAGATGGACCCGGCCCTGATCCCGCAACTGATCGCCCCGCTGCTGGCCGGCGAGGCGGATTACGTCAAGGGCAACCGGTTCTACAATCTGGACAGCCTGTCGGAGATGCCCCGCGTCCGCATTTTCGGCAACCTGGCGCTGTCCTTCGCCTCCAAGCTGTCCAGCGGCTACTGGAATATCTTCGACCCCACCAACGGCTTCACCGCCATCCACAAAGACGCGGCCGGGCAGTTGCCTTTCGAGAAGATCGAAAAAGGATTTTTCTTCGAATCCGACATGCTGTTCCGCCTCAACATGATGCGCGCCGTCGTCGCCGACATGCCCATGCCCGCCCGTTACGGCGACGAGGAAAGCAGCCTGAGGATCCGCAGCATCATTTTCAAATTCGCCAGCCGCCATTACGTCAACACGGTGACGCGGATTTTTTATACCTATTTCATCCGCGATTTCGGCGTCCCGTCCATCGAGTTGGTGCTCGGCAAGCTGCTGTTGCTGTTCGGTATCCTGTTCGGCGGTTATTCCTGGTACGATGGCACGGTGACCGACATTCCGGCGACGGCGGGGACCGTCATCCTCGCCGCCCTGCCGATTATCCTCGGCTCACAGATGCTGATCGGGTTCCTCAACTACGACACCCGCAACGTGCCCAGCAAACCCTTGAACCGGCGGAAGGCTTAAGCCTCCAGAACGACGCCGCCCCGACGGGAATCTCCCGCCCCTTGCAGGTCTCCCCTGGAAGGCCGGCGGCGGACGGCGTGGACGCCGCCGAAGAACATGTTCTTGCCGCCCCAGACCCGGACCTCCTCGGCCAATCCCGCCAACGGGACCACGTGCGCTTCGGCAAATCCGCTTTCCAGGCTCAACAGCCCCCTTTCAACGTGCATCCTGGGGCTTTCGATGGCCTCGGCCAGGGGCATGGCATGGTCGATGAGGTTGACCATGACCTGCAAAATGGCGGTGCGGATACGGTTCGAGCCGCCGGACCCGAGGGCCGTCACCGAGCCGTCCGGGCTTTCGATCAGGCTCGGCGCCATCATCGAGGACATGCGGCTGTCTTCCGGCCACTGGTTGAAGCCGTGGGGGTTGATGTCCTCCTCGCCCAGCATGTTGTTGATCATGATGCCCGTGCCGGGAACGATGTAGGCCGCCCCCTCGCCGTTGGAAACCGTCAGGGCGGCGGCGTTGCCCGCGCCGTCGATGACGCTGACATGGGTGGTGCCGCGCCGGGCTTTCGGGTGACCGAAGACCCGCGTGCGGTAGGCTTCGAGGAAACCCGGATCGAGAATCCCGCCGCTGTCGTCCCGGTTCAGATGCAGGCCGCTTTCGACCCTGGCTTCGTTGGTCAGCGCCATGACGCTGGCCAGCCGTTGCAGATGCCCCGGGGAGCCGAACCCCTCCCCGCCGAGGCCGCTGTCCCGCAACAGGGCGAGGGCGAAGGCGATCAAAATCCCTCCCGTCGACGGGGGCGGATTGGTCAGAATTCGCGTGTCCCGGTAATCCACGGCCAGGGGGGGGCGGCGGTGCAAGCGGTAGGATTCCAGATCGTCCCGGCGCAGGTAGCCGCCGCCCTGCCGACAGTCCGCCGCCAGGGACGCGGCGATTTCCCCGCGGTAGAACAGGTCCTCCCCCTCCCGCGCCAGACTGTCCAGGCAATCGGCGAAATCTGCGAAGGTCAGGATTTCCCCGGCCGCCGCCAGCGTGCCAGGGTCCCGGGACGAGCCATAGGCCTTCAGGCTTGTCTCGTTGGAGACATAAATCTTCTCGACCACGGAAAACAGGTATTCCTGAAAGTCGTTGATGACGACCCCCCGCTTGGCCAATTGCAGCGCCGGTTCGACGATGCGGGCCATGGGCATGGAGCCCAGATCCCCGTGGGCGCCGAACAGCCCCCTCACCGCCCCCGGGGTCGCCATTGAGCCGAGGCCGATGTGGAATTCCTGCTGCGCCTCGCCGAAATCGGCGACAATGGGGAAGAAATCCACCTCGCTCCCCAAGTCCCGGCGGCGGGGAGTCTGGACGAAAAAGTCATACAGACAAGGCTTGCCCCCCGCCCCGGCGGGGTGGGCGAGAAGAAAACCGCCGCCGCCGAGGGATGCCAGGACCGGCTCGCTGACGCAGGCGGCGCAGAAGGCGGCGAGAACCGCATCGAAGGCGTTTCCCCCCTCCTGCAGGATGATCTGTCCCGCCCTGGCCGTCTCCTCGTGGCCGGCGGCGATGACGCCCTTTGACTTCATGGCCGATCCCGTTTTTCCCAATGCTTGTGACAACAAACTAACAGCAATGTAGGCTGATATTGCAATTCCTTATTCTCGCCGCTTTTTTCGGGCTATCATCGGCGGCGAACGGCTCATTTTCCATCAGACAGGCGATCATGCATAGATACCTGCTTCTTTTTCTCCTGCTGCTTGCCCCGTCGACCGTCTGGGGGGCCGAGGCCTCGTCCTGCGTCCCCCCCGGACGCTGGCAGGACCCCGCCAACGGCGTCACCCTGGACCCGCCCCGCCTGCTCGCAGACATGGCCCGCCGGCCGGTGGTCCTGCTGGGGGAAACCCATACCAACGCCGAGCATCACCGCTGGCAGCTCCACACCGTGGCCGCCCTGTTTGCCCTCAACCCCAACATGGTGCTGGGATTCGAGGCCTTTCCCCGCGCCGCGCAGCCCGTTCTCGACCGCTGGAGCCGGGGTGACCTGACGGAACGGGACTTCCTGCGTCTGAGCCGCTGGAATGAGGTCTGGCGCTACGACTCCGGCTTTTACATGCCGCTGTTTCATTTCGCCCGCATGAACCGCATTCCCATGCGCGCCCTGAACGTGGACCGGGACCTGGTCCGCCGCGCCAGCCGTGATGGCTGGTCCTCCGTGCCCGAGGGCGAGCGCGACGGCGTCGGCGACCCGGCGCCGCCGTCGCAGGCCTACCGGGCCAGCCTGCGCAAGGTGTTCTCCCAGCACGGCGATGACCGGGAAGACACCCCGTTGAGCGAAGCCGGCGAGAAAATGCTGGCCGGTTTCATCGAGGGGCAGACGGTCTGGGACCGGGCCATGGCCGAGGCCGTCGCCGACGCACGAACGGCGGGGGGCGAGCCGCTGGTCGTCGCCATCGTCGGGCGCGGCCACCTGGAATACGGCTACGGCATTTCCCACCAATTGGCGGACCTGGGAATCGAAAACGCCGCCGTCCTGCTGCCTTGGGAACAGGCCCTGCCCTGCGACGAACTGAAGTCCCCGGACGGGGTCCCCGTCGCCCATGCCGTCTTCGGGCTCGCCGAGCCGGAGGAAAAGGACAAGCCCCCCCATCCCATGCTGGGGGTGCAGATCGAGACCGCCGCGGACAACGGTGGGGTGAAGGTCGTCAAGGTCCTGGACGGCAGCGTGGCGAAAACCGCCGGACTGCAAGACGGCGATCTGATCGTCGAGGCCGCCGGACTGCCCATGACCCGGACCGGGGACCTGGTCGCCACCATCCACCGCCACAACCCGGGCACCTGGTTGCCGCTGGTCATCGTCCGGGACGGCGAAAGACGGCAGGTTGTCGCCAAGTTTCCGCCCCGGCCATGAGCAGGATTCTGTCGGGACTGTTGCTGCTTTTCGGCCTGTTCTCTTCACTTGCCGAGGCCGCCGTCACCTCGGTTGATCATCAGTTGACCGTGCGCCTCGATCCCGCGTCCCGGACCCTGAACGTCGAGGACACCATGACACTTGGGGGAAGCGGAGAGGCCGTATTTCACCTCGCCCGGCCCCTGCGCATCACCGGATTGACGGTGAACGGGCGCAAGACCGCCGTGCAACGCGACGGCGAGCGGGTTCGCCTGCCCCTCGGGGAAGGCAACCGCCATCGGGTCACCCTGCGCTATCAGGGCCTCCTCGACCCCCTGCCGGAGGACCCTGAGGGCCTGAGCGGCTCCCCCATGCTGGCCTCGGCGCGGGGCGGTTATCTGGCCGCCGGTTCCGCCTGGCATCCGTTGTTCCCCGGGCTCGCCGCCGGTTACCGCATCACCCTGATCCTGCCCGAAGCACAAAAGGCCGTGGTTCCAGGCCGCCTGATTTCCGAACAGACCGGCGACGGGCGCCATCGGGCGGTGTTTCAATCGGACATGCCCCAGCAGGGGATCGTCCTGATCGCCGGACCCTTCGTCGTCGAAGAACGGCGGCTCGGGGACATTCGCCTGAGAACCTACTTCCCGGCCCGGCTGTCCGGCCTCGCCGAGGGCTATCTGGACTCGGCGGCGGGGTACATCGAGCGCTACGGCCGGTCCATCGGCCCCTATCCGTTCTCCTCTTTCGCCATCGTTTCCGGCCCCCTTCCCGTCGGGCTGGGGTTTCCCGGCCTGACCTATATCGGCGAACGGGTCGTCCGCTTGCCGTTCATCCGTTTCACTTCCCTCGGGCACGAGGTCCTGCATTCCTGGTGGGGCACCGCCGTCGAGACCGACTACCGGAACGGCAACTGGGCCGAAGGGCTGACCACCTATATGGCCGATTACGCCTTCGCCGCGGAAAGGCGCAAGGACGGCGGCGCGGAGATGCGCCGGGAATGGCTTCGCGACTACGCCGCCCTGCCCTCGGGAGAGGACACGCCGGTCCGCACCTTCGTCAGCCGACGCCATACCGCGTCCCAGATCATCGGCTACAACAAGGTCGCCTACATCTTTCACATGCTGCGCGACAAGATCGGGGCCTCCTCCTTCGATCAGGGCATTCGGAATTTCTGGCGACGCCACCGCTTTCAAACCGCCGGATGGGAGGACCTTCGGGCCGCCTTCGACCAGGCCTCGGGCGACGACCTGGGGCGCTTCTTCCGGCAATGGATCGACCGCAAGGGGGCGCCCGTCCTGACCCTTTCCCATGTCGTCGCCGGAGAGGACGCCGTCTCGTTCACCCTGTCCCAACCGGAACCGCCCTACGCCCTCGACGTGCCGGTGACCTTGAAGACCGAAGACGGCGAAAAAACCGTTCGCGTGTCCATGGACGGGCGCGAGACCCGCGTCGAGTTGCCCGTGGCCTCCCAGCCCCTCGCCCTGACCATCGATCCGGCCCTCGACCTGTTCCGCCGCCTGGACCCGGCGGAGACCCCGCCCATCCTGCGCGACACCATGCTGGACGAACGCACCCGACTGGTCATCCCTGACGGGGATGAGGCCGTGGCCGACGCGGCGCAACGGCTGGCGGCGCGGCTTGGCGCGGGCCGGGAAGCCAGCGCCGACGACGGCCCCTTGCTGGTGATCGGGACAACAGCCATGGTCGGTCCCCATCTGGCCCGGGCCGATCTGCCGCCAACGCCAGACAGTCTGGCAGGGCGGGGCTCTGCCAGGGTCTGGGCCGCCCGCCGCGAGAATTCGGGTGACCCCGTCATGGTGGTCGAGGCCGACGACCGTGACGCCCTCGAGGCCCTGAGCCGCCCCCTGCCCCATTACGGCCGGCGCAGCTATCTGGTCTTCGAAGGAAGCAAGGCCGTGGACAAGGGCGTCTGGCCCATGCCGCCGGGGTCCTTGTCCTTCGTCTTCCCATAGACCGCCTTGCCCCTGGGAACCCCTGTTGACAGAATGCCCGGGAGCATCGAATATCTGACCGAAAGCAACGTCCTGGGACATTACGCATAATCATGAAGCATTTCTCGCTCCTGGCGGCATTCGCCGTTTGTCTTTCTCTTCTCACGACCCCCGGCCCGGCGCGGGCGCAAGGGTACGGGGAGGCGCTGATGAACGCCATTTCCTTCAAGCCGATCCCCCCGGGCGCGTCCTTCAGCGTCGAGGCCCTGGACAATTCGGACCAGAACATCACCCTGACCCGGGCATTCGAAAACGCCCTTCGCGGCCAGGGCCACGCCATCCACCCGCAGGCCCCGTTCGTCATCACCTTCGAGGTCAGGAACGAAATGGGCGCCTACACCACCCGCAACAAGCGCGCCGTTCTGGAACTGGACGCCCACGGCGGGCGGGAAGGCGGCGAGGACGCCCGCATGCGCTTTAACCTGTTCGACAGCAATTCCGGCGGCATGTTCAACCAAGGCAAGGGCGACACGACGGTTCAGAGCCTCTCACAATACCGCCTCGACGTCTCCATCGAAAACCGGAGCAACGGAAAGCGGCACTGGCAGGTCTGGGTCGTCACCGACCTGGACCGCCCCGACGGCACCGACCTGGTCCGGGCCATGCTTCCCGAGGTGGTGGCGAAAATCGGCCAGAAGGTGAAAAGCCACCGCTTTAACATGGACTGATCCCCGTCCGCCCCGACCTTTTCCATGTTGCCGTCGGGCGGGATTCCTTGTACTTAAGCGTTGAACCCTTGAGCCATCAACGACTCCCACAGTTCCCGACGATGAGCGATTTTTCCGACAAAGCCCTTCTGCCGGCCGGCATGTGCGACGGACTTCCCTCCGACGCCGAAATCGAGGCCGAAGCGACGGAACGCCTGGTCGCCTGCTTCGCGGCCAGGGGCTACGACCGGGTCAAGCCGCCGCTGATCGAGTTCGAGGAAAGCCTGTTGACCGGCAGCGGCGCCGCCATGTCGGCGCAGACCTTCCGCATCATGGACCCGGTCTCGCAGCGGATGATGGGCGTTCGCGCCGACATGACCCTGCAAGTGGCGCGCATCGCCACGACCCGGCTGAAATCCGCCGAACGGCCGCTGAGGCTATGCTACGCGGGCCAAGTGCTGCGGGTGCGCGGCACCCAGATGCGCCCGGAACGGCAGTTCGGCCAGGTCGGTTCGGAACTGATCGGCAGCGACTCTCCACAGGCCGACGCGGAAGTGATCCTGATGGCCGTCGAGGCCCTGGTGGAACTGGGTATCGAAAACCTGTCCATCGACCTGGCCCTGCCGACCCTGGCCCCCGCCATCATCGCCGAACGAGGCATGGACGACGAAACGGCGGCGCGGCTGAAGGCGGCGCTCGACCGCAAGGACGAAGCCGCCGTTAACGAACTATCGCGGCATCTTGGCGAGGAGGCCGTCGCCCCCTTCGCCGCCCTGCTCGGGGCGACCGGCCTGGCGGAACCGGCCCTGGCCGCCCTGAACCGCCTCGACCTGCCGGAAAGCGCCGCTAGGGAACGGCGCTCCCTGGCCCTGGTCATCGAAAAAATCCGCGCCGCCGCCCCGGACCTGAAATTGACCGTCGATCCGGTGGAAAGCCGTGGCCTGGAATACCATACGGGCGTCACCTTCACCGTGTTCGCCGGCGGCGTTCGCGGCGAGTTGGGCCGTGGCGGGCGCTATCTCGCCGGCGGTGATCGGGACGGAGAACCCGCCGTCGGCATGTCCCTGTTCATGGACAGCGTGTTGCGCGCCGTCCCCCCGGTCCCCGCGGGCCGGCGTCTCTATCTGCCGACGGAAACCCAGCCCGATGAAGCGCGCCGGTTGCGCGCCGAGGGCTGGAACACCCTGGACGGCCTCAGCGAAGGCGCCGACGCCGCCGCCGAGGCGACCCGGCTGGGCTGTTCCCATTACCTATCGGACGGCCGGATAGAGCCGTTATAAGTCATATCTTTCATATTTGATTACGAGGAATTTTCAGCATGGCCAATGTAGTGGTAGTCGGCTCTCAGTGGGGCGACGAGGGCAAGGGGAAAATCGTCGATTGGCTTTCCGAGCGGGCCAGCGTGGTGGTTCGCTTTCAGGGTGGCCACAACGCCGGGCATACCCTGGTCATCGACGGCACCACCTACAAGCTGAATATGCTTCCTTCCGGCGTCGTGCGCGGCGGCAAGATGTCGATCATCGGCAACGGCGTCGTCATCGACCCCTGGGCCCTGTTGACCGAGATCGACAAACTCCGCGAACAGGGCATCGACATCAGCCCCGACAATCTGCGCATCGCCGACAACGCCCCCCTGATCCTGCCCTTGCACGGCAACCTGGACAGGGCACGTGAGGAAGCCCTCGGCAAGGCCAAGATCGGCACCACCGGACGGGGCATCGGCCCGGCCTATGAGGACAAGGTCGCCCGCCGCGCCATTCGCGTCGGCGACCTGGCCGACCCGGAGGTGCTGAGCGACAAGATCGACAAACTGCTGTTCCACCACAACGCCCTGCTGCGCGGCCTTGGCATGGAAGAAATCGACCGGGGCGACCTGCTGGAGCGCCTTCAGGACCTGGCCCCCAAACTGCTGCCCTTCGCGGGAGCCGTGTGGAAGGAACTGGACGAGGCGCGCAAATCCGGCAAGCGTATCCTCTACGAAGGCGCCCAGGGCACCATGCTCGACATCGACCACGGCACCTATCCCTTCGTCACCTCCTCCAACGTGGTCGCCGGACAGGCGGCGGCGGGATCGGGACAGGGCCCCGGCGCCATCGATTACGTTCTCGGCATCACCAAGGCCTACACCACCCGCGTCGGCAGCGGCCCCTTCCCGACGGAACTGGAAGACGAGGTCGGACGCGGCCTCGGCGAACGCGGCCACGAGTTCGGCACCGTCACCGGCCGCCCTCGTCGCTGCGGCTGGTTCGACGCCGTGCTGGTGCGCCAGGCGGTGAAGGTCAACGGCATCAACGGCATCGCCCTGACCAAAGTGGACGTGCTCGACGGCATGGACGAATTGAAAGTCTGCACCGGCTACCGCATCGACGGCGAGCTCTACGACCATCTGCCGGCATCCACGGTCAAGCAGCAACGGGTCGAGCCCGTCTACGAGACCCTGGAAGGCTGGTCGGAAAGCACCGAGGGGGCGCGGTCCTGGGCCGACCTTCCGGCGACGGCGGTGAAATACATCCGCCGCATCGAAGAGCTCATCGAAGCCCCCGTGGCCCTGCTTTCGACCAGCCCGGAACGGGAGGACTCGATTCTTGTTCACGATCCGTTCGACGACTGACCCGGCCTAATCGACTCTAAACATTGGCGTTTCCTGATCATGGTTAACGGCTTCTTGCCGATTTTGAATAACTCATTGTGAATCAATGGGATAAACGTTAAAATCGCCTGTTGGAAACGGATCAGCCAACCAGAAGGTGCGGCCCCGCTTCCATTGTTTGGAACAGAACGATGGCTATCTCGCCCCAAGAAAATGGTGCAGGTGACCAAATGGCCGGCGCGTCCGGGCTGGTCCTGATCAAGGACCGTTATCTGGTCGATTTGAATGCCCCGCTCAGCGAACTGGACTTGCCTTCGGCCAAGGCCTTCGCCGTGCGCGACCGCCGCGATCAGGAAGAACAACTGTTCGCCCTGGTCGCCACCCCCGGCTTGCCCATTCGCATGAATGGTGTTCACAAGCTGGTCGGCGACCAGATCACCTGCTTGCTTCCCCTCGTCGCCTGGGATGAATCGTTCTGGCCCCCCCTCAATCAGAACACGGTGATTCTGATATACCGCCGTCCCCTCGGCGGCAAGGTCGTTGATGTTCTGGAAAGCGGCGAGTTCACCATCAGCGAATATGAAATCCAGAACACCTTCATCGAGCCGATGATGGCCGCCATCCGCGAGTTGGACGCCATGTCACTGCCGCACAGGGAAATCCGGGCCGGCAATCTTTATTTTCTCGACAAGGAACGCCAGACCGTCGTCCTCGGCGATTGCCTGACCTGCCCCCCCGGGTTTGATCAGCCCATTCTCTATGAGACCGTCGAACGGGGCATGTGTTCACCGGCCGGGCGGGGCGCCGGGGATATCGGCCTGGATCTGTACGCGCTCGGCGTCACCGTCCTGGTCCTTTACCTGCGCGAGCGCATCCCCGACTACGACAACGCCGACGATCTGCTGGCCGTTAAAATCCAGCAAGGCACCTACACGGCGCTTTGCGGAAAGCACAAAATTCCCATCAACCTGATCGAACCCCTGCGGGGCATTCTTAGGGACGAGACGTCGGAACGCTGGAGCCAGAAGCAGATGGACCTGTGGCTCGACGGACAGCGTCAAACCCCCATGCAGCGCAAAACCACCCTCAAGCCCGACGCGCCCTACGTCTTTATGGAGACCGCATACGCCCACCCCCGGACCCTGGCCCATGCCTTCACCCAGCACATCAAGGAAGCGGCCGAGGCGATTCGCAAACCCGAGTTGGCGGCCTGGCTGGAGAAGAGCATCGGCGACAAGGCGCTGGCCGAGGATATCAAAACCGTCGTCTACTCCCCCCAGCGGGACAGCGACCCCTATCTTGTCAGCCGGATTTCCATCCTCATGGACCCGCACGGCCCCATCCGCTACAAGGGGCTGTCCTTCATGCCCGATGGCTTCGGCCCAATGCTGGCGGTGGAACTGCTACGCCGCAACAGCATGCAGATACCGGCGGAAATCATCGACCGGAGAATCTACGAACTTTGGTATGCCGCCACGACCGAAAAGCCCCGGGACGAAGCATCCGTTAATGAAGAAGACACCTTCAAAATGCTCCAGATGCACATGAGGATCAACTCTCCGGGCTTCGGGATCGAACGCTGTCTGTACGAAATGAACCGGCACCTGCCCTGCCAGAGCCCCCTTGTCGCCGAACAATACGTCATGAACATTCGCGATCTGTTGCCCTCCCTGGACGCCGTCGCCGACACCACCGACAAGAAACTGCGTCCTCTGGACCGGCACGTCATCGCCTTCATCGCCGCCCGCTTCCCCGAGCCCATCGGCCCGCATCTGAAGGTCCTGGCCGACGGCAAGGACGCCTCCTTCCTGATCGGCATGCTGAGCCTGATGGCCTTTCTGCAATGGCGTTTGAAAGGAGAACCCGTCTACGCGCTGAGCAGTTGGGTCGGCAGTCAGTTGGGTCCCGCCGTCAACACGTATCACAGCCGCAAGACCCGCCGCCAGATCGAACAGGAAATGCCCCGGGTCGTCCGTCAGGGCAGCCTGCCGGAACTGTTCGACCTGATCGACAACGCGGATAAAAAACGCAAGGACGCTGAGGATTACGAACTGGCCCGGGGCGAGTACAGACAGACGGAAGAGCAGATCACGAGCATCGAAACCGGAGATCTGGCGTCCCCCGAGGCTTCCCTTGAACGGGGACAGAAACTGGCGGCCCTGACCTCGGTTCTGATTTCCATGCTCGGCATCACCGTCATGATCGTCGTTGAATTCTGGTAAGCGCCATGGCCGAAGAAGAAAAAGACGCAAAAAAACAAGACAAGAAGAAGGATAAGGCCTCCGGCGAGGGCGGCGTCTCCAAATCCGCCTCGTTGACCCTATGGCTTTCCATCGTCTTCGTTGTCCTGGTGATCCTGTCCCTGCCGACGGTGATCGTCCTGTTCTTCGGCATGCTGCCGACCATCGTTTCGGGGATCGTCGACCGCTCGCCCAGCCGCCACGCCACCTTCTGCATCGGCGGCATCAACCTGTGCGGGGTCTTCCCGTACATGATCGAGCTGTGGCTCGGCGACAACTCCCTGCAACAGGGCATCGGCATGATCACCAACGTGTTTTCCCTGGTCATCATGTACGGCGCCGCCGCCCTGGGCTGGATGATCTTTCAGTCCCTACCGCCGATCATCGCGGCCTTCGTCACCGTCATCGCCCAAAGCCGGGTTTCCAGGCTGCGTTCGGGACAGCGCAAGCTGATCGAGGAATGGGGCGAAGACGTGGGTTTGTCCGACGAGGATCTGGAACTGCGCGAGCACCCGCCGGAAACACCCCCGGACGAGCCCGCCTCGGGCTCGCCTCCCGCCCAGGCGCTGAACCCCATGAAGGCCGCCACCGCCGATACGGACAGCCTGCTGGACGGCATCGATGATTTGCTGGCCGGGGGTGGTGCGCCGCCGGGCAAAACCGGTTGAATATGGCTATCAGTTAAAACGTTGATTGATGACGGCGTTCCTGACCGACTTCTGAACCTTTTCGAACGCCCTGACCTCGATCTGGCGGATGCGTTCCCGGGAAATGCCGTAGTGCTGGCTAAGATCCTCCAGGGTCGCCGGGTTGTCCTTCAGGCGGCGCTGTTCGAGGATATGGGACTCCCTGCCCGTCAGCCCTTCCAGGGCATCGGCCAGCAGGGCGCGGCGCTGGTTGAGGACCTCACGTTCGGCCAACAACTCCTCCTGGCTGTCCCGGCCATCCTCGAGCCAGTCCTGCCATTCGCCTTCTCCGTCGATGTTCAGGGGGGCGTTGAGGGAGTGGTCGCCTCCGGCCATGCGCCGGTTCATGCTGATGACTTCCGCTTCCGGCACATTCAGGCGGTTGGCGATATCCGATGTGTGCTCCGGGGTCAGATCGCCCTCCTCGATGGCCTGGATCTGGCCCTTCAGCTTGCGCAAATTGAAAAACAGTTTTTTCTGGGCCGCCGTGGTGCCCATTTTCACCAGCGACCAGGAATGCAGGATGTATTCCTGAATGGCGGCGCGAATCCACCACATGGCGTAGGTGGACAGGCGGAAGCCCTTGTCGGGGTCGAAGCGGTTGACCGCCTGCATCATGCCGACGTTGCCCTCCGAAATCAGTTCCCCCACGGGCAGGCCGTAGCCACGGTAGCCCATGGCGATCTTGGCGACCAGGCGCAGGTGGCTGGTCACCAGGCGGTGGGCGGCGTCGCTCTTTCCGCTGTCGCGCCAGCGCCGCGCCAGGCGGAGTTCCTCTTCCGCTTCCAGCATGGGGAATTGCCTGATTTCCTGCAGGTATCGACTCAGGTTGCCTTCGGGAGTGGTGTCGAAATTCAGCGATAAAGAACCCATTGTTTTAAACTCCTTGGTTAACCCCGAAAAAGGGGATCCCTGCACCTCACATCACCCCCCGGAATGTGAGAGCATAATAACCAAGCAATTTAATCAAGTATAGGATAAAATTACTCTCATTCGAATTTTTCTATTAAATCTTTGAAATATTGCGGTAATTTGCTTTTAAATGAAATCATGTCTCCATCTTCAGTGGCGCGAAACCCCAACAAATACGCATGTAATATCTGATGATCGACTCGGGCCAACATGGCCATGGCCTCCTCGCCGAGTCCCCGCCGGCGGGCCTTGCCGCCGCCGCCGTAGAGGGGATCGCCGACGACCGGATGGCCGATGGACGCCATGTGGACCCGTATTTGATGCGTCCTGCCCGTCGCCAGCCGGCATTCCACCAGGGCGGCATGGCTTGCGAACCTGCGGACCACCTTGAACCGGGTCAGCGCCTCCTTGCCGCCTTTGGTGACCACCGCCATTTTCTTCCGGTTGACCGGGCTGCGGCCGATATTGCCGCGTATCTCCCCCTGGGACGGGCGTGGGACGCCCCAGACGAGGGCATGGTAGGCCCGCTCGATGCTCCGCTCGGCGAATAGTTCGCTCAGGCAGCGGTGGCTGGCATCGTTCTTGGCCACCACCATCAGGCCGCTGGTTCCTTTGTCCAGACGGTGGACGATGCCCGGCCGCTCGACGCCGCCGATGCCGGACAGACCGCCGCCGCCCGTCGCCCGGGCATGGCCGAGCAGGGCGTTGACCAGGGTACCGTCGGGGCTGCCCGGGGCCGGATGGACCACCATGCCCGCGGGCTTGTCGATGACGATCACGTCGTCGTCCTCGTAGACGATGTCCAGGGGGATGGACTGGGCCAGGGGCGCGGCCGGAACCGTGGGTGGCGCCTGGACGGCGTAACACTGCCCGGCGCGCACGCTTCGGGACGGGTCGTGCACCGCCTCCTCGCTTTCGCCGTCCCGCCGCAGGACACATCCGTCCTCGATCAGGACCTTCAGGCGGCTGCGGGAAAAATCGGGCAGTTCCCCGGCCAGGAACCGGTCGAGACGCTGCCCGCCCTTGCCGTCGGACACCGTAACGGTGTAAGTGGAGGCTGTACTATCTTCCATCATGACTGAAGACTGAACGGGATTATGCAGGCACTCAAGGGTTTAGTGGCCGGACTGGCCATTCTGATCGTCATCGCGATGACCACCATCGCCTACGGATTGTATCGCAAATCCGAGGACCCGGACTTCAAATTTTTCTCCCTCGGCGGCGACGCCCCCGCCGCCGACAGGGAAGCCCCGGCCGCCCTGCCCGCGCCGCCGCCCACCGCCGCCACCGCCGGCCCGGCCGCGCCGAGGGCCTTCGGCGAGGTGCTGCTGTCCCTGCCCGAGGGCTGTTCCATCGCCACGGTCAGCGGCGACGGGCTGCGGATCTTCCTCAAGCTCGGCCCCGCCGGTGGGGCCTGCGAACGGGTTGTCGTCCTCGACGCCGCCAGCGGCGCGCGGCTGGGAACCCTGAAGACCGCCCCATGATCGTCATCCCCGCCGGGCTGATGAAACAAATCACCGACGCGGCGGAACGGGCCTATCCGGAGGAATGCTGCGGCCTGCTGGCGGGCATCGAGGAGCCTTCGGGGACGACGCGGATCACCCGCGTCGCCGCCAGCGACAACGTCGCCGAAGGGGCCCGCCGCCACGACCGCTTCGAGGTCGATCCGAAGGTGCGCTTCGACCTGATGCGCCAACTCGCCGACGGTCCGGAACGCATGGTCGGCCATTACCACTCCCATCCCGACCACCCGGCGCGGCCGTCCGAACAGGACCGGAAGATGGCCTTCGAACCCGACCTGGTGTGGCTGATCGTCGCCGTCGACAAGGGCCGGGCGGCGGAAACAACGGCGCATGAATTGGACCCGGCCGGTCGCCGCTTCAAGGAACGCCCCCTCCGGATCCTCGCCACCCCACCGGAAATCCCTTGATCGCCCCCCGGCAAGCCTGATAAGGATGACCCCGTCACGGGTCCCCTTCGTCTAGAGGCCTAGGACACCGGCCTCTCACGCCGGCAACACGGGTTCGAATCCCGTAGGGGACGCCAATTTTTTCAATGTGTTACACGACAAACCCAGCCAATTACCGGCGAATTTAGGTAACATTTAGGTAATAAACCTGTGTGGGTTTTTACGTCCAGCATCACTCATGCATGGACGCCTAAGGACTTTCCCTCGCCTGAACTGAAAAAGTTCACCCTGAATACGTCCAGCAACCACTCTCATGATTCTCCGACCGCGACCACTCGGCTGGATCTATTGCCCAGGAGAGCAACCCCCCTGGATTCAATCCGATCAGAGCAGCTGAACGCCACGGCAAGCATCGCAAAAGCGGCGAAGAAGTCGAAGCCGCGCGCGTGACCATCAATCCTCTGATCCATCCATCAGGAGTGACAGGAAGGTAACCTGAAGGTCGCAGGCGTAATGACCTTCCCCCTGAATCAGTACCGCTCAAAGGGTGAAAAAGTTTGTGTTTTTGACCTTGCCCCCAACGCTGGACCGGCTCTCAGCGGAACTTCCCGCTTATGAGGCCACCGGGCGGCTGGGTTGCCCGATGGATTTTATGAACGCCGCCGGGGTCTTGTTGCCGATGGCGCTGTGTGGTCTTTCTTCATTGCACTCTCTCCGATAAGCCTCGCATATGACCGGGCGTCATGCAGCAAGCAGGCTAAGAGCTACCATCAACCAGCAACACATCCGGCGTGGTACCCAAGGCCTGGGAGGCATCCCAGATCGTCATGATTGTAGGATTCAACTCGCCCGCTTCCAGGCGGCTGATATAGGCTTGATCGACGTCCATGCGGGCGGCGAGTTCCTCTTGCGAGAGGCCCTCTTCCTTCCGTTTAGAGCGGATGTTGTTTCCGAGCACTATGCGAATATCCATTCCGATTAAGGAACGTCTATTGCTCAATTTTTTCTATGTATTATAATACATATTTAGAAATCAAGGTTTCATGGGTGTTTGGCGAGAGATTTTCTCGGACTGAGGGTTTGGGTGATAGCCGGAAATTTTGGCTCGTGAACAACCGAGGCCAAAACCAGACACAATTCGGAGCAGAAATAATGCTGAACCGTATTCCACATGCTTTTGGATGTTCGCGACTCAAGGCCTGCTACATTCCGGCACTCATCCTGGCCTCAATGACCCTCGCCGGATGTCTCGAAGAGACGGGCGGAGAGGGAGACGCCAGAGATGAAGGCGCCAGCGCCAAACAGGCGATCAAAGACGACCTGGCGCGAGGAGTTCCGGAGGAGTTCAGAATTGGCATGCGCCTCATGGACGGTGACCAGATGATCGCCGAGGCATGGGACGACTGCAGGCCTGCGGACCATCCAGCCGTGACGATGATGGCCGACGCGAACGAATGCACCCTGATCCTGGCAAACGGAACGCTCTTTGGAGGAAACAAGAACGGACTTGTGAGGATGCTGGTCCGCACGCCGGGCCTGTATTTCCACGTCAAGCCCATAAAACAAGATCCATCCGTGAACCCTTTCGGAGAAAGGCTACGCCTGAGGCTTGTTGTCTGGCCCGCCCAGGGGGCCGGGCCCATGGATAAATTCAGGGTTCTGTGGAAAACTGCAGAAGAAAACTTTCTTATAAATGCCCATACAGGAGTGGATTTATATCGGGAAATGAAAGCCGAAGTGGCCCTGTTCTCCCAGTATGACTCGCCGGTCAGTGTGCCGTTTCGTGAAATCGACGCCATGCCCTACATGAGAAGCGGGAAGGGTTCTGTCGATTACAGCTTCTGGAAACGCCTCAGCAACAAAGGTTACGGTCTTCCCATTCCGCTGATTATCAATAAACCCCTGCCTGTCCCACCGGAACCCGGCATGGAACATAAACTTCTATACGTTCACCTCTATACAGGGCAGCCGGGAGACAAACTATGACGAACAACAAGCGGCCACGGCCACGGATGCCCTGCCTTGTCTTGCTGGTCCTTGCAATCCTTATTTGCTCACAATCTCTCGCCTTTAAGACCGTCAATCAAATGCTGAATGTACAGCTCGCCCTGAAATAGCACTGGAGTGCAAACTTGAATTGAGAGGACGTCCCTATGAAAAAACCTGTGGCATTGATTTGCGTGCTTAGCCTGACATCCTGTCAAACGACAGGTGAGTCCGGCTTGAGCAAGGAAACACTTGGAACCGGCCTCGGTGCGATTGTGGGAGCGATCGGGGGGTCTTTCCTGGGCAAGGGCAAGGGGCGCTACCTCGCGGTGGCGGCGGGCCTTGTAGGCGGCGGGTTGCTTGGAAA
>CAYFOJ010000022.1:0-44745 GCA_964344645.1 uncultured Thalassospiraceae bacterium
TGACCAGGACGGCCGCATCGCCGGCCTGTTTTAGGAGGACAAGGACATGGGCGAGGCGACGATTATCGACGGCAAGGCGTTTGCCGAGGGCCTGCGCCAGCGCATCGGCACGGCGGTCTCCGCGCTTAAGGCGGATCACGCCCTGACGCCGGGCCTGGCGGTGGTGCTGGTGGGCGAGGATCCCGCCTCGCAGGTTTACGTCCGCAACAAGGGCAAGCAGACGCTCGAGGCGGGGATGAACTCCTTCGAGCACAAGCTGGACGCAGACACGCCCGAGGACACCCTGCTGAAGCTGATCGCCGACCTCAACGCCGACGCGGCGGTCAACGGTATCCTGGTGCAGTTGCCCCTGCCCGGCCACATCGACGAATCCAAGGTCCTGGCGGCCATCGACCCGGCCAAGGACGTGGACGGGTTCCATGTGGTCAACGTCGGCCTGCTGACCACCGGCGACGACAAGGCCATGGTGCCGTGCACCCCGTGGGGCTGCCTGATGATGCTGAAGGACCGGCTTGGCGATTTGTCCGGCAAGCGGGCGCTGGTGCTGGGCCGTTCCAACATCGTCGGCAAGCCCATGGCGGCGCTGCTGCTGAAGGAAAGCTGCACCGTCACCATCGCCCATTCGCGGACACAGGATCTGGCCGAGGAATGCCGCCGGGCGGACATCCTGGTCGCCGCCGTCGGCCGGCCTGAAATGGTTCCCGGCGACTGGATCAAGCCCGGCGCGACGGTGATCGACGTCGGCATCAACCGCATTGACGCGCCGGAAAAGGGCGAGGGCAAGAGCCGCCTGGTCGGCGACGTGGACTTCGAAAGCGCCAAGGACGTGGCCGGGGCCATCACCCCCGTGCCCGGCGGCGTCGGCCCCATGACCATCGCCTGCCTGCTCAGAAACACCCTCGCCGCCACCTGCCTGCAACACGGCCTGGATGTGCCCGAGGTGTAACGGAGGCGAAAACCCCAAGCCGGCGCGAAGACCTTGCGCCGGCCAAGCTTCCGTTGTATGAGAACACCCGAAACAAAAAGCACCCGTAGCTCAGCTGGATAGAGCGCTGCCCTCCGAAGGCAGAGGTCACACGTTCGAATCGTGTCGGGTGCGCCAAATTTTTCAAAGACTTGGCATTTAAAAGGGCAGTTCTCCTTGGTTCTTTTGAACCGGAGAGGCCGGAATCCGGGCACAAAAAAAGCCTCCGCCACCCGGGTTTCCGAGCAGCGGAGGCGGCCCCTCTCGACGTGATTCCGTCCTATTTCTCTCGCGCCAGGTCTTTCTCCTTGGACCCCCGACTGGAGCCGAACTCGAACTGAAAGGCATCCTTGATCATGCCCAGGATCATGCCCGCCGCCATGTTGAGGAGAGCGAACACCTGGTCCGGCATATCGAACCGCCCGGCCCAGGTCGCCACGATGATCACGATCAGACAGACGAACGCCCGTCGGCCCGATAGTTGTGATACCCGGCCCGCTTGAGCGCCACGCCCCGGTCCCGCGCGCCTTGGCGATCCGCCAGGTGCGCCTTCTCGATCCCGATCTCCAACTCCGCCGCGCGCTGCTTGAACGCCAGCAAAGCCTGCGGGTCAGCGCGCAGTGCCTCGACCGCTTGCTCGGGCTCGTCGTGGCCGGAGATGTCCCTGGCGATGCCCAGGACCTTGTCCGCCCTCGTCGGCTGCGCCCAGGTTTGCCGCCATCATCATCGTGGTGCCATAGCCTTGCTCGCGCTTGCTATTGGCCTGCTTTTTGACGCGCTGTCGTTTCTGAAATACTGGCTTGTACGACTCTGGGCGAGGAGAGCCCACCCGTACCCACAATAATGCCGGACCGTGTCATCAGGCCAAGTTCTTTCAGTTCTCGCGGGCTTTCTTTGCCCAGAAGTGCCTGCGTAGTGCACCGTTTGGTTTGATGCCGTCAGCGGGAATTCCGGGCAACCCACCTGCACCATACACCGTAGCTTTCATTCTGAACCTATCTGGCAGTAACCTTCCGCAGTTTGTTGCAATATCGGTTAAGCCGCGCCCGCCCCATTCTCTCGAAACCGCTCAGGTTCCGGTTTACGTCGTCGGCGATTCCTTCCAGCAGGACCCGCATGTAGTCCCATAGGTCGGCTTTCGACAGGGTTCGCGCCGCCAGGGCCCGGCCCCGTTCCGCCAACTCCCGGCCACCGTCGGGGCTGGTGAGAAGCTGTTCCACCACTTGGACGAGGTCGCGGCCGTCTGGTTCCACCACGCGGCAATTGACGCCGTCTTCGAGCAAGGGCGAGACCACGCACTCGAAGGGGCTTTTGTTGCGAATCAAAAGCGCGCCCGACCGCAAGATGGTCCCGAGGCGGCCGCAAAAGGTGACCCCGTCCAGGCCCAGGCAATAGCGGCTTCGCCCATAGGCCAGCCGATTGTCGGCCCAGCGTCCGGGATCGACAGCGGTGCGGATGATTTCCCGGTCCTGCCGGGCCAGCTTGTTGTAATAGGCCTCGATTTCCTCCGCGCCGCCGCCGCGTTGCGTTTCAAAGGCGTGTAGATCGACAAGCGCTCCCTCGTTTTCAAGATCGGCGCCGGTGAGCCAGATGTCGGCCCAGGATCGCCCCCGGGCGGCCTGGAAGAGGGCGTGGCGGGGAAACAGCGGCTGCCGCGGCCGGTCCGGGGCGACGAAGGGCAGGGTCGACCACACCGCATGCTCGCCCCGGAAATAGACCAGGGGCGCACGGCTGTTCCAGTCCAGCGCCTCCGCCATGGGGGCGGCCGTCACCTGCCACAACTCGGCGAAGGGAACCGGCAGATCGGCGCTCTCGCTCGTCGTGCAGTAGCCGAGGACGGGGATCGTGCCATGGCCATTGGCCGCCGCCGGAAAATCGCTGCCGTTCAGCAGGAACTCCACGTCCGGCAGCCCCCCTTGTTCCAGCAGGGTCAGAACCACATGGGCCATCATCAGATGGTCGTTTGACCAGAGGTCCGGGCCGTCCAAGGGAAAATAGCCGAAGTCGATGTAAAGCCGGTTGTCCAGGACCTTGAAATGGCTGGTCAGTTTCAGGCTATCCAGGCGGTCACGGTCCGCATGGAGGCCAAAATGGGGGCGGGATTTTTCGAGGAAATAAAGCGCCACATCCCGAAGGCCGTCACATGTCATGCCCCGAGCGCCCGCCTCACGGTTCGAGCAGGTCCTTGCCCAGGTACTGGTTCAATTCCCGTTCCGGGGCCAGGTAGTCCCAGGCGTTGACGACGAAGACCGTACGCAGGTTCTCATCCTCCCGGGTCTCGGGACCGGTGACCCGATGCAGGTAGCGGGGGTCGAGAAGGACGAAGCGGTTGGGACGGGCGGAAATGCGCTGATTGGCGCTTTTCGTATCCATTTGCGTGTAATGGCGCATTCCCTCGGGCTGGTGAATATAGAGGATCGACCCCCAGACCGGGAAGCGCACCCACTGCCGGTCGAACTCCAACGCCACGTCGCTGTCGTAATGCCAGAAGTGAAATTCGTGCTCCGGGCGCAACAGGTCCATTCCGCCGGGGATGGGGCCGGTGTTGATCCAGCCGTGATATCGGCGGATGGCGTTGGGCCGGGTGAAGCGCTTCATGAATTGATGAACATGGCCGATCAAGGCTTCGAGGCCCGCGGCCAGTTCGGCGCATTCATCGTCTGGCAGTTCCGAGCGGAAGGGGTAGTTCTCGGAAACCGGACGCAGGGACTCGTCCGGGCTGTCGCCGATCACATCCATGGGATGCCCGTACCCTTTCATTTTCGCCGCCAGTTCCCCGGTGCGGCGGGCCAGGGCGAAGTCGGCGGCGGCGAGGAAATCGTCCTGCACCAACAGCATGTCCCGTTGCAGGCGCAGGTGATGGGGCTGATATTCGTCGGGCATGATCCGCCCCTTCGAAACCTGCTTTCCGGCGAGAACGCAGCGGGGGTCGGCGGTCGCCCAGTCGTCTGACGGATTGGCGGCGTAGACGTAATCCTTGCGCGCCAGGGGGTCCTTGGGCAGAGGATCGGTAAATTGCTCGGTGGTGCTCATGGCCCGACTTTTCCCCTTGTCTTCGGCAACGGCGGCGGCGGAAATAGTAGCAGACAACAAAACAGCCCTGCATTACTATTTTTTTTTCATTGCGGCATGAAATCGAATAGGAGACGCGGGGGTGGGACATCTGCGCACCGTCTTTGCGACACAGGTCTGGATCATCGACAACGCCCTCGACGAGGCGACCAACGAGGCGATCGCCCAGGCTATCTACGATTGGCGGGACACCGACGCCTCCTTCACCGGCGAGCGCTATGAAAACGGCTATACCTCCTATGGCAACAAGATGGGAGGCCCCGACGGTGACGGCAGGCGAGACCGGGAATGCTTCGACGACCCGCGCTTCGCCCCCCTGGCCCGGGCCGTCTGCGAGCAGGCCCATGCCTTCATGACCGCCGTCGGCATGATCCAGCCCGACGAACGGACGATCATGATCGACAACATGTTTTGCAACATCAACGGCAAGGGCAGCCAACATCGCCCCCACCGCCATCCCGGTTCGGAAATCAGCGGTGTCTACTACGTCAGGACGCCACCGGACTCCGGCGTCTTTACCCTGCATTCGCCCCTGGAACCCTGCATGATGTCGGTGGGCTTCGATCATTTCGACGAGGAAGCCCCCTGGGTCGAAATGCAACGAACCCTGCCGCCGGTGGCCCGGCAGCTTCGCCTGTTCCCGTCCTGGCTCTTGCACGAGGTGGAGGTGCAAAAGGGCGGGGAAGACCGCCTGAGCGTCGCTTTCAATTGCCATATCGAGACCCTCGAAGACATCCACGCCGGCCGCGCGCGGGAGGTTGCCCTTGGAAAAGCCCGGGCCGGAACCGCCCCCTGATTTTCGCTGATTTTTCGCCCCGGGTGTGATGGCCGTCACTGGACAGGGGATCATGGCGGAATCTATACTGCCACCGTTGACGAGAAGGAGGGACCCCATGTCGCAAGAAGTTCTACTGGCCTTCAACAAGGCCTTGGTCGAGGATAAGGAAACCCACGGCGACTTTTTCCAACGGGCCACAGAAGAGGAATTACCCCCGGCGGAGGTGGTGGAATACGCCAAGTCCCACGGTTTCGACATCACCGAGGAAGAGGTGCTGGCCGGCCGCGCCAAGCGCGATGCCCAGGAGGCCGAGCAGGCGGGCGTGTTCCTGGCCTTCCGCCAGGCCCTGGATGAGGATTACGACGAACACGAGGATTTCATCGGGAAATTGGTCGCCGCCGGTGTGAACGGCCTGACGGAGGACCCCCGGTTCGTTATCGACTACGCCGCCGGCATGGGCTTCGAGATCACCGAACAGGATGTGATCGACCATCTGGTGCTGGTGGATACCGGTGACGTGGAACTGATGGATTTCGAAATGGAATCCGTTTCCGGCGGCTCTAAAGCGGTTAATGACCGCCGCCGCCGCACCCTGCGCCGCCGTATGATGTTAGTTTCCTTAGGCTATTGCATGGCCTGACGCCCCGGGGCGACCGTTTCAGAACACTGGGATCAGGAGGGAAGACAATGTCGCAAGACGCTCTATTGGCCTTCAACAAGGCCTTGGTCGAGGATAAGGAAACCCACGGCGACTTTTTCCAACGGGCCACAGAAGAGGAATTACCCCCGGCGGAGGTGGTGGAATACGCCAAGTCCCACGGTTTCGACATCACCGAGGAAGAGGTGCTGGCCGGCCGCGCCAAGCGCGATGCCCAGGAGGCCGAGCAGGCGGGCGTGTTCCTGGCCTTCCGCCAGGCCCTGGATGAGGATTACGACGAACACGAGGATTTCATCGGGAAATTGGTCGCCGCCGGTGTGAACGGCCTGACGGAGGACCCCCGGTTCGTTATCGACTACGCCGCCGGCATGGGCTTCGAGATCACCGAACAGGATGTGATCGACCATCTGGTGCTGGTCGATACCGGCGACATGGAACTCATGGACTTCGAAATGGAATCCATTTCAGGTGGAGCTAAACAACCCGCTGATAACCGCCGCCGCCGCAGCCTGCGCCGCAGGGAAAACCAGATTTCAAGCGGCTATTGCCTGGCCTGACGTGCCGGGGTGGGACGCCAGGCCATGACGGCTTGAAGGGGAAAAGGGGGCGATGAAGCGATTGCACACGCTGTTTCCCGTGCGTATATGGGAGGCGGATAATGTTCTCGACGCCGAAACCAACGCGGCCATGGCCGAGGCCATCCTCGACTGGCGGGCGAGGGACGGGGCGTTCGAGGACGGCATGTACCCCAACGGCTACACCTCCTATCACGGGGACGGCCCGCAGTTATACGAAGACCCCCGCTTGGAGCCCCTGGCCCGGGCCATCTGCCGGGAGGGCCACGCCTATATGACCGCCGTCGGCATGAGCGACCCGGAAACCCGGGTGGTCAACATCGCCAGCATGTTCTGCAACATCAACGGCAAGCACAGCCGCCACGGCGCCCATCGCCACGAGCGTTGCGAGTTCAGCGGCGTCTACTACGTACGGATTCCCGAGGACGCCGCCCCCTTCACCATGCATTCGCCCATGAACCATATGTACATGCATACGGAATTCAGCCATTTCCGGGAAAACGCGCTCTGGTGCCGGGAAAACCTGACCGAGGCGCCCCGGGAACGGCAAATGCGCCTGTTTCCATCCTGGCTGCTGCATGAAGTAGAGCCCCAGAAGGGAGACGGCGAGCGTTTGAGCATCGCCTTCAATTGCGAGATCCTGTTGCGGGAGCACGTGCTGCAGGAGCGCGAGGACGCCGCCCTGCTCGAAGAACGCGGAGGACAGGCCCGGTGAAACCCGTTATTCTGCACAAAATCTTTCAGCCCAACGCAAGCTTTGACGTGCAGGTGGTGGAAGTGGGGAAATACCGGGAGCCCATCGCCATCATAGACGGATTCTACAAGGACCCCGAAGCGGTGCGGGACTTCATCCTCGACATGCCGGCCCCGCGCTGGAAAACCGCCCCCTTCGGCAAGAATTTCCTCAACTATTATGACTGTCGTCACACCCTAGACACGTCGACCGCGCAGCACGCCGCCCACCGGGCCATGGCCGCGTTGAGCCGAAAGTATCTGAAGGTTGAAATTCGCAGGCCGCAAAACGACTTCCTGACCAATGTGTTTCAATTGGCCAAGGACCAGCCGCCCAACTCGATCACCAAGCCCCATCACGAGGGCGCCGTGCTGAACGCCCTGATCTGCCTGAACACGGACGACGAATGCAGGGGGGGAACCGGGTTTTATCGCAGCCGCTTCAACGGCGTCGTCAGTACCCGGGAAATGACCGCCCTGGAAAACGACGCCCATGACCGGTGGATGGACCGCAGTAAACTGGTCGAAAACGGTTTCGACTATTTTGTCCATGACTGGGAGAAATACTGGCAACTGGAGTATCTGGCGGAAATGAAGTTCAATCGGCTGGTCATGTTCATGGGAACCGTGTTCCACGGCGCCCATCACACCGACAACGCCTTTCGGGATTACCCCCGGGTCAATCAGGTGAATTTTTTCAACAACGTCCGCTATCTGGACCCGGACGTGGAAGGCACGTTCCATGCGGGGTAAGGAGCTCTACGACATCACCCATGTTCACGACGGTTGGGAGAAACTGCACTCGGATTATTCCTTCCCCGAGAAGAAAACCCGCATCCTCCCCGCCGAATATCAGGCCAACGACGCGCGGGCGCTGGAAAACGTCCTCATCGTTCAGGACGACCTACTGAGCCAAGAGGAACTGGAATCCTTCCGCCATGACCTGATGGAGGCGGAACGCCTGGGCGGGTCCGCCAGCATGCGGCTCATGCGCAACCCGGAAAGCAACCGCTTCGACGTCGGCGAGACGGGCGGGCTTCTCCGCCTGTCAGAGGACCATCACGAGCGGCTGCGCGGCGCCCTCGCCCTGGTCATCAACCGCATCTGGAAGGACAAATACAACACCCTGCTGCCCCGCCCGGACATGGCGACCCATGTGGACACCTGGATCAACACCGGCCCCTTGCCGGAACAGCCGGGGCGTTATCATTTCTCCCATTACGATTGCGACGAGTATCTGGAATTTTCCAAGGGACTGTTCCGCTTTCCCATCTATGCCTCGGTGTTTTATCTGGGCATTTCCGAAGACCTGGACGGGGGCGGCCTGTGGGTGCCGGAAATGGATCAGGTGATCCAGCCGAAAACAAACCGGGCGGTGATTTTCGACGCCAGCAAGATTCATTCCGTGCTGCCCTCCTCCGCCCCCTGCCGGCGGCGCTTCCAGCGTCAGGTTATGGTCATGAACATCTGGGACTACGAAACCAGAAACGAAAAAATCGAACACGACAAAGGCGTCCTCGGCTACACCGCCGACCGGACGGATGAATTGATATGGCAACCCTGACCCTTGACGGCCGAACCGCTGACGACCGGCGGGTGCTGATCATCGACGAGGCCATCCCCGAAGACATGGCCCAGGACCTGTTCGAGCTGGCGGAAAACAGTCCGGGTTGGGGATACGGCGCCCCCGGCTTTCAGAATGATTCCGATCAGGTGCCCTTCATTCACGGTTTCGAGGTCGAGGAACTGCTGGGCTCACCCCTGTGGGAGTGCTTGCAGGCCCATGTCCGGGAGCACCTGGGCGAGGGATACCAACCCTACGACGTTTCCATCAATCATCTGCGCTTCGGCGACAATCCCGTCGAGCACCGGGACAACAACAATCCGGACGTTTCCCACATGACCCTGCTGCTGTACCTCAACCCGGACTGGCACCGGGATTACAGCGGCGAGAGCGTCGTCTACGGCGAGGACGGCGAGGTCGAATACGCGGTGATGCCCCGCTTCCGGCGCCTCGCCATGTGGGACGGCGCGACCATGCATTCCGCCCGCGCCCCGACCCCGGCGTTTTCCGGTGTGCGCTACACCCTGGCCATCAAGATCGCCAAACAGTCCCCCGATCAGGCGCGCCAGGAAAGCTACGCCCACGGCGACGAAAGCGAGCATGATGCTTCCACTACCCGGGCACGGGAACTCAGGCGCACGCTTTTCGATTTCCCGCCCCAGACCGGCTGGCTGGAACAACTGGCGAGAAAGAAGGCCGAACGGGACGCCCGGAAGCGGCAACGGGAGGACGGCGGCGATGACGCATAAGACAACCCGGACCAGGGCCGGGCGCTCCGTCACCTTCGCCGACGGCTTGATTTCCGAGGAAACCCGGGCCGGTCTGCTGGAATACCTGTTGCAGCATGGCGGGACTTGGCGTTATGACGGCGAGGCTGGCGGCCAGCCGCCGTTCACCTCTCCCATGCCCCTTAAACTGCTGCAAAACGCCCCGTTCAAGGCCTCCATCCAGGCCCTCGTCGGCGAGCTGACCGGGGCCGGTGTCGATCTATGCCACGCCCGGGCCTGGCATGTCCGCTTCGGCGAGGCCCCCAGGGCAGGCGCCGGACCGAACAGCCCGGGCCTCTATTCGGCGTTGTTGTTCCTCAACCCCACCTGGGAGCCCTCCCATGCCGGGGAAATCCTCTTCTATGACGACGGCGGCGACGTTGAGGTCTCCATCAGGCCCCGTCCGGGCCGGGTCGTCATCTGGGAAAGTGGCATGGCCATGGCCCCGCGCCCGCCCGCAGCCCAGTTTAAACGCGCCCTGTTTTCCCTGCGCATGGACTTCGCCGACGCCGAGAACAAGCATGAACAAACACCGTTTTCGCAAGACGGTGCGTTCCAGAATGCCTATGAAAGGGTCATGGGAAAACAATGAAACAGCCGGTTGTTACGGAAACTTTCAACCTGACCAAGGAATTGCTGGCGGCGGAATTCCGCCCGCCTCGTCCGCCCCTGCATGTCTGGATGGACCCCTGCGGCACGCTTCTCGACCCGGTGCCGGATAATCTGCTGGGGACGGCGGCAGAGGATTTCCTGCCGAAAATCCATGAGCCCCTGAAAAACGTGGAGAAAGGGGCCAACTGGCGGCGGGTGCTGACGAAAGTCGTCGCCGCCAACGAGGACGTCGATGAACGGCTGGATGCATTTCTCGGTGAAAACGCGGCTTTCATCGCCGCCTCGACGCTTATCCCCCAGGGGGGGCGGGAATTGGCTTCCCATTACGTGCCCCTGCCCTTCAAGGAGATCGCGCTAAAGCATTTCGGCGCCGCGCCGGTCAACACATGGTGGTGCTTCTACACCCTGCCGTTATTGCTGGCCTGGCTGCGCAACCCGGATGCGGTGGAACAGGTCCCGGTCGGGGATTTGACATCGCGTGGTCTTGATTCCTTCGAGCTTCACAGCGTCCACTACGAAAGAATGCCCCCGTCCCCCGACATGCCCCCCATCTTCGTCACCGGGGCCGGCATCGAGAAAAAACCGCTGACCGTCGTCGTCGAAGGGGTCTTCCGCCTGGCCAGGGCGATGGATGTGGAAATGGAAACCGTGCCGGTGTTCTTCCTGCCTTGGGAGGAAATCCAACCCTGGGCATGCCTGCAGCCGCTACGCGGGCATTACCGCTACGCCCTCACCGAACGCCCGGGCCAGGATCTGTTTCCTGCGATCCCACGGCGGGATTAGATCAACCTTTTGCATTTCGAACAGCTATGGGTGATGTGCAGGGCGCTTCGCGCCGCCTTCCCCTTGCCGAGACGGGCCATGCCCGACACCGGGCCGTGGCCGATCTCCGTATCCCATTCGAACACTTCGTAGCCCTTACGGTCGAGCATCTGGAACAACAGGTAAGAGCCGACCAGCAGGACGCTGGCCCGCATACCCTCGTAATGGAAATCCGGCATCACCCCCATCACCCGCGAGTGGGCATACTGCTTGCCGTGCAAGGGGGGGCGGTGATTGACCAAAATCCAGCCCACCAGACGCCCCTCGTGCAAGGCGCCGATGCTGAGGCCGGGGGTGAAATCACCCTCCTTGAATTGGGTGAACAAGAGGCGGTGATCGTCAACGGCCCCCTTCTTCTGAAGTCGCGACGAGGCCTCCTTCAGGACATCATCGGGGATTTCGTCCCAGGGCAGATAACTTAGGCCTTCGCGGGCGCGCTCGATGAGGCGGGCGGGGCAGATCCCCACCATGGTGCGCGGGTTGCCGCGCACATGCATGGTCTCGTCCAGGCTGGGCCCCCATTGCATGGATTGCAGCAGGCTTTCAAAGGGATCGGCCGGTTCTTCGTCGGGACGGTCCGGGTCATGGACGAGCTTGCGGAAGAAGGCATGGAAGAAGCGTTGCCCATGCTCCTTCAGATGTCCCTCCGCAGCCTCCATCAGGCGGGTGGCGATTTTCTGACGCCGGTGTTCGCGCACGACATAAAGCCAGCTCACCCGGGGGCCGTCGAAATGTTCATAGGGTTCCTCGGGCAACACTTCGTCCACCGGGAACGCCCCCAGCAGCACGCCGACGGTCCGTCCGCCGACTTTGGCCACGAATGCATAACTTTGCTGCCGGCTGGTCACCGGGTGGCCTTCCTTGTGCTGAAGGGTGACGGAAAACGAACGCGCCGTCAAAAGGGGCCGGTGCTGGCTGGGGACAAGGGAGATTAGATCCAAGGCCTCGACGGACTTCGGCTTAACAGGGGAAATGCTGAGGTTGGTCATGTTTTCAAGTGTGCGCGGAAGGGTCAGTACAAGGCGTTCAGGCGCTCGCCGTAACGTTCCAGAACCTTATGGCGGCGGGTTTTCAAGGACGGGGTGATCATGCCGTTTTCGATGCTCAGCGCCTCTTCGGCGATAATGAACTTACGCACCCGTTCGATCTGCGACAGATCCGCATTGATGCGCCTCATGGCCATTTCCATCGCCTTGACCAGATCCGGGTCCTGGTGAAGCGTGGCCAAATCGCCACTCTTTCCATGAACCTTTTTCCAGCCCGTCAGCCAGTCCTCGTCCGGGACGACAAGGCCGACAATGTGGGGTCTCTTGTCGCCGATGACCATGGCCTGCATGAATTCCGGTTCGAAGCAAATGGCGTTTTCCACCCGTTGCGGCGCGATGTTGTCGCCGCCGGAATTGACGATGATGTGTTTCTTCCGCTCCTTGATCACCAGGTTGCCGTCTTCGTCCACATAGCCGATGTCCCCGGTATGCAGCCAGCCGTCGCGGACGGTTATCCTCGACTGTTCCTCGTTGTTCCAGTAGCCCTGCATGACGAGTTCGCCTTTCAGCAGGATTTCTCCGTCCTCGGCGATTTTCAGCTCCGTGTCGGCGACGGGCGGGCCTACGGTTTCCAGGTTGACCGCGTGCGGCCGGTTGGCGCAGGCACCCGGGGCGGATTCGGTCAGCCCATAGGCCTGGATCACCGGCACGCCGAGAGAGATGAAAAACAGGCCGATTTCGGGGTTGAGCGGCGCCCCGCCGGAAACGAAAATCTTCAACCGGCCACCGAAGCGGGCCCGCACCTTGTCACGGACCAGCTTGTCGAGAATACGGTCGAGGACCCACTCGATGGGGGACAACCTCCTTCCTTCGAATTTCTTCCGGCCCAGGGCGGAGGTCTTGTCGAACAGGACTTTTTGCAGGCCACCCTTCAGTTCGACCGCGCCGGTGATCCGTTTGTGCAGGGTTTCGAACAGCCGGGGCACGGCGGTCATGATCGTCGGGCGGGCCTCCTGCATGTTCCCGGCCAGGGTCTCCAAGCTTTCCGGATAGTAGATCTGGGCGCCGATGGAAACAGGGAAAAACAGCCCGGCCGAATGCTCATAGGCATGGGACAGGGGCAGGAAGGACAGGAAGACCTCGTCATCCAGCCCCAGTTCCGCCAGCACATCCTGAGCCGCATGGCAATTGTGCAGAATGGCCCCGTGGGCCAGCATCACGCCCTTGGCCCGGCCGACGGTTCCCGATGTGTAGATGATGCACGCGGTTCTGTCGCGCCGCCAGGACAGGGCCATTGTTTCGATATCGTCCGTTCGCGCCCGTCCCAGGTCGTAGGCCGCCTGCAGGGACAGGACCCTGAGCGGGCTTTCATAGACTTCGGCAGGCTGTTCGAACACGACGGCAAATTCTACGGCGGTCCGGCGGTCCATGGCGGCCAACACCTGGGCGGCTAGTTTCGGGGTCGACGCAAACACCCCCTTGGCGCCGCTATCGACAAGAATATGGTGATGATCGTCGACCGTGTTGGTGGTGTAGGACGGGACCATGATTGCCCCGACGGCCATGATGGCGCATTCGCAAATCAGCCAGTCCGGTCGGTTTTCCGAGACGAGGACGACCCGGTCGCCGGGCTCGATGCCCAGTTCGAGAAGCCCTTTCGCAAGAAGGATGATGTGTTCGACGACTTCCGTCCACGTCTGGGCGGCATAAGCGCCGTCCCGTTTCTCCCACAAAAAAGGCGCGTCGCCTCGCCGCCGGGCGCTTTCAAAAATCATCTGCACCAGATTATCGACGCCCTTGGCGTCCACGGCCTTGGGCCCAACGCTCATCATCTCGGCCCTCCTGTCCCTTTCGACAGCAACAGGGATAAGGGAACAATAAGTGATAAAACGGACAAATAAAACCGGTCGGATGGCGACGGGTTCTGCCAATCCAGGTCGGCCGGAATCAGCGACGCCAATCCCTTCGGTCCGGCCTGTTGATAATAGCGGACACGCCAGTACGAATAATTGTCATCGGAAAATTGACCCGGCACGGCCTTTAGCAACGGCTCGATAACTTCCGCGCTCAACGTCATCGTCGGATTGCGGACGCAAGCCTGATAAAGGGCCGCAACCCGTTCGCCGCCACGCATGACCCCGGCGATAACCTGATTGTCATGTTTTTGCGCGGAAGGAGTCGCGCCGGATTTACGCGCCAGGGTCACGATGGCGCCGATCAGGGATGTCAGGCAAAACTGAGCGGTTATCACCAAAGTCACGTCGGCCGTGTCCGAGGAACGGTCCGCCGCCGCCGTCTTCAACATGGTGAAAAGCTGCCGCTGCAACTGCTCCGGGTCTTCGTCGCCGGCCGCGGTTTCCGCTTGCGGGGGCTCACGCCTCTCGTTGTCCTGACCGAAAGAGAAAGAGATGACGTTCCCGCCATCCGGGCGGTCGCCCTCTCCCATCATTGAGCCCCGTCTTGCGTGTTATCGACCAGGCCCTCTTCCCAGCCCTTGGACAGGTCTCCGGGGAAGAAGCTGATATCCATGTCTCCGGTGGCGACTTTAAGGCTGGTCGTTGCCGTTTGATAAGTCTGCATGGCCGTCGCCTGACGGGTGCGCGCGGTGGCGACGGCGCGCGCCGCCGTGGCCACCTCGGTAGATGTCCTCAAGCCACGGGAGAACAGTCTTTTCTCCGCCTTGTAGATATCCCGGGCGATGGCCAGTTCCGCCTTCGCCGCCTGGATGCGGTCCCGGGCCAAGTTCAGGTTGTCGATGGCGTCAAGCACCTGCCTTTCGATGGTGCGCTCCAAATCCGTCAGGGTGCGAAGCTCGGTACGGGCGGAATATTTCGCCGTCGACAAGGACGCTTCGGCGGCGTTGTTGCCAAGGGGCATGGAAACCGTGAGGGAAACGGACCAGTCCGGCGCGCCCCTGGAGGAAATGCCGGAAGCATCGATATTCAGCCTGTCATAAGAATAAGAATAGGCCGCCGTGAGGGACGGCAGGAGCTGGTTCTCCTGGTACCCGACGGATTCCAGGGACGATTGGTAGGCCTTCACTTGGGCCAGGCGATCAGGTCTTGTCTCCAGGGCCGTCTGGATCAAGGCGTCCGCGTCCAAGGGGGGTGGGGATTGTTGGAAATCCGGCTCGCTCACCGGAAGATACATTTTCCTCCCCCCGGCGGGGCCCCGGAAAGCCGGGATCTGGCGTTCCATCAGGCGCTGCGACAGAAGCAGGGCATTGCGTGCGTTCAGGATCGTATCGACGTTCTGGGCGCGGAACGCCTCGGCCCTTCGGATTTCCACCGTTGAACTGACGCCGCCCCGGGCCAGGCGAGTCGCGTCCCGGACCTGTTGCTCGGACAGGGCGTATAGTTCCTTGGAGATTTCCCAGGTCTGATAAATTTTCCAATGGGACCAGTAAAGATTATCCACGGTCTGCAATAGCAGATGCAGGGTGCGCTCTCGCGTTTGATGCGCCTGGTCCAGGGCCAGGTCCGCCTGATCCACCGCCAGTCGATAGGAGTCGGTTTGAAAATCCTTCAACAGCGGCTGGGAGACGGTGAGGGAGCCCGTTTCCAAATCGCCCCAGAGTTGTTCCGATCTGGCATGGCTGGCGATCTGGGTATAGCCCAGGGTGACCGTGGTCCCCAGGGGTTCGACTAGCTGCGAAACACCGATTTGATGGGTGCGGGTGCGGGTCTTTTCGTCCGTGGAAAGGGATTCCGTGACGGCGAATGTGCTGGAGGCGCTCAACGTCGGGTCATAGCTGCCTTCCGCCTTTTTCAGACTGTCACGGGCCGTCAACAGGGCGATATTGGCGCTTTCGAAATTGGCCTCGTAATCCAGGGCCTTCTGGCGGAATGCGTGGAGAGTCAGGGGGTCCGATTCGGCCTGGACCCGTAGGGTCTCAGGCAGGCGTTCGTCGCCCTCCGCAAGGGAGGCGGAAGGGAGAGCCGAGAGCGCGGCAAGAACGGCCAGACCAAACCGTAAGTACATTGACGTCTTCCTCAAGTGATCGGACCCTGAATCTCACGCCTTTTTCATTTTGTTGATCAACATATTGAAACGGGCCCCGGCCAGGGTGATTTTTTCCAGAACCTCTTCGTCGATTTCGTCGAGCTGTTCATCATCTTCATCGAGCTCCGCCCCCATGCCAATGGTCAACTGCAGATTGTTCTTGCGCAGCCGCTGGGCAAGGAAGACACCGAGGGCATTATAGAAACGCGCGGCGAATCTGGGGTCGGAAGCGAATTTAGTATGAAACTTTTCAAACGGCACCGCCAGAACAATGACGCCCTCGCCATCGCTGATGATGCTGGCCGAGGGGGGGCGGGAATCCAGCAGACTGATCTCGCCGATGACCTCGCCGACGCCGATATTCGCCACCTTGACCGTGCCCACGTGAACCGCGACCGATCCCTCGATGACGATCATCAGCCGCCCGGAATTGACGCCTTCGTTAATCAGGTATTCCCCCGGTGCATATTTCTCCCGGGTGCCGGCGTCGATCAGCCAGTCGATGTCGTAGTCTTCGAGAAGGCCCAGAATATAGAGTACTTTTTTCATATTATGTGTGTCCTCTTAAAAGCTTATGTTTGCTGGCGTTCGGCCAGCCGTTTGAACAGGCCGTCCTGGGCCATGAGGCTGTGATAATTACCCGACTCGACTACTTTACCCTGATCGATCACCAAAATCTTGTCCGCGTCGATAATCGTCGAAAGGCGGTGTGCGACGACGATCCGGGTCACCTTGCCGACTTTCAGGGCTTCCGTCACCGTATGCTGGGTCTTGTTGTCCAGGGCGCTGGTAGCTTCGTCGAAAATGACGACGGTCGGGTTACGGGCCATGGCCTTGGCGATGAGGATGCGCTGACGCTGGCCGCCGGACAGGGTCGTCCCCCCCTCCGTCATCACCGTATGCATGCCCATGGGCATGTCCCGGATATCCTCGGCGATGCCCGCGTCCTCGGCCGCCTGCCAGACGTTGTCCATGGACATGGGCGTGCCGCTGGTGATGTTGGTCAGTATCGAACCGCCGGATATTTTACTGTTTTGAATCACCACGCCGCATTGTTGGCGCACCGAGTCCATGTCCAGGGATTCCGCATCCATCTGATCGATCAGAATTTGTCCGGACTCGATTTTCTCCATTCCCAGGAGCAGGCGAACGATGGTCGACTTGCCGCAGCCCGACGGCCCGACCAGGGCGACGAATTCCCCGGGGGATATTTCAAGGGACAGGTTTCTGAAGATCCACGGTAGGTTTTCATCGTAGCGGAAGGCGACATTGCGGAATTCGATGCGGCCCTCCAGGGTATCGATCCGGGTCGCATCGGGGTTTTTTTCCAGTTGCGCCTCGAGAAGCGGCCGCACCAGTTCCCGTTTGGCCAAAAGCTGGTGAATGTTCAAGAAACCACTGAAGAACTGTTCCAGCCCCTCGGTCACCTGATTGATCGCCCCCTGCACGGCGAAAAAGGTCCCGACCGTCAACAGGGACGCGGCCAGGGCCGTGGCCGTGGGGGCCGCCGTCAGGGCCGGTCCGGCGGCGGCGGCCTTGCTGACCATTTTGCCGGCGACGAGAAACAGCGCGGCGACGCTGATGGTCTGCAGCCCGGCATTGACGACGGCGGAGTAATGCTCGAGTTTCTCGATGCGGTAGCGCCGCCGCAATTTTTTTCCGAACAGCTTGCTCCATTCCCGGAAGGCCCTTTGCCGGGCGTTCGCCATTTGCAGCTTGCTGACCCCATGCACCAGTTGCGTCAAATAGCCGACCAGCTTTCCTTCCTCGATCTCTTCGACCAACGACAATTTTTTCACCACCCGGGCGAAGGCCACGGAAATCCCGGTGATCAGGATCGCCGAGACGAGCCCGATCATCGCCAGCTTGGCGTTGAAATAAAAACTCATGACAAGCTGCAGGAGAACCGTCAGGAGGGAAAAGAACAGGTTGACCGAGGCGAACGACAGCCCCGTGGTGATTTCATTGATCATCATCAGGCGATTCTGGAAGTCGCCGACGTCGTACCCGCGCATGAAGGAGCTCGGCAAACGCAGGGCTCTATCCATGATCATCGATTGGGTAAAGGTGCCCATGGCCGTTTTCAAGCGGGTGACGATGACGCCCTTGGACAAGGAGAAGAACAACGTCGCCAGCGCCATGAAGATCAGTCCGCCCCCCAGATCCGCCATCAGGCTGCGGTTGGCCTCGGGGATTACGTCATCCATGATCATTTTGCTGGCGATGGGGACCATCAGGCCAATGATGCTGGACAGCAATGAAACGCCGATCAACAGCCGGGCGTCGATCAGGAAAGGCGGGGCCACGTACTTCATCAGCGACATGAAGCTGAGCATGCGTCCGTCATCGGGCATTGGCCGGGTAAAGGAGTAGGCTTTGGTGGAAAGGGTTTCCATTTCGGCGTTGTTGAGGGGGGTCTGTTTCCCCGTCTCGGGATCGAAGATCTCGTAGCGCCGCGACAGTCCCCCCATCCGGGGAACGTTCAGCAACGCCACCGGTTCACCGGTGTCTTCCCGAAAGGCGAATAGAGGCCCGGAATCGTTCAGCCACCACGTCCCCATCAGCGTCACTTCCCGGAAACGAATGCTGGAATAGCGGCAAATCCGGTCCATCTGGCTTTCCGATGAATCGTCGGGCGACAAAGGGAGGGAAAAATCGAAGGCGAGATGACCGTTATTTGCAATCACCCTCATTACCCGGACCGTGGGCAAGTCCGTATCCTGGTCGGAGATCACGGGCTCGTTTTCGATGTCGAGATAACTGAGAACCTGTTCACCCGCGGTTTCATTGATGCGCGACTGGTTTTCCAGGCGCTGCACTTCCTCGGCCTGTTGTTCGCTTTCCAACTGGATGAAGCGGTTCAGGACCAGTTGCGCCAAATGCATCAGGCCCGCCAGGACGTTCCGGTCAATCCCGGCCACGGTGTCGAACCGCAGGGCCGTTTGTCCCTCGCAACGAAAGACCAGGGTGGTGAACCCGTAATACAGCAACGGTGCGCCCCCGCCGGGAAAATTCACGTCGTGCAGTTCGCTCCCCGCGAACACGGTTCCTTCCCGAACGTTGACGAGGAAAAGGCCGCGGCCATCGGGACGGAACCATTGGCCGTCGGAAAGTTGGATTTCTTGATCAATGGGCATTTTCTCGACGAAACTGTCCTTGACCAGATTTCCCATATAGCGGCCGACCCGCTGGCACCATTCGTCCATGGCCGCCAGCAAGGCGGGGTTGTCATTGGCCAGCAGGGCGGAGCTTTCCACCACCTCCATATCGGAGCCTTCCTGCGGCATGACCAGCATGACATAGTCGTCCTGCCACAGTTCCACGGACGTTTCGTCCCGGGCGACTTGGGTCTCGAAAGGAATTCCCCACAGCAGACAGTTGCGGTAGCAGGTAAACAGATAGTGTTGCTTGCCGACCGGCTGTCCTGTTTGCCGGTCATAACGCACGGCATAGACGGAAGCCGATCCTTCCTTCAGCAGAAATCCCCGGTCCGGATTGTCGAGGAGCAGCCGCTCGTTTCCGGCCATGATCATGCCGCGTCCTCCGCCTGCAACAGCTCGACATACTTGCCCTTGGCCGCCAACAATTCCTGGTGGGTTCCCTGCTCGGCGATCTTGCCCTTTTCCATGACGATGATGCGGTGACAGGATTTGATGGTAGAAAGCCGGTGGGCGATGATCAGGGCGGCACAGCCCCGGCGGTGCAGGTTATGCATGACCATGGCCTCGGTTTCCGCGTCCAAGGCGCTGGTCGCCTCGTCGAATACCAGAAACAACGGCCGGCGGGCCAGGGCCCTGGCGATCTCGATCCGTTGCTGTTGCCCGCCGCTCATGTTCTTGCCGCCTTCGCCGACGAAGGCGTCAATCCCTCCGGGCAGGGCCAACACGTCATCGAGAATGACCGCATCGCTAAGGGCTTCCCGCACCCAGTTTTCCGGCAGGGTATCGTCCCACAGGGTGATATTGTCACGCACGGTGCCGGGGAACAGGGAGAATTCCTGCTCGACCACGGCGATGGAATTGCTCATCACCGAAATCGGAATATGTGAGCGCAGAACCCCATCCAGGGTGACATAGCCGGAAGTCGGTTCGATCAGGCCCGCCACCAGCTTGGCCGCGGTCGATTTGCCCGACCCGGAGCCGCCGACCAGGGCGACCCGCTCGCCCGGCCTGATGTCGAGGGAGAAATTCTTCACCACGGGACGCAGGACCGGACTGTAGGCGAAACTGACGTTGGCGCAACGCAACGCCCCCTCCAGCTTGAGGACATCCGGGGGGAACTCGCACACGGCCCGATCGGCTTCCTCTTGACCGGGGTCTTCCCGGACGTCGCCGTCCTCGGCGTCGCCTTCCGCCGGGGAGGCTTCTTTCTCCACCTGCTCCCGGTATAGCCGAAAGGCGTTCTCCTCACTGGCCTCCTTCGCCTGTTCCCGGTTGGGGTATTTCATCACGTCTTCCAGGCGCAGGACGTTCCCGGTCAGAACCTGCAATTCCGACGACAGGGTGAGCAGGGAATTCATCGGCGCCATGAATTGGGTCATCAACGCGCTGAAGGCGACCAGGCTGCCTTGCGTCATGTTGCCGTTGAGGACCTCGAACCCGCCGATGATCAGGACGATGGCCGTCATCAAGGCCGAGGTGAGCACCGGCAGGGCGTTGACCACCCTATTGCGCATCTCCTGTTCGGTCATGGCGTTCGCCTGGTTGGTCAGCAGCCCGGCCCACTGCTGGAAGAAATGGCTTTCCGTGCCCGACGACTTGAGGGTGTCGAAGTTGGCCAGGCCGGAAATGGTATGGCTGCTCAACTTGCCGCCTTCCTTGGCGATGCGCATGAAGGTTTCCTTGCGCTTCTCGGAAACGTGACGCAGATAGTAAAAGTTGGCGAGAATCATGACCACGGCAATGGACGCCAGGCCGACATGAAAGCTGAACAGGACGATGCCGAACAGCAGCATCTTGACGATGCCGATGACGTTTTCGAGCAGCTTTTCGACGATCAGATCGACCATCTCTTCGTTGATCTCGCCACGGTCGACCACATCGCCGACATACCGCTGGGAATAGAACAAGTAAGGCAGGTTAAGAAGATGCCAGACGTAATCCGCCGTCAGCTTGCCGAGCAACCCGATATGCAAACGTCTTTCGAAGATCCCCGAGACCAGTTTCATGGATGTCTGGAAGAACAGCACGACGACAATCGCGAAGACAATGGAATGAATCCAATCGTAGTTCGCCTCGACCATGACGGCATCGACGAAGAACTTCGCCATCGTCGTTTGCGCCAATGTGGGAAAGACGCTGAACACCCCGGCGATCAGCAGAAAGGTCAGCGCCTTGCCGCTGCCGGAAGCCTTTTCGCCGATATAGGGATAGGGGGACGACGGGCGCCCCTTTTTTTCGAACTCCTCGGTCGGTTCGAAAGTCAGGACCACGCCGGTAAACCCGGCCTCGAATTCGTCGCGGCTCAACTGGCGGTGTCCCCTGGCCGGATCGTTCAGGTAATAGACACCACCATCGATCTTTTCCAGAACCAGGAAATGATAGAATTCCCAAAAAATGATGCAGGGGAATTCCACTTCGCCGATGTTGTCGATGTTTTTTGAAAAGGAGCGCACCTTCATCCCGAAGCTGCGGCCCGCCTTGGCCAGGTTCGACGCCTTGGTGCCATCACGGGAAACGCCACAGATTTGGCGCAAAACGGACAGCGGCTCCCACCGCCCATAATGGCCCAGGATAATCCCCAACGAGGCGGCGCCGCATTCGGTCGCCTCCATTTGCATGACCGTCGGTGTGATGAACTTGCTCATTCCGGCCACTCCCCAATCAGCCGGCCTTGGCGGGGGCCTGATCACCCATGCCCAGCAACCATTTGCGCAACAGGGGAATCACATAGGTGATGGGCGCGCGTTCCTCGACGGTAACCTTGCATTTCGTCGTCGTGCCGGCGGTGACGGGTTTGTCGTTCGGAGCCGAGGTCCATTCATAACCGTTCGGGCTGTCCGGGTCCTTGTTCAGGGTCGCCTCGACCAGGATCGTCCCGCCCTTCTGGGTCAGCTTTGTTGCCAGGTCTTGGTTGCCGACCAGGTTCAAAATGCTCTCCGAGGAAACGGGAAAGGAGGAAACCGACGTCACCACGCCGTTGATGCTGCCGAAACGGGCGCGTTCGATATTCGACGGGCTGATACGGATTTTCATCCCCGGCTGGATGTTCTTGCCCTTGCCGACCTTGAAAAAGGCCAGATGCTTCATGTCTTCGTCTTCGATGGTGTCGCCGAAATCGGAAACAACGGCGATGGTCGGGATTTGGTTGCGGGCGTACAGCGCGTCATCCTGCACGTCCAGGGAAAACATGGTTCCGGGCCGATAACGGAAATCGTAGACATACCCGGCCTTGATCTCGTGAACGGCGACCTGGTCCGGGACGTCCAGATATTTTCGAACTTCGGTTTCGATTTTTTCCTTGCTCAGGGGCAGTTTCAAGGGCGAACCCTGGACGCCGTTGACGATCAGTGAAATGTCGCCGTAGCTGGCGTCCTCCATGACCCGCAATTGCTTGAAGGGCTCTTGCGGGTCCAGTTGAAGCACCGCCGATCTGTCGCCGTTGTTGATCATGGTTCCCGTCGACAGGCCGACTTCCAGCACCCGTCCGCTGTAGGGGCTGCGGACCACCGTCTCCCGGAACAGGGTTTCCCGGGACAGGCGAATGGTTGCTTCCAGTTCGCTTTCCTGCAGGGATTTCTGGTGCAGTTCCTGTTCAAGGTTCAGTAGCGCCTGCTTGCGGTCGATGCGGTACTGTTTCAGCTTGTTGCGGAGCTGTTCCTGCTCCTGCACCAGGCGCAGGTCCTGCTTTTCCGCATCGACCTTCCCTCCCCGGACGGTTTGCAGTTCCACATCCATCCCGGCAAGACTGCTGGTCGTCTGGTTGACGGTGCTTTGCTGGGTCAACAACTGGGAGCGGGCGGCCAGGCCTTCCTCGACCAGTTCCTCCAGGTTCTTCAGTTGTTGTTTCTGGCTTTCCAGCAACTCGGCCATCATCCGGCGCTTTTTCTTCAGGCTTTCCAGACGGTTCCGGGTGGCGTTGGTTGAACGATTTTTCTGGTTGGCCCGCAACACCCCGATGGCTTTCAGGTTTCTGTTGGCGTCGTCAATGTTGGCTTCGATTTGTTCAAGCTTGGCCTGCAATTTATCCCGGGAAATTCGCTTGGCCCCCAAGTTGAACTTCTGCAAGGAGAGGTATTTGGAAACGGATTGCTCCAGTTTTCGCGACAGGTCGGGCTTATCCAGGTTGCCGACGATATCGCCGGCCCTGACCAGGGAGCCGACCTGCACGCCGACGCTGGTGACGACGCCCGAGCCCGTCGACTGCAAGGTCCTGATACTATTGGGCTTGATCAATACTCCGTCGCCGCCGACGGTAACCGGCAACTTGGAGGTAAAGCTCCAGATCAGCGCCCCCATGATGGCGGCGCACAGGGTAAAGAGCACCAAGGTCGGGCGCGGCGAAACGACAACAAGAAGCTGGTCAAAACTGTCCGGCTGCGCTTGCGCTTCAAGCGCCTTCTTCCTGAACATTCATCCCCCGGATTAAATTTTTTCGAATTAAGTCTTACAGCTCATTGACTTAATAGTAATAACCGGATTCAGGAAACAAAAGCCATCGGAAACTCACGAAACATGCGCCTGGTGCCCGTTCCTTCAAAGCAGCGGACTTCACCGTCCGGTATTAACATTTCGCGCTCGGGCCGCTGGAGTGAAGGGCTTCAGCAAGCCCCGTTCGACCTCCCCCGGCTGATCAGCACCGCTTGGAGGGATCGCCAAGCTACTCTTGCCTGACACGCACTCGTCAAGATGTAGTGTATTGCCGCGAAGACGTAAGAGGAAACGAATTGGTCCCGCGGGTCGCCAACCGATCGAGTTGCCGGAGAGAACCAACGAACGCTGGTCCATGAATTTCATGTCGGATGTCCTGTCGCATGGCGGACGGTTCCGAACGCTTAACATCGTCGATGACTTTAGCCGTGAATGCCCGGCCATTGAGGTCGATACGTCGTTAACGGGAGCGCGGGTTGTCAGGGACTTGGAACGCCTGGCCGAGACCCGCGGCCTGCCGCTGGGCATCGTCGTCGATAACGGCCCGGAGTCGATCAGCAAGGCGCTGGATGAATGGTCCTATCGCAACAATGTGCGCTTGCACTTCATCGAACCCGGGAAACCCGTCCAAAATGCTTTTGCCGAGAGCTTCAATGGCAAGTTCCGTGACGAATGCCGGAATGAGCACTGGTTCACCAACCTGGCTGACGCCAGACGAATCATCGAGGAATGGAGGATCGATTACAACACCCAACGACCACATAGTTCTTTGGGCTATATGACGCCCATTGAAGATGCCCGAAAGGCCGATTATCGTGCGGCAGAACTCTCAACCTGAATGACCAGTTCAAGGGGGCAGGTCAGCTTGACCCGCCGTCGGGAAAAAGCGGTCCGCTCCTTTCATGGCCGTCTCAGGATGACGACGGATCAATGAAGGGAGTTTGTCATGAAACGTAATATGGTTCCGATGGCCCTGGTGGCCTTGTTGAGCGGCTGTGTCAGCAACGGCACCGGCCCCAAGCAGAACATGGGCGGTTTGGTCGGCGCCGCCACACGAGGCCGACATTGACAAGCATTGGCGATGAATGCACCGTGTGCGGGTAAGCCATGCCCTGTCGCGGCGGCGTTGAAGTGGGGCTTGAATCATGAATGCGGGATTACGAGTCAGGGCCTTTCTGGCCTTCATGGGACTTGCCGCCGCGCTGTTGCCGGCCGGCGGCCCGAGCGTCCTGGCGGCCGAGGCGCAAGGGCAGGCCCGGCCTTCCGCGTCGCCGCTCGGCAGGATCATCTCGAACGATCCCGACGAGGTCGTCATCGTCGCCGGTGGGCTCGGCTTCCTGAGCCGGGAGGCCCAGCCCTATCTGGCGCGAATGACCGGGGCGCTGCTTGACGACGGGCGGCTCGCGTCCGGCGCCGCCTCGGTGAAGCCGCCGCCCCGGGACGTGCTTGGACCGGCCCGCGCCCTGCGCGATTTCGCCAACAGGGCCATGCGGAACGCGCGGCTCCCCCTTTCCAGCCAGGCAGTGGCGACGAACGCCAGGGAATTCAAGGAGGCCTTCATCAAGGCGCGAAAGGGGCGCAAGGTGAGGAATTGGGGAAGGACCATCGAGGCCGCCTTTTCGGAAACGGAAGACAAGCGCGTGGCGATCCTGTCCCTCGTCGGCTCCTCGGAGGTGGTCGTCGCTCAGAAGGGCGTCGGCTCTTACAGCGAGCATTATTTCGTCTTCGTCAGCGCCCTGCTCACCGTTCCCGGGTCGGGGGATGTCATCATGACCGGTACCCAGGGAACCGAATACATCGTCAACATGACCGCCCCTCCCGCGACCACGGGGGAGGCGGAAGAGTTGCGCCGTCTCGGCCATTTCGCGGAGGCCTACAAGAGCGTAATCGAGGGGGCCGTCCGGCGGTTGGGCCAGGCCGTCGTCCGTTACGGCGACCATCGAAATACCAGAAAGATGGTTTCGGCTGTCTCCTTCGACGGTGATGTCCTGCGCCGCCTGTTCGGCCTGGAAGCGACGGCGCTTTCGTCCTTGAAGGATCTTTGCCGCCCCAGGCGCCTTTGCCCGGCGGGGCGGGGCGTTTGGTGTCATGCGGCGGAGGGGATGCTTTCCGAAGGGGTGACCGAGGCCCTTTCCGCTGGCGGGCATTCCGTCTTGCCCCCCCTGATGTGGCGCCACTGGGCGGGCAGTACGGGCAAGATCGTCTTGCTCAGCACCAATTTTCTCAACGGAGAAGGCAAAATCCGCATCAACGTGAGCGCCAGGTCGTCCGGGCAGAAATTGATGCCGAGCATCAGGATCAGGGAAAAAGACTTCCCCGGCGAAACGAAGTACAATTCCGTTCGCGGTTACAAGGCCGATTTGCAATTGATGTGGGCGAATACGAGAAGTTGCCGTTCCCTGGACGGCGAGGGCCGCTTTTCGGTTTCCGCCAAGCCCGTCGTGCAGAAACGGTCCGGGTCGGAGTTCGGCCATGATCCGGCAATCGATATTCGGAGGAAGTACTATCTTCTGGCAATGTTCAAAACCCTGCGGAAGTTGGCGGACGATGCAGATCAGGTCCCATATTAGAAAATCCGCCGCCTGGCTTGTCGCGGTGCTCATCCTGCAGCACGCCGCCGCCATGGCGGAGCCCTGGCCCATTTCCAAGGTCGGGCGGGCCTCTGGCGAAGGACTGACAGCCGAGGAGTGCCTGGAGGAGGCGAAGCGGAAAGCGCTCGAAGGCGCCCTCGAGGAGGCCCTGCTGGATGCGGAAGGTGGGGAGCTGGTGACCCCGGAAGATTTCCCCAGGCTTTACAACAACGGCGCGGTCATCTTGCGCACGCTCACACGGGAGTCCTTCCATGACGGCGGAGAATGCGCCGTCAAGCTGCGGGTGGATATTGAATCCGTCGCCCTGGAGGAACAAATCAGGCTGCTGTCGCGGGATACCATCACCCGGCACAAGCAGGACCTTTCCCGGGTCGGGCTCCTGTTGCGCTATGTGGTCGATGGAAGGTCCGCCGACCGGGCCGAAGGCTACGATACCCGCGAGGCCGTCGGCGAACTGGCGGCCAGGCTGGGCCAGCAAGCCATCGACGTTCACCAACTGGACAAAATTATCGACCGATACGGCCGCTCGGAAATCCGTGAAATGACCGCCGTGCTCGAAGACTGGAAGACCCGGAAGGTCAGCGGCTCGGAAATCGACGACTGGGCCCGCATGGTCATGCGCATGGCCTCAAAGTCGGACCTGCCGGAACTGGCCAGCATGGATATCCTGTCGCTTGGAGAGGTTTCGGTGACAAGCCGCGGCCGGGACGCCGCCAGCGGCGACCATAAGGCGGAGGTCAAGACGCAAATCCGGCTGGTCGCCTTGAATATCGGCAATGTGGCGGCCTCGCCCATGAAAATCGGCATGGCGAGCGGCGAAACCCGGTCCCTGGCCATCAACAACGCCATGAAATTGAGCGTGCAGGCGGCGGCGACCGAAATCGGCGCGCAGGTGCGCCGCGCTCTCGAACAGATCCGGACTGTCGGCAGGGAATATTCCATATCGGTCAAGAACATCGGGAGCGAACGAAAGCAGATGCGTCCGCTTTTGAAGGCGTTGAAGGCGCATAAGATCACCGTTCGGAACAATTCGGGGATCAATAAAAGCGAACGGACTCTGAAGCTGGCGGTATTGTATAAGGGAAACGCGGCGGCCTTCCACGAGACCCTGGATGTGGTCCTGGATGAACTGGAAGAGAAACTGGGCGTGGACGATACCGAAACCAGCGGGCGGCGGGTGGTGATATTTCTACGCCGAAAATAGGTGTGCGGATGTTACGGTTCGGTCAGGGAAAGGAAAGAGGCGTGCGGAACTGGATCATGAAGTCCAAGCCGGCCATGGCGGTCTTGGCCGTTGTTTCCATCTCGGGAATGACAGGCTGCATATCCGCCCAGGCCGTGCTCGACGATCTATCGGGGAGGGGGGAATACGAGGACCTCTCCTTGCCGGCCTCATTCGCCAAGGCGTCCGTGCTCGCCAATTCGGCCTTTGACCAGTATGTCGGCGCCTTGAATGAAATCGGCCCGGTCCTGGAAGAGGGGGGGCTGAAAAACCAGGAGACCGAGCGCTTCGTCCGCCGCATGAATGAAGCCAAGGCGAATTATTCGGGAACGGCCCGCATCAAAGCCGTCAATGTGGCCTACAGCGACGAAAGCTTCGCCATCGGCGCCCGTCAATACACCGAAGCCTTGAAGAACATCAAATACCATCAGTTGTCCGATACCTATCGCCGTAAGGTCGACAACGCGCAAAAGCTGGTGTCCCTGGCGGAAGTCGAAAACACGAAAGTCCTGATGGGGATCACGAGAATAAGCCTCGCCATCAGCGAAGACCCCGAGCTTTTTCTGGAGACCGTCATGGCCAATACGGCGACGCAGGCGATTTATCGGGAATATGCGCCGACGGACATGTTGACCATCGAGACGGTCATCGGCGCCGTGGCCAGCCTTGGGAAATTCGCCAGCAATCTGGGACACGCGGGGAAAATCAGCAATAGCCTCAAGGCGGCGCATGATTTCAGCGAAGCCGATCAGGCCGTTGCCGCCGCCGCCCGGGAAAACGAGGAGGAAATATCGAAAACCCTGGATGAGGAAGGCTTCGAGGACGAGGGAGAAAAGAAGGGCGCTTCATCGGGAGGCGGGTTCTTCGCCAACCTGGAGACCTCGGCCCCGTCCGGGGCGGCGCACAAGTCTTCCCCGTCGTTGATTCTTCTCGACCTGGACAAGGCCGAACACGCGAAACAGGTCCAGTTGAAGCTTAAGAAGGGCGGCTATTACCGTTCCGATATCAACGGGAATTTCGACGACGGCACGAAGCAGGCCCTAAGGGCGTTCAAGAAAGCCAACGGCCTTGGCGACAACGACACATGGGACGCGTTGACCCAGATCGTCCTCCTTGGGAACTGAGCCTTGGCCGAAACAAGGCCGCATCGTTACAGGCCCATGGTTCCCGCTCGATTTTCAATGACGGCCTTCGCAGCCGGGAAGACAGGATCGGATGTTGCGTCTTAGGCTGCCCGCGCCATCCTGGCCGATGATATCGTCGAGCTTCCAAACACCCTCCACCAATTTGAGGGGGAACTTGATCCGGCGTAGGGTTTGAAGATGACGGAACTCGACCAGGACCGAGGCGTCGCCGCCCTGGATTTCGGCGGGGTGGATGATGAATTCCGTAATCGTGCCCTCCGGGCCACCGATCAGGGGGTCCCTGTCTTTCAGGCCATCAAGGCATTGGTTCGTCTTCTCCGGGGACGGATCGTCAGGCGCCAGTTTTTTCGCCAGGGCTGCGAAGGCTTCGGTGAAACGCATGTCCACGATCACCGAATAGAGCAGTTCGTGAAACGATGGGTCAATGACGCCGTCTTTCTCGGGGTCATACATGTACCGGACGACATCCTCCGGCGAGGAGAGCCGTTGCACGTCGTAAGAGGGAACGTTGGTATCGGCGGAAACACCGCCACCGGGGGCGGAGAACAGGAGGGCGAGACCGAAGAGGATTGCTGTTTTGTCTTTCATCGGACCATCCTGTTATGGGTTTTCTTCGATCATGCCGATGGGAATTCCCCTCAAGGTTTCGAGCCACTCCGCCGGCGGAAGAGCGGTGGCATGGAACCGCTTGTCGGGAAGGCCCCGGCCCCGACAATTTGAAGCGTGCGGATTGCCGGGCAGCAACTGCGCCTCAATGCCGAGCCTCGGTCCAAGGTTCCACAGCGTTATCCCGAGCTTCAGGGGTTCACTGTCCTGCCTGTCCTGCTTTCCCAACGCGTCAAGAAGACGGCCCGCCGCCGACCGGTAAAGGGGGGCGCTTTCCGAATCCACCAGCATTTCCAGGCGACGGCCGGGCGCGGCGTCCGCGACCGCCGATAAGATCTCAGTGGCAAGCCCCTGCAACGAGGCTTCAAGGGTTTGCGCCTCTTCGTCGAGCCGGTCAAAGAGGGCGTCCGGCAGTCTCGCCGCTTCCAGGCCCGCCGGATGGAGGGCTCCTTGAGGGTGGTCCGATTGCAGGTCTTCCATGGCCTGACGCTTGTTCACACAGCTTTGATAGGGTTCACGCATGGCTTCGTCGAACGGATCATAGTACAGATCCTTACATGTCGAGCCCCATTGGATTAAATGCCGGTAACGGGCGGCGAAAAGAGAGGCCCGGGCGCACGGAACGATGGTGACATCCAGGCCGTGAAATTCCCCATAATGTTCCCGAAAATGCTCAAGCAACGCGGCATCGGTTTCCCGGTCGAAGTTCACTTCCGTATTATCGACGGTTCCGCATGCACTCAAAAGAGCGACTGCGGCCATCGCCAGGAAGCGGCTAAGGGGAACGGATTGCCTGTTCATGTCTCTTCCCGCTTCAACTGCTTCAGGCTGCCGGTAAAGAGGGCCTGTTTTCCCGCGCGGTCACGCATGTCCGGCCGTCCAAACCGGCGGGTGAGTTCGTCGTAGTGGCCGATCAGTTTTGCCAGAGACCTGACGACGGCGTCCTTATCCATTCGAACGATTGATGTTAGGTCTTCCCCTTGTATTTCGGCCATGTCATTGAACATCGTCACGGCGATGAAACTCAGGACGCTGTTCCTCGAAATCCCTGTTATCGCTCCGGTTTCTACATTCGTGTCGCACCGGGGGTGAAACTCATCCAAAGACGGCGACGCCTCGTCCAGAAGGCCTGTCTCCTCTTCATCCCAATCCGGGTCGCTATCTTCCGAACCATCCAGTCCCAGGAGATCGTTTACCTGTTCTTCACTGAGAGACGGGCCGGTTTGCCGGTTCAGCCATGCTTCGATGAATTGATAGGGGGTGAAATCCTGATGCACGTTCGCGGGTGCGTTTGCCGGTTGATCAAAAGCATCTCCATTTGTCGCCCGGACATGGGAGAATACGGCCCGAAGGGGGGCTTCGATCCGCGGTGAAACAGGCTCAAGCGGATAGCCCCAGTCCTGCTCTTTCTGTTTGTGCAGCGCCACCACATCGACAAAAATCTTGGCGGCGAGGGCTTCGGGTGAAAGCCATGCGGTTTTGATGTCTCCGTCAATAAGGCCTTCCTCGCCCGAAAAGAAAAGATCGGTCGCTCCATAATCGCCAAACCGGCCACGGAGCGCCAGGAACTTGGGGAGCAGGGGGGAGTCGGACATGTTGGAATACGTCTCGTTGATGTTGTTTATGGGGACAGCATAATTAATTTTCTTTTCCGCCGTCAAAATGTTCGAATGCTCCGTGTTGTCGTGAATTGCCGGAATGGGATTAAAAACCAATGCGAATAGTCGGCACATGGGTGCTTCCGGGATTGATGGGGGTCTTCGCGCTGGTTGAACTCGCGGGGGCCGCCTGGGTCACGGATGCGATACGCTCCATTCCCCCCTCATTGGATTCCCCCGTCTCCGAGTTCGAGGCGTTGTTTTTGTTCCCGATTCTCCTGGGAGCACTGGGGCGGGCGTTTAGCATGCTCTTTGTACCCATTGCCCTTATGGTATCAACGCTGTTCATGTTCGCGGCCATGGCCGCGACCGCCCTCCTGTTCCTGCCGTGGCTGTATCGTTCACATGCCCGGATGCGGGAAAACGGCCTCGTGGTGAACTGGACGCCCTCTCAATCCCTGGCCTGCTGGTTCATCCCCATTCTGAACCTGATCCGCCCCTATCGGGTCTTGGCCGATTTTTGCCGGTCTGTTTTCGGGGACAGCGGAGACAACGGCGTCAAATGGGTGCTGTCCTGGTGGCTGTCGTTTTGGGGCGTCGTTGTCGCCGGTACCGTGGCCCTGATCGGCACTCTCGGTCTTAAGCAAAGCGATATTCATAACGGAGAATACGGTTCCGTCGTTTTGGCGTTTTCCATCGCCGTCATCGCCTTTGTCTGCTGCATGGTCAGCGGCGCCGTCATGACCAGGAGACTGGAAAAGGGGCTGCATGAGATAATCGCCGACGGGAATGAGCCGGATGCGGAGACGCCTTGATGGGCTTTTATTTGGTGGCCCCGCCCGCCACCGCGTCCTCCAACTCCATGTAGATTGAAAAGACGGCATCATAAATGCTGTTGACGCGCTGGATGGTCTGGTCGCCCAGGCATCTGTCTTTCGTCGCCTCGCTCCAGATGCCGTTTTCCACCAGGGGGCGGCAAAAAGCCGCGACATATTGCGTCCAGTGTTCTTGAGCGGTCCTTTGTGCGTCCTTGCCTTCATCACTTATCTGAGGCGCCGACAGGACGACGGCGAGCACGGCGTTCAGATGTTCCGCCGCTTCCTCGGCACGCTCGAATTCACATTGCGCCATCGCCCATTTGCCGCCGCTTAAGTCGCATTCGGGCAGGGCGTAATCCTCCCACGCATGAGCCTTGTAACCGTATCCGGCGAGCCATGCCAGGCAGGCGGCGAACAGCACCAGTCGTGTCATGAAGTGGCGCATGATTATTCTTCCTTCCTTCCGCCATCAAACCTTGAGCCGATTGACTGCGTTCACTGTAAGCCGCTTTGCCGCCATGGCTCAAGCGGGGGTTGGGCGATGGAAAACTTAATTCCGCATCTCCCGCCCGGCTTAAAACGGCCCAATCCCTTCCATGACCCGGGCATAGGTTATCAATGCAGGAGTTTATGTCATGGAGCACGGAACAGACGGCAATGCGATGACGGAGACGGCGTTGGCCCTGGCCATGGCGTTTTTCGCCATCATGGTACTGACCATGGTCTCCATGGGGACCAAATCCGAGCCGGCGGAAAGCGAGACGCCCCCTCCGGCGGCGTTGCGGCTCCTCGCCCCGGCGGCGGCGGACGCCCCGGCCGATACGGTGCTGGAACCGGAGGAACAGGACACCCTTGTCTTCTTTTACGGCGGCCGGTTTTACGACGCCGATCAAAAGCCCTATTCCCTGTCCGCCCTGCCACAAGACGGAAGAGTCATTCTCGCCGTCGATCCCGCCCAGCCGATGACCGAGGTCCTCGGTGCGCAATCCCAAATCAACCGTCCGGATCTGGTCGTCTCGACCATGGACGAACGCTGGCTCAACTCGTTTAAAGGACAAAACCCATGAGCAAGTTCCTTTCCCTTCTCATTCTGCCGATTCTGTTTATCGGCATGCACGCCGCCGAAGCGGCCTACCCGAAGGCTTCCCGCGCCGACGTCAAACAGATAGTCGTCGAAGAGGCCCGAGCCAACGGCGTCGTGCCGCCGGCCCTGGCCCTGGCCGTGGCGCGGGTGGAATCCAATTTCAACCCCCGGGCGATCAGCTCCGCCGGGGCCCGTGGCGTGATGCAGATCATGCCCGCCACGGCGCGCTCGGAATTCGGCGTCCACAAGGACCGGCTGTGGGAGCCGCGCCTGAACATCCGCCTCGGCGTGACCTATCTGGAGCGGCTCTACCGCCAATACGGCAACCGCTGGGAACTGGCCTTGAGCCATTACAACGGCGGCACCCTGAAGGGCAGGGGCGCCCATGCCCGTCCGCACGACTATACCCGGGGCTATGTTCGCCAAGTGCGCACGTGGCACGCCAAGTTCGACCGCGAAGAAACGAAGGACGCCCTGCGCCAAGTGGCGTCGGCCGAGCGGGTTTCTCCGTCCCGTCCGGTGGAGCCGGAGACTCACTATTGGCTGTCGGAAGAACCCTATGTCGAGCGGGACTGGCGCGACTATCTGAAAATCGCCGAAAACTATAGTGCGCCCAAGGCCGTCGAAGCCTACCCGCTGCCCGAGGACGCCGCGCATGTTCAGGACAATGGGAACGCTAGGGGCAATGGCGACTGGCAGCCGGTCGGCGGGCACGGCAATGCCATGCTGGATAACTTCTTCGGCAAGATCGAAACGGTTCGCAGCCGCTTCCGCAGCCACCTTCAAAGTAAAAAATATCTTTGAGGATAAAGAGACGGGTCGGATCATGGCTATGCTATCGTTAAAATGTGAGTTTCGGATTCCTCCGGCAGGCATGGATGGACGCAAGGTCATGGAACGTTCGGCTGAAAGTTTGGTTCTCGAAGGCGGCAAGAGCGGCGAGTTGGTGGCGGCGTTCAGCCTGGTCGCCGAGGCCGAGGTTGACGGCGAGCCCCGGTTCTTCGAAAAGGCGGTGCGCGACATGGAAACGGCCATCGTCTGCAGAACCTACGCCCGGCCCCTATTGGAACTTTGTCACCTTCTACGCATCGCCGATGCGGCACCGGACGGCTATCTCGGCTTCTTCTGGGGCGGCGGCGTCGCCCGGGCCTCCGCCTTCAAGGGCTGGGCCACGCGGCACCAGCAGACCCTGTCCGCCGCCTCGCCCCCGGTGCACCGTGAGGCCGGGGACCTGATCATCGGCTATGACGACGCCCCCTTCGGCGTGTCCTTCGGCCGCATGGGGTTCCTGTCGGCGATGATGGAATTTCTCGTGTCTTCCCTCGGTTTCGACGTGATCGACGACTTCGTCGGCGAATTGAGGGGCAAGGGAACGACCGCCGGGGCGGTGTCGGCCCAGGCCAACGTCCTCTCGCGCAAGGTCTATGATTACCTGAAGGACCACCTGCCGACGGCCCAGGTCCAGCGCAAGTTCCATGCCCTGACCGGGCACCTCGGCAACCGGCTGGGGGCCTCGTTTTCCGTCCGCGACGTGAACGATCAGCATATTTTCGACTTCTGGGCGGCCCAGGCGGCGGGCGAAGACGACGGCCGGGAGGACTTCAAGACCTTTGAAAGCGTTTTCTGGGCCTTCGTCCGCCTGCATGAGGTTCTCGAAATCGGCCTCGCCAAGGCGCAGGCGGCCATGGCGGACACCATAGGTCACGACCGCGAGGCGGGAGAAGTCAATCCGGAGCTGAGCGACGTCCTCATGGACGCCATACACGAACAGGCCTCGCCCCTGGCGCAACTGGATGAAGAGCCGGCTTCCCTGGTGAAGTTTTTGAACAAAAAGGAAAAGGAACTCGCCCGGACCATTGTCGAAAGCGGCCTGGCTGGGCGGCAGTGGGTGCTTTCGGTGCTGCGGGTCGAGGTCTTCGGCAAGGGGCAGGCGCGTATCGTTCAGGCTCTGCGGCGGAAACTCACGGGCCCGGAACTGGCCGCCGTGATCGCCGAGTGCGCCGAGAACGGCTATGGGGAACGGCAGGCGGAATGGCGGAAGTTGCTCGACCACATCTCGGGCGCCTGCAAGGCCTGCCTGTATGCGCTGCATCGGGCCGGTTCGGTCCCGGACGTGGAGGACTCCGAGGTGCTGGAACGGGCCTTCAAGGGGTTGTCCCGCAAAGGCTTCGAGGACCGGCCCGAAGATGATCCCGACCGTCTTGCCGCCTTCGCCGAGGGCGGTTCGATCCTGCTCGACGTGGAGCGCCGCCTGACGGCCTTTCTCGACGCCATGGGCGCCCGCGAAAAGACCGGCGGCGGCTGGCGGGAACAATTCGATGGGGACCGGACACGGTTCCATGAACAATTCAGCCTGATCTATGGAGGGCACTGATATGGTTGACTGGAATGCCTTGAACGACAAGGAAAAGGCGGCTGCCGAAGAGGCCTTCGGCGCACTGACCACCCTGGACGACCTGCGCCGCCGACGCATCGCCCGCGGCGAGCAGAACGCGGACCTGGACCTGCGCCCGGTCGGCTTTTCCGACCTTTACGCCTACGCCATGGGCCGGGGAGGCATCGGCGAGCGGGATCTCAAACAGGCGATGCTGCGCAATCCCGCCTTGCGGGGGCAGCTCGGCAGCCTGTTGCGGCGGGTCTCCTTCTACCGCGCCCCCCAGGTGGCGGCGGCCAGCAGCGGCGGCATCGACCGGCGCGAAGGGGACGGTTTCGTCATTCGCCTCAAGGTCTCCCGCGCCGATCCGGAACAGACCTATGTCATTATCGAACTGGCCCACCCGGAAGGGAGGGTCCCCCGTCATCTGTTCCTCTGCGGCGAGCAGGACACCAGCCGCTTCGATCTGCCCGATATTCAGGAAGGCATCATGCAAATTCTCACCGCCACCGAGTCACCGCTGGTCAGCGGCCTGAAGGACATCAAGCGTGAGGTCTTCCTCCGGTGAACCGTGTTCGCGTCTACATCGCCACCACCGAAGGGCCGGTCGAGGTGCAGCGGATCGTCGAGGAGGACCCGGACGTCCAATCCGTCGTCTGCGTTGACGGAACCTCCCGCGCCCTGCCGATCAGCCCCTCCTATCACGCCTTTGTCCGCAAGCCGACGGGGGTGATCGAGCGGGAATTCGGCGGGCGGGCGTTCCGCACCGATGTTTCCGGGCCCATCGACGACGGCCTAAGCTGGCAACTGGGCCTGTTCCTGGCCCATGCCCTGAAGCGGGTCGGGCGGCTGGCGGAGCGGGGCGGAGAGGCCGACGCCATCGTCTGGGCCACCGGCGAGGTGGACATCGACCTGAACGTCAAGGCGGTGGAGCACGTCGGCGAAAAGCTTCGCGCCTCGTCGGACCTGTTCGCCGCCGCCGCCGCCGACGGCAAGCCGGTTTTCGTCTTCGTCCCGTCGCCGAGCCAGGTGGAGGATGCCGTGGCAACCCGGCTGGGCGGCGTCGAAAAGGCCCTGTTGGAACTGGGGCTTTCCAAGAAGGCCCGGGCCAAGGACGCCGTCGTCAAGCCGCGTCCCGCGCCCCGGTTCGGAAAGCGCTGGGTCCTTGCCCTGCTGCTGGCGCTGGCCTGCGGACTGGCCTTTTCGGCATTTTCGTTCGAACGCTATCAGACGTGGGCGTCGCTGCTGGACGGGCGACAGTATCGGGCCCTGTCGAAGGCCCTCGACGGGGCGGACTGCTGGTCCTGTCCTCTCACCCGCTGGGTCTTCGCCCGCCGCCTCAACACCGGGGCCGTTCCCGCCACGGCCCTTGCCCTGGAGGCCGAGGCCCTTGTCGCCGCCAACGGCGGCAGTTGCCGTTTTCTCAACGGGCCGCTGCAAAAGGTCGCGGTCAGGCGCACAGGGACGGAGACCCTGGCCGACGTCTCCGGCGCCGGTTTGTGCAAGGTGCGCTATCGGCTTTTCAACCGGCATGACCAACCGCTGAATGTCTGGTTTCATCTGGCGCAAACCTCCGCCACGGCCACCGCTACCCTGTCACCGGGGGAACACCTTGACCTGGACCTGCCCCTGCCGCGCTTTTCCGGCCCCGTGGAAAAGCGCGATGTGGCCTTGTGGTGGGTCGCCGCCGCCGGAACCAGCGATGTAGAGGCCTGGGCCAACGACGCCAGGCGGCTGCGCGGCGACGCCCTCAGGGCGCAATGGGCGGCCATGCGGGCCGTCGGCCTCGCCGTCGGCACCGACGGCCACGGCGTCGAGCGGCTGCCGAAAAAGGGCAAAAGCCGGTTCAACTAAACTTGGCGGCGAATGATCTGGCATGGTGCGAATGGAGCTGATCAAAACACCGGTTTTGAATGGCACAACAAATCGTGTAAGGCCTGTTATGAGAACAATTACGAGAACGCGCCTGCGAACGGCGGCTTCCGCATTGCCCAGACGCTTTAGGCGTTTGCGTCTAAAACTTGCCTCTTGACCCGGTTTGAGAAGGAGCGTTGAACAAGCGGGCTTCTATTACTATACTGGTTTATTCAACTAGTTTAAAGGAGAAGCCATGATTGAAGTCGGATCCTTTGAGGCCAAGACGCATCTGTCCGAACTGCTGGACAAGGTGCGGCATGGCGAAGATGTTTTGATCACCCGGCGGGGCAAGCCCGTGGCGCGGCTTGTCGGGGCGCGGCGGGTCGATGAAGCCAATATTGGTGCGGTCATTGATGAACTGCGGTCCCTGCGTAAGGATGTGACCCTGCAAGGGCTGGACTGGAAGGCCCTGCGCGATGAGGGGCGTCGATGAAGGGCTTTGTCCTCGATTGCTCCATTGCCGCGTCATGGCTGTTTGAAGATGAGGCGAGCCGGAAAACCGACGCACTGCTCGGGGAACTCAAGACCAGCCAGGCATTCGTTCCCGCCTTGTGGCATCTGGAATTGGGTAATGTCCTGATTCAGGCTGAACGGCGCGGGCGTATTAGCGCGGCGCAAATCGCCGCCCGGCTGGAGCTTCTCGACCACTTGCCCATTGTCACCGACACGCGCTCGGACAAGACTGTGTTTCGGGAAATCCTCTCCCTGGCCAGATTGCATAAACTCACAACCTATGACGCCACCTATCTGGAACTGGCCATGCGCCTGGGCGTATCCCTCGCGACCTGTGACAAGGCGCTACGGCGGGCGGGCCGAAAGGCCCGGGTGGATATTCTGCCCTCTTGATGGGAAATATATTTTAAGCCAGCGCCCGGAAAAAATCTCCCTGCCCCTTTCATAACCTCCGCATGCCCCGTTTGGGGCCCAGTTGTAGAGGATTATGAGCCATGAAAAACCACACCAAGACCGCTCGCCGCCACGTCTCCCGTTTCGCCGTTCTGGCGGTTGGCGGGGTGTTGTTGTCGGCCTGCCAGACCGTTGGCGGCATGAACAACAAGGATGGCGGCATCGGCTATCGCCAGACCCGTTTCGAGGAAATATCCGCCATGCGCGACTATCGCCAGTGCCGGGACGACGCCCTGCTGGTCGATACCAGCGCCCGCAAGGCCGGCGACACCGGCAAGTATCTTGCCAGCGCCCGGCTGTTGGAACGTTGCGAGTCCGAACTTGGCCCGGAAGCGGCCGAGGTCGCCGAGGACGAACGCATGCGCGCCTACGCCATCGCCGCGCTCAATCACTTCAAGGGCGGCGATATTGCCCAGGCCCGGCAGACGGTCTCCACCTTCAGGCAGTCGTTCCCCGGCAAGGATCTGTATCTGAGCGACGGTTCGTCGTTCATCGATACCATGAAGCTGCTGCTGCAGGACAAGACGGCCGACAAGTATCGGTTGGGATCGGGCAACGCCAGCCGGGATCTGAAGGACGAAATCCGCCGCGTGCGTTACTGGAAAACCCATTAAGCGAGGAGAGCCGAAATGACCGCAGAATGGAAAACACCCCGCCTTCGCAAGACCCTTATGATGGGGGCCTGCCTGACCGCGCTGCTCTGCGCCGCCCCCCTGGCGGCCCAGGCCGAGGCGCCGAAATGGCAGCCGAAGGCCGCGGAGCGGCTGGTCAAGTTGCCCAGCACCTACCTGAACAAGGCCATCGAGCAGGATTTCGCCGGTTCCGACCTGGCCGCCGCCATCGGCGACCTGGGCGGAAAGATCGAAGGCAAGGCGCGGACCCTGAATGATCTGCGCAATGCCTCGGAGCGCGCCGAAGGGGAGGTGAGGACGGAATTGACCCATCAGTTGCTGGCCGAAAAGCAGGCCTACGTGAAAATGATGGGCGAACGGCTCGATTACAAACGCCGGCAGTTGCGCATCAAGGTCCGGCTTTACGAACGCATCCTCGACCGGGTCCGCCATGACCAGTCCCCGGCCTCGGGGCAACGGGCGGTCCTGATCGAAAACCAGAAGGCCGCGCGTGCCCGTTTCGAGACGGTCGTTGATGAAGTCGATATGGCGGTTTTCGCCGAGGCGAGCGCCACCGAGTCGAAATACAGCCGGGAATACAGCTCCAACCGGGCCGCCCTGGACAAACTGGCGGACGCCGTGCGCGGCCACCGCATGAACGCCCAGCCGGAAATCGACGGCCGGGCGGTGACCAAGGAAGAACACCTTCGTCAGATGATCGCGACGGCAGAATCCGAATTGTCGCTGGTCGATCAGGAGGAATCCATCCTCGCCTACATGGCGAAACTGGTCGCCCTGGACGCCATGGCGCTCTCGGAGGGTCTGGACGAAATGGAATTCGCAGGTGATGTGGAGGGGCCCAAGCCCCTCAGCGTTGCCACCGCCGTCAATCACTTTATCGGGCACTAAGCCCCTGTTTGTTGAAAGGAACAAAGCCATGAAAACCATCGCCATTGCCCTGGGACTGTTCGCCCTGACCGCCGGTGTCGCCGATGCCGGGTCGCTGGAGAACATGGAGCGGGAACGCACTCTGTTGATCGAGACCCTGCTCACGCCCGAACTGACGCCCGAAGAGCGTCAGGAGAAAACCGCCCTCGCCAAGCGCCGCCTGGTCGACCTGGAACGCATGACCCTGCGTGACAAGTCCCTGACGGGGCAGAACACGCCGCAGGTGCGCAGGGCCTTTGCCAACTACGACCTGACCTTCCTGGTCCATTCCTCCGTGGAAAAGAATGTCCATGTGATCGATCAATGGCTGGAGCAGTTCGGCCTGACCTCCCAGACCCTCAGCTCGGCCCGGGTCGGGAGGCGTTAAAATGGGCGCCCTGGTCAAATCTCTGGACGCCGGTTCGCGGGCCGTTGCCTGGACGGTGGGCGGAACGACGGTGGCGCTCGCCGTCGCCGTCGCCGCCACCTCCATGTCCGCCGGCGAAATCGTCTCCTGGGGACAACAGGTCTTCGGAACGGCCTTCCTGGTCCTGATGGCCGCCCTCGTCGCCACCTCTCTGTTCTGTTGGGGGCACATGCTGCAGTCCCCCGGCGAGCGGGTGTGGCTGGAAGCCGGCACCCAGGCCGCCGGCGGCGTCGCCACCCTGGCCCTGACCTACACCCTTCTCGGGGTCAGCCTCGGCGTCGGCAGCCTGGCGGAACAGGAACTGACGACGGAAACCGTGCCGGTGATCATTCAGGGCCTGACCGGTCAATTCAAAACCGCCTTCATGACCACCGTCGTCGGCCTGCCCGTGGCGACGGTGCTTCGGACCCTGCTGATGGTGACTCACGCCAAGCAGACGGGCGGAAACTGAGAAGAAAAGGAAAACCGCCATGCGTTATTTAATGTTCAACCTGGTTGTCTTAGGGGCCCTCGGCTATTTATTCGTGGCCGAAAAGGGGGACGGTTTCGACATCTGGTCGATCGTGGATCCCGGCGATCCGCGCCATGCCGGAGAAACGCGCACGTCCCCCGTCTCCTCCCCCGCCGACCCGGCCGAAGAGAACACCGGGGCCCACATCCAGTTGCCGGTCCAGGCTCAGAAGATTGTTTCAACGGTTATCGATGAAGTCCTCTCCGCCGACAACGCAGCGGCTCCGGCTTCCTCTCAGGCCCCGGCACCCGCACCGTCCCCGGCCTCGGCGCCTCCCGCCATGCCCCCGGCGGTCAGTGTCGCCGTGGTCGAGACTCATAAACCGGACATGCAGGTTACCGAGGAATCCTGGGCGATGCGGGAAGAGGTCCGGGAGCCTGCGGTGTCCGCCCCGATGATGTCTTCGCGGGAGAGGCGGAGCGAGCTCTACAAGCTGGCTCAGGACATGGAACTGATGTTCGTCGAAAGAAACGGACAGTAGGACCATGGGAAGCAGGCCCGTCAACGGAAAAGCCGAAACCGCCGGGGTCATGGCTCCGGTGGTGCTGGCCGCCGGATTGCTGGCGCTGGTTTTCGTCCTGGAACGCAATCCGGCCGCCAGGCCCGCCGTTGAAAGGCCGGTTCCCGCCGAACAAGAGACCCCGAACCCCCGGAACACACCGGAATCGGCGATGAAGGCGACGGCCGTGCGGCTGCCGGCGCCACCACCGCCGAAGGAGGCGCCAGCGGCTCCTCCCCGTGTCCAGCGCCGGCCGCTGGCCGCCTCCACCCCCACCCCGGTGACGCCCCTGAAACCCCGCCCGGAACAGCCGGTGCGCGCTCCGGCAACGACCTTCACGCCCCTGAAGGCCACGCCGCAACCGCAACCGAATCCCGTTCAGCGGGAAATGCCGGAACGCCCGCAAATTTCCATTGAAAGGGATCCCGCCCCGACGGAGGTCTCGTTGCAAACGGATTCGCCCGAGGCGGTCGAGGGCCGCGCCTTGCTGAAGCTTCTGGAGCATGGCGAGGGACCGGACATCGTCATCAACTGGCCGGATTCCAGCCGCCAACGCCGGGTCCTGCACGATCGCCTGAAATCCTGTTTCGGGATGACCCTGGCGCTCATGGACGGGCGGGGGGCGCTCTATCGGCCCGCCGAACGGCCCGGGCAGGCGTGGGCCATCAACATGGACCGCTACAGCGGCTTCGTCCGTCAACCGCAGGGCTTCCTCGGCAAGGAGGAAACGGACCGGGCCCGGGCGATCCGCCGCCATCATCGCCTGCGGGGGAACGCCGTCCCCGTGCGACTGTTCGGCCGCCGCGCCGACGCCGCCCTGTTGGGAGGGCTGTCCCGGGTTCTCGGTGAAGACTTCAAGAACGCGGGGCGGGTGCGGGGGGCCTATCGGGTGACGCCGAGCCATATTCTCGTCGAGAACCTGTTCAGGGACGGCCGTCCGGTTTCCGGCCGTGTCGCCATCCCGGCCCGGGCGGGCCGGTGCCGGGGGGCGTCATGAAGTTCCTCGCCGTCATTGCTTTGGCCGGTATGCTGTGCGGCTGCATGCAAACCACCTATCGGGCTTATGACCCGGGAAGCCCAGCCACCGGGGAAAGCCTGGTCGGCCGCTCCGTGGAATTTCAGGTCAAGGACGCCTACTATCGCCGGGCGCCGTCCTGCATCGTCATCGCGCCGCTGAACGGTCAGGTCGAGGAAGCCATGGAACGCCATTTCTCAGGCAATTTCGATCGGATCGTCGGTCCGCGCGAACGCGAAAGCGCCGCCCGCAAGATGGCCATGGACCCCGCCAATCCGGGAGAGTTGCGCGCCATGGCGCGGAATCTCGGCTGTCATGGCGTCCTCGAAGCCCGTTTCATTGGGGGTGACGGCGTCTATGCCGTGTTCTGGAGCCAGGCGCAAGTGGGCCTGGAATTGACCCTGAACGGATTGAAGGAAGGCGAACTGATGTGGCGGGCCCGCCATGTGGCGGCCCGCTCGGACGGTGGCCTGCCCTTGAACCTGTTTTCGGCGATCTCGGGTGCGGTGTCGGCGGCCCGGCTGAAGGGAGACGCGGACGTCGCCGCGTCGGTCCTCGACGACGCCCTGCGGCGCATGGTTCGCACCTTGCCCAACTTACGGTATACTGGTGGCAAATCAACATCCTTCCAACGGGAGACATGACATGTATCTTTCCTCTCTCATGCGGCTCGCCGTGATCGCCGTTTCGATGGCCCTTTCGCCGCTAGTGGCCGGGGCGGGGGAACTGATCGGCCGGGACCGGTTGATCGGCGAGCTGGTTCCCATCACCGGCGACGATGCGGTCCGGAAGGTCGATCTTTCCATCCAGTTCGCCGTCAACTCCTCGGTGCTGAGCGGGCGCGACAGGGCGCAACTGAACGAACTGGCCGCCGCCATGAACGCGCCCGAGTTGGAGGCATCGGTCTTTGAAGTCAACGGCCACACCGATGCCCGGGGTTCCGCCCGGCACAATCAGGCCCTGTCGGAAGCCCGCGCCTTGGCGGTGGGAAGATATCTGCGAGACGTCGGCGGCGTGGCCGCGGACAGGCTGATTATGCAGGGATTCGGCGAGGAACGTCCGAAAAACGCCTTTTCCCTCGAGGCGGCGGAAAACCGGCGGGTGGAAATCATCAACGTGACGCCGCCACGGGCCGAACCCGCGGTCGGCGCCATCACCGATTAGGCCGTCCAGGGGCAATTTTCCGGCGGCTTGGGAATGGTCATTGACACCCGTTGGCCCGATAAGCCAGCTTGTTGGAAGGGGCGCGATTTTATATTTCGCTTTGCCTGAAAAAAAACACCCTGATGTTTTCATGGGGTTCATTGGAACAACACTCTTCACGTTACCTGGAATGTAAGGGAGCAAAAAAATGGCAAGGATTATCATGGAGACCCTCAGGCGGACCACCTTCGCCCTGGTGGGAATGGGGGCGCTCGCCGCCTGCAGCGCCACCTCCTATCCGGCGCACGCCCAGTCACAGGATAATATCCCGGTGATCGTCATGGGCGAGGACGAGGACCCCCGCTCCGTCAGCAGAAAGAGCGATATCTACAAGCGGGTTCTGGCAGAACTGAAGGACGGCATGTTCCGTCACGGTTTCCGCATGCGCGACGAGGAAATGATCGCCGCCGACCTGGGCTGGAAAGTCGTCGACCGTCGGCCGAAAACGGAATTGATCGAGGCGGCCAAGCTGGCCAACAATGAAGCCAAGGCCAATCTTCGCTCCCGCGCCCTGGCGCTGTTTCGCATTCACGCCACCAAGAAGGACGTGGGCTACGCCCACAAGATCGAAACCCGCATCGACGGCGAACTTTATGATCTGAGAAGCAACACCTTCATCGGTACCTTCGAGCTGCCCCGCTCCACCTACTCGGCCCCCGCCAACTGCAACGCGGTCTGCATTTCCGAGGTTGTCGGCGACAAGGCCCGGGAAATCGCCGTCGGCATCGGCGATGTGCTGGGCAAGAAGCTGGCCTACCTGTCGCCGAAGCAGACCGCCGGTGGCGGCACGGCGTCCGTCGGAAACGGCGACGGACGGTGCAAGAGCATGACCACCTCCTACACCGTGACCTTCAAGCGCTTCGATACGCCCGAGACCTTCCAGGCCATCGGCACCATGGCCGAGGAATTCCCCTGCTATGAGTCCCATGACCTGATGCCCGGCAAGACATCGGCCTTGCGCAAGTACGAATATGTTTCCACGGCGACCCCGGTCAAGCTGGAAGAGTGGATCAACATCATGCTGATGGACATGGGTCTGGACCCGGACAGGGATGTGGAGATCATCTTCAGCGGCGATGAATTCATTCTCGACAAGATCATCTCCCGGCCGAAGAACGAGACCGTCCCGGACGGCGGCAAGTACAACTAAGCCTGCCAAGCGGACAAGCCCTCCCTGCAAACGGCCTCGGGCCGGGCAAGGGGGGGCTTTCCACTTCCGCCTTCGGCCAACCGCGCCGTTCGGGTCTGAGATGAAATCCTTGCCTGCGCGGACCCGGTCACCGTCGCCCGCACCTCGTCAAGCAAGCCGTCCTCAAACCGCCCCATGCCGCCCCCCATGGATTATAGCAAAAAGCGTGACCCTGTCCCATAAATTTATAGCATTTAGCTTGATAGAACTATAGCAAGGCGCTATATATAATCAGGTAAGGAGATGGACACCATGTACCAATTGAAGGTCGCAGACAAAGCCACCAAGGCCCTGGCGAAGATGCCCCGCAAGGACGCCCGGCGCATGTTTGCCGCCCTGGATAAACTGGCCGAAAACCCCGACCGCCAGGACATCCATGCCATCCCCTTGAGCAACCGCCCCGGCTACCGGCTGAGAGTCGGCAACTACCGGGCCATCTACGAGCGCGACGACGAAATTCGCATCATCGCGGTTTACGCCATTGGCCACCGGAAAGACATTTACAAAGGATAGGAGACCCCCATGCCCCGCCCGCAAATCATCACCGACAAGAACGGCTCCCCCGCCTACGCCGTAATCCCCTGGGATGAGTACACCCGCCTGACCGGGGCCGAGAAGCCAGAATCCGAAATGACCGACGAGGAGCTTTACGACAAAGCCAAGGCGGACGCGGGCGAATTTTTCCCCATTGATGTGGCCAAACGCCTCGTCGCTGGCGATCACCCGATCAAGGTGTACCGGGAACACCGGAACATGACCCAGGCCGACCTGGCCGCCCGCGTCGGAATTTCCCCCATGTACCTCTCCCAGATTGAAACCGGAAACCGGGGCGGCTCGACCAAGATCCTCGCCGCCATCGCCAAGGCCCTGGCCGTGGATGTCGGCAACCTGATCTAAGCCGGTCATCGCTCCGCCGTCCCGTCCCTCCAGGTCGTGTAGCAGTGCTTTCACCGTGTTCCATCCGTAGTGCGGCGTAGGTGT
>CAYFOJ010000023.1:2500-42063 GCA_964344645.1 uncultured Thalassospiraceae bacterium
ACCGCCGCCGGCATAGGCCGTCATCAACTGACCGTGGCCCGCTGGTGCCTGGAACTGGGCGGTCATGTCCGCACCGGTCTGGAGGACAATCTGAAATACGACAAAACCCGGCTCGCCGCCAGCAACGCCGAATTGGTGGGCCAGGTCGTCGAGGCCTGCCCGGAATTCGCCCGCCACCCCGCCACGCCCGGGGAAGCCAGGGAAATCCTCGGCTTGCCGGGCTAAGGCTTCTGCTCAGGCTCAGGCACCGGCCCGGCCAATAACAGAACCCCCGCCGCCAACAGGGTGATGGCGGCGATCACGAGCATCGCCGGGGAATAGCCGCCGTACTGATGCACCCAGCCAACCAGCCCCGGCCCGGCGGCGACGCCGAACATGGCGAGAAACTGGGTCCGGGCGTAGATACGGGCATAGTCCCGCGTGCCGAAGGCCCTGGCCAAGATCAGGGGTGGCATCATCATCATATTGCCGACGGTGAGGCCAAAAACGATGGAGGCGAGAAACAGCGACACCGCGTCGGCGCCGAAACCGAGCATGGCCAGCCCGAAGGCCTGGACGACAAGCAGGAACAGGGTAAAGCCACGCATGGAAATCCGCCCGACCAGCCAGCCGCCACCGAACCGTCCCAACATGCTGGCCCCGGCCATGATGGCGACGCCCAGGGCGGCGGCCTCGTCATCGACACGGGATGCGATCAATTTGTACTGATGCGCCATGCCGCCGATCTGGCTGAGCATGGTCAGGGTGAAGGCGGCCGTCAGCCCCATATAGAACCGGTGGCGAAAGACCTCCCGACACGCCATGCCGGACCCCGGGCGGGAGAGCTCGCCCGCGTCCTGCCCCGCGCCGTCGGGCCGTAGCCCCATCCGCTCCGGGTCGGGGCGCAAAAACAGCAGCGCGGCGGGCAGAATGATAAGGACGTTGATCAGGGCCAGTTCCGGCAAAGCCTGCGGCAGCCCCCTGCTACCGATCATCATCGCCGCGAGGGGGGTGAGGAAAATACCGCCGATGGACAGCCCCGTCGAGGCCACGGCCAGGGCCATGGAGCGCCGTTTGTCGAACCAGCGGGCGATCAGGGTGGTTCCCGGCATTAGCCCCGAGGCGGCAAAACCGATTCCAAACACCGTGAAGCCCAGAATCAGTGGCGGCGCGCTCTCCGCCCGTCCGATCACACTCAGACCGATGGAAACGAGGACCGCCCCGGCGCCGATGATCAGGCGGGGGTCGAAACGGTCGATCAGGCGGGCGACGCCAAGGCCCGCGAAGCCGCTGACGAGAAAGAAATAGGTGGTCGCCCAGGACACCAGTCCGGTGTCGAAGGAACGCTGAGTGGTCAGCGCATTGAGGATCACCGCCATGTTGTAGAAAGACAGCCCCGAGGTGGCGGCGAAGACGATAAACACCCCGGCGACCACCCGCCATCCGTAAAAGACTCGGCGGCCGGTCCGGGGCGGAGACGGTTCCGTGGCGTTCAAGGGCTTACACAATCAAACGCGGTTAATTGATGGACGAGACTTCGCAGAACTGCCGCCGTTTCTTCAACGACCGGCACAGCCCGGCGGCCTCGGCCTTGTCGGCCAACGGACCGGCCTTCAGGCGGTAGAAGACGCCCTTCTTGCCGAGATTGATCTTGCTGATCTCCGGCTGCAATCCGGACAAGGCGCTCTTATGGGCGCGGCGCAACTGCGACCAGCCCCGTTCCGCATCCTTGCGGGAACGGTAGGAAGCCAGGTGGACTCCCGGCTGCGGGCCGCTCAAGCGGGCCGGGGCCTGGGTTTCCGCCACGCTGGACGACAACGGCACCGGCGTGCCGGAAGACACCGGCGCCGCCGGTTGAGGCGGCGGCGGCGGGCTGATAGCCCCTTCGATGGCGGCCCGTTCGCGGGCGTATTCGTCGGACGTGATCAAACCCGCTTCCTGCAGCAGCTCGAGACGGCGGACGCTGTCGGCGGCCTGCAACAGCCCCTGCGGCGGACGCCCCGGGTTGGCGACGGCGACGGGGGCCGAAGGCATCATGGCGTCGAGAATCATCGACCGCTCGGCGGCGTGCTGGCCGACGGACATGGCCCGCATCTCCAGCCCCCGGCCGATGGCGCGCAGCCGCCCGGAAATCTGCTCCGTGCTCGGCACCGGCCTGTCCAGCCCCGTCGCCGGAGGCGGCGAGGTCAGCGGCAGCAAGGCGCCGATATTGGCCTGGCGGCGGGTCTTGAACTCGTCGTTGGTGATCAGCCCCTGATCGCGAAGGGCCCGCAGGGTCTTGAAACGGGACACGATGTTGCCGTCGCCGGTGCTGAAGCGCGGCACCTCCGCCGGTACGACGGTGGAAGCCGCCGCCTGCGGGTCCGCGGACGGCACCCTCGCCGTCATCGCCACCGGTTTCGGCGCGCCGCTGATGGGCTGACCGCCGCCGCCTGTGAACCCGACCGCGCCGTCACCCGTTTCCGGCTCGCCGTCCCGGCCCATGGAGGTCAGCACCCCGCCGCTTTCGATCAGGGCCAGATTGACGCTGGCGATTTCCGAAATGGGACGGGTCTTCAGGTTCTTCCAGACCATGAACTGCTGGTCGTCCTCCGGACGGATCGCCAGCAGGGCCTCGTACATATTGCGCGCCCGGGCGTTCAGGCCGTTATTCTGATACAACATGCCCAGTCCGAGCAGGGCGTGGATATCCTGCGGATTCTTTTTCAGGGCAGTCATCAATTTCTTTTCCGCCTCGATGGTGTTGCCCTTGGCCAATTCGGCCAGCCCCAGTTCCGCGTTGGTATTGGTTTTACCCGACCCCCCGGACCAGAATTTCTGGGTCAGCAGGTCACTGCTCAGGGCGCCGCCGCAGGACGACAGCGCAAGCGCCGTAAGCATGGAAATGGTAATACCCTTGAACCGCCCAGACACCCTCAACCCTTTCACGATCACGTCAACTCCCCCTCGCTCGCCGCCCGGGCCCGGGCAACGCGGGACATGCTAACCGGATTCGGCCATGCAGCACAAACCCTACTCGCCGGACGATACGGGCTCAAGCAATCTTACAGGATCAACTCCTGATAGTGCACGCCTTCCAGCGGGTTGTCGTAGTAAGGATCCGTATCGACAAACCCGAGGCTGCGATAGAGGGCGCGGGCGGCTGACAGGTGTTCCAGGGTATCGAGCCGCATGGCCTTATAATCCCGCTTGCGGCCTTCGCCGATGATGGCCTCGGCCAGCCGCCGGCCCAGCCCCGTGCCCCGCCAGGGCTCGCGGACGTAGAGACGCTTCATCTCGCAAACCGTGTCGTCCAGGGGCCACAGGCCGACGCCACCGGCGATGGCCTCCCCTGCCCTGGCCAGCAGCAGACAACCACGCGGCTCCGCGTACTTGCCGGGCAGGCCGGCCATTTCCTCCCGAAAGCCCTGGAAGCACAGATCGACGCCGAGCCATTCCTGGTATTCCTCAAACAGGCCGCGGATGCCGTCCATGTCGCGGGGGCCCTCGGCCCTACCGATCATCGCCTCCATGGCCTTACTCGACGAAATGCAGATTGACGCGGCGGTTGTGCTTTCCCTTGTTCTCGATCTTGCCGACGCGGATGGGGCCGATTTCCCCCGTCCGCCGGACATGGGTCCCACCGCAGGGCTGCAGGTCGACGTCCTCCACATGGATCAGGCGCACCCGTCCCTGGCCGCTGGGCGGTTTCACCGACATGGTGCGCACCATGTCCATGTTGGTGGCCATTTCCTCGTCGCTGATCCAGGAAGCGGCAACGGGAATGTTCTCTTCGATGCGCCGGTTGATTTCGTCGGCGATGGCCTGCTTGTCCAGATCAACCACGGGCAGGTCGAAATCGATTCGCCCCTTGCCGTCGCTGATCGCCCCGCCGGTGACACCGCCCTCGATGACGCTGCACAGCAAATGCATGCACGTATGCATGCGCATGAAGCGGTGCCGCCTGTCCCAGTCGATGGCCGCCGTCACCGTGTCGCCGACGGCCAGGGGAGCCGATCCCTCGGCGGGCACATGCAGGATCACGCCGCTGTCGCGGTCCTTGCGGGTGTCGGCGATTTCGACGGTGACGCCGTCCGCCCCGGTCAGGGTTCCCACGTCCCCCGGCTGGCCGCCGCTGGTGTAATAGAAGACGGTCCGGTCCAGTTCGACGCCGCCCTCATGGACGGCCACGACCGTGGCTTGGCAGTCTTTCCGGTAGGCGTCGTCACGAAACAGTTCCTCGGTCATCGTTCCTCAGTCTCCATGCTCAAGCGCCCGTTTCATCAGCGCCTTGTCGGCGTTGCCGCCGGACAGAATCAGCCCGACCCGTTGTCCGGCGAAATCCTGTTTGCGTTTCAGCAAGGCCGCCAGGGGCGCCGCGCCGGCGCCCTCGGCGATGTTGTGGGTGTCCGTGTAATAATGGGACATGGCGGTAAGAATCTCCTCCTCGCCGACGGTGATGACGTCCGCCGCCCCGTCGAGAATGGTTTCCAGGGCCAGCCTGTCCGGCACCCGGCAGGCGACGCCGTCGGCCAGGGTATCGGCACTGTCCGTCGTCACGATATCCCCTTCCCCGAAGGAAAGGGCGTAAGCGGGGGCGTTTTCGGAAACGACGCCGTAAATCCGCGTCTTCAGCCCGAGGGCGTCGCGGGCCTGGATCAGCGAACAGATGCCCGAGCCCATGCCGATGGCGACGAAGACGGCGTCGAGGCCCTCGACGGCGCGGAAAAATTCCAGGCCATAGGAGGCGACGCCCTCGACCAGCCAGGGATGGAACGACGGCACCATGTGCAGGCCGCGGCCGACCGCCAGGGCCTGGGCCTGTTCGGCGGCCTCCTGGAAGTCGTCGCCGAACTCGATCAGTTCCACACCAAGCGCCCGCATGGCCCGGTTCTTTTCCGGGTTGTTGCCGAAGGGAACCAGGATGGTCGCCGCCATGCCGACGGCGCGGGCGGCGAGTCCGATGCTCTGGCCGTGATTGCCACGGGTGGCGCTGATCACGCCGGAGGGACAGACGCAGGGTTTTTCCTCTTTCAGCCGCTGCATGTAGTTCAGGCCGCCGCGCACCTTGAAGGCGCCGATGGGGCTGTGGTTTTCGTGCTTGACCCAGACCTCGCAACCGGCCCGTTCCGCCAGCAGCGGCCAGGCGTACTGGGGCGTCGGCCCCATGCTCCGATAGACCCGCCGGGCGGCTTGTTCCAGTTCGTCGAGAGACAGCGACAGGCTCATAGGACAATCGTTCCTTCCAGAAACAGAATGGCGCGGCCGCCCAGGATTACCCTGTCGCCGTCGATGCCGCAAGTCACCGTTCCGCCGCGTTTCGACAATTGCCGGGCGAGCAGTTGTTCCTTGCCCAGCCGGCGCGCCCAATAGGGGGCGGAGATACAGTGCGCCGAGCCGGTGACCGGATCTTCCGGGATGCCGACGGCGGGGCCGAAGAAGCGGGAGACGAAATCGCAATCGTCTCCAGCGGCGGTGACGATCAGGCCCCGCCGGGGCAGCCGGCTGGCGATGAAGTCGAAATCCGGCTCGATGCGCCGCAGCGTCTCCGCGTCCCGGACCGTGACCATCATGTCCTCGGCGTCGAAGGCCTCCTCGACCTCGACGCCGAGGGCCCCTTCCAGGCCCTCGGGAACCGGACAGGGCGTACAGGACAGGAGTGGAAAGCGCATGGACAAATTGTCCCCATCCCGGCTCACGGCCAGGTCGCCGCTTCGGGACGAAAAGCAAACTTCGCGAAGGCTCGGCTCGAGCCTGTTGAAAACCACGTGGGCCGAGGCCAGGGTCGCATGGCCGCACAGGTCGACCTCGCAGGCGGGGGTGAACCAGCGCAGTTGGTAACGCCCTTCGCCACCGACAAGGAAGGCGGTTTCCGACAGGTTGTTCTCCAAGGCGATGGATTGCAGAAGTTCGTCCCCGGGCCAGGAGTCAAGGGGACAAACGGCGGCCGGATTTCCGGTAAACGGCGCGTCCGCGAAGGCGTCGATCTGATATATGGGAATTTTCATCCTTTACTCCGTTGCGAGATGGCGATCCCGGCGACGATAATGACGCCCGACAGGATAATCGCCAAGCTCAGGAATTCGTCAAACAAGATAACCGCCAGGCTCAAACTGATGATGGGCATGGAGAACTGCACGGGGGCCATGCGGACGATGCCGCCGTTCGACAAGGCCCAATACCAGGCCAGAAAAGCGAGGATCGACGAACAAACCGCCTGATAGGCGACGGCCAGGAATCCGCTGGCCGGAACTTCCGCCCAGACGGTCTCGCCGTACGAGAAGAGCAGCACCGGCAACAGGACGACGGCGCCGAAACTCAGTCCCCAGAAGGTCGCCGCCCGGGCTCCGATGCGCATCGACAGGCGGGCCCCGGCCACATACCCGAGACCCGACCCAAGCGACGAGACGACGCACAGGAAGTCCCCCCACACCGTCACGCCGTCCGCCCCACCCTGGGGGTCACGAAACCCGATCAGCAGGGCGACGCCCGAGAACGCGATGACCACCCCGACGCCCCACAAACGGCCCGGAATGCGCCGTTCGGCGATGCCCCCGAAAAGGCCGGTAAAGATGGGGATGGCGGCGTTGATCAGGGCCCCGTGAGAGGCCGAGGTCTGTTTGATGCCGAAACTGAAAAACAGGGGAAAAATGACGAAGACCCCGAGGATCATCAAAGCCAGCAGGCCCCATTCCCGCGCCGTCCCCGGCAGCGGCAGCCGCCGATAAAGGGCGAAGGGCAAGACCAGGGCCCCGGCGAGAATGGTCCGCAAGACACCGGCGCTGACGGGGTCGATGGCTTGCACGGCCAGTTTCGTCGCCGCCGGAGTGCCGCCCCAGATGATCACGGCGAGGGCGGCGGCGGCGTATGCGGCGGCCAGCGGCGGCCGGCCGTCCATGCTCTCCCCCACGACAGTGGCGGACAGGGACATCTCAGGCCCGCCAGAACGGCTTGCCCGCTTCCCGCCGGGCCTCTATCCCGTCGAGGCCCGCATCGCGGAGCAAGCGCCCATCCATTTCTCCCAGCCGGCGGCGCATGGTGGAGCGTTGCTGCCACAATTTGAGGATGTCCAGCAGACGGATCAGGTCGGAGGCGAGCAGGTGCAGGCCTTCGGCGGCCCAGGATTTCCAGTCCGCCGAGGGCATTGTATCGATACAATCATGCTTATACATCACATAAGTCCTTATTGTTCCCCTTCTTCATCTGGAATATATTGACACAATTTGAACGTCAATGTATTCATTGTCCCCATGACAATTTGGACCCCCGACATCAGCGGGCGGACAGGCCCCAAGTACCTGGCCATCGCCGCCGCCATTTCCGACGCCATCGGCGACGGCTCCCTCCCCGCCGGGGAGAAGCTGCCGCCGCAGCGCAATCTCGCCTATGACCTGGGGGTGACGCTCGGCACCGTGACCCGCGCCTATGACGAGATCAAACGGCGCGGCCTTGCCGACGGCGAGGTCGGGCGCGGCACCTATGTCCTGCCCCGGGACGAGACCCGGAAATCGGCCATGTTCTTCCGCACCCGGCCGTCCGACATGAATGTCATCGACTTCACCCACGCCACCCCGGTCAGCGGACCGGCCGGGTCGATGATGGCGCGGACCCTGGCGGAACTGTCGCGGGAGCCGGAACTGGACGCGTTGATGAACTATCAGATCCTGTCCGACCTGTCCGAACACCTGCAATCGGGCGCCCGCTGGCTGGAGCATTGCGGCATCGACGCCAGTCCGGACCGGCTGGCCATCACCAGCGGCGCCCAGCACGGGCTGTTGACCACCCTGATGGCCATGACCAAACCCGGAGACACGGTGCTGGCGGAGGAATTATCCTACCCCGGCTTCATCCATGCCGCCCGCCTGCTGGGCCTGAAGCTCGAACCCGTGGCCATGGACGAGCACGGCATTGATCCCGACGCCCTCGCCGACGCGGCCCGGCGGACCGGGGCCCGCCTGCTCTACTGCCTGCCCAACAACCAGAATCCGACCACCCGCACCATGCCCGAACAGCGGGCCGGGGACGTGGCGGCGGCGGCCCGCGCCCTCGACCTTCTGGTCATGGAAGACGATGTCTGGGGAGGGCTGACCACCCGCCACGCGACGCCGCTGGTCAACCGCTGCCCGGAGCGGGTGTTTCACATCACCAGCCTGTCGAAGTCCATGGCCGGGGGCCTGCGGGTCGGCTTCGTCCTCTCGCCTGCCGAACATGTGGACCGCCACCGCACCGCCGTGCGTCTCAGCAACTGGATGACGCCGCCGCTGATGGCCGAGGTGGCCCGCCGTTGGATCGAGGACGGCACCGGGGCGGAACTGGCGAAACGTCAGATGCGGGCCGCCTCCACCCGGCTCGAAAGCGCGGCGGAGGCCCTTTCCGGGCAGCGTCTGTTTCATCAGCCCAGCGGCCACTTCATCTGGCTTGAACTGCCAGCGCCCTGGCGGGCCGCCGACTTCGTCGCCGCCGCCGAGGCCCGCGGCGTGCTGATCCAGCCCGCCGAAAGTTTCGCCGTCGGCCGTCAGGCCGCCCCCCATGCGGTGCGCATCGGCATCGGCGCCCACAACGCCGACGACGACACCGTCACCCGCGGCGCCCGCATCCTGGCGGACATCCTCGATTCCCATGCCGGGCCCCGCCCCCTGGTGGTGTGAACCTCCCCTCGCCCTTGATATTAGAAAAATATAATATATATCTAGCCGACCTAATTCACCCATCAAGGAGCGAGCCCCCATGACCCCCGGCAAATACAACAACGTCCAGGTTGCCCTTCACTGGCTGACCGCCGCCCTGATCATGTTTCTCTTGATTACCGGCAGCGTCGTCCTCGGCCACATGGACAACGCCGATCCTGAAAAGATCGGCAATCTCCGCATCCACATGAGTCTCGGTGGCCTCGCCTTCGTGCTGGTCCTGGCGCGCATCGCCTGGCGCAAGAAGACGCCACAACCCGAGCACCTGAAAACAGGCAACGCCGTCCTCGACAAACTGGGGGTCGCGGCCCATTACGCCCTTAACCTGCTGGCCCTATTGATCGCCGTCAGCGGCGTCGCCCTGGCCCTCATGTCCGGTTTGACCGACCTGGTGTTCTTCGGCGAAGGGACCATGCCCAAGGACTTTTTCGACTACCCGCCCCGCCAGGTCCACAACATCGCCACCAAAATCATGCTGGCCCTGGTCGCCCTGCACATCCTGGGCGGCCTCTATCACGCCCTGATCATCAAAGACGGCCCCTTCAAACGAATTTGGTTCGGCGGGTCCTGAGCCTCATCCGGCCATCAACGGCCTGAGCATGCGGGGGTAATCACCGGCTTCGTCGAGAAGCCGCCAGCGGTCCATCATGCCTGCCCGCAGCAACAGATAGTCCGCGCCCCCTTTCCATGCGTCCGGCGCCACGCCCGCCGCTTCCACAAGGGCGGTTTCGAAATCCAGCAGGCCGTCCAGCATCGGGCGGACGGCCCGCAGGTCCTCGCGTAGCCTCTCCGGCTCGGGCTTGCAGTAGCCGAAGCGAGCCCGGAACGGCGCGAACAGGGTCTCCAGGACGAAGCGGTCCCGTTCGCTGAACACCGCCTGCCCTGGCGCCGCCGAAGCGGGGGTTCCGAAGGGGGCCATCTGCTCACCCTCCGAATAGGCGGGGCTGGAAGGATCGCCCCACCATTTCATGCCGCCCATGGTCATCTCGGACAGGCACGGGTCCATGGCGACGCCGAGCCAATCGCAAACGGCCTGCAGGGTCTCCTCCGGCCGGGCCTTCAGGTCCTCAAGCCGCACGCCAACCGCATCGCGGTCCTGGAAGTAGACACGGTCGATATCGAACAGCATGGTCAGGATTCGATTGACCATGTTCCGGTAGTCCCTGCCCCGGTAGTCGGGACGCAGCCATGACTCGCAACTGTCCACGGGATCACGGACCATCATCATCAGGCGGGCATCGGGAACATGACGCAGAAAACTGAGGATGCCGTGGGCATCGGGGTTATGGAGGTGATAGAAGATCGTCTCCCTTTCGCCACCTCTCCCGGCGGCCCGCTCGTAGGCCACGTGGGCAATTTTCAGGAACAGGCCCGGGTCCAGGCGCTCGAAGCCGCGCATCAAATCCAGGGCCTCGGAACGAAACAGATCCCTGTCGACGGCGATGAAACGGTCCCGACTTTCCCCAAGAACCGTCAGGCCTTCGGCTTCACCCTCGTGTTCGGACACGTCTCCGAGGCGAGAAGGCACCGGTTTGGGGGAACGGGAGTCGAAGAGCCCCTCGAACACGTCGATGAAGCGGTCGGGAAGTTCACGCCAGCCACCACCAGCGAGATGTTCCCAGACACCGGCATTGAAGTAGCCGCGAAGGTAAAGGCCCGGCAGCGAAGAAATCTCGGGATGACCATCGATCAGACTGTGCATCAGGCCGGTGCCGCTGCGTCCGAAATGCAGCAGGGCCACCGTCCGTTGCGGCAGAGCCGCCGGGCTTCCCCCCGGCCCTTCCACGGCGCACTCGGGCAGCGCCGCCATGGCCCTTTCCCAGGCGTCCGCCGCCGTTTGCGGCTGGAAGGAATCCAGATAGAACCTGGCCAGGGCGAAATCCAGACCGGCGCGGGCGGCAGGCGGAAGCCCGGCTGCGGTTTCCCAGTCCCCACCGGCGAAAGACAATGCCTTCGCCGCATACTGAATGTTGTTCCACGCCTTGGCGTAACCCGGCCGCAGGGTGACGGCGCGTCCATAGCTGGCCAGGGCCTCAGGAAGGCGGCCCAGGTTCTGCAGGGTCAGCCCCAGGTTGTAATGGGCCGCCGGGTCCTCGGGATGCTGCGCCAAGAGGGCGAGATACTGCGCCCGGGTCTCTTCGAAACGGCCCAACCCGCTGAGCACCTCGGCCAGAGACATGCGGACATCGGCGTCCCCGGGGGTTCGGCGCAGGATGTCGGCGTAAAGATCGGCGGCTTCCTCCCGCCTGTTTTCGCTCCGGCACAATCGGGCCAGATTGATGGCCGCCATGGACAGGGCCGGGTCGATTTCCAGGGCCCGCCGGAAATAGTCTTCCGCCGCCTCGGTCTCGCCCCCGGCCATGGCCAGATTGCCCAGGTTGGACAGGACCACGGCGTGACGGGGGTCAATGCGCAACGCATCACGGTAGGCGTCCGCGGCCTCACCCGCCCGCCCCAGTTCTTCCAGGGCCCGGCCCATGTTGAAAGGCGCCGCCGGATCATCGGGGCGGATTTCTCCCGCCCGCCGGAACAGCCCGGCGGCCCGCTCCGTCTCGCCGAGATTGGCGCAGGCGATGGCCAGGGCGTTGACGGCGTCGAAATGATTGGGGTCGGCTTTGAGAATTTTCTCCAGCACTTCCGCCGCAGGAGCGAACTGTCCCGCGTTCATATATGCGGCGGCGGCCTGCAGGGTGAGGGGTTGTTTCCCGCCCGTTTTCCGCCGGGGACGTTTTTGCTTCCTGCCCACCTGTCGTGCCCCTACAACCCGTGCCCGTGATTGAGGGGGCCGTGGCCCTGGCCGTAGCCGGGGGCGGTTCGGATGGCTTCGAAGACGTAGGCGCGGGCGCGGGCGACGGCGTCGCGGACGGAAAGGTTCTGCGCCAGGCCCGAGGCGATGGCCGAGGCCAGGGTGCAGCCGGTGCCGTGGGTGTGGCGGGTGTCGAGACGGGGCGAGGAAAAGCGTTCCGTCAACCGGCCGTCCTCGAACAACAGGTCCGTCACCGTATCCCGGCTTTCTTCGTCGGCCATGTGGCCGCCCTTGAGCAGAACCGCGCCGGGGCCCAGATCGGACAGCACCTTGCCCGCGTGTTCGGCCGCTTCCCGTCCGCAAATGGAGAACCCGCACAAGGCTTCCGCTTCCGGCACGTTGGGGGTGAGAATGCGGGCCATGGGAATGAGCCGGGTTTTCATGGCACCCAGGGCCTCCCGGTGCAACAGCTCCGCGCCCCCCTTGGCGATCATTACCGGATCGACGACCAGGGGGGCCTGGCAGGACTGCAGGACCTCGGCGACGGTTTCGATCACCGCCGAAGACTGCAGCATGCCGGTCTTCACCGCGTCCGCGCCCAGGTCCGACAGCACGGCGTCCATCTGTCGGGCGATGAAGTCGGCGGGGACTTCGTGGATGGCGGAGACCCCCAGCGTGTTCTGGGCCGTCAGGGCGGTGACGGCGGTCATGGCGTAACCGCCCAGCGCGGTGACCGTCTTGATATCGGCCTGAATGCCGGCGCCGCCGCCGGAATCCGATCCGGCAATGATCAGGACCCGTCCCTGCATGGCCCTAGCCGACGGCCCGTTCGACGGCGGTGACGATGTCGCCGACGACGGCGTCGATGAGGCTTTCGTCCTCCCCTTCCGCCATCACCCGGATCAGGGGTTCCGTGCCCGACTTGCGGATCAGCAGGCGGCCGCTGCCCGACAACCTGTCCTCGGCGGCGGCGATGGAACGCTTCACGTCGTCGTCCTCAAGGGGCTGGCCGCCGTTGAAGCGGACGTTGCGAAGCAATTGCGGCAGCGGCTCGAAGGGGCGGCAGGAACGGCTGACGGGATCATCGGCGGCGACGGCGACGGACAGCACCTGCAGGGCGGCGACCAGGCCGTCCCCCGTCGATCCGTAATCGCCGAGGACGATATGCCCGGACTGCTCGCCGCCGACGTTGAAGCCGTTCCCCTGCATGTGCTCGACCACATAACGGTCGCCGACCCGGGTGCGGATGAGATCGAGGCCGACGCCGGCCAGATAGGTCTCGAGACCCAGATTGGACATCACCGTGGCGACGACGCCGCCGCCCTTCAGGCGCCCGGAGGCGGCCCAGTCTGAGGCGACCAGGGCCATCAACTGATCGCCGTCGATCATCTCTCCGCGCTCGTCGCTGATCAGCACCCGATCGGCATCGCCGTCCAGGGAAATGCCCATGTCGGCGCCGTGGGCGACGACGGTCTCCCGCATCAGGGAAGTGCTGGTCGATCCGCATTCGGAATTGATGTTGAAGCCGTCCGGATCGACGCCGACGGGCACCACCTCGGCGCCCAGTTCCCACAACACTTCGGGGGCCACCTTGTAGGCGGCGCCATTGGCGCAGTCGATGACGATCTTCATGCCGTCCAGGGTCTGCCCCTTGGGGAAGGTGCGCTTGACGTGTTCCGTATAGCGGCCCTGGGCGTCGTCCAGCCGCCTGGCCCGCCCGAGCCTGCCGGGCTGGGCCAGACTTCGCCCCATGTCGCCGGCGATTCGTTGTTCGATTTCCGCTTCCGCCCCGTCGGACAGCTTGAAACCGTCGGGCCCGAACAATTTGATGCCGTTGTCGCCGTAAGGGTTGTGGGAGGCGGAGATCATCACCCCGAGGTCGGCCCTGAGGGAACGGGTCAGCATGGCCACCGCCGGTGTCGGCATGGGGCCGACGAGGATCACATCCATGCCCATGGAAACAAACCCCGCCGTCAACGCCGGTTCGATCATATAGCCGGAAAGCCGGGTATCCTTGCCGATCACCACCCGGTGGCGATGGTCGCCCCGGGTGAAATGCGCCGCCGCCGCCATGCCCACCTTGAGGGCCATTTCGGCGGTCATGGGCTCCGTGTTGGCGGTGCCGCGAATGCCGTCGGTTCCAAACAGTTTCCTGACCATGCCATCCAATCCAGATTGCCGAAGTTCCGCTGTTCTTTTAGGACAGTTTCGGTTTCCTGGGAATTAACATTTCATTTCAGAACGTTGCAATGCTCAATGGAAAGGGCGTCCCAGACGTCCAGGGCCTGACGGGTGGCGGCGACGTCGTGGACGCGCAGGATGGCGGCGCCTCTGGAGACGCCGTAAAGGGCGGCGGCCAGGGAACCCGGCAGGCGCCGGGCCGGGTCGTCCTCGCCGGACAGGCGGCCGATGAAGCTTTTCCGGGAGACGCCCAGCAGAACCGGGCAGCCGAGATCGGCGATGTCGTCCAGGCGGCGCAGCAGTTCCAGGTTGTGCTTAAGGTTCTTTCCGAAGCCGATGCCCGGATCGACGGCGATGCGGCGCTTGTCGATTCCGGCCTCTTCACAGGCCTTGATGCGGTCCGCCAGGTAGTCCCCGACTTCACCGGTCACATCCCGGTAGCGGGGATTGTCCTGCATGGTCCCGGGTTCGCCCTGCATGTGCATCAGAACAACCGACGCCTTGCTTGAGGCGAGAACATCGAGGGCGTCCGCATCCCCCTCCAGGGCGGTGACGTCGTTGACGATGGCGGCCCCGGCGTCAATGGCGGCGGCCATGACCGGGGCATGGCGGGTATCGACGGAGACGCACAGCCCCTCCCCCGCCAGGGCCTCTACGACGGGAATCACCCGGCGCATTTCTTCTTCAAGGGATACGGGTTGCGCCCCCGGGCGGGTGGATTCGCCGCCGATATCGAGGATATCCGCCCCTTGGGCCTTCATGGCCAGGGCTCTCTCCACGGCCTGATCCCCATGGGGCGTCTCGCCGCCGTCGGAGAAACTGTCCGGCGTGACGTTGACGATCCCCATGATCTGGGGTCGGTCGAGAACCAGACCGGCGTAGTAAGGCGTGACGCGGACCCGGGTCACGGCCTTCGGTCAGCTTCCGGGCTGGGGCTCGGCGTCGCCGATGCCGCCTTTCGGCTTCGAGGCCGAGCCGCTGGAGGGCACGGAAGACCTGTGCCCGCCGTCCATGGGCTCGTCGTCCTCGTCGGGACGGACGATGGGTTCGCCCTTCAACAGCGCCTTGACTTCCGCCCCGCTCAGGGTCTCATACTCGAGCAGGGCCTGGGCGATGATTTCCAGTTCGTCGTCATGGTCGGTGAGAATCTTGCGGGCCGTGGTATCCGCTTCCTCGATCAGGCGGCGGACCTCGGAGTCGATCATCTCGTGGGTGTGGTCGGAGACGTTCTTGTGCTGGGTCACCGAACGGCCGAGGAAGATTTCCTCCTCGTTTTCGCTGTAACGCAGGGGCCCCAGCTTCTCGCTGAAGCCGTACTCGGTGACCATGCGCCGGGCCATGTCGGTGGCCTGCTGGATGTCGTTGCCGGCCCCGGTGGTAATGTTCTCCGGTCCGAAAATCAGTTCTTCCGCGACCCGGCCGCCGAACATCATCGCCAGCCTGGATTCCAGTTCCAGCTTGGACATGGAATAGCGGTCCCGTTCCGGCAGGGACATGGTGACGCCCAGGGCCCGGCCACGGGGAATGATGGTGACCTTGTGCAGGGGATCATGCTTCGGCACATGCAGGCCGACCAGGGCGTGACCGGCCTCGTGATAGGCGGTGAGCTTTTTCTCGTCGTCGCTCATCACCATGGAGCGGCGCTCGGTTCCCATCATCACCTTGTCCTTGGCGGCCTCGAACTCGGCCATGGTGACGACCCTTTTCGAGGCCCGGGCCGCCAGCAGGGCCGCCTCGTTGACCAGGTTGGCCAGGTCGGCGCCGGAAAAACCGGGGGTGCCGCGGGCGATGGTGCGGGCATCCACATCCGGGGCCAGGGGAACCTTCTTCATGTGAACCTTGAGGATTTTCTCGCGCCCGACGATGTCCGGGTTGGGCACGGTCACCTGACGGTCGAAACGTCCGGGACGCAACAGGGCCGGGTCGAGAACGTCGGGCCGGTTGGTGGCGGCGACCAGAATGACGCCTTCCGTCGATTCGAAACCGTCCATTTCCACCAGCAACTGGTTCAGGGTCTGCTCGCGTTCGTCATTGCCGCCGCCGAGACCGGCGCCGCGATGGCGCCCGACGGCGTCCAGTTCGTCGATGAAGATAATGCAGGGGGCGTTTTTCTTGCCCTGTTCGAACATGTCGCGCACCCGCGACGCGCCGACGCCGACGAACATCTCGACGAAGTCGGAACCGGAAATGGTGAAGAACGGCACGTTGGCCTCGCCGGCGATGGCGCGGGCCAGCAGGGTCTTGCCCGTGCCCGGAGGGCCGACCAGCAGGCAGCCCTTGGGGATTTTGCCGCCCAGGCGCTGGAAGCGTTGCGGGTCTTTCAGGAATTCGACCACTTCCTCCACTTCCTGCTTGGCCTCATCGACCCCGGCCACGTCCTCGAAGGTGACCCGGCCGGCGGTTTCCGTCAGCATCTTCGCCTTCGACTTGCCGAAGCCCATGGCCTTTCCGCTGCCGCCCTGCATCTGGCGCATGAAAAAAATCCAGACGCCGATCAGCAACAGGAACGGGAACCAGGAAATCAGGATGCCCCACAGGGTCGGCGAGCCTTCGTCGGAAGGCTGGGCGGTGATGCGCACGCCGTGCTTGTTCAACGTCCCGATCAGTCCCGGGTCGTCGGGGGCGTAGGTGCCGAAACTGCGGCCGTCACGGTAGTAACCGGAAATATTGTGACCCTTGATGGTGACTTCGCGGACTTCGCCACTCTCAACGGAGGTCAGGAAGTCCGAAAACGCCAGGCTGGTCTGCAGCCCGCGCTGGTTCGAGGACCCCTGGAACAGATTGAACAAGGCAAAAATCAACAGGCCGATAATGACCCACAGCGCCAAATTCCTGGAAAAATTCAATGTTACGTCCTTCTCGTTGAAAGGGCGTCCGCCGGATTACGGCAGGCGCCCGCACTCATGCTCACCCCTAACATAATGATGGAATTTCATTCCGCAACAAGAAAGCCCGTTCCGGACAGGCTTTGGCGGGGCCGGAACTGAACGGTAGAGAACCCCGGAAGGTCGTCGGCGGCCTCCAACCGGCGGTAATTCAGGTGCGGCACGGCGAGCAACCCTTGCTCGTCGACCAGCGCTGGCAGGCTGCCGAGAACCGGGGCGGGGAGCGCTCGGAAATCCACCGCCCGCTCTTCCGCCGCGACCTTTCCCTGCCCCAACGGCTGTAGGGTAACACCGTGATTTCGTTGCCGGTTTTCCGCCTCGATCCGAATATTGAAACGGTTGTCCCAGATCAACTCCAACCCTTCGGCCACGGGCATGGGGGCGGGCAGGAAACGGTCCTCCCGGCAGATCAGAAAGCCCCCTGCCCCCAGCCTCAACACCCGGCAGCGGGCCAGGGTCGCCCCCTTCCAGCCTTCGCCGCCAATGCCCGAGGCCGCTTTCATTTTTTCGTGAAGGCGTTCCAGTTTCGCCAGACGAGGCGGATATTCGCCGCCGCCGACGCTCATCAGGACGCGGGAAAGCCCCCGCAGGGAAATCTCTTCCGGGGCCGCGAAAAGCGCGCCGCCGTCCATGCGGACAAAACCGGACGGGGCCGGAAAACAGCAGCGGGCCAGCAGGTCCGAGGCCGCCGCCTCCAGGGCGATCCGGGCCCGGGCCATGCGCGCCGCTGCCTGGGCCAGGTCCGGCGCCGTGACGCCGCCCGCCGCCAGGGACGGCAGGGCCTGGCGGATGCGCACCCGTCCGAAGGCCCGGTTTTCGTTCGACGGGTCCTCCAGCCACGGCTGCGATGCCTCCTCAAGGGTCGCCGTCAGTTGCTCCTTGTCGATGCTCAGCAAGGGCCGCAACAGACGCACGTAGGGGGTTTCGACCACCGCCGACATGGCCGCCAGCCCGTCGACGCCGCTGTCCCGCTTCAGGCGCAACAGGAAGGTTTCCGCCTGATCCTGGCGGTGGTGGGCCAACAGCAGATGCAGGACCCCGGCCTGCCGGCACCAGCGCTTCAACAGATCGTAACGGGCGGCGCGGGCCGCCGCCTGCACGCCGCTCGCGGGCTTGTTTCCGTCCCAGGTCAAAATCCGATGCTCGATGCCGTGGCGGGCCAGCCAGCCGCCGACCCGGCGTACCTCGTCGGCGGAACCGGGACGCAGGCCGTGATTGACGCTCAGGGCGGTCAGCCGCCCGCCCCGGCGGCGGGTCCAGCGGTCGGCGAGCAGGGTCAGGGCCATGGAGTCCGCGCCCCCGGACACGGCGACGGCGACATGGGGCTTGGCCTCGAACGGCCCGAGGGGCCGCATCAGCCGGTCGAACGCGTTTTCGCCTAGCGGTTCGGGGGACATGGGGAAAGGCCTATTCGCAGCCGATCTTCTTGCTTTCGAAGGCGGCCTTGCTGAGGATCCGCGCCGGCGCCTCGGGGAAGTCCTCGACCAGCTTGCCGAAGGAGGCGCAGGCCTCTTGCGTCTTGTCCAGGTTGCTCAGGGACATGCCCAGCTTGAGCAGCATATCGGGCGCCTTCGGCCCGGTGGGCGCCGACTGGTAACCGGTGAAGAAGGCCTCCACCGCCTGGGCGTACTGAGTCCGTACATAATAGCTTTCCGCCAGCCAGTAGTTGGCGTTCCCGGCCAGGGGATCGTCGGGATGGGCGGCGATGAATTCCTTCAGGGCCACCTCCGCCTGATCGTAGCGGGCCTTCTTCAGCAGGTTGAAGGCGAAGGCGTAACGGTCCTTCACCGTGCCCTGTGGCAGGACGCCCGGCTCGGGCTTGGCGGGCAATGCCGCGGTTGCAACCTGATCCGTCCCGGCGTTTCCGGCGGCGTCCAGATCACCCTGCGGGATCACCCCCAGGACCCCGGGTTGATTGGCCCCGGGAAGGGCTTTCTGCACCCCGGCGGGAGACGGCGCGGCGTTGACCCGGGGCGTCTGGGCCTGAACCCGGGCGGCGTTTTCCTCGATGGCGCTGAGCCGGTAATCCAGATCGGCGACCAGCTTGTCGAGACGCTGGCCGATCCGGTGGACTTGATTGGCGACGTCTTCCACCGTCCCCGTGGTCGCCCGCAGATCGTCCTCCAACGCCGTCAGGCGGACCGCAAGCCGCGCCGCCGCCGCGCCGCCGTCGCCACCCGACTGGGGAAGCACCGTGGCGGAACCGGGTGCGGCGGCGGCACCCTGGGAAACCTGGATATTCAGGGTCCTGATATCCCGTTCCATGCGCTGCAGCCGGTCGAGGATGGAGCGCAGGTCATTGCTTTGCGACTGGGCCGGGGCGGCGGCCAGCAGGGGCAGGAAGAGCGACAGGGACAACAGGGCCGGTCCGAAGGCCTTGCCCATGTTCGCCGCGCGAAGTTCATTCAGCAATGTCATGACGGGAATAACCAAGGGTTGAGTGCGGGTCCGGAACCAGTTTGCAGTCCCATTTAGGCGAAAATAGGGCGCTTACCCGGTGGCAAGCGCCCTATCAGCAAAATTGACGTCAGAAAGCCGCGTTGGCGGCCATCTTACCGGACAACGGTCACCGAACGGCGGTTCTGCCTCCAGGCGTCTTCGTTGGAGCCCAGGGCGACCGGGCGTTCCTTGCCGTAGGAGATGGTCCGGATACGGTCGGCCGAAACACCGAGGGCGACTAGATAGTCCTTCACCGAATTGGCGCGGCGCTCACCCAGGGCGAGGTTGTATTCCCGGGTGCCGCGCTCGTCGCAGTGACCTTCGACGTTGATGGTGACGACGCGATATTTGTTCAGCCAGGCGGCCTGTTTTTCCAACACGGCGCGGGCCTCGGCCTTCAGGTTGTATTTGTCGAAATCGAAGAACACGCGGTCGCCCACATTGACGACTAGGTCTTCCTGACTGCCGGACGTGGGGCCGACGGGACCGATCTTGGCCTTCGCCGGGCCGGTGGTGGTTGTCGGGGCCGTCGCCGTCGCCGAACTGGTGCCGGTGGCGCCCGCGCCGCCGGTGTCGTCGGTCTGTTCCGGCGCGGTTTCGCAAGCCGCAACAAGGGCCACCGCCGCAATCATGCCCAGAATATTAAAGCGCATATAAATTCTCCCTCGCCGGAGTGTTTCGTCAATATGACCGACCGCAGCCTGCTTCAAGAGCCGGCGATCGTGTGTTGCTAACCAATGATCTCTCTAAGCCTTTGTCTTAAAGAGTAAAAAGTCGAAATCCAAGGTTTTTTTTCGGAAACCGCGAATCAGAGGGGGAATATAAGCCCCCGCCACTAGGGAATCAAGGGCGACCATGCAGGATCGGAGGCGTCGAGAGGGGTAATCACCTGCCGTTCATTGTGTCCGGTCAAATCTATGGAATAGAGCCGGGATTTTCCGCCGCTGCCGTCGGCCTTCGAGGGTTGCTGGCGGAAAAACATCAACACCCGTCCGTTGGGCGCCCAGGTCGGGGCCTCGACGAGAAAGTCCTCGGTCAGCAGCCTCTCGCCGCCGCCGTCGGGCCGCATGACGCCGATATAGAACCGCCCGCCGGTGAATTTGGTGAAGGCGATCAGGTCGCCGCGCGGCGACCACACCGGTGTCGCGTAACGCCCCTTGCCGTGGGAGATCCGCCGCACGTTGCGGCCGTTGGCGTCCATGACGTAAAGCTGCTGCGAACCGCCCCGGTCCGAGTTGAAGGTGATGCGCTTGCCGTCCGGGGAATAGCTGGGCGATGTGTCGATGGCGGAATGGTTGGTCAGGCGCCGCACCTTCCGGGTCCTCAGGTCCATGGTGTAGATTTCCGAGTTGCCGTCCTTGGCCATGCTCATGATGACCTGCTTGCCGTCGGCGGAAAAGCGCGGCGCGAAGGTCATGCCCGGGAAGTCGCCCAGGACCTCCTGTCGGCCGGTGTCGATGTTGAAGATATAGACCCGGGGCAAATCGCCGTAATAGGACAAATACGTGATTTCCTGCAGGGTCGGCGAGAAGCGGGGGGTCAGGACCAGGGTCCCGCCGTCGGTCAGGAAGCGGTGATTGTCGCCGTCCTGGTCCATGATCGCCAGCCGCTTGCGGCGCTTGTTCTGGGGGCCGGATTCGGAAATGTAGACGATGCGGGTATCGAAATAACCGCTTTCGCCGGTGATCCGGTGATAGATGGCGTCGGAAACGATGTGGGCGACCCGACGCCAATTGTCGGGAACCGTGAAGTAGGCGAGGCCGACCATCTGCTGTTCGGCGAACACGTCCCAGAGGCGGAATTCCACCTTCAGGCGACCGTCGGCGACCACCTCCGCCCGGCCCTGGACCAGGGCCTGGGCGTTGATCACACGCCAATCGCCGAACCTGGGCAGGGTGCTGATGGCCTGCGCCCCCTGAATGAAGGCCCGCTTGTCCAGGGGGCGGAACAGTCCGGACCGTTCCAGGTCGGCGGCGATGACCCGGGCGATGCCGCGCCCGTATTCTTGTTCGGCGACGGTGGAGCCGACGAAATCCGTAATGGCGATGGGCAAGGGTTCGACGGTGCCCCGGGTGATGTCGATGCGAAGCTCTGCATGGGACTTGGCCACCGGGAAAACCGCCAGCAGGGTCAGGGCAAGACACAGACGCACAAGTGTTGAAAGCGGTTGAACCGTCATGTTCCCAGCATCTCCTTTGGATTGAATATCAGCGTCATCGTCTTCCAGCGGTCGTATTTATCACGCGGCAAGCGGAACGGCTGGCAGCGTCTGTTCAGGACCGCACGTAAAGCACTTTCCGACATCGCCCGCAAGAACGGATCGGATTGCAGCCCTTTGGTTTCGACCCTGGCGTCGCGGACGGTGCCGTCCATGTTCATGGCGACGGCGATTTCGATGACCATGTTTTCCGCCTCCTTCGCCCCCGCCGGAAGGTTCCAGCACTTGGCGATCTGCTGGCGGACATAATCGATCTCGCTCAAGGACAGGGGCTTGGCTGCATCGAAAGTGCGGGGCTTGGACACCATGGCCTTGGCGATTTGATCCTCGAAGGTGGTCTTTTGCTTCGGCTTTTTCTTTTTTTGTTTTTCCTTTTCCTTCGGCTTTTCCGGCGGCGGCTGGCGTTTCAGGTCGGCCACGGTCTTCAGCACCGAGGCGAAGGCGTCGGGGGGCTTCGGCTTGCGTTTCGGCTTGACCCGGGCCAGGGCCGCCGGCGCCTTCGGCTTGCTTTGCTCCTTGACCTTGGGTTTGGGTTTGGGTTTCGGCTTCGGTTTGGGTTTTTCCTTCGGCTTCGGCTTGGCCTCCGGCGGCGGCGGCACGACGGCGACCTCCTCCGGCTCAGGTTTCGGCGGCGGCGGCGGTGGCGGAGGCGGCGGCGGCGCGGCCTTGACCTGCGGCTTCGGCTCCGGTTTCGGTTCCGGCGGTTTCGGCTGCGGTTTCGGTTTTTCCTTCGGCTGCGGCTTCGGTTTCGGCGCCGGCGCATTGGTCTTTTCGGCGATGGTGACGATTTCCACCATCACCGGCGCTTCCATCATCACGTCCCGGCGCAGGTTCGGCAGGCCGTAATAGGCGACGGCGATCAGGATCACGTGAAAGACCGCGGATATGGAAACACCGGCGCGCATCGGCTCAGTTGCTTCCTTTCTTACGGCTTTGCATGCGTTCGGTGATCAGGGCGACTTTCCGGAACCCGGCGGCGTTGACGGTCCCCATCACCTCCATCACCCGGCCGTAATGAATGGCCTTGTCGCCACGGACGAAAATACGGATGTCCGGGTTATTGCCGGTGATGGCCAGCAGCCGGGGCACCAGGGCCTCCAGTTCCAGTGGCGTGTCCTGCAGGAATATCCGGCCCTCGGCGTCGACGGAAACGGCAAGGGGCTCGTCCTCGCCGGCGATGGCCGCCGCCTTGGTTTTCGGCAGATCGACGGTGACGCCGACGGTCAGCAGCGGCGCCGTGACCATGAAGATGACCAGCAGCACCAGCATGACGTCGACCATGGGCGTGACGTTGATCTCGCTCATGGGCCGTCGGCGGTTGCGGTAACCCAGGTGGGACGACGGGGAGCGGCTGTTCAGAACGGTCGCCATCCCTCAGCCCCCCAGACGCTTGGCGCGCTCGTCCAATTGCCGCGACAGGATGGCGGAAAACTCGCCGGCGAAGCTTTCCAGACGCCCGGCGTAGCGGTCCAGGTCCCGGCTCAACTTGTTGTAGGCGACCACCGCCGGGATCGCCGCCAGCAATCCCAGCGCGGTGGCGAACAGGGCCTCGGCGATGCCGGGCGCGACCACGGCCAGCGACGTATTCTTGGAAACGGCGATGGACTGAAACGAATTCATGATGCCCCAGACGGTTCCGAACAGGCCGATGAACGGGGCCGTCGAGCCGGTGGTGGCGAGAAAGGTCATGTAGCGTTCCGCCCTGTCCATCTCGCGGGCCAGGGTGATCTGCATCACCCTTTCGATCCGCTCGCTCAAGGAAACCCGGGCGGTCGGGTTGCCCTCGCCGGGAGAAACGGCGCGGCTCCATTCCCGCATGGCGGCGATGAACACGGCGGTCATGGGATCCTTGGGCTGCGCCCCGGTGCGGTCGTAGAGCTCGTCCAGGGAGACGCCGGACCAGAACACCTGCTCGAAGTCGCTGGCGTCGGCGTTGAGTTTGCGCAGGTTGAGGATTTTCTCGAAGATGATCGCCCAGCACCAGACCGACGCCAGCAGCAGGATGATGATCACCGATTTGACGATCAAATCCGCCCGCAGGAACAGGGACCACATGGAGAAATCCAGATCCCCCACCGATCCGCCCAAAGTGACGGCGTCAATTACCGTGTTTTCCATAATCTACTCTTTCTTCCCACAATATGTATCGAGCGCCGCCCGCAGCCGTTCAGGCAGCCGCGCGGGTTTTCCGTCCTTCATGCCGAGGCAGGCCAGCTTGATGCGCATGGACACCAGAACTTCGCCGCCGCGCCGGATGACCTGCTCGCCGCTAACCGAGGCCCCGCCGACTTTGGTGATCCGGGTGTGCACCTCGAGGACGTCGTCCAGCCTGGCCGGTTTGAGAAAATCGACGACGCATTGCCGGACCGCCAGGGCGACCCCGTCCTCGTCCATCAGGCGGGAGCTTTCGATGCCGAGGGTGCGGAATAGCTCCGAGCGCCCCCGTTCGGCGTAACGCAGGTAATTGGCGTAATAGACGATGCCGCCGGAATCCGTGTCTTCGTAATAGATACGAAACGGGAAAACATGGGCTTCAGTCATCATCCGTCTCCGCCATCAATTCCAATTGTCCCGTCGAGGCCGGGGCCTGCAGGCCCAGATGGCCATAGGCCTGGCCGGTCAACTGGCGCCCCCGGGGGGTTCGCATCAGCAGGCCCTGCTGGATCAGATAGGGCTCGATCACCTCTTCGATGGTGTCGCGCTGTTCCGACAGGGCCGCCGCCATGGTCTCGACCCCGACCGGTCCGCCGCCGTAGTTCTCGGCGATGCTGGAAAGGTAGCGCCGGTCCATGGCGTCCAGGCCGCGATGGTCCACGTCGAGCCGGTTGAGGGCGGCGTCGGCGCGGGCGGCGTCGACCGTCCCGTCCCCGTCGACGGAGGCGAAGTCCCGCACCCGGCGCAGCAACCGCCCGGCGACACGCGGGGTGCCGCGGGAGCGGCGGGCGATTTCCATGGCCCCGTCCCCGGTCAGTTCCATGCCCAGCAGGGCGGCGCCGCGCCGGACGATGCTTTCCAGTTCGTCCGGTTCGTAGAAGACCATCCGCATGGGAATGCCGAAACGCTCGCGCAGGGGTGTGGTGATCAGGCCGGAACGGGTGGTCGCGCCGACCAGGGTGAAGCGGGGCAGGTCGATGCGCACGGACCGGGCCGCCGGTCCCTCGCCGATGATCAGATCAAGCTGGAAGTCCTCCATGGCCGGATAGAGGATTTCCTCGACCACCGGGTTGAGACGGTGAATCTCGTCGATGAACAGGACGTCGTTGGGTTGCAGGTTGGTCAGAATCGCCGCCAGATCCCCGGCCTTGGCGATGACCGGGCCCGAGGTGGCGCGAAAACCGACGCCCAGTTCCCGGGCGACGATCTGCGCCAGGGTGGTCTTGCCGAGACCGGGGGGGCCGTAGAACAGGACATGGTCCAGGGCCTCGGCGCGCCGCCGGGCGGCGGCGACGAACACCGACAGGTTTTCCCGCACCTGCCGCTGGCCGACGAAATCGCCAAGAGACTGCGGGCGCAGGGCGGCGTCGTTGCCGTCGTCGCCGGAACTGGCGGGGCCGATCAACCTTTCCTCGCTCATCCGTTACGCCCCCGCGCCGCCGGGTCCGCCGGCGCCAATTCGCTCAGACCGGCCCGGATCAACTCTTCCAGCCCGGCCCCCTCGCCCAGTTTGCCGGCGGCGGTGCTGACGGCGCTCAAGGCATGAGAAGCGGGATAGCCGAGATTGACCAGGGCCGAGACCGCTTCGGATACGGCGCCGTCGACGGCCCCTTGCGGCGGGGCGCCCGCCCCCGCCGCAGCGGCGGCGGAGCCGAGGGCGATGGCCGCCACCTTGTCCTTCAGTTCCGTCAACAGGCGGGCCGCCAATTTCGGACCGACGCCGGGGGCGCGGGTGATGGTCGCCTTGTCGGCGGCGGCGATGGCCTGCACCAACTCGTCGGCGCTGAGGGCGCTGAGAATGCCGAGGGCGACCTTGGCGCCAACCCCTTGGACCGTGGTCAGCAGTTTGAACCAGTCCCGCTCCGAAGGCTCGAGGAATCCGTAGAGATGAATGTGATCCTCGCGCACATGGGTTTCGACCACCAGGGACGCCGCCTCGCCGACGACCAGGCGGCCGAGGGTGCGGGACGAACAAAAAACCAGATAGCCGACGCCGGAAACATCGACGACGGCCCAGTCGTCGCCGACCTGGTCGATCAGGCCCCGCAACTTGGCGATCATCCCATTCCCCCCGCCGCCCGCTTGCCCTGCCCCAGGGCGATGGCGTCGGCGTGGGCCCGGTGATGGGCGTGGCAGATGGCGACGGCCAGGGCGTCGGCGGCGTCGGCGTTGGCGATGTCCACCCCCGGCAGCAGGGTGCGGACCATCATCTGCACCTGCTCTTTCGCCGCATGGCCGCTGCCGACGACCGACTTCTTGATCAGGTTGGGCGGATACTCCCCGACCGGCATTCCGGCCAGGGCGGGAACCAGCAGGACCACCCCCCTCGCCTGCCCCAGCTTCAGGGTCGAGGCCGGGTTCTTGTTGACGAAGGTCTCCTCCACCGCCGCCTCGGCCGGGGCGAAACGCTCGATGATGTCGACCAGGCCATCATGCAGCATGGCCAGGCGCGAGGCGAGACCGGCCCCGGGCTCCGTCTTGACGACGCCGTTGGCGATGTGGCTCAGCCGGTTGACGTCACTGTCGACGACGCCCCACCCGGTTTGTCTCAGGCCCGGGTCAAAGCCGATCAGTCGCATCACAAACGGCCCTTCATGATCTGGTTCCCACTCACCCTCAGGCGCTCAACCGTTCCATGACGTCGTCGGAAACCTCGAAATTGGAGGCCACCCGCTGCACGTCGTCGTTGTCGTCGAGGACATCGAGCAGCTTCAACAGGGTGCCCGCCTTTTCCTCATCCAATTCCGTGGTGGTCTGTGGTTTCCAGTCCAGGCGGGCGTCGGTGGGCGTGCCGAACTTGGCTTCCAGGGCGTCGCGGACGGTTCCCAGGTCGTCGGGGTCACAAATGATCTCATGTCCGTCCTCGCCGGATTCCACGTCGCTGGCGCCGGCCTCCAGGGCGGCCTCGAACATCTCGTCGGCCTCCGCCGCATCGAGGGCGAATTCGACGAATCCGACCCGGTCGAACATGAAGCCGACGCTGCCCGTTTCGCCCAGGTTGCCGCCGTATTTGGTGAAGGCGGCGCGGACCTCGGCGGCGGTGCGGTTACGGTTGTCGGTCAGGGTCTCGACGATGATGGCGACGCCGCCGGGGCCGTAGCCTTCATAGCGGACCTCGTCGAAGTTGGTGTCGTCGCCGCCGCCGGCGCCCTTCTTGATGGCCCGCTCCATATTGTCCTTCGGCATGTTGACCGCCTTGGCGGCCGCGATGGCGGTGCGCAGGCGCGGGTTCATGTCCGGGTCGGGCAGGCCGGTTTTGGCGGCAACCGTCAACTCCCGGATATGCTTGGCGAAAACCTTCGCCCGCTTGGCGTCCTGCGCGCCCTTGCGGTGCATGATGTTCTTGAATTTTGAATGGCCGGCCATGGTCTGTTACAGATTCCCTCTTGTCCTGTGAGCAATATCGAGTGGGTGAATTCGCACGCTTATACCACATCTGGCGAAAAGACGCACGAAATCGCAAACAACCGAACGCCGCACGGCGTCCCGGTGATAGCAGCGCAATATGGCAGCAATTGGGCGGGCGGGTAAAGCCGTTAGACCGGCATCGCCTGCTTCAGCCGTCCGCCGAGGCGGACCGGCTCGACGGTGCGCGCCAGTCCGGTGTCGTCGTCGGTTTCGATGAGAACCGCGCACAGGGTGGCCTCGGTCACCGCCGGTTCCAGGCGGCCCGACGAGTCCTTTTGGGTGAACCGCGCCAGGGCCGGTTCCTTGGTCATGCCGATGATGGAATTGTAATCGCCGCACATGCCCATGTCCGTCTGATAGGCGGTGCCCTTGGGCAGGATTTGCGCGTCGGCGGTGGGCACGTGGGAATGGGACCCGGCCACCGCCGAAACCCGGCCGTCGCAGAAATGCCCCATGGCCATTTTCTCGCTGGTGATGTCGGCGTGGATGTCCACCAGGATGGCGTCCACCCCCTGCCCCAGGGGATGGCGGTCCAGGGTCTCCTCAACGGCGGCGAAAGGGTCTTCCAGGGGGTCCATGAACAGGCGGCCCATGGCGTTGACCACCAGCACGGACTTGCCGTTGGCCGCCTCGATGACGCGGGCCCCCGTCCCCGGCGTTCCGGCGGGATAGTTGATCGGACGCAGCAGGCGGGGGTCGCCGTCGATATAGTTCATGATTTCCCGCTGGTCCCAGATGTGATTGCCCGAGGTGATGACATCCACCCCCGCCTCGTAAAAGGAACGGCAGATCTTCGCCGTGATGCCGAAACCATGGGCCGCGTTCTCGCCGTTGACCAGGACGAAGTCGAGGCGCAGGCGGCTGCGCAGTTGGGGAACGTTCCGGATGATCGCCTGGCGTCCGCTTTTTCCGAGGACGTCGCCGCACATGAGAATTCGCATGTTGTTTTCTTTATTCTTCCACCGTCACACTCACGGCCGGCCGCGGCGCCTTTCCGTCGACAAGCCCCCGATCCGACATCATATGGAACGTCTGCCCGGAAAATTGAAGCGGAAATGTCATCACCGCGCGGCTAAACCCGTCCCCGGTCGGTGACGATCAGATCGAGACGTTGATCATGACTGTCCCTGGGGACCCTGTCGACCCGCTGCACGGAAAAGCCGACGCCGATGGACAGGACCCCGGCGTTTCGCGCTTTCAGTCCCTCCAGGGTGCGGTCGTAAAAGCCGCCCCCCTGCCCCAGCCGGTAGCCCTCGCCATCGAAGGCGAGCAGCGGCGTCAGAACCACGTCGGGGGTCCGTTCCCCGCATGAGGGATGGGGCTGCAGGGTTTTCAGGGGGCCTTCGGCCAGTTCATCGCCGGGCCGCCAGCGGCGGAAGAGCAGCGGCGCGCCATGGGCGACGACCACGGGCAGGACCACCGTCCAGCCCCGCCCGCAAAGGGCGGCCATCAGCGGGGCGACGCTGATCTCGCTGCCCACGGCCCAGTAACCGGCAATGGTTCGGGGGGTGGAGAGTTCGGCAAGGGCCAGGATGTGGCGGGCCAGGGCCTCGGCGGCGTCATCGCCGCTTTCCCGGAAGGCCGCCTTTCTTTCTGCACGGATATGGCGGCGCAGCCGCTGCTTGTCGTCGTCAACCGGCATGCATACTCCCGACAACACGAGGGGAAAGAGAAAACGGAACGGAGCCGCGAAACCGTTGGCGAGGCATCCACCGTGGCCTGCTTACAGCAGGTGGGCGCCATATACCGGACCCACGAGTCCGGCAGGGACAGCTCCCTAAAGGTCGATATTGGCCCCAGGGATGACGTGGCCTGACGCATGTCGCCGCGTCCGTTCCTGCTTCAATTTAGGCCTGTTCAAGCCCGGCGGCAATATTTTCAATGCGCTCGGCCATGTTTTCCAGGGTCAGGGCGAGGGCTTCATCACCGCCGCCGGTCTCGTCGCCGCCCCGGGAATCCTGATAGAGGTCCGACAATTCGTCGGCCAGCAGCAGGCTGACCATGACCAGCAAGCGGGAATCGCCGACCTGTCCGACGGCGGCGACCAGCTCGTTGAGGCGCTTGTCCACGTAGTCGCCCAACCGGGTCAGGTGCGCTTCCTGGCCGTCGTCGCAGGCGACCTGGTAGTTCCGTCCGTTGATGGTGATGTTGACCTGGGCCATGTCCGCTCCCGTTCAGGCCACGTCGAGGACGGACTTCAGGCGGCCGATCGCCCCGTCGAGGCGCTCGCCCATGACCTTGTTGTTCCTGGACAGCCGTTCGTTCTCGCCGCGAAGGGCGGTGATTTCCTGGGCGAGTTTTTCCGCCTCCCCCTGACGCTCCGGAACGGTCCTGTCCGCAGCCATTTTCTCCAGCCGCCGCAAAGCCGCCTCCAGCCGCTCCCTGGCCGCCGCCAGGCGTTGCTTGTTGGTCTCGTCCGCTGCCCCCGGGGTCACCTTGACTTCCTCCGTTACGGGACTCGCTCCGCAAGGGTAACCTCGCGAAAAGAGCCATAAAATACGATGATTTAAGTAGAAAACCGAATTTTCTGGGTGAAGAACAATATGCCCTGCCCCTTCGCCCCGTCAACCGTCTCTCTGATGATTCTTGCCGGAATCCGATGTTTCTTGCCGGAAAGGGGAAACAAGCCCATTGACGCAAGACGGAATCCGTTCAATCTTGCGCCCACCCGATGGGGTGAGACCCCACCCCCCGGCATGGGTGTTAGACCGGCGCGCCGTTCATGATATGACAGGCGCCGACTTTCATTTGAGCGTTTATGGCGCACAGTTTTTTTGGCGGCCGATGGTTCGGCCTTTGGGAGATATACTATGGCGATTCGCGTAGCAATTAATGGTTTTGGCCGTATCGGACGGCTGACGTTCCGGGCCCTTGTCGAGTCCGGGCGCGACGATGTCGAGGTCGTCGGCATCAACGATCTGGGGTCGGCGGAAGCCAATGCCCATCTGCTGAAATACGACTCGGTCCACGGCGTCCTGCCCGCCGACGTCACCGTCAACGGCGACGTCATGAACGCCGGGCGCGGCGACATCAAGGTCACCGCCGAACGCGACCCCTCCGCCCTGCCCTGGGGCGATCTCGGCGTCGACGTGGTCTATGAATGCACCGGCATCTTCACCTCCAAGGACAAGGCCTCCGTCCACCTGGGCGCGGGCGCCAAGAAGGTGCTGGTCTCCGCCCCCGCTTCGGGTGCCGACCTGACCGTGGTTTACGGCGTCAACGACGACAAGCTGAGCGCCGAGCACACGGTTGTGTCCAACGCGTCGTGCACCACCAACTGCCTGTCCCCCGTCGCCGATGCCCTGAACAAGACCGTCGGCATCGAAAAAGGCTTCATGACCACGGTCCACTCCTTCACCGGCGATCAGCGCACCGTTGACACCCTGCACAGCGATCTGGGCCGGGCCCGCGCCGCGTCCCTGAACATCATCCCGGCTTCGACCGGCGCCGCCAAGGCCGTCGGCCTGGTGCTGCCGGAACTGGACGGCAAGCTGGACGGCGTCGCCATGCGCGTGCCGACCCCGAACGTCTCGGTCGTCGACCTGTGCTTCAACGCCAAGCGCAAGACCTCCGTCGAGGAGATCAACGAAGCCATCAAGGCGGCCAGCGAAACCGACCGCCTGAAAGGCATTCTCGGCTACACCGAACTGCCGCTGGTATCGAGCGACTACAACCACAGTTCCTACAGCTCGTTCTTCGCGGCGCCGGAAACCAAGGTCATGGACGGCGACTTCGTCCGCATCCTGACCTGGTACGACAACGAGTGGGGTTTCTCCAACCGTATGTCCGACACCGCCGTCGCCATGATGAACGCTTAAGGCGGCGACAACGGGAAAATCTGGGCGAGGCCGTTAATTCGGCCTCGCCTTTTTCTTTGCATCGGCCTATCTGTTAGCCCATGAGCAACGCCATCATCGTTCACAACCTGGACCACGCCGAGGCCGCCCTGGAGGCGGCCGCGGCCATGGATGTCGAGGTCACCCTGATCAGCGCCCCCGCCGCCGCCGCTTATATCGGCGCGACCGTGTTCCGCGACATGATCGCCGCCGCCGCCGAACAGCACCCGCGGGCCCGCTACCGGGCGGTGCTCGACTGCGGCGACGAGCCCGGCCTGGCCCTGGGCGCGCTCCGGCACGGCATCAAGGGGGTGCGCATCTCCAACGGCCCCGTGCTGAGCGAGAAGCTGGCCGACATCGCCGGGCAGCGCGGTGCTTTCGTGTACGCCAAGGAAGGCGACGAACTGGACTTGTACGGCATGAACAAGCCCGCCGCCGCCTGTCGCGCCTGGCTGGAGCACCTGCCATGACCGATTTCAACCGCGCCCAGCTCTATCTGATCACGCCGCCGAAGCTGGACCTTGCGACCTTCCCCGACACCCTGGCCCGCACGCTGGACGCCGGTCGCGTCGCCTGCCTGCAATTGCGCCTGAAGGAGTGGCCGGAGGAGGAAATCCGCCGCGCCGTCAATCTCCTGCGTCCCATCGCCCAGGACCGGGGCGTCGCCTTCGTCCTCAACGACGATCCGGCGCTGGCCGCCGAAACCGGCTGCGACGGCGTTCATGTCGGCCAGGAGGACGCCGCCTACCGGGAGGCCCGCGAGATCGTCGGGGCGGACGCCATCGTCGGCGTCACCTGCCACAACTCCCGCCATCTCGCCATGGAGGCCGCCGAACAGGGCGCCGACTACGTCGCCTTCGGGGCCTTCTTCCCCACCGGAACCAAGGAGCCGAAAGCCCGGGCGGAGCCTGAAATCCTCAGGAGGTGGAGCGAGGACATGACCATCCCCGTCGTCGCCATCGGCGGCATCACTGTCGATAACTGCCCCGTCCTGATCGACGCCGGGGCGGACTTCCTCGCCGTCGTCGCCGGTGTCTGGGATCACCCCGAAGGCCCGCAGGCGGCGGTTCGTCGCTTCAACGAAATCATTGCCGAGCGGTCGGCCATTGCGTCGGAGAAGGCAACCTGATAGCTTCCGCGCCGCGCAGTCTTTAACCGACTCACACAATGTCTTGAACTCATTCTTACAACACGGTCCGCGAACATGAAAATCAATGGAAACGCCATTCGACCCGGCATGGTCATCGAACATCAGGGCCGCCTGTGGCGGGCGGTTAAAATTCAGCACACCCAGCCCGGCAAGGGCGGGGCCTACCTGCAGGTGGAGCTGCGCGATATCCGCAGCGGCTCGAAACTGAACGAACGCTTCCGCTCGTCGGAGACCGTCGAACGGGCGCGGCTGGACCAGAAGGAATATCAGTACCTGTACGCCGACGGCAACATGTACACCTTCATGGACAACGAAACCTACGAGCAGATCACCCTGGGAACGGACATGATCGGCGAGGATCAAATCCCGTTCCTGCAGGAAAGCATGGTCGTCATCCTGGAAAGCCACGAGGACGACCCCATCGGCCTGCAGCTGCCCGACCACGTCACCCTGGAAGTGACCGAGGCGGACGCCGTGGTCAAGGGCCAGACGGCGTCTTCGTCCTACAAACCGGCGATGCTGGAGAACGGGGTCCGCACCCTGGTCCCGCCGCATATCGAAACCGGCACCCGCATCGTCGTCAACACCGCCGACGGTTCCTACGTCGAGCGGGCCAAGGACTGATCCCCCGGCATGGCCCACCGTTCCGCCCTTATCAACGTCATGACCGCCGCCGCCCAGAAGGCGTCCCGCAAGCTGCTGCGCGACTTCGGCGAGGTCGAGCATCTGCAGGTGTCGAAAAAAGGCCCGGCGGACTTCGTCAGTTCCGCCGACAAGACCGCCGAGGACACCCTGCGTTACGAGTTGGGCAAGGCCCGGCCCAAGTATTCCTTCCTGATGGAGGAATCCGGCGAGGTCGTCGGCGAGGACACCTCCAACTGCTGGATCGTCGATCCCCTGGACGGCACCACCAACTTCCTGCACGGCCTGCCCCACTTCGCCATCTCCATCGCCCTGCAACGGGATAACGACCTGTTCGCCGGGGTCATTTACGAACCGGTCAGCGACCAGATGTTCTGGGCCGAAAAGGGCCAGGGGGCGCATCTCAACGACCGTCGCATCCGGGTTTCCGGGCGCAACCGCATGGAAGACTCCCTGTTCGCCACCGGCATCCCCTTCAAGGGCGCGCGCAATCACCCGGAATTTCTCGCCCATCTGGAGGCGGTGATGGCGGTCTCCAGCGGCGTCCGCCGGTTCGGCTCCGCCGCCCTCGACCTGGCCTATGTGGCCGCCGGGCGCTACGACGGCTTCTGGGAAACCGGCCTTAGCCCCTGGGACATGGCGGCGGGCATCGTCCTGGTCCGCGAAGCGGGCGGTTTCGTCAGCGAAATCGACGGCCGCGGCGGCATGATGAAAAGCGGTTCCATCCTCGCCGCCAACGACCGCCTGCACACACCCCTCGGGAAACTGCTGCGCGACGCCGCCCGAAAGAAATCCTGACCCGCCGAAAAGACGCCGCCGCGCGGGCGTCGCGGGCCCCAAAATGGTTGTGCCCGGGCCGGCCCTTGGTTATCTTGACACGACTCCACCTAAGTTGAACCCTGGCATCAGTGGGCGGGAATTCAGGATAGCCATGCAGTTTATTGAAAGACAGTTGCAACGTTCCGCGAGACGTTTGATGACCCGAACCGTGGCCGCGGCGCTGCCGTTCGTTTCGGCCCTCCCGGGCCTGGCCATGGCCCAGAACCCGACCCAGCCCTATATGGACTATTCCCATCCCAATGTGGCCGTCGACCTCAGCGTCCTCGACGACAGCGGCCTCGGTGGCACACCTCAATTGCTGGGCCCCGCCCCGGGCGTCCCGGCCAGCGGGAAGTTGCTGATCCCCGGCCGACAGTTTCCCACGTCCATGCTGCATGTGCCCATGGTCAGCGGAGAAATTCTAAAGCCGGTAAAACGGACGCGGACGCCCGCCGCGCCGGTTTCGCTACCGAAGCCGACGCCGGAACCGGCCCCCGCCCCGACAATCGCCAAGGCGCCGGAGAAAGCCCCGCCGCCGAAACCGGCCCCGGTCGTCGTCAAGGCCCCGGAACAGCCCGCGCCGCCGCCGAAACCGGCGCCGGTCGCACAGGTGGCGACGGCGCCGCAAAAACTGGAAGCCCCGGCGCAACCGGCCGAAGTGAAGGCGGATGCGCCGCCGCCCGCGCCGACGGTTCCCGCTCCGGCGAGCGTGGCCAAGGCCCCGGCCGCGCCCAAGGTCGCCGCCGAAACGCCGCCGCCTCCGGCCCCGCCCATCGTCAAAAAGAAGACGCCCGCCAAGCAGCAAGCCGCCCTGCCCCCGGCCAAAAAAGCCGACCCGCAACAGGACGGACGCCTGCGGGTGACCTTCGGTGCCGATCAGACAAAGCTGCCCGCCGCCGCCAAGCAGAAACTGCTGGCCCTGGCCGAAAGCCTCAAGGGCAAGGAAAACACCCGCCTGCAGTTGCTGGCCTACGCCGGTGGACCGTCGCTGTCTTCCAGCTTGGCCCGGCGCATGTCCCTGTCCCGGGCCCTGTCCATCCGTTCCTTCCTGATCGCCAACGGGGTGCGCAGCACCCGCATCGACGTCCGGGCGTTGGGCAACAAGACCGACGAGGAACCCCTCAACAGAGTTGACCTGAATGTCACGAAACGCTGAGCCCACCGCCCCTGAAGGGCACGGTTCGCGGGGAGGACCCGGACGATGACCAATCCCCGGCGATACCTCATCCGGATGGCCCTGTTCGTGATCGCCACCTTGACCGTTGCCGGGATGCTGTTCGCCCCCCTGCAAAGCGCCTTCATGGCCAATGCCCCCCTCAACGGACTGATCCTCGGCGTCCTCATCCTCGGCATGGTCTACAATTTCCGTCAGGTCATCATGCTGTATCCGGAACTGTCCTGGATCGACAGCTTCCGCCAGAACGGCCCGGTCACATCGCAATCCCGGCCGCCGCGGCTGCTGTCGTCCATGGCGACCATGCTCAGGGAACGGGACCGGGACCGCCTGAGCCTGTCGGCGCTGTCCATGCGCTCCCTGCTCGACGGCATCTACTCGCGCCTCGACGAATCCCGCGACCTGTCGCGCTACACCATCGGCCTGCTGATCTTCCTCGGCCTGCTCGGAACCTTCTGGGGATTGCTGGGCACGGTCGCTTCCATCGGCGACGTGATCGCCAATCTGAGCGTCAGCGCCGACGCCACCGCCGTCTTCGCCGACCTGAAGAACGGCCTTGAAGCGCCCATGGCCGGCATGGGAACGGCCTTTTCCTCGTCCCTGTTCGGCCTCGCCGGATCGCTGGTGCTCGGCTTCCTCGACCTGCAGGCGGGCCAGGCGCTGAACCGTTTCTACAACGATCTGGAAGAGTGGCTGTCCAGCCTGACCCGGCTTTCCAGCGGGGCGCTGGCCGGCAGCGAGGCTGACCAATCGGTGCCTGCCTACGTTCAGGCCCTGCTGGAGCAGACGGCGGAAAGCCTGGAAAGCCTGCAGCGCACCCTCAGCAAGGGCGAGGAAAGCCGCATTTCCGCCAACAACTCGCTGATGGCCGTGGGCGAGAAGATGGGCACCCTGAGCGACCACATGCGCACGGAACAGGCCCTGATGATGAAACTGGCGGAAAGCCAACTTGAGATGAAACCCATCCTGGCCCGTCTGGCGGAGGGAGGAGCTTTGTCAAGCGGCGGCCTCGACGAGGCCACCCGCAGTCACATCCGCAACATGGAAGTCTACATGGCGCGCCTGGTCGAGGAACTGGACAGCGGCCGCGAAGACGTGATCAGCCAGATTCGCAGCGAGATCAAACTGCTGGCCCGCACCATCGCCGCCAGCAGGGACGGCAACGGATAAACCGCCATGGCGACCCTGGCCCGCCGCGCGCAGCGAAGCACCAACACCTGGCCCGGCTTCGTCGACGCCCTGGCGACGCTGTTGATGGTGATCATCTTCCTGCTGATGATTTTCGTGCTGGCCCAGTTCTTCCTCGGCGAGGCCCTGTCCGGCCGGGACGCCGCCCTGAAGAAACTGCAAAACGACATCGCCGACATGAGCGACTTGTTGTCCCTGGAACGCAAGGCCAACGACAAGATGCGCCTGGACGTCGCCCAACTGACGGCGGAGTTACAAGCCTCGGTGATCAGCCGCGACGACCTGAAGTCTTCGCTGTCGGCCATGACCGACAAGGCCGAGGCGGCGGAAAAACAGGCCACCACCCTGACCGCCCGGCTCGACGACGCCATGGCGGTGATCAAGGCAGACAAGGAGACCATCGAGGCCAAGGTCGGCGAACTGGCCAAGCTGAACCAGGACCTGGCCGCCCTGCAGGCCCTTCGCGACGACCTGGAAAACGATATCCTCGCCATGACCGACGTCCTCAAGGACAAGGATGTGCAACTGGACGAGAAAAGCGGGCAGTTGGCGGAAAAGGACAGGCTTCTGGACGAACAGGGCCAGACCCTGGCCGAGCGGGAAAAGACCCTCGAGGAACGCAACAGACTGTTAGAGGAGAAGATCAAACTCCTCGCCGAACGCAACCGGGAGCTTGCCGAGCGGGACCGACAACTGGAGGAAAAGGACAAGGCCGTGGCCAAGGAGCGTAACCTGGCCGACAGCGCCCGCGCCCAGATCGCCCTGGCCAACCAGCAGATGGCGGCGCTCCGCGAACAACTGGCGAGAATTTCCGAGGCCCTGGAAATCGCCGAGCAGAAGGCCAAGGATCAGGGCGTGAAGATTTCCGCCCTCGGCAAGCGCCTCAATTCCGCCCTCGCCTCGAAGGTCCAGGAACTGTCCCGCTACCGTTCCGAATTCTTCGGCCGGTTGCGCAGCGTGCTGGGCAATCAGCCCGGCATCCGCGTCGTCGGCGACCGCTTCGTTTTCCAGTCCGAGGTCCTGTTCGCCTCCGGCTCGGCGGAACTGGGCGAGGACGGCATGGGGCAATTGAAGCAACTGGCAGCCACCCTGCGCGACATCACCGGGCGCATCCCCAAGGACATCGACTGGATCCTCCGCATCGACGGCCACACGGATTCCATCCCGATCTCCACCTGGAAGTTCCCCTCCAACTGGGAACTGTCGTCGGCGCGGGCCATCTCCGTGGTCAAGTTCCTGATCGGCGAGGGAATCCCGGCGGGCCGTCTGGCCGCCGCCGGTTTCGGCGAATTCCGGCCCATCGACACCGCCGACGACGAGGTCGCCAACCGCCGCAACCGCCGCATCGAGATGAAGATGACGCAACGCTGAACGTCATTGACATCCCACCATTAATCCCCTCATTTAAGCAAGCTTCCTCCCAACACGGACCGTCCCGCCGAATGCTCATTCTGTTTCTTATCGTCTTCATCGATCTTGTCGGCTTCGGGGTGATCATTCCCCTGTTGCCGTTTTTCGGCGAGCATTTCGACGCCAGCCCGGCCATGGTCGGGTTGCTGATGGCCATCTATTCGCTGACCCAGTTCATCGCCGCCCCCTTCTGGGGCCGCACGTCGGACCGCATCGGCCGCCGCCCGGTGCTGCTGATCACCCTGGCCGGGGCCGCCGTGTCCTATGTCCTTCTCGGCTTTTCCAACAGCCTGCTGATGCTGTTCGTCGCCCGTGGACTGGGCGGCTTCATGGCCGGCAACATTTCCACGGCCTTCGCCTATGTGGCCGACATCACGACGCCGGAAAACCGGGCCAAGGGCATGGGGGCCATCGGCGCCGCCTTCGGGCTCGGCTTCATCGCCGGGCCCGCCATCGGCGGCATCCTCGCCGGGCCCGATCCGCTGACCGCCGATTTCCGCACCCCGTCCCTGGTCGCCGCCGGGCTGTCGGGCATCGCCCTGGTGATGGCCCTGATCATGCTCAAGGAATCCCTGCCGGAAGAAGTCCGCAAGCGTCTCGCCGGCATGCCGAGGCAAAACCGCCGCCAACAGTTCCGCGAAGCCCTGGCCCGTCCCGGGGTCGGACTGTTGATCGGCCTGTCCTTCCTCGCCACCTTCGTTTTCGCTGGCATGGAAACCACCTTCGCCATGTGGTCGGAACGGCGCATGGGCTGGGGACCGCAGCAGAACGGATACCTGTTCGCCTTCGTCGGCATTCTTTCGGCCCTGGTTCAGGGCGGGCTCGTCGGCCGTCTGGCGAGGCGCTTCGGCGAGGCCAATCTGGTCCTGCAGGGCGCCGCCGCCCTGGCCCTGGGAATGCTGTTGATCCCCTTCACCTCCTCCCTCGCCACCCTGCTGGCGGCCATGGTCGTCGTCGCCTACGGTTTCAGCGTCATCACCCCGTCCCTGAACAGCCTGATTTCCCTGCAGGTGGGGGCCGACGAACAGGGCGGCGTGATGGGCGTCGGGCGTTCGGCGACGACTCTCGCCCGGGTCGTCGGCCCGGCCTGGGCCGGCTCGCTGTTTTCCCTGATCGGCCTCGACTGGCCCTATTACGCGGGCGCCGCCATCATGGTGCTGGTTCTTCTACTAGGACTGTGGGGCCTGAAATCCGTCCGCACGCCCAGACAGGCGGAGAACTGAGTCAGTCGAGGGAAAAAGAGAGTTCCGCCGACAGGACCCGGTAGAGATCCTCGCCGTTACGGGTATCGGCCCAGCAGTTGCGGGGTTCGTCGAAGGCGAAATGCCGGGCCCCGCTTTTCGGCGAGGACATCCAGATTTCCCGGTTCGGGACCTGCTTGTTGATGACGTACTGGCCGCCGTCTTCCAGCTCGATGGTCAGGATGCCGCCGTCCAGGTCCACATCCAGTTGATCGCCCAGGGCGTCGTCGATGCGTTCCATCAGGTAATTCAAGGTGTTTTCGGCCAGGGTTTCGAAGGTCTTGTCGTCAGAAAACATTGGATGGGGCGTCCTCGGCGTCCGGTTGAAAGGGCATCATCCTCCTAATTAGCCCTTCACCGGCAAACGGCAAGGGAAATTTCGGCGAAACAGCCCTTGAACCGGCGGACATGGGGGAGTATATAGGGCCGCTTGTTTGCAGGAGCACGTACAGTGAAAAAAGACATTCATCCCGACTACCACGAAATCACGGTCCAGATGACCGACGGCAGCACCTACACGACTCGCTCCACCTGGGGCAACGCGGGTGACACCATCAAGCTGGACATTGACCCGAAGACCCACCCGGCATGGACCGGCGTGCATCGCCTGCTCGACAGCGGCGGACAGCTGGCCAAGTTCAACAAGAAGTTCGCCAACTTCGGTCTCAAGCACGAATAAAACCGCGCCGGCGATTTTTTCCCGCCCGGGCTTGCGCGGTCCCGGGCGCCCTCCTATATCCTCCTTGTGACGGATGCCGAAGCGTCGGGTCCGGTCATGATAAGCAGGGGTTCGGCCATGACGGCGAGCCCCGAAAAGCACTCTCGCTTACTTACAAGGAGATATCATCATGCGTACCATCGATTTCACCCCCCTTCATCGTTTCGCCGTCGGTTTCGACCGCATGCAGAGACAGTTCGATCAGGCGTTGAGCATGGACGACGGGCAGTTGTCCTATCCGCCTTATAACATCGAGGTCATCGGCGACGGCGAAGACGCCTACCGCATCACCATGGCCGTCGCCGGTTTCGCCGAAAAGGACCTGGATGTCACCATCAAGGAAGACACCCTGTTCGTTTCCGGCAAGATCGAGAACAAAGACGACAGCGTCCGCTATCTGCACCACGGCATCGCCGGGCGCGCCTTCGAGCGCCGGTTCGAGCTGGCGGAGCATATCAAGGTGGTCTCGGCCAACCTGGAGAACGGCCTGCTGAACATTGAACTCGTCCGCGAGGTGCCGGAGGAAAAGAAACCCCGCACCCTGACCATCGAAACCGGCCAGCCGGCCCGGAAACTGGAAAACAAAGCCGCCTGAACGGACGGTTTTTGCTTCAACGGGGGCGTCGGGTCATGCACTCGACGCCCCTTTTTCGTCAGGGCTATCGCATATGATTTGGACTGAGGAGTTCGAGCAGGAAGTTGTCATTCC
>CAYFOJ010000024.1:0-41158 GCA_964344645.1 uncultured Thalassospiraceae bacterium
CAGGACAACAGCGGATCAACTTCAGCGTCCGCCGTCCAGGTGACGGCGAATGTCCCTTCATCGACTCTCGCCCTGTCCAGTCTGGACGGGAACACCGGTTTCCGCCTCGACGGGGCCGGATCAGGGGATTGGTCAGGCTGGGGGATCAGCGGCGCCGGCGATATCAACGGCGACGGCTACGATGATGTCCTTGTCGGAAGCGTCTTTGCCGATCCCAATGGCAGCAATTCCGGCTCCAGCTACGTGGTCTTCGGCAAGGCGTCGGGTTTCGACGCCAGCACCAATCTGTCGACCCTGGACGGAAACAATGGCTTCCGCCTGGATGGGGTTTCGGCGGATGACCGGTCCGGGGTCAGCGTCGACAGCGCCGGCGACGTCAACGCCGACGGCTATGACGACCTGATCATCGGCGCCCCGAGGACGGATTGGAACGGCAGCGATTCCGGTTCGTCCTATGTGGTCTTCGGTAAGGCGTCTGGGTTTTCTTCCTCCATCGCCCTGTCGGGCCTGGACGGGTCCGGCGGCTTCCGCCTCGACGGGGTCAATGCCGGGGACAGTGCGGCGACGGTCGGCGATGCGGGGGACGTCAACGGCGACGGTTACGGCGATGTCATCATCGGCGCCGGCAATTCCGATTCAAATGGTGGCAATTCGGGTTCCAGTTATGTGGTGTTTGGCAAGGCCTCCGGGTTCAGCGCCAGCACCACTCTGTCGGCCCTGGACGGAACCAACGGCTTCCGGCTTGTCGGCGCAACCAGCCATAGCAAATCCGGCACCACGGTCAGCGGCCTCGGCGATGTCAACGGCGACGGTTATGGCGATCTGCTCATCGGCGCCTGGCAGGCCGATCCCGTCGGCACCAACTCGGGCTCCGCTTACGTGGTTTTCGGCAAGGCATCCGGATTTGGCGCCGACATCAATCTTTCCGATCTGAACGGAACCACAGGCTTTCGCCTGGACGGCCTGGCGGACATGGACAAGCTGACCTACAACACCATCAGCCGCGCCGGCGACATCAACGCAGACGGTTATGACGACATCATCATCGGCGGCAAGGAGACCGACACGAACGGAACCAACTCCGGTTCCGCCTATGTCCTGTTCGGCAAGGCCTCCGGCTTTTCCGCCGCCCCCAGCCTGTCCGGCCTGGACGGCAGCACCGGCTTCCGGCTCGATGGCGTCGCGGCGTACGACGTCGCCGGGACATCGGTCGGCGGGGCCGGTGATTTCAACGGCGACGGCTACGACGACCTTCTCGTCGGGGCTCCCAATGCGGACCCGAACGGCGACAACTCCGGCTCCGTTTACGTGGTCTTCGGCAAGGCCTCCGGTTTCAGCGCCACCACCAATCTTTCATCCTTGGACGGTACAAACGGCTTGCGGCTGGACGGGTCGGCGGCGAGCGACGTGGCGGGCTTCGCCGTCGACAGCGCCGGCGACGTCAACGGCGACGGCTTCGACGACCTGCTGGTCAGCGCCAACAGGGCCGACTTGAACGGCGCCGATTCCGGATCGAGCTATATCATTTTCGGCAAGGACCACACCGGCAAGGCGGCGACCACCGGGACCACCGGCAATGACAGCTACACCGGGACCGGTAGCGCCGAAATCATCATCGGCGGCCTGGGCAACGACACCCTCATCGGCGGTGGCGGCGCGGACGTGATTCGCGGCGGCGGCGGCGACGACAATATCACGGTCAGCGCCTCGACGTTTCTGCAGGTCAACGGCGGCAGCGGCACGGACGTGCTGAGCCTGGAGGCGGCCCTGGACCTGACCACCACCAGCAAGGACGTGTTCGGAATCGAGGCCATCAACCTGTCCCACGCGTCGGCCAACAGCCTGACCCTGAACGCCCTCAACCTGCTGGACATGACCGACGGCGCCAACGCCCTTGTCAACAACGCCAACAGCCTGTTGATCGTGGGCGACGCCAACGACAGTGTCACCATGTCCGGCGACACCTGGACCAAAGGTTCCGACGTGACGGCGACGGTCAACGGGACCTCTGACACCTATGCCGTCTACACCAATTCCAGCAATGACGCCAATTTGTATGTGGATACCAACATCGCCCTGACCATCAGCACTTGACGAAGGGGTCAGTCGCAGTCTCCGGCGGTTCCGTTGGGCATGCGCGCCTTGCAGAAACTGGTATTGTCCTTCAGCACGCTGGCCATCTTCGATTTCCACAGGTCGGCGCGATAGAAATTCGCCTGTTTCAGGTTCGCCCCGTTGATCTCCGCACCGGTGAGAACCGCCCGCGTCAGATTGGCGTTGGTCAGGCGGGTGTAATTCAGTTTGGCGTCGGCCAGGGTCGCGCCGGTCAGGTTGGCGTTCCTCAAATCCGCCATGGAGAGATCGGCGCCCGTTAAATCCGCTCCGGTCAGGTCCGTGCCTTGCAGATTGGCCTCCTTGAGATTGGCCCCCTTCAATTTGGCGCCGCGCAGGTTCACCGTACGCAAGATGGCGTTGTCGGCGAAGACGTTGGTCAGGTTGGCCCCTTCCATGTTCGCCGTGGTCAAATCGGCCGCCGTCAATTCCGAGGATTCCAGATCGGCTTCCTTGAGCATGGAGAAGCGCAACTTAGCCCCCCTCAATGTCGCGCCGTAGAGGGATGCCCGGGTCAAATCGGCTTTCGACAGGTCGCTGCCGCTCAGATCCGCGCGCTGAAAGTGCGCCAACACCAGCGTCGCGCTTTCAAAAATGCTGTCACGCAAATCCGCCCGGGTGAAATTGCTGTTGAACAGATAGGCGCCTTGAAAGTTTGCCCTTTGCAGGTCCTTGCCCTCGAAATTGTGATAACGAAGGTCACAGGACGGACACAGGGCGTCCTTTCCCATGGAAGCCGCCTGGGACGCCGTCGGATGCTCCCCCTCCGTCGTGCAAGCGGCCACAGCCAGAACCAGGGCAATCATGGTGGTTGTCCGTCGCATGGGAGAAACAAACTTCAGCGGTCCGGCCATGATTTTTCCTTATGATCCCGATTAATAATGAAGAAACTGTATGACTTCCCTGAGCCGCCGTTTCAAAGTCGACTGGTTGGCCCAGCGTTCCAGGGTCACGTCGCCGGTGCGGAATTCCCTGTACAATTTGTTGTTCTGCATGTGATGGAAGACCGAGGCCCAGTTGGGATAGGGCTTGAACCAGTCGCTGTAGCGGGCCTGGAATTCACTCAGCGCTTTTTCCGAAGGGCTCATGTTCCGTTCCGCCCGGTTCCTGGCGTCGTCGCTTTGATAGGTGTAGTTGGGCAGCCTGGGCGTCAACAGGATGAGGACGGATTTCTGAAAATCCCGGGTGGTGGCGTTGGAAAACAGATATTGAAGGCCGGGGATGTCCTGCAACAGGGGGACGCCGTCCCGTTTGCGCTCCGTTTCCTTTTCACTCAAGCCGCTGAGAATCAGCGTCTCGCCGACGTTCATGGCGACGTTGGCGTTGACGGTGGTTTTCGAAGTATCGACCCGCAGGGAGAAGGTGATGGACGTGGTGTTCGGCGTGGTCAGGAAGGTCCGTTCCGCCGTCACCGCGATCCTGATCCGTCCGTCTTCCAGGAACTCGGGCGTCAACGTCAGCTTGACGCCGATTTCCTTCTGGATGGTGACGGTGGCGCCGTCGCTGCTGGAACCCCCGACCGCCGCGGCGTCCACTTCCACGCCGGAGAAGAATTCCGACTGCTGACCGGCCAGGGCGACCAGGGTCGGGCGGGCGAGGATTTCGTTGCGGGTGGAATTGGCGTTGGCGATGTTGAGGGAATAATCGATGGATTTGACGCCGATGGCCCGGGTGATGGTGGACGTCCAGTTGCCGTTGGCGACCGCCTTCGATTTCTTGAACGCGTAGCCCGATGTGGACTCGTCGGTGATGCCGAATTGCAGGGTCAGGCCGTTCAGCAGGTTGACGCCCTTCGACGTGGTCAGGTCTTCCTCGGTCCTGATGATGACGACATCGACAATCACCATGCGGTTTTCATCCACCGCTTCCTCTTCTTCCGATGCGTCGCCGTCTTCCTGGTCTTCCGCAAGGGGGTCGTATTCGGGCCGGGCTTCCTCGCCGTTTTCCGATGCCTGATTGGACAGTTCCGCGACCTGAACCTTTGCCTTCGGGTCGGCCTCCATCTTCGGAAGCTCGGACAACTGGGCCGCCACCTGTGTCGGTTTGGGTCTTTGAGAACGTTGATGGAAGCCCCGCCATTCCTTGATCCGCCTCTCCAGCCTTTTCGCCTTCGCCGGGTTCTCGATGATCTTTTTATAGCGAAGCAGGTATTCCTCGGCCTTGTCGCCATGGCCCAGCGCCGCCATGGTCACGCTGGAGGCGCTGAGGTAGCGGTCGGCTTCCTTCAGGCTTTCCGGGATTTCCCGTTGCAACTGTTCCAGAATGCCCGCCGCGGTCTTGGGGTCCTGATTATAGTAGGAGGCCACGGCGAGGCTGTAGAGAATGTCCGGATCTTGCTCGTTATAGAGGGCGGCCTCGGCAAGGTATTCGATGGCCTCGGGATACTTCTTTTGGTCCATGTAGAGCATGCCGAGATGGAAATTGGCCAGCCAGTTGCTCTTGTCGAACTGGACCGCCAGTTCATAGCCCTGCTGGGCCATGGGATAGAGGCTGACGTCCCCTTGCAGGGCGCGCAGGTGATAGGCCAGCCCATTGAGGAACTGCAGGTAAGAGTTGGTGGTGTCCAGCTTGAGGGCCAGGTTGAAAATGGCGGACGCCTTGTCATAGCTTCCCTTGCCGATCAACTCGATGCCCTTTTCCGCCAGCATGACCGGTTCGGAAACAAAGTCGGATTTTTCCGTGGCCGGGGTTCCGCCACCGTCCGCCCCCCCGTTGACACAGGCACCGAGGGGCAAAGCCAACAGGATCGACAGGGCGGTTGCGGAAAGGATATTCCTCATTTTGCCGGCCCCGCCAGATGTTTACGAGACCTGTAGTAGGCGGCCGCGCCGTCATGCAGGGGAATGAATATTCCCTCCTTCAGCATATTCTCGGCGTTGGAGTTCTGCAGGGTCGGATGGCTTGACGTAAAGCCCGCCAGATCTTCGAAAATCCCCTTGGCTACCTCGCCGACGGCCTTGTTTCCAACTCTTGACGAAGTGACCAGAAGCGCCTTCGTGCCGATGGTCCTGACGTCTTCCGGGTTGCCCGAATACATACCCCCCGGGATCACCGCCTCTTCGAAGAAGGGGCCCTTGTTCTTGAAGGCGGCGATGATGTCGTCGGGGATGGACAGGAAGCGGGCGCCGCAGCCCTCGACCAGTTTGTCGTAATAAGCGGCCGGGATGCCCATCGCCTGGATGAGAATGTCCAGTTCACCGGCGCAGAATGCCCGCGCCATCTTGCTCGACGACAATTCGGTGACAGAAGAAAAATCCGTCCGCTTCCAGCCCATGATCTTGAACAGTTCATCGGCGAAGGAGCGTTTGCCGGAGCCTTTGTTGCCGATATTGATGCGCTTGCCCGTCAATTGGGAAAAGTCCGTGATGTTGGATTCCGGAGAGACCAGGACCGCGACCGGGTTGTCATACAGGGTGGCGATGGCGCGAATGCCGGGGACCGCGCCCAGTTTCTTGAAAAGGCCGACGCCGTTGTAGGAGGCATAGGCCAAATCCGAACAGGTGATGGCCAGGTCCAGTTCCCCGGAGACAAGGGCCTGGATGTTATAGACCGAGCCCCCCGTGGTCAGGGCCTGGCAGCGGTGCAGATGGGTCTCCCGGTTCAAGTTCAGCCGCCGGCAGATTTCCTTGCCGACGGGAAAATAGACGCCGCTTTTCGACGAGGTGCCGAGGGCGAGAAATTTGTCCGCGGCCCCGGCGGTGGCGCCGGTGGAAAACAGGCAGCCGAGGAACAGGACGCCGGCGACGGCGAACAGCGTCGTCAAACCCTTCCATCCCCTACTCGACATAATTGTTGGTGCTCCTGGCGAAGACTTCATAGATCAGCGGAATGTCCAGATTCCGCTTTCGAAGCGCTTCCTTGTGCAAGGAAACAATGTATTGCTGCGGGTGTTGAATTGCGATTTTGTTCGGGGGGCTGTCCTTGTGCGCGACGCTCAGTGCCATTTCCGCCGCCGTTTCCCCCTGTTCGAAGGGGGAGGCTCCCACGGAAAGCATGATGCCGTCACTGCTGTTGAAGACGTTCAGTCCGATGACCGGGACGGGGGAATTGGCCTCCGTCCATTCCCCGACTTCCCGGGAGGGGGCAAAAGCCGAATTCCCATTGGCGGACGGTTTCGACAGCTTGCGATATCCGCCGACGAGAATATAGTCGGCCCGGCCCTCGATGCCCCCGATCAGGGTTTTCCAGTCGTCGAATGTCTTCACCGATTCGTTGCCGAGATAATCGACCGCGCCCCAGTCGGCGTTTTCCATCAATTTGGCATCCCGTTCGGCGGAGTGCGATTTGTCGGACACGAAAAGCACCCTGGAAACGCCCTCTCTTCGCCGCACTTGATCAAGCTGGGCAATGACCTCGACCACGGCCCGGACCGGCTTCCTTTCGAGAATTCCCGTCACATTATTGGCCTTGTCGTAGCCGTAGGGGGCGATGCTGCCGTTGATCCCGGCGAAAACGATGTTGATTTCGGGATGATCGACGAAATATTTCGCCGCCAGCTTCTGCGCGTTGTCGTCCACGGCGATGACCACGTCCGGCTTGACATTGGCGATGGCGTGTTGGGCGGCGATCCCGGCCCGCCGTTTGAACTCGCTGCCCGAATGCTTCTTCGTTTCCATGTAGTGGTAGCGGATTTCCACCGACCCGTCGCCGCCGAGGACGCGGTCGAGGCCGACATTGATGTCCCGGGTCCAGACGTAATCCTCGGAATAGCTGTGCAGGACCAGAATCCGGGGCGTCCCGGTGCTTGCCCAAATGGTCGCCGCCAGCAGCAGGGAAAAGAAGAGGAACATGGAGAGGTTTTTGACGGCGCGCATCATGACGGGGTCCGGTTTCCTATAGAATTCCCAATTGCTTCCAGAATGGTATGGAAACGAAAATCGCCGCCAGCTTGAAGAAGAACAGCAGCAGGTTCATTATCGCCAGCCGGTGGTCGTCGGCGCGGCCTTCGGGACCGGCCAGGGAAATGAACTGGGTATAGTAAGACGCCTGATAGGGCCAGACAAACCCTTCCGACATCAACAGGATGATGAACCCGGTGAGCCAAGGGTTGAAACCCACCGACAAGGCCGTCGGGATCAGCAGGCTGGCGAAGATGACCACGGTGGCGTTGATGGGCAGGGCCATGCGGACCAGGAAGATGGCCAGGGACAGCATCACCGTGAAGGTGAAGAAATCACCGGCCATGTATTCGGTCAGCCAGGACATGGTCTCGGTTAGCCAGGCCTCCATGCCGACGTCGCGCATCACCGTCACCTGACCGATCAGGGCGCCCAGGAAGATCAGGAAGCCCCAGTCGATCCTTTGCCTGAAATCGGCCTTGTTCAGGAACCCGAACATCAGCAGGCTGAACAGAATGGCCGTCGCGACCCAGGGAATATCGATGCGGTGAACGGATGCGGTGACGAAGGCCAGCAAAAGGGTTCCCAGTCCGAGGACCCCGGCCCATTCGGCGGCGGACATGGGACCGAGGATGCGGAGTTGTTCCGTAACCAGGTCTTTGTCGATCTTCGGACGGCTGGCGTTGCGGAACAAAAGCCAGTTGCAGGCGGCGTAGAAGAACAACAGGGCGCCGCCGCAGACCGAGGCCGCGAAAAACCAGTTCAACCACTGAAACAGAAATTGCTCCTGGGGCGGCAACATGCCGAAAATGACGAAATTGACCGACTTGCTGGACAGGAACACGGCCGACAGCAGGCTAATGCTGCTGATGGCGTTCATGGAAAGCCGCGGCGCTTCCTGGGCGGCGTCCTTTCGGTCCATGGCCGACAGCAGGTCAACCAAAAACGGTGTGATGATGGCGGCCCGGCCGTTGGTCGTCGGGATCACCGGCGTTAGCGCCATGCCGGAAATGAACAGGCTGAGATTGTACCAGACCTTATTGGCGGGGCCGATTTTCAGGAGCAACAGCAAGATCCGGTAGCTCAGCCCGGAAACGGAAATCACCACGCTCAGGCCGAGAATGCTCATGGCCATGAAGAAGCTTTCCGAGGCGAAGCCGCTGAGCGCCTTTTCCGGCGGGCTCAGGCCGAACAGGATGGAGGCCAGCACCGCGAACAGGGCAGGCACGAAGTCCGGCAGCAGGCGAAACACCCACATGGTCACCGTGGAGCTTAGGATCGCCAGCAGGGTGGTCAGGTCCCCGTCGAGCGCCCGCCACAGCCCCATGTCGGGGCCGAAGATGATCAGCAGGGGCGCGACGAGGGCGAGGAACCAGCCTATGACCTGGACCGGGGATTCCCCCACCTTGGTCAGCCTGTTCCACTCCGGCTCCTGGCGATCTTCATCGTTTTCCATGAAACGGCCGCTGAAGGAGGCCCGCACCCGGTTTTGAAAGTGTTGGGACCCCTTCAGCTTGGAAATGGCATCCGGCCCGAACGCCAGCACGGCGGAGGGCCGCACGGCCCTGGCCGTTGAAATATAGGTATCCAACGCAATCACCGCTTCCTCGCCGAGGAACCCCTGATCGATGATAATATCCTTCTGGTCCGGCATGCCCACTTCGAAAGCGCCGTTGACGATCAGGAAGGCGCTGCGGGCGATGTCTCCCGTGGTTTGCAGGGTTTCCCCCTCTGCCAGGGAACGCAGCGAAACGTGCGGCATGGCTCGGGCCAGCAGGCCGCCGGAACAGGCCTGGAAGGCGGGTTCACGGGCCATCAGGCGGGAGATGTCGGCGGGGGTCAGCGTTTCCGGCATTTCCGGCCGGGGGGGCTCGACATCTGTTTTCTCCGGCTCGTCCGGGGTTTCCTCGACCTTGGCCAGAAATTTCAAGTAGGGCGGGTTCACCCGCTCGGCGTATTGGGCCTGGCTCAGCAGGTCGGCGGTTCTTTCGGCCATGTTTTCCAGGCAGCGGCGGTCCGATTCCCGAAAAGCGCCGTGGGTGCTGTTGAGGGCCTGGGCGACGCCGATCACCTGGCCGTCGGGCTTGCGGATGGGCGCGCAGAGGAGGGATTTGGTGGTGTAGCCCGTTTCCTTGTCCACGTCCCTGTTGAAGCGGGGATCGTCGTAGGCGTCGTCGATGATGACCGCCTCTCCCGACGTGAAGACGCTGCCGGCGATGCCGGATGTGTTGGGAACGCGGATTTCCTCTCTCAACTGGCCCGAGGTCCGGCGGGAAAACAGTTCTTCCTTGTCCTCATCATTGAGGAAAAGGGTCATGCGGTCGGCGGAGACTTCCTTGCGGGTGATCTCCAGCATCAGATCGAACATTTGATCGAGGTTTTGGGCGTCCGTGATGGTTTCGCGGAGCTGCAGCAACATCTCGGACTGGCGATGCCTCCGGGCTCCTGCTTCACGATTCTGCGGCATTCCGGTCCCCCAGTTTTCTCAACCCAAGACGTTCTCTTCAACGAAAAGAGAACGTCAGCCTTTTGGTGGGGATACCGTGGACGTGTGCCGCCGCCGCGCTAAGTTGTCGGTCGATGCCCGCTTCAAAAGGCGATTCTCACTTCATAATCAACGGCATCCCGGATCAAGGTAGCCCGGTTTATGAAGCATGAATATACCAAGAATTGAGTATAGGCGTTTCTTCGCGCCAAGGCACGAATTGACTTTCCGATTTTTGAATAACGAGCCCCGGGGGAGGGCGCGGGCATCTCGCCCCTCCCCGGTGGCCCTGCCGATCAGAACACTTTCAGCATCTCGTCGGCGAGTTCCTTGGCGATGGCCTCGGCCAGTTTCTCGAATTTGATGTTCGGTATCAGATTCGTGCCGATCACATGCTTCTTGTTCTTGAGCCGGACATGAACCTTCAGTTCCGGCCTGGTTCCCCTCTTGCCGCCGCTGATCACGCCTTCGAAGCTTCCGGCCGCCGCGATCTTCTCAATCTCGAAGCCGGACGCCGCGCCCTTGATGGCCGCGTCGGTCACCGCCTTGGTCGCCGATTCGACGCCCGCGTTGGCCTTTTGTAACCCCATCAGAGTCTGATCGGCCACTTTGATGCCGAGCAGGGCCGCCGGCTTTTGGGCTTTCAACGCCAGCACTTCCGGGTTGGCGGCGACGGTGACGACGGAAGCCTTTTTCGCCACGTCCAGGGCCTTTTCGGCCACCGCCTTGGCGGCTTGAACGGCTTTCTTCTCTACTTCGAAGGCGGCCAGTTCGACCCCTTTCTTCGCTGCTTTCGTGGCATTGAGTTTTTTCTTCGCCTTCTTGATGTCGCCCTTCCTGTCGCTGATCTTCCTGTCCAGTTCATCAATCCTGCTTTTCAGTCCGTTGACCTTGCTCTGGGCGGCGGTCAGGGCGGCGACGGCCTTTTCGTAATCCTTCTTGGCCTCCTCCTCCTTCTTGGCGATGTTGTCGTCCAGGTCCTTCATCTTCTTTTTCGCCTTGTCCAGGTCGTCCCGGGCTTTGTCCATCTCCGCGTCGGCGGCCCCCAGGGCCTTGAGCTGCCCTTTCAGCACGGCGATGAAGGCCTTGTTGAATTCCGCGTCGAGAAGGGCGTCGAACATGAAGTCCTTGCCTTTCGACTCCGCCGTCAGGTCCGCCTTCAGGGCGCCGCCAAGCTTGGTTTCCATGGAAACCAACAGTTTGCCCGGCGACACAACGATTTCGGCATGCTCCTTGAAACCCTTGAAGAGTTCGATGCTCCCCTCCATGGCGATGCTGGGGCTGGATTTGGCTTTCGCCTCGATGTCGAAGTAGGCCTCTTCCAGTTTCACCGGCCCCATGACGATGGGAGCGACCTCACCGGCGATTTTCATCCCTCCCGTGCTGGCGGAACCACCAATGGCGCCCAGGTTCTTGCCCTTGAACCACAGTTCCCCGTTGAGGGCCATGCCTGCGGTGTCCAGGCTCAGCTTATCGGCCACATCGTCCGGGAGTTTTGCCCCCGGCGACATGAAGGCGACCTCCAGGTTGCGAAACTCAAGATCCACCTTGTTCATGCTCCCGACCTTGATTTGCGCCATAGACGCCGTCTGGGCCAGCAAATCCGTTAAGGGCAGCTTTTCCAGGTGCCCATAAAATGCGACGGCCTGGGGCATGAATCCGATTGCCGGCTGAATCTCCATGTTGGCGGAGGTCCTAAGATCGGTTTTGCCGATGCCGATGGCGCCGTCAAGCAGCATATTGTAGGCTCCGGTGGTGTCCATGCCGACGGACATGTACGGATTCTTCAGGGTCAGCCCGGGGATTCCCAGCGCCTTTTTCCAGTTTCCACGCATGGCCCCGGCGGCGAAAATCTCAATGCCGGTTTTGGTGGTTTCGGTTGCGTACTCGACATCAAAATACATGGGCTTCTTGCCGCCCTTCAACTGGACTGAGGTGGTCATGCCCATGGTGGAATCCATGTTCTTGTCCATGCGGATGAAGAAGCCGGTTTCCGTATTCGGCATCGGCGGAATGATGCTGAAGCCGGTCGCCCCGGATGTCTCGATGGACCCTTTCAGATCAAGGGATTTTTTCCCGCCGAACATGCCGCCGACCGCGCCGCTGATTTCAAGCCCATTGGTCAGGCCGATGGTCTTGAGTACCGTCTTGACTTCCTTCGGCATGGCTTTCGGGTTGAAGACGCTTGCCAGCGTGACGCCGTCCTCCAGTTTCAAATTGGAACTGGTGTAAGAGGCCGCCTCGAGAAACTGCTCGACGGCCAGGGGTAATTTCTTAACCTCCTTGTTCAGCCCCTTTTTCGAAACAAACACCGTCGCCCGAGGCAAGGCGATTTTTGACACCACCCCTTTTTTCACGCCGACCAGATCGCCCAGGGAAATGGCTTTCTCCAACGCCATGGCCATGGTCCAATCCTTGCTCTTACCGTTATGAAAGGCGACCGCATCGACTTTGCTGCCCATGAACTCCACCTGCCCGCCGATGGACTCCAGGGAGACGGTCGGGCCGTTGATGGCAAATGTCTTGGCGCCTGGAATGTTCTTCAGGCCGGGGACCTTGTCGGCGGCGAGGGAAGTGTTGGGGGCGGACAGGGTGAAGCCTTTCAGCTTCTTTTTCTCGACCTCGATGTCGATGATGAATTCCTTGTTCTTGCCAAGGGCGCCGCTGGTCGTCCCCGCCATGGTGATGGCGAATTCCTTTTTCGCCGCGGTGATGGTCATGGCCACGTCGTTCAGATTGAGGAACGACATGCCGAAAGCCTTCTTCCACGTCAGCTTCTTGTCGTCGGAGGTGGTAAAGACGAATTTCTTTTCCGCCAGGGCGTCCGCGTCGATGGTGCCGCCGAAGGTCAGCTCGCCGCCGCCCATGGACTTGGGGAATTTGATGGTGATGTCTTCCGTCGCCGCATCGAGGAAGTCCGGCACCACGGACCATCCCGCCGTTTTCAGGGCTTCTTTGTAATCGGTTTCTCCATAAGCGGACGTGGTGGCGGCGGCCATCGCCAGGACGGCGACGGCAAACAAGCGAAAACGTTTCCGTAACATGACTTCTTCCCCATTTGTTCCTGGAAATCCAGACCTCACGGAAACGGTAACAGCCCAATGGTGGAAAAAACATACTCAGAAATAAGTAGACGTTGAACTCAGTGAAATTCATCCTCCGCCGTCCGGCCGGTGAGGGTCAGCGGCAGGGTGAGAGTCACGCGCGCGCCGTCTTCCAAGGGGACCACTTCCAGCCGCCCGCCGATGGAGTGGGCTCGGGCGGTCATGTTGTCCACGCCGTATCCCGCCCCCGCGCCCGGGGCATAGGGGACACCGCCCCGGTTTTCGACGACCAGCAGGCCTGTACCGTCGGGGCCCGCCTTTCCGGTAATGCTGATGATGTCCGGCTCGCCGTGTTTTTGGGCGTTGGTCACCGCCTCCTGCAGAATACGCAGAACGCTGAGGACACGGCCGGGGCCGCCGCCATCGATGTCCGGCAGTTCGGCGATGGACCAATGGGGAGTGATGCCCAGGTTTCTCAGCACCGGCAGCAGGCGTTCCTTGTAGAGAGCCAGGGCGTAGGCCAGATCGTCGCTGTCCGTATCCAGGGAAAAAATCACCAGACGCAGGTCGTCGAGGGCCCTGCGGGCGACGCTCTGAACATCCTTTCTGGAGGCGCTCTCGTCATCGGACAAGGCGAGGATGGAGACCAGGTGCCCGCCCATGCCGTCGTGCAGGTCGCTGATCAGGCGGCGGCGTTCCGTCTCGACCACCGCCTGTTTCATGAATTCCTGCTGTTGATGGAAATAGGAATTCAATTCCGCTTCCTGCTCTTGCAGGCGGGCCCTGAGAATCTCATCGTTCCTGTCCAGTTGGTTCAGGCTGACGGCGAGCCGGCGCAACAGCACGGCAGTGATGATGAACAGGAGCAGCGTCCGCTGCCCCTGCGACATCAGGGTGTTGCCCGGCAGGTGGCCGAGGGAAACGGCGAGATCGTGGAACAGGTAGACGCACATGACGGCGATGGGGCCGGCGACCAGCCCCGCATCCGTGCGCTTCTCGAACACCGCGCCCCAGACGGCGATGAGGAAGGCCAGTCCCAGGCAGACGATCAGGATGGGAGAGGCGATGAAGGCGCCGACCTGTTGCGGTTCCAGCAGGCCCGCCATGGTCAGGACGAGAAGCACGCCGGGGGAGATAAAGCCGAACAGGGTGAAGGCGGCGGGCGGCGAACGCCCGATCAGGCTCAACGAGAAATTGACTGCCGAGCAGCCAATGGGGATGCCGAGCAGGAAGGCCAGGGGGTAATAGTCCATGATGGAAGGCGCGACGTCCGAAAGCATGCTGACGCCAAAGGAGGAACTGAGGGCCAGGATCAGGCAGAACCAGCCGAAGACCTTGTCCCTGGGCCGGGAGAGGTAAGCGATCAACATGCCGATACTGAGGAAAAACTGCACGCCGTAGGTTATCGCCATCAGCCGTTCATAATAAAAGGTCCGCACCTTGAACGGGGCGATGAGGTTTTCCTTGGCGCCGACGTAGAGTTCCGACAGGTAGGACGGAATGGCCGGTTCGCCGTGGAGGGTCAGGGTCATTGTGTTCGTGCCCGTGCTCAGATACCGGGCCGGAAGTTGCAACAGACCCGTCGCCGGAACCAGCGGGCCTGACCAGCTCAAGCGGATCAGGCTGTCGAAAATTTTTTCCCCTGCCAGGGATACCTCAAGCCGCCGCTTCAGCCCCGGGATGAACAGATACAAGGGGGTGTCGGGGATTTCCTCCAGGTCGAACCGGACCCGGTAGACGGCGATCCCCCTGTTGGCCTTGGTCGTTCTCCAGCGGTGGGGCAGGGCGATCGTTTCCGGTTCGCCGTCCGCGGAAAGGAGTTCCGCTTTGCCGATTTCGATGGTGTCCCGGGGGAGGGGTAATTGAAAGATAAAGGGAATAATGCCGATAAAGAAGAAAAAGACGCCGTAGGCGATCCATCCTAGGGTTTGTTGTCGGCGGTCCGTCATTCCATTTCGATCAATCCCATGCGCACGGCTTCGTAGACGGCTTCCGAACGGTTATGGGTTTCCAGTTTGCGGTATATGTTCCTGATGTGAACGGGAACCGTATTGTACGAGATTCCGTGCATTTCCGACAACTCCGCATTGGTCAGGCCCTTGGCCACGCCCTGGAGAATTTCCATTTCCCGTTTGGTCAGCATCTTTACCGGATGGCGCGCTTTCTTCTTTGTGTCTTCCGGTTTTTCCGGGAAGGCGCGCTTGATGATGGTTCGCGCGATGGCCGGAGAAACCGGTGAGCCCCCGGCCATCAGTTCCTTCACCGACTCGATCAGATTAAAGGACTCGGCGTCCTTGAGAAGAAACCCGGTGGCCCCGGACTCGATGGCGCGAAAGACGGTCTGCTGATCCCCGAGGACGGATATCACCATGGCTTCGGCCTTCGGCTGATCCTTGCGCAGGGTGCGGATGGCCTCGATGCCGTTGCCGTCTGGCAGGCGCAGGTCCGTGATCAGCAAATCGATGGTCTGCGAGGAAATCTCCTTCAGCGCCTCGCCGAGGGTGGCGCAGGCCCCCGCCAGCCGCCCTTCCGGCCAGTCGGAAATGATCTGCGCCAGACGCTTTCTCACCGGCGCATCGTCTTCGACCAACAAAATGGAGCATGGGGCGTTCATCGTGACCTTTTCTCACCTCCGGCCCGTACTGTTCCAAATGCCCATGGGCGCCGCAATACTTATATTTGGGTATTGGACGTTAATGCTGCATTTTGGCCAGCACCAACGCGCCGAGGCCTCCGAGGGCGGAAAGCAGGGCCATGACGAAGAAGGCGTCGCTGGTCCAGGTTTCGTAGACCCAGCCCGCGGCCATCATGGCGATGCCGAAGATCAGCCCCATGGCCATGCCGTCGTAGAGGGTCTGGGCGGTGACCGAGCGGTCCTGGGGAACCCGGCGGGCGATGTAGAGCACGGCGGCGAGATGGGTTCCGGCGAAGGTCAGGGCGTGCAGGCCCTGCACGGCGATCAGCCAGGGCAGGTCCGCCGTCAGTCCGAGGACGCTCCAGCGCAGCAGGCCGGCGGCGGCGGCCAGGGCCAGCACCTGCCAGACCCGGAAGCGGGCCATCAGCCGCTGTCCGAAGATAAACAGCAGAATTTCCGCCACGACTCCTTCGGCCCACAGGAAGCCGATCACGCCTTCACCCAGCCCGGCCGCCTTCCAGGACAGGGTGGCGAAGCCGTAAAGGGCCGCGTGGCTGGCCTGCAGCAGGGCGGCGGTGAAAATGAATACCATGAACGGACGATCCCTGAACAGGTCGACAAGGACCAGCCGCCGGGCGCTCCTCGCCGGTGTTACAGGCACCGGCAGGAACAGGGAGGCGAGCGCCGTCGCCCCGGCGGTGGCGATCAACAGGGTGAGAATGACATCAGTCTCCCGCCCCTGCAGATAGATGCCGCCCAGGACCGAGGCGGCGATGAAGCTGAGGGAGCCCCAAAGGCGGATTTTCCCGTAGGCTTCCCGCCTGTCGCCGATGGCGGTCATGGTCAGGGCGTCGGTCATGGGGATCAGGCCGGTGAGCAGGGTGCCGACGACGAGCCAACCCGCCAGCAGGGCCGTATATCCGTCGAGACGGGTGAAGGCGGCGAAGCCCAGAAGGACGGCGAAGGAGCACAGGATCAGGATCAGCCGGCGGCGTCCGCTGCGCTCGGCCACCGTCGCCAGGGCCAGGCCGGCGGGAATCCGCGCCCACAGGGCAAGGGCGAAAATCATCCCCACCTGTTCCGCCGACAATCCCCGTCCCTGCAGCCAGGTGGGCAGGAACGGCACGTAAACGCCGATGACGAGGAAGACGGCGAAATAATAGGCGGACAGGCGGAGGGTCGTGTGATTCATGGGCAGCGTCGATTCATTCATTGACAGGAACCATAAACCGAGGCAACCTGAAAAAAAACGCATTGAGCGAAAAAAATTCATGCGGGCGGTTTTCCCGTCCGGCATGGGTCGGGGAGGACTATCAGCACATGAGCGACATCGGCCTGGCCGCCCGCGCCGCATGGCTTTCCTATATCGGTGGATACACGCAGAGCGAAATCGCCAGGCGTCTGGGCGTCTCGTCGGCCAAGGCCCACCGGCTGATCTCCCAGGCGCAAAAGGCCGGTCTGGTCCGCGTGTTCATCGAGGGCGTGCCGGCGGAATGCGTCGAACTGGAAGAGTTCATCTGCCATCACTTCAATCTGGACTCCTGCACCGTGGCCCCGCGCCTGGATGAGCTGGACGACGACGGGGACCCGATGTCCTCGTTCGACACCGTCGGTTCGGCGGCGGCCCGGCGCCTGTATCATCTGCTGAACACGGACGAGCCCCTGACCCTCGGGGTCGGCAAGGGGCGGTCGCTGGCGGCCATGGTCCGGCATTTGCCGCGCATCCGGCGCACGGACCTGAAATTCGTCGCCGTGTCGGGCAGCCTGACCCGCAACCTTTCCGCCAACCCCTTCGATGTGGTCCATAATCTGGTCGAGCGGACCGGGGGGGAAGGCTATTTCCTGCCCGTCCCCTATATCGCCTCGAGCGCCGAGGAAAAGGACCTGCTGCGGGCCCAGAGCAGCGTCCGCGACATGCTGCGGCTGGCCCGCACGGCGGATGCCTATGTCATCGGCGTCGGCGCCATCGGAGGCGGCGACGGGGAGGGCCATGCCCATATCCGCCAGGTCCGCATGATCAGCGAGACGGAATGGAAGGAACTGCGGCGAAAACGGGCCGTCGCCGACATCATGGGCAGCTTCATCGACATCGACGGCGCACCCGTGGATTCGAAACTGAACGAGCAGGCCCTGGGCCTGGGCCTGGACGACATCAAGGGCCGCAAGGTCATTGCCGTCGTCGGCGGCCACGGCAAGGGCGACGCCATCCTGGCGGCGTTGCGCACCAACGTGATCACGGATCTGGTGATCGGCGAGGACAGCGCCCTGCGGCTGCGGTCCCTGCTGGCGGAGGCGGCGGCATGAGCGTTCGGCGCAACCGGGGGAGAAAGCTCGACCTGGACTGGCTGGCGGCGGTGCGGGTCAACAAGAGCGCCGTCGAGCGGCGGGCGAAAACCCTGCTGGGGCGGCGAAGCGTCAAGAAGGAATGGCAGGCGGCCTGGTTGCTCAAGGCCCTCGGCTGCATCGACCTGACCACCCTGTCCGGCGACGACACGCCGGAACGGGTCCGCCGCCTGTGCGCCAAGGCGCGCAAACCCCTGGGCGATGACGTCATGCGGGGACTGGGTCTGGAAGAAGGCGAAATCACCACCGGTGCGGTCTGCGTCTATCACACCATGATCGGACCGGCCCTGGATGCCCTAAAGGATCTCGGCGGGGCGGCGATCCCGGTCGCCGCCGTTTCCACGGGCTTTCCGGCGGGACAGACCCCCTTCGATTTGAAATGCCGGGAAATCGAGCAATCCGTCGCCGCCGGGGCGACGGAAATCGACATCGTCATTTCCCGCCGCCATGCTCTGACCGGCGACTGGCAGGCGGTTTATGACGAGGTCAGGGCCTACCGCAAGGCCTGCGGCAGGGCCCACATGAAGACCATTCTCGCCACCGGGGAACTGAAGACGCTGGGCAACGTCGCCCGCGCCTCCCTGGCCTGCATGATGGCCGGGGCGGATTTTATCAAGACCTCGACGGGCAAGGAACCGGTCAATGCCACCCTGCCGGTGTCTTTGGTGATGGCGCGGATGATCCGGGAGTACCACCAGGCGACGGGATACCTGGTCGGCTTCAAACCGGCGGGGGGCATCAGCACCGCCAAGGACGCCCTGGGGTATCTGTTCCTCATCAACGAGGAACTGGGGCGGCGCTGGCTGGAACCGGACTTGATGCGGTTCGGCGCATCGTCCCTGTTGGGCGATATCGAACGGCAGTTAAGCCATTTCGTCACCGGTTCCTACGCCGCCGACCACCGTCAGGCCATGGGATAGGAAAATGCGGGTCAAGGATTTGATGGATAGCATGGAATACGGACCGGCCCCGGAAAGCGCCTCCCAGGCGCAGGACTGGCTCGACGGACACAAGCGCGGCTTCGGCCATTTCATCAACAACAGGTGGGTTTTCGTCAAGGGCGCGAGGCGTTTTCGCAGCCGTAATCCGGCGACGGGCGAGGTCCTCGCCGGAATCGCCCAGGGCACGGGGAAGGACGTGGACGCCGCCGTCCGGGCCGCCACGGCGGCGCGCAAGGGGTGGACGCGGCTGGGCTGTCACGGGCGGGCCCGTCATCTTTACGCCCTGGCCCGCCTGATCCAGAAACACGCCCGCCTTCTCGCCGTGCTGGAAACCCTGGACAACGGCAAGCCGATCCGCGAGAGCCGCGACATCGACATCCCCCTCGCCGCCCGCCACTTCTATCATCACGCCGGTTGGGCGCAATTGTTGGAAAGCGAGTTCCCGGATCAGGAGCCGGTCGGCGTCGTCGGCCAGATCGTGCCGTGGAACTTCCCCCTGCTGATGCTGGCCTGGAAAGTCGCCCCGGCCCTGGCGGCGGGCAACACGGTCGTCCTGAAACCGGCGGAATATACCTCCCTGACGGCCCTTTGCTTCGCCGAACTCTGCCTGCAGGCGGGGCTTCCGGCGGGGGTCGTCAACATCGTCACCGGCGACGGGGCGACCGGCCGCCTGCTGGTCAAACATCCCGGCGTCGATAAGATCGCCTTTACCGGCTCGACGGAAGTGGGGGCGGAAATTCGCCGCCAGACCGCCGGAAGCGGCAAGAAGCTGTCTTTGGAACTGGGCGGCAAGTCCCCCTTCATCGTCTTCCCCGATGCGGACCTGGACAGCGCCGTCGAGGGCGTGGTCGACGCCATCTGGTTCAATCAGGGACAGGTCTGCTGCGCCGGTTCCCGGCTGCTGGTCCAGGAAGGCATTGCCGAGCGGTTCGTCGGCAAACTGAAGGACAGGATGGGGCGCCTGCGTGTCGGCGATCCCCTGGACAAAGGCATGGACATGGGGGCGATTGTCGACCCCGCGCAGCGCCGACGCATCGACGATCTGGTCGAGGCCGGGGTCCGCGAGGGCGCGGTCAAGTGGCAGGCCGATGTTCCCGTGCCGGAAACCGGGTGTTTCTATCCGCCGACCCTGCTTGAAAAGGTGACCCCGTCGGCCACCGTGGCCAAAGAGGAAATCTTCGGTCCCGTGCTTTGCGTCACCACCTTCAGGACCCACGACGAGGCCGTCCAGTTGGCCAACAATACCCGCTACGGGCTGGCGGCCAGCGTCTGGAGCGAGAACATCAATCTGGCCCTCGACGTCGCCCCCGCCCTGAAGGCCGGGGTGGTGTGGATCAACAGCACCAATCAGTTCGACGCCGCCGTCGGCTTCGGCGGCTACCGGGAATCCGGTTTCGGGCGGGAAGGCGGCCGCGAGGGGATGGCCGAATATCTCAAGCCGGTTTATGAAAAACGGCTTAAACCCGCCCCGCCGGTGGTTGCGAAAAAACGCAAGGCGAAACAGGCTTCCGCCCCGACCATTGACCGCACCGCCAAGCTCTACATCGGCGGCAAGCAGGCGCGTCCGGACAGCGGTTACAGCCTGCCCGTTCACGGCGCCGACGGAACCCTACTGGCCGAGGTCGGCGCGGGCAGCCGCAAGGATATCCGCAACGCGGTGGAGGCGGCGTCGAAGGCGTCTGGCTGGGCCGGGGCGGATGGGCACAACAGGGCGCAGATTCTCTACTACATCGCCGAGAACCTGTCCGCCCGGGAAACCGAATTCGCCGCCCGCCTGCGGGCCATGACCGGGGCGTCCGCCGCCGCCGCAACCCGCGAGGTCGGGGCCGCCATCGCCCGCCTGTTCACCTATGCCGCCTGGGCCGACAAGTACGACGGCGCGGTGCATCAGCCCCCCCTGCGCGGCGTCGCCCTGGCCATGAACGAACCGCTCGGCGTCCTCGGCATCGCCTGCCCCGACGGCCACCCCCTGCTCGGGTTGGTGTCCCTGATCGCGCCCGCCATTGCACTCGGTAATCGGACCGTGGTGATCCCGTCCCAGGCGCACCCCCTGTCGGCGACGGATTTCTATCAGGTGCTGGAGACTTCGGATCTGCCGGGGGGCGTGGTCAACATCGTCACCGGCGACCGGGACGAACTGGCCTGCGAACTGGCCCGCCACGACCGGGTCGACGGGGTGTGGCATTTCGGGTCGCCCAAGGCCGGGGCCGAGGTGGAAAGGCTCGCCGCCCGCACCATCAAGCGGACCTGGACAAGCCTGGGACTGCAACGGAATTTTCTCGACCGGGAACAGGGCGAGGGGCGGGAGTTCCTGCGCCGCGCCTCCGAGGTCAAGAACATCTGGATTCCCTACGGGGAATGACGAGACGGGAATTACTGTGAAGCAAACAAGGAGAAAGACCATGAGACCCTTTCTGACTATCGCCGCCGCAGGGGCGGCGCTGCTGACCGCCTTCGGGGCTTCGGCCGCCGATATCAAGCCGGCGGTGGTGTTCGACATGGGTGGCAAGTTCGACAAGTCGTTCAACCAGTCCGTCTACGACGGCGTCGAACGCTTCCGCAAGGAAACCGGTATCCAGTACCGGGAATTCGAGGTCACCAACGAAACCCAGCGCGAGCAGGCCATCCGCAAGATGGCCCAGCGCGGCCAAAGCCCGATCATCGGCGTCGGCTTCGCCCAGGCCCCGGCGATCAAGAAGGTGGCGTCCGAATATCCCAACCTGAAATTCGCCATCATCGACATGGTCGTCGACCTGCCCAACGTGCAGTCCTATATCTTCAAGGAGCACGAGGGCTCCTATCTGGTCGGCGTGCTGGCCGCCATGGCCTCGAAATCCGGCAAGGTCGGTTACATCGGCGGCATGGACATCCCCATGATCCGGGCCTTCGGCTGCGGTTACGTTCAGGGGGCCAAGCTGGTCAATCCGGGCATCGAGGTGATTCAGAACATGACCGGCACGACGCCTTCGGCGTGGAATGATCCGGGACGGGGTTCGGAATTGTCGAAGGGGCAGTTCGACCGTGGCGTCGATGTCATCTACGCCGCCGCCGGCGGCACCGGGGTCGGCGTCTACCAGGCCGCCAAGGACGCCGGCAAACTGGCCATCGGCGTCGATTCCAACCAGAACTACCTGCATCCGGGCACCATGCTGACGTCCATGCTGAAGCGCGTCGACGTGGCCGCCTACAACACCTACAAGTCGGCCATGGACGGCACCTGGAAGGCCGGTATCCACAACTTGGGCCTGAAGGAAGGCGGCGTCGGCTGGGCGCTCGACGAACACAACGCGGCGCTGATCTCCGACGAGATGAAAGCCAAGGTCGAGCAGGCCAAGGCGGACATCATCGCCGGCAAGATCTCGGTCCACGACTACCGCAGCAACAACAAATGCGGCTCGTGAACCGTGAACCGGGAGACGGGAACGATTGATGTCTGATCCCGTCTCCGGCCAGGGACGGCCGGGTGGCGCGGCGGCGGAAACGCCGCCGCCCGCCCGGCCACCGGCCATCGAACTGAAAGGCATCGACAAGTCCTTCGGCGCCGTCCGGGCCAACCGGGACGTTCACCTGTTCGTGCGCCCGGGGACCATTCACGGCATCGTCGGCGAGAACGGGGCCGGCAAGTCGACCCTGATGAGCATTCTCTACGGATTTTACGAGGCCGACAGCGGCGATATTCTGGTCAACGGCGACAAGGTGCGGATCGATTCGTCCAAGGCCGCGATCAACGCCGGGATCGGCATGGTGCATCAGCATTTCATGCTGGTCGATACCTTCACCGTTCTGGAAAACGTCATGCTGGGGGCGGAGGCCTCGGCGCGGATCAGCGAAAGCGCCGCCGCCGCGAGCGAGAAACTGGAGCATCTCGCCGACAATTACGGCCTGCATGTGGACATGCACGCCATCACCGGCGGCCTGCCGGTCGGCGAACAGCAGCGGGTGGAAATCCTCAAGGCCCTCTATCGCGGGGCCCGGGTGCTGATTCTGGACGAGCCGACCGGTGTCCTGACGCCCCAGGAAACCGACCAGTTGTTCCGAATTCTGAAATCCCTCAGGGACGAGGGCGTGACCATCGTCCTGATCACCCACAAGCTCAGGGAGATCATGGAGGTGACCGATTACGTCTCCGTCATGCGCCACGGCGAAATGGTCGCCCACCGCACCACCGCCGAGACGGACAAGGGGGAACTGGCGGAATTGATGATCGGCCGCAAGGTCTTCGACACCGTCACCCGCAGCGACGAGAAGCCCGGTGAGCCCCTTGTCACGGTGGCGGGGGTGACCGTGCGCAGCGCCCAGGGGGCGGTGCTGCTGGACGACGTCAGTTTCAACGTCCGCGCCGGTGAGATCGTCGGCGTCGCCGGGGTCTCGGGGAACGGCCAGAGCGAACTGCTCGAGGTGCTGAACGGCATCCGTCCCATCGACCGGGGGCGGATTGTCGTCAAGGGCCGGGAAATTACCCCGGACAATCCTTTCGATCCGGCGGAGGCGCGGGAGATGAGGGTCGCCCATGTGCCCGAGGATCGCCACCGCATGGGCCTGCTGACCAAGTTCGAGGCCCGGGAGTCCATGATCCTGGGCTATCACCGCCGGGCCAAATTCAACGGGCGTCTGTTGCTCGACCAGCGGGCCATCGACGGCGATTGCGCCCGGCTGATGGAGGCTTTCGACGTCAGGCCCCGGCAGCCTGAGATCAAGTCCGCCAACATGTCCGGCGGCAACCAGCAAAAACTGATTCTGGCGCGCGAAATCGACAAGGCCCCGGACGTGTTGTTCGTCGGCCAGCCGACCCGGGGGGTCGATATCGGGGCCATCGAATTCATCCACCGGCAATTGCTCGCCCTCAGGGACTCCGGCTGCGCCGTGCTGATGGTTTCCGTCGAACTGGACGAGGTGATGAAACTGAGCGACCGGATATTGGTCATGTACGACGGGCGCATCGTCGACGAGGTGGACCATGCCGCCGCCGACGTGAAAACCCTGGGCCTGATGATGGCCAACGCCCACGAAGGGGCCCGCCACCGCAGGGGAGGAGGGGACGCATGAGCGCCGCGCCGAAGCCCTTGCCGCGCTGGATCGACGTCGGCCTGATTCCGGGGATCAATGTCTGTATCGCCATGCTGGTATCCTGCCTGGTCATCCTGGTCATCGGCGAGGACCCGGTGGAGGCCATCGGCATCATGATCAAGGGCGCCTTCGGCTATGACGAGGGCGTCGGCTATACCCTTTATTACGCCACCAACTTCGTCTTCACCGGCCTTGCCGTCGCCGTCGCCTTCCATGCCGGGCTGTTCAACATCGGCGGCGAGGGGCAGGCCTATATCGGCGGCCTGGGGGTCGGCCTGGCCATGCTGGCCTTCGATTCCACCCTGCCGCCGTTCCTGCTGGTGCCCCTTGCGGTGCTGGCGGCGGCGCTGTTCGGCGGGGCGTGGGCGGCGGTTCCGGCCTATTTGCAGGCCTACCGGGGCAGTCATGTGGTGATCACCACCATCATGTTCAATTTCATCGCCTCGGCGATCATGGTCTATCTGATGGTCAACGTGCTGATAATGCCCGGGCAGCAGTCGCCGGAAAGCCGGGAATTCGCCGAGGCCGCCCATTTGCCGTTCATGCATGAAATGGCCGCCTGGCTGGGCATCTCCATATCCCGTTCGCCCCTCAACCTGTCGGCGGTGTGGGCGGTGATCTGCTGCATCGCCCTGTGGCTGTTCATCTGGCGCTCGAAATGGGGCTATGAGATCCGCGCCGTCGGCCATAACGAGACGGCGGCGGTCTACGCCGGGATTCGCCCGGCCCGGGTGATCATGCTGTCCATGTGCGTTTCCGGCGGCCTGGCCGGGTTCGTCGGCCTGAACGAGATCATCGGCGTGCAGCATCGGCTGTTGCTCAATTTCACCGCCGGTTACGGCTTCACCGGCATCGCCGTGTCGCTGATGGGGCGCAATCATCCCTTCGGCATCGTGCTGGCCAGCCTGCTGTTCGGGGCCCTGTTCCAGGGCGGGGCCGAACTGGCTTTCGAGCTGCCGACCATTACCCGCGAGATGGTGGTCGCCATTCAGGGCTTCGTGATTCTGTTTTCCGGCGCCCTCGCCTACATGATCACCCCCTGGATGACCCGCTTCTACAACCGCCTGAGCCCCCCGGACCCGGTCCCGGCGGAAGGGGAGGCGTGAATGGAAGACCTGTTCACCTTCGTCATCCTCACCTTCGACGCCATGCTGCGGGTCTCGACGCCGCTGATCCTGTGCGCCATGGCCGGGCTGTTTTCCGAACGCTCGGGCGTGATCGACATCAGCCTGGAGGGGAAAATGCTGATGGCCGCTTTCGTTTCGGCCACCGTTGCGGCGTGGACGGGATCGCCCTGGCTGGCGCTGTTCGCCGGCGTCGGCGTGGCCTCCATGATGGCCCTGTTGCACGGCTTCGCCTGCATCACCCACAACGGCAATCAGGTGGTCAGCGGCGTCGCCATCAACATCATCGCGTCGGGACTGACGGCGGTTCTCGGCAACGCCTGGTTCCATCGCGGCGGCCAGACGCCGAGCCTGCAGTCCGAAGCCCGCTTCATGCCCTTCGAACTGCCCTTCGCCGAGGCCGCCCAGTCCGTCCCCGTGCTCGGCACCGTCTACAAGGAACTGATCAGCGGCCACAACGGCTTCGTCTATCTGGCCCTGGCCTTGGTGCCCCTGACCTGGTGGGTCGTCTACAGGACCCGGTTCGGGCTGCGCCTTTGCGCCGTCGGCGAGAACCCGCAGGCGGTGGATACCGCCGGACTTTCCGTCACCTGGCTTCGTTATCGGGCGGTACTGATCTGCGGCCTGCTGACCGGCCTCGCCGGGAGCTATCTGGCCATTGCCCAGAACGCCGGTTTTGTCCGCGACATGACGGCGGGGCAGGGCTATATCGCCCTGGCGGCGATGATCTTCGGCAAGTGGCGTCCCTGGCAGGCCATGGGGGCGTGCCTGATGTTCGGCCTGCTCGACGCCGTCGCCATCCGCCTGCAGGGGGTCAACGTGCCGATGATCGGCGAGGTGCCGGTGCAGTTGATCCAGGCCCTGCCGTATATCCTCACCGTGGTCCTGCTGGCGGGCTTCATCGGCAAGGCGGTCGCCCCCCGGGCCATCGGCGTGCCCTATGTGAAGGAACGCTAGCATGAAACAAGCCCTGTTCGACGCCGCCTTTGAAGCCATGCGGCAGGCCTACGCGCCCTATTCGGATTTCCCCGTCGGCGCCGCCGTGCTGGGCGGCGGCGGTGGGGTCTATGCTGGATGCAACGTGGAAAACGCCGCCTATCCGCAGGGCTGTTGCGCCGAGACCTCGGCCATTTCGGCCATGATCATGGACGGCGAGCGGGTGATCGAGGAGGTTTGCGTCATCGGCGGCGGCGAGGCCCTGGTCACCCCCTGCGGCGGTTGCCGCCAGCGCATCCGGGAATTCGCCTCGGACGACACCCCGGTCCATGTCTGCGGGCCCGAGGGGGTGCGCAAGACCGTGACCCTCGGCCAACTGCTGCCGCTGTCGTTCGGACCCGATAATCTGTCGAAGGAGAAGGCCTAGCCGTGAACACCACAACAGAACCCGCCGTCGCCGTCGTCGCCGAGCGATGCGGCGGCCTACGCCCGAAGACGGGGATTATCCTCGGCTCCGGTTTGGGACCTTTCGTCGATAGCGTCGAGGACCCGATCGCCGTTTCCTACGCCGACCTGCCCGGGTTCCCGGAAGCGGGTGTCGGTGGGCATGCGGGCAGGCTGGTCCTGGGCCGGGTCGGCGGGGCGGCGGTCGCCGTCATGCAGGGCCGGGCCCATTATTACGAGACCGGCCGGGCCGACGCCATGAAGACCCCGGTCAGGACCCTGGCCGGGCTCGGCTGCGACACCCTGATCGTCACCAACGCGGCGGGGAGCCTCAATCCCGAGGCAGGGCCGGGCAGCGTCATGCTGCTTTCCGACCATATCAGCTTCACCGGCGTCTCGCCCCTGTTCGGCGAGCAGGGGGACGGGCGTTTCGTCGATCTGTCCGCTGCCTATGACCCGGAGCTCAGGGCCGCGTTCCACGGCGAGGCGGAGCGGCTGGGCATTCCCTTGCACGACGGCGTTTACATGTGGTTCTGCGGGCCCCATTTCGAAACTCCGGCGGAAATCCGCGCCGCCGGGATTCTCGGCGCCACCGCCGTCGGCATGTCGACGGTGCCGGAAGTGATTTTGGCCCGTCAGGCCGGGCTCAGGGTCGCCGCCCTATCGATCATCACCAACGCCGCCGCCGGCATGGGCGGCCCGCCGCTGAGCCACGAGCAGACCATGACCAACGCCGCCGCCGCCGCCCAGTCGGTGCAGGCCCTGCTCACCGGGTTCCTGTCTCGCGGGGAGGGCTAGGCCCATGCTGCTGCCCCAGGAAATCATTCGCCGCAAGCGGGACGGAGACGTCCTGAGCCGGGAGGAAATCGCCTTCATGGTCCGGGGGCTGACCGACGGGAGCATCAGCGAGGGCCAGATCGCCGCCTTCGCCATGGCGGTGTTTTTCCGGGGCATGTCCATGGACGAGCGCATCGCCCTGACCGAGGAAATGGTCCGCTCCGGGGATGTCCTCGACTGGCGGGGCCTGGGTCTCGACGGGCCGGTCCTGGACAAGCATTCCACCGGCGGCGTCGGCGACAAGGTAAGCCTGATGCTGGCCCCCGTCATCGCCGCTTGCGGCGGTTACGTGCCGATGATTTCCGGGCGCGGCCTGGGCCACACGGGGGGCACCCTGGACAAACTGGATTCGATCCCCGGCTATACCACGGTTCCCGACAACGCCCTGTTCCGGCGCACGGTGACCGAAGTGGGCTGCGCCATCATCGGCCAGACGGCCAGCCTGGCCCCCGCCGACGGGCGCTTCTACGGCATCCGCGACGTGACGGCGACGGTGGAATCCGTGCCGTTGATCACGGCGTCCATTCTGTCGAAAAAGCTGGCGGCGGGATTGCAGGGATTGGTGATGGACGTGAAGACCGGCTCCGGCGCCTTCGCCGACAGTCTGGAAATGGCCGAAGAGCTGGCGGAAAGCATCGTCCAGGTGGCCAATGGGGCGGGCCTGAAGACATCCGCCCTGATCACAGACATGAACCAGGTGCTGGGCAGCCATGTGGGCAACGGGCTCGAGGTGCTGGAAGCGGTCCGCTTCCTGCGGGGAGAACGGGAGGCGCGCCTGGAACAATGCGTGCTCGCCCTGGCGGCGGAAATGCTGGTCCTGGGAGGCCTCGCCGCCGATACGGACGAGGCCCACGAAAAAGCCCTGAGCGCCCTTGAAAGCGGTGCCGCCGCCGAACGGTTCGCCGCCATGGTGGCCGCCCTCGGTGGACCCGGTGACTTTCTGGAGCGATACGAAACCCACCTGCCCAAGGCTCCCGTGGTCAGGCCCTGTTACCCGGAGCGGGCGGGGGTTGTCGAGACGGTTCACACCCGCGCCGTCGGCGTCGCCGTGGTCGGCCTCGGCGGTGGCCGCCGCCGGGCCAGCGACTCCATCGATTACGCCGTCGGCCTGAGCGACGTTTGCGGGCCCGGCATGGCCGTCGGCCCCGACCGGCCCCTGGTCATCGTCCATGCGGCGAACGAGGAGGCCGCTGAAGGGGCCTCGGCGGACCTGCGCCGGGCGATCATCCTCGCCGACGCCGCAAGTGCGCCGGGAGACATGGTGATCAAGGCCGTGCGCGGGGAGACGCGGGGGTGAGTCGGGCCTTCATCCTGGTCATCGATTCCCTCGGCATCGGCGCCGGCGACGATGCGGCGGCCTTCGGCGACGCTGGGGCCGACACGCTCGGCCACATCGCCGAGAGTTGCCGCGACCGGGGGGACGACCTGTCACTGCCCCATCTGGTTCGGCTGGGGCTGGGCCGGGCGGCGGCGGCGAGCCGGGGCGCGGCGGTCCCGGGGCTTGAGGATGCGGGTGCGCCCGAGGGCGCTTATGGCTTCGCCCGGGAAACCAGTTTCGGCAAGGACACCCCTAGCGGCCACTGGGAAATCGCCGGCCTGCCGGTCCTGTTCGACTGGGGTTATTTCCCCGACACCGAGCCCGCTTTCCCCGCCGAGGCCGTCGCCGCCCTGGTGGAACGGTGTGGGCTTCCGGGGGTTCTCGGTGACCGGCATGCTTCGGGAACGGACATCATCGCCGAACTGGGAGAAGAGCATATCCGCTCGGGCAAACCGATTTGCTATACCTCGGCCGATTCCGTGTTTCAGATCGCCGCCCACGAAGATCATTTCGGCCTCGAACGCCTCTATCAGGTCTGCCGGGCGGCGGAGGAAATTCTCCGGCCCCTGAACATCGGGCGGGTCATCGCCCGCCCCTTCGTTGGCGACGGGGCGGGGACCTTCCGGCGCACCGCCAACCGGCGCGACCTGACCGTTCCGCCGCACGGGCCGACCCTACTCGACCGGGTCTGCGAAAGCGGCGGCGAGGTGGTGTCCGTCGGTAAGATTTCGGACATCTTCGCCGGCCGGGGGATCGGCCGCACGGTCAAGGCGGGTGATACGGACGGCCTGTTCGACCTGACCCTGGAGCAGGCGGACCAGACCCCGGACGGCTCTCTCGTGTTTGTCAATTTCGTCGATTTCGACTCCCTTTACGGCCACCGCCGCGATGCCGCCGGATACGCCGCCGCCCTGGAAGCCTTCGACCGCCGGTTGCCGGAATTCCAGGCCCGGCTGCGTCCCGGCGATCTGGCGGTGATCACCGCCGACCATGGCTGCGACCCGACCTTCCCCGGCAGCGACCACACCCGGGAAAACGTTCCCGTGCTGTTTTTCGGGCCGGGGGTGGCGGCCCGGGATCTGGGCGGCCGGGACAGCTTCGCCGACATCGGCCAGACCATCGCCGCCCATCTCGGCCTTGAACCGTTGGCCTATGGCAAGGACTGCCTGGCGGACCCGCACGGGCGCGGCCCATGAACGGAGAATCGCCGAAGCTCGATTTGCATTGCCATTTGGAGGGCTCGGCCCCGCCGGAGCTGATCCGCCGCCTGGCCCGGCGCAACGGCGTCGCCCTGCCGGAGACCCTTTTCGACGGGCGCGGCGGTTTCGCCTGGGCGGATTTCCCCGGCTTCCTCGCCGCCTTCGACAAGGCCAGTTCCTGCATCCGCACGGCCGGCGACTACCGGGACGTGATGTGCGATTACCTGCGGCGGTCCGCCGCCGAGGGGTGCGTCTACGCCGAGGTGTTCGCTTCACCGGACCATGCGGCGGCGAACGGCCTCGCCTATGGGGACATGATCGAGGGGATCGCCCGGGGCATTGCCGACGGGGAGAGGGACTTCGCCATCGTCGGGCGTATCATCGTCACCTGCGTCCGCCATCTGGGCCCGGAACGGGCGCTCGCTGTCGCCGAGGCCGCCGCCGCCGAGGCCCATCCCCACGTGGTCGGCTTCGGCATGGGCGGGGACGAAAACAGTTATACCATGGAGGATTTCGCCGCCGCTTTCGAACGGGCGGACCGGGCCGGGCTGGCGACGACGGTGCATGCGGGGGAGTTCAGGGGCGCGGACAGCATCGCCGCCGCCCTCGACGTGTTGCCCGTTTCCCGCATCGGCCACGGCGTACGCGCGGTCGAGGACCCGGCCCTGCTCGACGAGATCAACAGGCGCGGCGTCACCTTCGAGGTCTGCCCGGGCAGCAATCTGGCCCTGGGCCTTTACCCGGATGCGGAACGCCATCCCCTGACGGGTCTGCTCCGGGCGGGCTGCCGGGTCGCCCTCGGCTCCGACGATCCGCCCTTTTTCGCCACCAGCATCGGCGGGGAATACCGCCGCGCCAGGGAGGATTTCGCCTTGACCGAAGACGACATGGCGGCCATTAACCGGTCGGCCCTGAACGGGGCCTTCTGCGACGAGTCCACCCGGATGAGTGTAAGGGAACGACTATGACGACATTGAGCATCATCGCTTTCGACGCCGACGATACCCTGTGGCATACGGAACACCTGTTTCAGGATATTCAGGCGCGGCTGTCGGAAATCCTCGACCAATATGCCCCCCATGAACAGGTGCAAAACCGCCTGCATGCGACCGAGATGAACAACATCAAGCTGTTCGGATACGGCGCCAAGGGCTTCACCCTGTCGATGATCGAGACCGCCATCGACATCTCAAGGGGGCAGGTCACCGCCGCCGATATTCACGAGATCGTCATGCTGGGCAAGGGCCTGCTCGACGCACCGCTGGACCTGATCGACGGCTGCGCCAATGTTCTTGCAGAGTTGCAGGAGGATTACCGGCTGATGTTGATCACCAAGGGGGACGTTCTCGACCAGCGCAACAAGATCGAGAAATCGGGCCTGGAAGCGTTGTTCGAACGGACAGAGGTGGTGCAGGAGAAAGACGTCGCCACCTATGGCACCCTGTTCCGGGAATACGGCGTCAATCCCCGCTCGCTCGCCATGGTCGGCAATTCCCTGCGCTCGGACATCCTGCCGATCCTGGAACTGGGGGGCGCGGGCGTCCACATCCCCTATCACGTCACCGCCCACTTCGAGATCGTCGAGGAGGAGGTGAGCCACCCCCGGTTCCACCGGCTCGAGAGCATCAGGCACCTGCCGGACTTTTTGAGAACGGGCCTCTGACGGCGGATCAACGCCGGACCAGGACGGAGCAGTGGGCGTGACGAACCACCCGCCCGGCGGTGGAGCCGAGCAGATAATCCTGCAGCCCGGGTTGATGGGAGGCGATGATGATCAGGTCCGCCTTCATCTCTTCGGCCAGTCTCAAAATGGTCCCGGCGGGGCTGCCGGAAGCCACCCTGACCTCCCCTTGCAGGCCGGTCTCACGGGCCAGTTCCTGAAGGGCCGCATGGGCTACTTCGGCCGGTTTGTGAATCACGTCGTTGGGGATATACGCCGAGATGTAGGCGGGAATATCCTCGATGACATGCAGCAGGGTGATGTCTGCGCCCTTGTCGCCGTACTTACGGGCGAGTTCGATCATCTCCTTGCCCAATTCCATGTGTGACAGGTCAATCGGAACGAGAATTTTCTTGTACATATCCGTTCCTCCTTTTAGGAGAGCAAGTCCCGGCCCGCTTCGTGCGGGCCGGGCGGAGAGGCGCGTCGCTACTTGGTTTTGATCTTCACGGTTTTCCCCGTTTTTTCCGGTGTTTCGGTTTTCTTCAGGGTCACCTCGAGGACGCCCTTTTCATAGGTCGCCTCGACCGATTCCTCGTCGACGCCTTTCGGAAGCGGCAGTGAACGATAGATCGAGCCGTAGTGGCGTTCCATCAGATGACGGTCTTCATCGTCCGTCTTCTTTTCCTCCTTTTTCTCGCCCTTGACCACCAGTTGGCCGTCGCGGAGCGAGAGTTCGATGTCCCCTTCATCCATGCCGGGGAGTTCGAAGCTGACACGGAATTCCTTGTCCGTTTCCGTGACGTCGGCGCTCGGCATGAAGCCGCGCCCGGACGTCAGGGCCGTGCCCAGTCTACGGAACGGGTCGAATTCGGCGCCATAGCGACCGAACGGTCCAAGCGAGAAGCTGGAGAAGAAGTTGTCGAACAGGGAATCGACTTCCTGACGCAGGTCGAGCAACGGATGCTGCCGGGTTTGCGTCGCGGGCGGCGATTCCGTTTTCTTCGGGGTTTTCAGGTTTGTTTTGGCCTTGTTTGACATGATGAACCTCCTTTCACGCATTGCAAGGATGCTCACGGTCACGGAGGCCCCATAGAGGGCGAAGCCTCCATGCCTTTCCATGCCTAATTATAGCAAAATTCAGGCCTTTTTGGAAGGTTAACCGGAGTGGACGTCAAAGCCCACCGCAGCCCTTATAAGGGGACGATGCGCCAGGTTCCGTCCTCGTCCCGGCAGGCCCGGCCCTTGGAAGCCTCGGTCTTGCCTTCGATGGTGACCTCGGATTCGAAGTCCCGGCAATCCTTGCCGTTTTCCGTTTCCGTGCTGGTCGGAGTGTAGGAGCCGGAATTTCCGCTGTCCGGGTTGGCCCAGGCGGTTTGCGTTCCCGAAGGATTGTTCTCGAGGGCTTCCTGGGCCGCCTTTCCGGCCGCCAGCCGGTCCGCTTCGTCGAGCTGCCTGCCGAATTCGCTGCCGAGCCAGCCGCCAAGGGCGGCCCCGGCCACGGTGGCGGCGATCTGGCCCTTGCCGCCGCCAAGTTGCGAGCCCAGCAGGGCGCCGACACCGGCGCCGACCAAGGTGCCCAGGGTTTGTTTCTCGCGCCCTTCGGCGCAGGCGCCGAGCAGGAACACGGCGAGCAAGACAATGAGGGTGGTTTTGTTGTTTTTCATGATCGTATCCTCCACGTCAATGATAGCATTTTCGTCAAACCGCCGACATGCTAAAACTCGTTACCGTCACAGGGGAGAAGAGCCATGGAACTGACGATCAAACTGTTTGCCTCCTTTGCCGAGTTCCTTCCCGCCGGGGCGAAAAAGCAGACCATGGTGATCGAAGCGGAGGATGGGGCGCGGGTCGGACAGGTGGTCGATCAGTGCGGCATCCCACGCGAGGAATGCCGGCTGATGATCATCAACGGCATCACTCATACCAATCCGGCGGTGACCATGGAACAGGAACTGCGGCCCGGTGACACCTTGGCCCTGTTGCCGCGGGTTCACTGAATTCAGGCGGTCCCTTCGCCGCCGCCCGCCTGTTGTTCGGCGATCTTGGCGCGGACTTCGTCCATGTCCACATCCTTGGCCTGACCGACCAGTTCCTCCAGGGCGCTTTCCGGGAGGGCCCCGGCCTGATGGTACAGCAGCACCTGTTCGCGCAGAATGGCCAGGGTCGGGATCGACTGGACGTTGAACTGGGCGGCGATATCCTGTTGGGCTTCGGTGTCGCATTTGGCGAAGACCACGCCTTCGTGATTACCGGAAACCTTTTCGAAGGTGGGGCCGAACATTTTGCACGGGCCGCACCAGTCGGCCCAGAAATCGATGACGACCAGATCGTTGTTCATGATCGTCGATTGGAAATTGTCGGCCGTTAATTCGATGGTCGCCATCGTGCATGTCCTTTGTTGCGGGGTAACGAATCGTTACGAAGAAATAAGCTTTTACTAATATAGTTAAGATGCGGTGAATATCCACCCCCAAAAAAAGGCCGGGCGGCATGCGTGCCGCCCGGCCTCATTTTGTGGTAAGGCTGGCTCAGTGAACCTTGACGGTCTCGAACTTGCCGGCCTTGACTTCCAGTTCCTTGAAGGTGCCGAGAACCTCGCCGACGTCGTTGAACTCGACGCTGGTGGCGCCGACGTAGTCGACATCGCCCCCGTCCTTCAGGATCTGCAGGCCCTTGGCGATTTCGCCGGGCATGATCTTGGTGCCCGGCGCGTTGGCGACGGACATGATCTTGGACTGGATAGCGGAACGGTCGGCGGAGCCGGCGGCCTGCATGGCGAGGGCGATCAGGGCGCCCGCATCGTAGGACTCGCCGGTGTAGGGGCCGCCCTGTTTGATGCCGGCCTTGGCGGCCATGGCCTTGTAGGTGTCCGCGCCGGCGGAAGCGCCGCCGGGAACGGTGCCGATGGCGCCGTTCAGGTCCTGACCGATGGCCTGGGTGATGCTCTCGCCGATCATGCCGTCGGCGAGCACGAAGCTGTCGAAGGCGCCGCTGTCGAGGGAGGCCTGGATAATGCCCTTGCCGCCCTGGTCGAGATAACCGAACACCGCCAGGTGTTTGGAGCCGCCGGCCGACAATGCGCCGACTTCAGCCGAGTAGTCGGCCTTGCCGTCTTCGTGCGGGGTGGTGACGGAAACCTTGCCGCCGATCGCTTTGAAGGCATTGGTGAAGGAGTCGGCCAGGCCCTTGCCGTAGTCGTTGTTGGTATAGGTCACGGCGACTTCCTTGATGCCGCGTCCTTTCAGCACGTCGGCCAGAACCTCGCCCTGGCGGGCGTCGGAGGGGGCGGTGCGGAAGAAGAAGCCGTTGTCCTCGATGGTGGACAGGCCGGGAGAGGTGGCCGAGGGCGAAATCATGATGACGCCATTGGGAACCGCCACCTTGTTGGCGATGGCGCCGGTAACGCCGGAGCAGTCGGCGCCATAGATGGCGGCCACCCCATCGGAGGTGATCAGGCGTTCGGCGTTGGCGGTTGCGGCGGCGGCGTCGACGCAGGTGGAATCGGCGCGGACGGGAACGATGCTCTTGCCGCCTAGCAGGATGCCGGAATCGGAGGCCTCCTTGAAGGCCAGTTCGGCGGATGCCGCCATGTCCGGGGTCAGGGATTCAATGGGGCCGGTAAAGCCCAGAATGACGCCGACCTTGATCTTGTGACCGTCGGCCATGGCCGTGGTCGACATGGCGGCGAGCAGGGTCGATGCGAGTAGCAGTTTTTTCATAGTCTCCTCCTGGTGGTTTGTCGTTTGTTATTGGTTGTTTGCGTTTTTCATGGTCGATGAAAAATTGGCGGCTATCATAAGCCGTTTATGGGCTTGTAATCTATCTCTTATTGCCCCCCGGGTTGGTGACCTCGGGCAGGATCCCGCCCGGATTAAAGCGCATCACGGCCAGCAAGACCAGCCCCATCATGAATAGCCGCATATGCTGGGCGGATTCCATCAGGTGCAGGCGGACCGGGCTGGTCTCGTCCATCCATCCGGTGGCGGCGTCGATCAGCCAGACGCCGACGGGTTCGGCCTCGATCCAGATGAACCAGATGAGGAAACCGCCGAGCACCGAGCCCAGATTGTTGCCCGATCCGCCGACGATGACCATCACCCAGATCAGGAAGGTGAAGCGCAGCGGGTTGTAGCTGCCCGGGGTCAACTGGCCGTCCAGGGTGGTCAGCATGGCCCCGGCTATGCCGACCACGGCGGACCCGATGACGAAGACCTGCAGATGCCGGCCGGTGACGTTCTTGCCCATGGCCGAAGCCGCCACTTCGTTGTCGCGGATGGCCCGCATCATCCGCCCCCAGGGGGAATTCAGGGCCAGCACGCTCATGGTCAGCACCACGGCGAGGACCGTGGCGAACAGTCCGGCGTAACTGAGTTTGACGAAAATGCTCGAATGTTCGATGACGAAGGTGGTGAGCAACTGTTTCCTGTCGGCGGCGGCGAGCCCCTCCAGGGCCGAGGCATTGAGCCATTCCGTCATCCCGATGAACCAGTCGCTCTTTTGCAGGTTGATTTCGTAGGGGACGGGGCGGGGCAGGGCGGTGACGTTCTTGACCCCACGGGTCAGCCAGTCCTCGTTTTTCACCAGGGCGATGATAATTTCCGAAATGCCCAGGGTGGCGATGGCGAGATAGTCGGAACGCAGGCCGAGGGCGATCTTGCCGATGACCCAGGCGGCCCCCGCCGCGAACAGGCCGCCGACGATCCAGGAGAACAGGATCGGCATGCCGAGTCCGCCGAGATAGCCGGTGGAGGCCGGGTTGACGGCCTCGATGTCGGCGATGGCGGGGTCGGAAAACGTGCGGGTGGCGAAAATGCCGGCGAGAATGACGACGCTGAGGGTGATGACCCGCAACCCGCCCCTGGGCAGGCTTCGATAGAGGAAGATACACACGCCGATGGTCAGGGCCAGCATGACGGCGGCGAAGAACAAATTGGCGCCGCCGGCGGCCCAGGCCTCCGGCACCGGAGACTTGGAAACCAGAACGGCGGCGACGCCGCCCAGGGCGGCGAAGCCCATGGTGCCGACGTTGAACAGCCCGGCGTAACCCCACTGGATGTTGACGCCAAGGGCCATGACGGCGGAAATCAGGCACAGGTTGAAGATCGCCAGCATCAACGACCAGGACTGGAAGAAGCCGACCGAAAGCAGCAGTGCGGCCATGACGGCGAAGGACAGGGTGGCGCGGCCGGCGTTGCTCATATGGTCCTCCCTTTCAGGATGCCGGTGGGCCGGATCAACAGCACCAGAACCAGAATGATGAAGGAAACGGCGAACTTGTATTCCGTTGACAGGAACTGGACCAATCCTTCCGGGGCCAGGGCGTCCGGGGTCAGGTATTTGAGGAACTTCTTGTAGGCGTAGGTGATGGCGACCTCGGAAAAGGCGACGATGAAACCGCCGAGGATGGCCCCCAACGGCTTGCCAATGCCGCCGACGATGGCGGCGGCGAAGAAGGGCAGCAGCAGATGGAAATAGGTGAACGGCTTGAAGCTCTTGTCCAGGCCGTAAAGGGTGCCGGCGATGGTCGCCAAGGCGGCGGTGATGATCCACGTCACCATGACGATTCTCTCGGGATTGATGCCCGACAGCAGCGCCAGATCCTCGTTGTCGGAATAGGCCCGCATGGCCTTGCCCGTGCGGGTGTGCTGCAGGAACCAGAACAGGGCGGCGACCAGGGCCATGGCGATGACGATGGTCAGCCCCTGCGAGACCTTGATCGCCAGTCCCTCGCCCAAGCCGGTCATCTCCTTGAAGGCCCGGGCCTTGATGATGAAGCGCTCGCCGTCGGCGAAGCGCTGATCGTCGGGCCCGATGATAAACCGCACCAGGCCGTTGAGGACGAACATGACGCCGATGGAGGCGATGACGTAGATGGCCGGTGCACTGCGTTTCTTGCGGTAGAACCGGTACACCGCCCTGTCCGTCAGCAGGGCCATGGCGACGGCGAACAGGATGGCCACGGGCAGGGCGAGCAGGGCGGTCGGCAGGGGGCCCAAGCCGATGCCGACCGATTGCAGCCACCATGTCATCAGCACGGCGACCATGGTGCCGAAGGTCATCAGGTCGGAATGGGCGAAATTGGCGAACCGGAGAATGCCGTAGACCAGGGTGATACCCAAAGCCCCCAGGGCCAGTTGCGAGCCATAGGCCAGGGACGGGATGATGACGAAGTTGGCCAGCAGGACGATGGCGTTGAGAATATCGGTCACGGCGGCTCCTATCCCCCCAGGAATGCCTTGCGGACTTCCGGGTCCGCCAGCAGGGCCTGGCCGGTGTCCGTGAATTTGTTTTCCCCGGTGACCAGGACATAGCCTTTGTCGGCGATGTTCAGGGCCTGGCGGGCGTTCTGTTCGACCATCAGGATGGCGATGCCGGTCTGTTTCACTTCGAGAATGCGGTCGAACAGCTCGTCCATGACGATGGGCGAGACGCCCGCCGTGGGTTCATCCAGCATCAGCACTTCGGGCTTGGTCATCAGCGCCCGGCCGACCGCCACCTGCTGGCGCTGGCCGCCGGACAGTTCTCCCGCCGGCTGCTCCCGCTTTTCTCGGAGCACGGGGAACAGCTCGAAGACGTGTTCCATGGTTTCGAAAATGTCGTCGCGGCGCAGGAACGCCCCCATTTCCAGGTTTTCCTGAACGGTCATGGAGGTGAAGACGTTGTTGGTCTGCGGCACGAAGGCCATGCCTTCCCTGACCCGATCCTGGGGGGTCAGGGCGGTGATGTCCTTGCCGCCCAGGGTGACCCGGCCCTGGCGCAGGTCGAGCATGCCGAACAGGGCCTTCATGGCCGTCGATTTTCCCGCCCCGTTGGGGCCGACGACGACGGCGATCTCCCCCTTGTCGACGGCGACGGTGCAGCCGCGCAGGATGTCCGCCCCGCCGTAGCCGCCACTCATTTCCGTTCCCGATAAGAAGCTCACTTAATGAATCGCCCCAACCTTGTTTTTCAGTCCCGTTCCCAGATAGGCCTCGATGACGTTTTCGTCCGAGCGGACCTCCGCCGCCGTGCCCTGGGTCAGCACCTTGCCTTCGGCCATGACGACGACCGGGTCGCAGAGACGGGAAATGAAGTCGATGTCGTGCTCGATCATGCAGAAGGTATAGCCGCGCTCCTTGTTGAGGCGAATAATGGCATCGCCGATTTCGTTCAGCAGGGTGCGGTTGACCCCGGCGCCGACTTCGTCCAGCAGCACCACCTTGGCGTCGACCATCATGGTGCGGCCCAGCTCCAGCAGCTTTTTCTGGCCGCCGGACAGGTTGCCCGCCTGCTCGTCGGCCAGGTGCCCGAGGTTGAGGAAATCGATGACCTCGTCGGCGCGGCGGCGGTTGGCCTCTTCCTCGCGGGCCACCCCGGCGCGGTTGAACCAGGTGTCGAGCAGCCGTTCGCCGGACTGGTTGGGCGGCACCATCATCAGGTTTTCGCGCACCGTCAGCGAGGAAAACTCGTGGGCGATCTGGAAGGTGCGCAGCAGGCCCTTGGCGAACAATTGATGGGGCTTCAGGCCGGTGACGTTTTCCCCATCCAGAATGACGCTGCCCGCCGACGGCGCGAAGACGCCGGCGACCAGGTTGAACAGGGTCGTCTTGCCGGCCCCGTTGGGCCCGATCAGGCCGGTGATGGTGCCCTTGCGGATGTCGAAGCTGGCCCCGTCAACGGCGCGCAGTCCGCCGAAATGCAAGGCGACGTTCCTCAGGTTAATCATGGCGGGACACTAGCATTATATGACCCCACTGGAAAACAGTGAGTTCAAATAATTTGGATGAAACAGGCCGCTAGATGAAATCCTGGGCGCTGATTTCGCCGCTCAGCCCGGTCATGTTGATGATGGTGTCGTCCTCGTCGAAATGGCCGCTGCCGTCCACGTCGATGGCCCACAGCACCTGATCGTCGGTGGTGGTCAGTTGCATGACCTCCGTATTGTCGGAACCGCCGCCGAGCACCGCCGCCAGGGTGCCGTCGGTGCTGTTGGCCAGGCTGTTCAGGGTGCTCAGGTTCAGGCTGGCCAGGCTGTCGCCGGTGGACTGGTTGGCGATTACCGACAGTTGGCCGACGATGTTGGTGTCGATCTTGTCGCCGCCGCCGCCGGCGCTGAAGTCCAGGATGGTGTCCAGGGCGTCGAGGGAGGAATGGGCGACGGTGGTGTAGTTGAAGATATCGCTGCCGCCGCTGCCGCTCAGAACATCGGCCCCGGCGCCGCCGCTGAAGATGCTGGCGCTGGCCTCGACGGCGAAGTCGATTTCCGAATAGGAGCGGGTCGTGCCGTCGCTCATGCTCACCGAACCGGTCGACAGCACGGTGCTGTCGAGCAGGGCCTGGTTGGATGCCTCGGCGTTCAGGTCGAAGGAGAGGATGCCGTGATCGGCCAGGGAGCGCAATTCGCCGACATCGCTGATGCCGTCCTGATTGATGTCCCGCCAGACCAGCAGGTCCGAGAACCGGCTGTCCCGGCTGTCGATGACGCCGTCGCCGTTTTCGTCCAGGGTCTTCAACGCGCCGAGCCCCGTGGTGACGCCGGGCTCGAAGTATTCGGAAAACAGCTCCGTGATATCGTCGATTTTGCCGTTGCCGTTGACATCCAGGGCGAGCAGGCCGTCGTCTCCATCAAGCCAGTTCTTGGGCGTGAGGTTGCCGTCCGGGGTCATGGCAAAGGCGTTGGCGGACGTGGCCTCGGCCATCTCCACGCCATCGGAATCCAGGTCGATGACGATTGGATCGACCGCCGCCTGCGACGAGGTGATCGACCACTCGGATTTCAGGTAGTCAATCACCGTGGTCCGCTGGTCCTTGGTCAACTCGCTGTCGTAAATCAGAAGTTCGCCGAAGTTGGCAACACCGCCCTCCCCGGCCCGGCCGTCATAACCCAATGTGACGCCGGAGGAGGAGAAATCGTTCAGGCTGCCGGTGCCGAGGGAACCGACATCGGACCTCCAGAGAGAGGAGGCGCTGTTGTGCCATACGGCATGATAAATCAGGGTCGTTCCGACATCGGATGTCTGGGTGTCGTTCCGGCTGGGAACGTCCGGGCCGTACATGATGTAGCCCGTGTTGCCCGCGTTTCGGTAAAAGCCGTAATCGTTGCCGTCGGGACTCAGGAGATAATCGTAACTCGTGATTCCTGAATCCTGGTTTATGACCAGGAAAATTTCGGCGGCGCTGGACGTGCTGGCGTCCCAGTTTATGCTGCTCGACATGTAAGGGCCCGATTTGCCGCCGATTTGTATCATGGACAGGGAACTGTTGAATGTCGGCGAGCCATAGCCGGATACGGGGGTGAGGTTGGTCGAACTGGCCGCTCCCGAGACCTTGTTGGTCCAGGTTGAAACGGTGGCGCCGTTGGCCGTTGAGTCGGCGGTGCCGTCGCCGTTGATGTCCTTGGCGCTGACCCACAGGTCCAGGCCGGTCGATGTCGGCAATTCCTGTGTCGCGTCGATGGTGATCCCCGTGAATGCCGTGCTTGTCACCGCCGTCGACGTGCTGCCCCCTGCGGCGTCGGTGATGGTGCCGCTGTTGAGGCTCAGCGAGTTCACCTTGAGCGCGCTGGTGTCGTAGCTGTCGCCGCCGGAAACCGTGTAGTTGAAGGTCAGGGTGTTGGAGGCGCTCCCCGACGAGTAACTTGCCGTGGCGCCATTGCTGAGCGCCAGGGTTGGCGTGCCGCCGGAGGTGTCGACGTTGACCGTCTCGTCATAGGTCACGGTGATCGCCACGGTGTTGCCGTTGACGTAGGTTCCGGCGCTCGACGTGGTGGCGACGGCGGTGACGTCCGGCGCGTCGCCGTCCACCGTGACGCTGCCCAGGTCCGTGGGCGCCGAGGCGCTCGACTGGGCATCCGCCCCGCTGGTGGATTTGACCGTGCCGCCGTTCAGGTTGAAGCCCGTCACCGACAGGTCGGAACTGTCCGTGTTTCCTTCCGCCACCGTGTAGCGGAAGAGCAGGCTGGACGTTCCCGAACCCGACTGGTAGGTGGCGGTGGCGCCGTTGCTCAGCGTCAGGGTCGGCGTGCCGCCGCTGGTGACGACGTTGACGTTGGCCGAATAGCTGACCGTGATATCCAGGTTTTCGCCGACCCCGTAGGCGCTGTCCGTCGCCGTGATGCCGGTGAAGGAGGGCCCCGCGTAGGCGTTCGCCGTCACCTGGACGGCTGACGTTGAAGTTGATCCGCTGTTGTCCTG
>CAYFOJ010000025.1:0-40955 GCA_964344645.1 uncultured Thalassospiraceae bacterium
CGAGGTCATGGACGCCGGCGAGCTTGAGCAGGCATTCGACCCTGCCCACGTCTTCCCGGGCGTTGCGGCCCTGGCGGCGAGAAAAGAGAATTGGTCTTGATGTATCAAACGATATTAACAAATATGTTGAGCAATCCATAATTGCATGAAATAAATTTTTCAAATGAACAGGAAACTAATTTTGATCTCGGCAATAAGCGCATGGGTGAGCCTGGGCGTGAGCAGTTTGGTCAGCGCCGAAGAAAGGAAAGGCTGGCGGGACGAAATTTCCGATTATGACAAAGGTCGCCTGGACCGCTTCAATCAATCTAGGGATAAAGCCTGGGCGCAGATTGACGAGTGGGAATGGGAGATCAACGCCGAGGGTCAGTATGATCACCACTTGACGAAAGAAACCCTGAAAGCATTCGTCTACGCGAAGCCGCGTTCGATATCACCTGATGAGATCGTCGGCAACTACAAGTGCCGGACGATACATTTGGGCACCGCTGTCCCTCCACCCGAGTTCCTGCAGTTTTTTATCTATGGCTGGTTCGATTGCCGAATTACCCGAACAGAAGACGGGTTGCTGTTCCGCAAGTTAACGGGAACCCGTGATCCATTCGGGTATCTGTATGTGAATACGCCTAACGAATTGGTGTTTTTGGGAGCGATGAGCTATTCGTACGAGTCTGTTGAGGGGTATGAGAAGCGGGATCGAAAACCAAATGAAACATGCGAAACCTTTAAGAACAAGGTTGGTTTTCTGCACCGCACGGGCCAAGGCCGTTATCGTTTATCTTGGCCCGAATCGATGTGCGGTGCTGAGTTCTACGTCTTGGAACTCGAGCCCGTTCCCTGACTCAACAACCTCGCCACGAAATAGATACGCCCCAGCCGTCAGGGTAGAAGAGACGTGATCCGGTCCCAGTAACCGAGCTCTTCATCCGTGGATATTTTAGGGTTGCTTAGCACGTGTTCGATACGTGCATTGGCCAATGCATTCAGCGTCTTGTCCCGGGTTTTCGGGTCAGAGGTCAATTTATCAAACTCCTTAAGAGTGGTACTGCCAACAACACCCTTTGGATTTTCTATTGTCTCTGGTTTCACGGTGTTAATTGCGTGCTGAACAGCCAGTCCTGCAGGGATGGTTCCATGTGAGAACAAGGCGTCCCATAGAGTGGTGGCGGCAAGTGGGTCTTTGACTATGGAGATCGCCTGAGACGGCCCCAGCGTTTTCGCCTTGAACACCTCATCGAAGTAAGCCCGATAGACCCTAGCGACTTCGTCCGTGCTCAATGACGCCGGTTTCCTTCCCTTGCCGATGCCCATTACGTATCCACCCTCAATCAGGTTGTTCAACGTTTTCCTGGTAATGCCGGCGAATGTCGAGCTGTCGTTGGGGCTCCGCAGACCGCCTTCCAGCCCGAAAATGGACATGAAGGCGTCGATTTCCTTTTGAGTTATTCCGGGCAGCCGGGTCAACGCATTGAAAAAACGGTCCCATTCCCGGTCGTTAATTAGCTGCTTCTTGCTGGCCGGAATCTCGGGCTTGTCGAGATACTTCTCAATCTGCCTCGGGTCATAGGCCAGGGTCTTGTTTTTCCGTGCCCAACGAATAATTGCATCGTCATAGATATTCAGGTGCGGATTCGTGACCCGGGAATCGTCGACCGGAGCCTGATTCTTTCTCTCCTGGCGCAGAACGGAGAGATCTTTGAGCTTGCCCTCCCGCCTCCGTTCCTCCTCCAGCTTGCGGTGATACTCGAAGATGTTCCTGATCTGCCGCTTGGAGTTGACCGGTTCCTGGGTTTCCTTTCGGTTCGAGTCCGTCGGGTCCGGAAGGGGATCGACGAAGTTGAGGTGCTGGTCGTCGTCTTCCAGGGTTCGGTTGTCGGTGACCCGTGGGGTTTCCTCCAGCAGGTTGGGTTTGTTCCGCTCCCGGCGCCGGGCCTCGATGGTGTTGAGGCGCTGGCGGCGGGTTATCTCGTCGTCGTAGGTCCGAGCCGGCGTGGTCGGCGGGGCGGGAGGGGTGGTCTTTCCGGACAGCGGGGAGGATGAGTTGGCGGCGGGTGCTTCCGCCCCACCCCCATCACCGCCGCCGCTGTTGGAGCGGTCAAAGGCCGCGGTGGCGGTTTCGTAACCGCCCCAGAAGTCGGCGTCACTCAGGGACTCGTCCCCGGCGGCTGCGGAAACGGCGCCCTCGTAGGAGCCCGCGTCCGTGTCCTCGCCACCGAAGCCGAACCAGAACTCCACCAGCCCGGTCATGGGGTTGATGGAGCCGCCGTCGGTGATCTCGTGGAGGAATTGCGCCTCGCCGGGGGTCAGGTGGGCCAGCACCGTGTCGCCGTGGCGGCCCATGCCTTGCAGGGTCCGGGCCAGGGCCTTCAGGGTCTCGCCGCCCGGGTTGATCTCGCCGTCGGTCCGCAGGCCGTGGTCCTTCTGGAAGGCCTTGACGGCTTCTTCCAGCCGGGTGCCGAAGTAGCCGGTGGGGCCGTCGGTGGGGGCGAGGTCATGGACGCCGGCGAGCTTGAGCAGGCATTCGACCCTGCCCACGTCTTCGCGGGCGTTGCCGCCCCTGCGCCCGACGGGGCCGGAGAGGGCGAAGGGGTCGGAGATGTCGAGCCGGGCCTCGCCGGAGGGTTCGAGGACGCGCCCGAAGGGGTCGGGCTCGTCGATCCAGGTTCCCCGGCCCAACTGGCCGGAACGGCTGGGGATGTATATCTGTTTGCGTTCCGTGCGGTAGAAGGGATTGGTGGTCATGAGAAAAAAGCTCCTGTTCGATGTTGCTTAAAAAGTGGGACGGCGCCGCCCGGGCGGCGCCGTCCCGAAAGGGGGAGCGCGGAGAGGAAAACGCGCTCAACCCCATCCCGTGCTCAGGTGTCGCCGGGATAAAGGGCCCGGAAGCCCTGGCGCACCCGTTCCACGTAGGCCGGGTCCCGCTGCCTCCAATAGCGGGGGTCGGACATCATCGCCCGCAGCGCCGTCTCGTCGGGCCCGGCGCCGACGGCGCCCCCCCTGGCGAAGCCCGGTTCCTTGCTGTTCATCATCGCCTGCATGGCGAGGACGCCCTCGTAGGACGACGACAGGGCCCGGTAGACATCGTCGGACAGGTTCTCCCCGCCCCAGGCGGAAAGGCGGTGGCGCGCCGCGTCCCACTGTTCGGGACCGCCGAAGTGTTCCTTCAGGCGCTCGGCCTGACTGTCCGCCTCGTGGCTGCCGGAAAGGCCGGAAATCACCGGTCCCAGTTTTTCGTGGGCCAGCTCGTAAACGGCCTGGGCCTGTTCACGGGTCAGTCCGGCGGCGTGGAAGCGGGCGAACACGTCCGCGTCCGCTTCGACGACCCCGTCGCCGAGGGTGATTTCGTAACCCTCGGGAGTCTCGGGCACGGAACCGGTTCGGCCCATCCTGCGCTCCAGTTCCCGGTAGGACTTGACCAGGTCATCGACCCGGACGGCGCCGCTTTCGGGATCCCAGAACTTTTCCGGCACATGGTCGGGCCGGGGGGTCTCCGGTTCCGCGGCGGCGGCCATGCCGTCGTCGTTTTCGCCGAGATCGTTGATGTTGATGTCGTCTTCATTCATGTCCATTCTCCTTGGTTGTGTGTTTGCGAGGGCGGGCGCGGCGTCCCGTCGCCCCGGCCCCGGCCGACGAGGCCGAGAATGTGGGCGACCAGTTGCCGCTGCCCTTCGAGGTGGCGAAGCAGGGCCTCGCCGGCGGTGGGCCCCAAGGCCTGCTCCAGGGTCATGGCGCGAAGATGCGCCAGCACCCGTTCGCCGTCGGCGCCGCGAAAGCAGCGGGCGAAGGCCAGGGCCAGGTCCCGGTCCGGTTCCGGCGGGGTGGCCTCCTTGCCCGGAACGAACCAGGACCAGCCGTTGTCATTGTCGTACATTGAGGGCCTCCTTCATTTCCGGGGGCAGCATCGCCGCCAGGGCCTCCGGGTCGAAGGCGCTTTGCGCCGGCGCGGCGCGGATCAGGTCCGGCGGCACGGCGAACGCCTTGGCCAGCCAGCGGGCCACCGCCGCGGTGTCGATGATCGCCGCCGCTTCCGGACCGAGGGCGTTCACCGTTTCGATCCATTTCATCACCCCCTGGGCGTCCTGACGGGAGCGTTCTCGGGCCAGCGGCGAGCGGTATTCCAGATCGATGGTCGCGCCGTCGAGCTGGATGTCCTCGATCTCCCCCCTGCGGATGAGAATGGCCATGGCCCGGGCGACCAGAGGGGTGAGCAGTTCCGACTGCAAACGGCCATAGGTGGCGCCGAGCAGGCGGGCCATTTCGGCGGACCGTTCGAGGACCTCCGTCGCCGACATTTTCGGCGCGTCGATCTGGCCCAGCTTGTCGGCCAGCAGGGCCTTGCGGATGGAGGCCCGGAGCCTGTCCAGCACCAGGTCGGAAACATCGAACCGGCCGGGCGAGTCGAGGGGCTTCAGCCCCTGGGAACCCACGGCCTTGGGGATGATGGTCCCCGGCACCAGCTTGATGTTGGCCGGATTGAGGACGCCGTCGTCGTCCGCCTGCCAGATGCCGGTGACGGCGATGGAGGCGTTCTTCAGGACTAGTTCGACGACCTTGTTGGCGGTCTTGATGTCCGGCAGGGCCTTCATCACCGGCGAGCGGCCGTAGGTTTCCCCGGGGGCCTTCAGCCAGCGGAAGTTGATGAACGGAGAATGCCGGAACCTTCCTTCCGCCAGCAGGGTCGCCGCCGAGGCTCCGGCGGCGTTGGACTCAAGCACCGCACGGTAGGCGTAACCGCCCTTGTCCGGGACCACCGCCTCGATGACCGCGTATGTCTTCTCATCGGTTTCGCCATCGGTCCCGCCCGACTGTTCGGGAATGTCGGCCTTGGGAAACCGCGACAGCAGGTGGGCCCGGGTCAGTTCCGACCGCCTGAACGAGGTGTCGAGACGGCCCTCGGGGCTTTCCTCCAGCACCAATTCGGACAGGGGCACGGCGGTGAAGCGGAAGGACGAGCCCTCGGAAATGGGGGCCTCCTCGAGCAATAGGGAGGCGGTTCCGGCGGTCACCAGGTCCAGGTAGCACTGATGCATCTCGACGGCGAAGTTGGACTTGTCGAAACTGGACTGCAGGGTGGCGGAGATCCTTTCCAGTTCCGGACCCAAGGCGTCCGCCTCCGGTCCCTCCAACTCGCTGCCTGCGATCAGGCCGAACCAGCGCGCCCAGGGCGGGGTCAGTTCCGACAGCAGGCTGGCGGCCAGTTGTTCGACCGCGTCGGGGGCGGTGCCGTCGAACAGCTTGTCGGTCTTTTTCTCGCCGGGACGCCCGGAAACGATGGCGCCGTCCCGTCTCGGCAGGGCATAGTCGTAGCACTCCCGCCAATGGGTTTCCCAGGCCTGGCGCTTTTGCAGGGCCTTGCTGTATCTCTCGACGACTCCTTCAGCCGTCAGGCCGTCTTCCCCGTCCCCGTGGGACGGTGCAGTGGTCTTGTGTTCACTCATTTGATTCTCCTGTGATCATTCGCCGAGCAGGGACTTGCGTTCCCGTCCGTCGTGTTTGGGGGCGAGCAGCCCGCGCGGCGATGTGGCGATGGTTCCGGCCCGCCCGCGGCGGCGGCGCTGGATCTCCTCCAGACGCTTTTTCCGCGCCTCCGCTTCCGGGTCGGGAACGGGGGGCAGCGGCGGCGGGGCCGGGATTGAAGGGGTTGAAAACAGTCCACCCATGATGGTCGTCTCCTTTGCTTGTGGTGAAAGTTTGAAAACAATAAACCCGCCGGGCCGATGCCGGGCGGGGTGGTGCGTCGGGTCTATTTGCTCTTGTGGGAGCTAGAAAAACCCAAAGTTGTCGGCCAGTTTTTTCATGAACCCGTCGGCGCCCGTGGGCCGGTAGACGGCGTCGAAGGCCTTGACGGTTTTCGGGCCGATCCAGCCGTCCGCCCGCACCGTCTCGAAGCCCTCGCCGAAGGTCTCGGTTCCGGCGTCGTTGATGGTGTCCTGCAGCACCATGCCCCAGGGCGTGGGCGCGCGGTCGTCCGGCCGATGGGACGTGGGCTTTTCGAACAGGGGCTGGAAGCTGTCGTGGGCCGCCTCGGCGAGGCCGCCCCGGGCCTGACCCCGCTTGTTGTCCATCAGGTTGCGAAAGCCCCCCATGGCGAGGGCGTTCTCCACCTTTTGCGACCCCTGCTCCATGACCGAGTCCTGCAGCGCCTGTTTTGTCTTCGGCCCGAAGGTTCCGTCCGGTTTGAGGAGCCTGGTCTTCCTGCCGCCGTCCGATCCCTGCCGGTTGAGCAGATTGAGGCCCGCCTGGACGCCCCTGACGGCGGTCGCAAGGCCCCGCTTGCCGGCCATGTCGGCGACCTTCGCCCCGGCTTCCATGACCCCGTCCAGGACCGGGCGGCCGTCACCACTCCGAGCCACGACCGGGACCTGCTTCGGCGTCACCCTGTATTCCGGCGGAACCAGCCTGCCGGTTTCGTCCCGCCCGGCCGGACCGTCGCCGTAGTGATGGACGTACCAGTCCCGCACCTTGCCGTAGGCCTCGTCCCGGCGCGGGCTCGACGGGCTCTGGTAGAGGTCGGACCCCTGCACTCGGGCCAGTTCGTCCTCGGTCCAGTCCCGTTGGTCCTTGAGCATGATCTCGGACACGGGATCGACGGGCTGTTTCAGGTCGTCGAGGAAACGGCGGACCTCGGGCCGAAGGGCCTCACCCTCCTCCCCGCCGCCGCCGGCGGCGTCTTGCTCATTGCCTGGTTGTCTTCCGGGTTGCATATCAGAGGTGTCCTTTGACGATGGCGTTTCCGCCCCTTGACCATTCAACTGATCATCCAGGTTTTCTCTTGCAGCCTGACTGTTTTCTCCCGTGATTGCCGAGCGGTTTCGCACCAGGCGTCCTAGATCACGCCTCCCGGTGGCCTTGTCCGTATAGAAGGTGCTTTCCTGGGCCATGGCTTCAACATCGCCGTTTTGCATGGCTTCCTTGAAGGCGGGGAAGTCGTCCAGGCTCCCATTGGCGTAGTGAATATCCACGGCGACAGCCTTCTGGCCGTCAGAGAGCTTGTCCCACACATCGGCGCCGACATCGGTCTTGATGTCATCTACACGGCTTTTGATTTCTCGGTTCAGATGCTCTTCCTGCTCGTGATATTCCATTCGAAGGGTGGTGCCATTTTCGTACTGGTCAGCCTTAAGGTTTTGCTCTTCAAGGCCCAGTTTCCAGCGATCTTGCCAGGTTTTCATGTGTTGATACGCGTCGCGTTTTTCTTCATCGGTGGCGACGTCTCCTGTCTTTTCGTTCTTCAACGGTAAGGACAGGAACTCTTCCTCGGTCTCAATCTTGAAACCCGCACCGATGGTCAGGTTCCCCTTGATATCGAGATAGGGATATTCGACAGAGTCTTCGTTGTCGAGAATGTGTTGACGGATCGTCTTGAGTGTCGTGTCTTTCATGATATTCTCCTGTGGGTATAGTTGGAGGTTGTCATGCCCGAAAAGATGAAACCTTTCGGACGGTTGAAATGCGCTCTTCTGAGCGCGGTGGTTCTATTTGGACTAACGGTTCAATTAGCCGCCGCGGCTGAATGGCCGCGGAAGATGCCGAAGGGAAAGTTCGAGGTCATTCCCAAGGAATCGGGGATTGCTTTCTTTTACGGGGCCTGGAAGCCGATTTTTCCGTCCGTGTCCCACCCGGTGGTCATCGAAAAGAATTTCATTGATGTCCAGGAAACCGGTGAGCGCCACCGCTACCGGACCTTTTTCGAGGCCCCGAACCACATTCTGGCGGTTGCGCAAAAGCTGGCTGCGGATGGACACCGCCATCCCACAAGATTTTTGATTTTCGCCGTCCAAGACTACAACTGGTTGTCATCCAGATCAGCCATGTATTTTCAAACCTGCGAATGGACCGGACCCGGCACGGCAGAAGCCTTCGACTGGCCTCCGGACAGGCTTATCACGGCATTCAAGTCCTCTCGCTGTTTTTTGAAGCAAGACATGACATGGAACAACAACGGATATATTCGGGAAACCGCCTGGCCGCTTGACTTTCCAGTGGAGCAATTCGCCGTCATCCCTGATGGGCAGGGCATCGATTATTTCATCGACACCTGGGACCCTGCATCAAGAGGAGCCCCTGATTCCCCGTTGACGATTACGGAAAATACGTTTGAAAGCAGAAAAAGGTATTCCCCCCATACCTACGAGTTCAAGATCCTCCACGAAGCCCCCAACTACATCCTGACCATTGCCAGGTCCCCGGGGATTGTGTTGAGGCCTAAGGCTAGGTTTGTGTTACTGGCCATCCCGTATATTGACCACCCTCCCATCCAATGGCTACTTGCACATTACTATTACTGCGGCAGTCTAGAGTTCGAGGTCTTCGAACGGTCGGCGGAAGAATTGCTGGAGGTTTTCAAGAGATCGCACTGTCTGTCGATTCTTATCCCCGGTAAGTCGACCTGGATTGGATGGAACGCCCAGAGATACCAAAGAGCGGGACTGTAGGGCCGCCCTCATCAGCACGCGTTCGGAGCTGTCCGCGTGTTATTCCTTCATTGGTCTTTCCATCTTGAAGACAACATTCCCCTGTTCGTCGAACAATTTGATAAAAATCCGTTCCGGATAGTATTCGTCCCCCATCGGGTCATGAGGGGCCCCGCCGCAGCCGAAAAAAACCCACCGGGCCGGTGCCGGGCGGGGTTTGGACGCACGTGTGCTGATCGTTAAAGGCACCCTAAGCGAGAAAAGCGCCCAAGTCAAGGAATATTTTCTGTTTTAGGTATTTTTTTTAGGCATTGCCGCAGCCGCCAGGGGGTGACGACGCTGACGGCGTGAATCCCGAGGACCCGCTTCACCGCCTCGACACAGGTAAAGACGCCCAGAGGCGCCGGCTTCCTGGCCGGGGTGCGCATGTGGGTTTCCACCACCTCGTGACCGGCGTCCCGGTAATAGCGGACGATATCGGCCATCTCCAGGCCCGGGTAGGTTTCGACCTCCGTATAATGGCTGAGGGGGTTGTAGAGAACCCAGCCGGAGCGGCCCTCGACGACGGCGAAGCAGTGCCGATAGCCGGGCTTGAGGAAGCGCAGCCGGAGCAGCTCCGTCTCCGCCACGAAAACCACCAACGCCCGCCTGGAACCGTTGCAAAGCCTGGTCACTCGACGATTCCCTTGCGCCGCAGCACCGTGCTCATCAAGTCCAGCGCCTCGTCCCACAGACACCAGGCCCGGTTCTCTTCCCTGAGGCGCGGGTCCGGCGCACGTTCCAGCAGGCCGAATGCTCCCAGCACCTTCAGGTGATGGCGGCCGATCCGCTTCTCGCGCGCCAGCCCCATGGCCACCCTGTAGATGTCGTCGGGATCGCAGGGGCGCACCACCTGGGATTCGTCGGCGCGCATCCGCATCCCTTCCCGGCGGGCGCGCTGGCTGCGCATGAACCAGAGCCAGGCTTCCTCGGCGTCGAGAAACGGAAAGCTCGGAGCCAGGGATTGTTTTCTTGGAATATAGCGGCATCGGGACACATCCAGCCTCCTTAAGTAGAACATTGGAACAAAATGAGAACATTCAACAAATATTATTCTTTTATTCCTATGTCAATGGCATAAACAGCTATGATTTCCTAGTGCAAGACAGGCCGTTTTATACGATAATGTTCCTATGTTGAAACACTCAGACGTCTGGCGCGCCATCGACGCCCTCGCCCGCGACCGGGGCTATTCCCCTTCCGGCCTGGCCCGCAAGGCCGGGCTGGACCCGACCACGTTCAATAAGTCGAAACGGATCACGCAGGACGGAAAGCTGCGCTGGCCGAGCACGGAAAGCATCGCCAAAATCCTGCGCGCCACCGACGCCAGCCTGGGGGAATTCCTCTCCCATATCGGCGAGGGCAACGGCAAGGGCATCTTCCGCAACGTGCCGCTTATCGGCTTCGCCCAGGCCGGCAAGGAAGGTTTCTTCGACGACGCCGGTTATCCGGTCGGCGGCGCCTGGGACGAAATTCCCTTCCCCGGGCTGACCGACGACCACGCCTACGCCCTGGAGATCATCGGCGACAGCATGGAACCGGCCTACCGGGACGGGGACACGGTCATCGTCTCGCCCCAGGCCAGCGTCCGCCGGGGCGACCGGGTGGTGGTCAAGACCATGTCCGGCGAGGTGATGGCGAAAATCCTCCGCCGGCAGACGGCCCACAAGGTGGAGCTGAGCTCCATCAACCCCAAGCACCCGGACCGGGAACTGAATGCGTCCGACGTGGATTGGATCGCCCGTATCATCTGGACCAGCCAATAACCGCCCACAACAAGCAGCAACAGGAAGCGCACCATGGCAAAGATGCAATTCGGCAAGGGCATGGACTCCCACGGCGGCGGCGGGATCACCTATATCAACGGCGAATGGGTGGAAGGCAATCCTCCGATCCTCGGGCCCAGGCATCACGCCATGTGGCTCAGTTCCGTCGTCTTCGACGGCGCCCGGGCCTTTCGCGGCGTCGCCCCGGACCTCGACCGGCACGCCGCCCGCGCCGTCCGCTCGGCGGAGATCATAGGCCTCGCCCCCACCCTCGACGGCCCCGAAATCGAGGCCATCGCCTGGCAGGGAATTCGGCAATTCCCGGCGGAGGCGGAACTCTACGTCTGCCCCATGTTCTACGCCGAGGAGGGCTTCATCGTGCCGACGCCGGAAAGCACCCGCTTCGTCATGACCGTCAGCCCGGCCCCGATCCCGGCCCCGGACGGCTTTTCCGCCTGTCTGTCCTCCTTCCGCCGACCCGCCACCGACATGGCCCCGACGGAAGCCAAGGCATCGTGCCTCTACCCCAACGTGGCGCGGACCGTCGCCGAGGCCACGGCCAAGGGCTGCAACACGGGCGTCGTCCTCGACCCGGACGGCCATGTCGCCGAATTCGCCTACGCCAACCTGTTCATGGTCAAGGACGGCGCCGTGCACACGCCGGCGATCAACGGCACCTTTCTCAACGGCATCACCCGTCAGCGGGTGATCCAACTGCTTCGGGACGACGGCGTCGACGTTCACGAACGGGCCATCGCCTTCGACGAACTCGCGGAAGCGGACGAACTGTTCGGCTCCGGCAACTACTACAAGGTCGCCCCCTGCACCCGGCTGGAAGGCCGCTCCCTGCAACCGGGTCCCGTCTACACCCGGGCCCGGCGTCTGTATTTCGCCTTCGCCGGGGACCCGCAGGACTCGTGACCCATTCCCGCCTCTTCGCCGCCGCCCTCCTCATGGGCCTCCTGCTGCTCAATACCGCCCCGGCCCGAGCCGACTTCGACGCCGGATTGCTGGCCTATGAAAAGGGGGATTACGTTACCGCCTTCCGCCACTGGCAACCGGCGGCGAAACGGGGCGACCCCCACGCCCTGCACATGCTGGGCTTTCTCTACGCCAGCGGCCGCGGCGTCCCTCTCGATGCGGAACGCACCGTCAAATTATGGCGGCAGGCGGCGGACCAGGGCTTCGCCCCGGCCCAGTACACCCTGGGCTCCCTGTTCCGCGAGGGCCTCGGGGTGAAACAGGACCTGGACAAGGCGGCTCACTGGATCGGCCGCGCCGCCGACGCAGGCTACCCCGACGCCCAATACGATTTCGGCGTCATGCACGCCACCGGCGAGGGCGTCGAGCCGGACCTGAGCATGGCCTACATGTGGCTCGACCTGGCCGCCGACACCAAGGGGCTGGAACCGGGGACCTTCTGGAAGAACATCGACAAGCTGCTGACCCCGGCGCAACGCCTGGAGGCGGACCGGCTGAAGAAGAACTGGGGCAAGTGATACCCGGCCTTGCTTACTGGCTCAAGTCTTCCCCGGCAAGGGCGCGGCCGATCAGGGCGATGGTTTCCTCGATGCCATAAAGCGCAATGAACGAGCCCATGCGCGGCCCCTGGGACTGGCCGAGGAGAATCTCGTAAAGAGCCTTGAACCAGTCCTTCAGATTATCGAAATCGTGACGCTTGCCGACCTCGTAGACCTGGGTCTGGATCTCGGCGGCGTCGCTGCCGGCGGGCATCCCGCCCAGAGCCGCCGACAGGTCCTCGAGGGCCGTCCTTTCCATGGCGCCGGGCTGGCGGTATTGCTTCGCCGGGCGGATGAAGTCCCGATAGTAATTGATGGCGTATTCCACCAGCTTGTCGAGGATAGGGGCGTTTTCCGGCGTCGCCCCGGGGCGGTAACGGCCGATGAAATGCCACAGGACCGACTTGTCCTCCGTATGGCAGACACTGGCCAGGTTGAGCAGGATGTTGTAGCTCAGGTGCGCCAGCTCGTGGGGCGGATTGCCCCGGTGGATATGCCAGACCGGGTTGTCCAGTTTCTTGGCGTCTTCCTGCCTGTCGTAATTTTCCAGGTGGCTCAGGTAATCGTCCACATTGCGGGGAATGACATCGAAATAGAGCCGCTTCGCCGTCTTCGGCTTTTGGTACATGAACAGGCTGAGGCTTTCCGGCGTCGCATAGCGCAGCCATTCCTCGACGGCGAGGCCGTTCCCCCGGGACTTGGAGATCTTCTCGCCCTTGTCGTCGAGGAACAGTTCGTAGGTCAGGTTCTGCGGCGGCTTGCAGCCGAGGATGCGGCAGATCTTGCTGGAAAGCCTGACCGAGTCGATCAGGTCCTTGCCCGACATTTCGTAATCCACGCCCAGCCCGGCCCAGCGCATGCCCCAGTCCGCCTTCCATTGCAGCTTGCAGTGGCCGCCGGTGACCGGGGTTTCCACTTTCGCCCCGTCCTCGCCTTCGTAGACGATGGTCCCGGCCTCCACATTGCGTTCGATGACGGGCACCTGCAACACCACCCCGGTCTTGGGGCAGACGGGCAGAAACGGGCTGTAGGTGGCGCGGCGTTCCTCGCCCAGGGTCGGCAGGACGACGTTGATGATCTTGTCGTATTCCGCCAACACCTTCAGCAGCATGGCGTCGAACTTGCCGCTTTTGTAGTAGTCGCTCGAACTCTTGAATTCGTAGTCGAAGCCGAAATCGTCCAGGAACGCGCACAGGCGGGCGTTGTTGTGGTGGCCGAAACTTTCGTGGGTGCCGAAAGGATCGGGGATTTCCGTCAGCGGTTTGCCCAGATGCTGTTCGACCATCTCCTTGTTGGGGATGTTGTCGGGCACCTTGCGCAGGCCGTCCATGTCGTCGGAAAAGGCGAACAGGCGCGTCGGCAGGTCCGACAGTTGCTGGAAGGCATGGCGCACCATGGAGGTTCGGGCGACCTCGCCGAAGGTGCCGATATGCGGCAGGCCCGACGGTCCGTACCCGGTTTCGAATAGCACGTACCCCTTTTCCGGCGTATTCCCGCCCAGATGCTTGAGCAGGGCCCGGGCCTCGGCGAAGGGCCAGGCGTTGGAATGGTGGGCATGTTCGCGGTCGTGCGAGGTCGAAGGGCCGAGGGTGTTTTTGCTCATGGCGCGGCGTCCGGATTATCTAAACTTCAGAAGGCCGGAAAGTAGGCTCTGGCGCTCCGTCCGTCAACCGCCCCCCTCGCCCCCCGCCGCGCCTTCGATGACCGCCTCGGCGGCGAGCGCCCCCGAGATCACCACCGCCTCCACCCCGGCGCCGGGGAAGACGCCGGACCCGGCCAGCATCAGGCCACGGACGGGGGTTTTCATGGGTGGCCGCCGGGCGTTCAGCGCCGGTCCGTAGATGGAGCCCTTTTCCGTCCACACATAGCGCTCGAAAGTGGCCGGGCTGGAGTCCTCCCTGAACACGATATGCTCGGACAGGCCGGGAACGATCTTTTCCGCCCGGGCGATCAGACGGTCGCCCATGCGCCGCTTTTTATCTTCGTAGTCCGCCGCCGACCGGTCCCATTCCCCGGCCTGTTCCGAGGGGACGAAGGCAAGCAGTTCGATACAGGCATGGCCTTGCGGCGCCCGGGTCGGGTCGGCCAGGGAGAGGATGGAAATGGCGACGCCGAGACCGTCCTCCTCGCGGCAAAAGGTCAGCGGGGCCATGTCGGGGATGAAGTCGACGCCCAGTTGAACGCTGAAGGCCGAGGTCGAAGCGTCCGGCCGGGCATGGGCCTTGCGGTAGGTCTCGGGCAGCGTCCCGGGTTCCAGTAGGCCGTCCAGGGTTCGGCCCAGGTCGGCATTGGAAATCACCACCGGGGCGCGGAACACGTCTCCGTTCAGCAGCCGCACGCCTTTCGCCGCGCCGTCCTCGACCAGAATGCGCTCCACCCCCTTGCCGAGGGCGACCTTGCCGCCCTGCTCGCGGATCACCTTGACGAGCACGTCGGCCAGCTTTTGCGATCCCCCCTCCGGATAGTAGCCGCCGTGGAAGTAGTAGCCGAAGATCGGCGCCATGGCGGCGACGCTCAAATGCTCGGGCCGGTCGGTCAGATAGGCGGTCAGGCTGCGCAGGATGTCCTTCAGCTTTTCATCGTCGAGGTAGTGGTCGAGCAGGTCATTGAAGGAGCGGTCCTGCCAGCGGACCATTTCCGGATGACGCTCCGGATAGGCCAGCACCTCGTCCACGGTCCGGGGTGGGCGGGGGACGCCCGCCGTCTCGCCAACCCCCTGAAACAGGCCGTCATAAACCCGGCGGATGGCGGCGAACAGGTCCCGGACCCGGTCCCGCTCCGCCGGAAACAGGTCCCCCAGCAGGCGGGCGAAATCGTCGGCGTCCCGGGGCGGCTTCAGCCGCAGGTTGGAAAAAACGTATTCCTGCTGCATATGCAGCCAGCGGATGCGGTCCCGCGCCCCGAGGCGTCCGAGAACGGAATCCACGGTGCCGCCGGGATGAGCGCCGCTGACGTCATGCACACCGGCGTCGAAATGAAATGTCAGCGCCTTGCCGCCGACCACGGTCTTGCGTGGCCAGGAGTGACAGAACCCGCCCGGGCGGACGTATTGTTCGAACACCCCGACCCGCAGGCCGCCCTCCTTTGCCATCAGGGCGGCGGCGGTCAGGCCGCCGATGCCGGCGCCGACGACGATGGCGTCATAATCCTCCCCGGAGTCCCCGGTCATGGCGGGCATGGCCCAGTCATGGGGATTGGCCTTGCGCAGTTGCCGTCCGATGAACCAGCGGACAATGAATTTCGGCCCCCACACGGACAGGACCACCGCCAGAGCCATGGCGGCCAGCCAGGGGGCGCGGGGCAGGGCCAGGGCGGAGGTTGCCAGGGCGAGCAGGAACACCGCCCCCCAAACGCCGGTGATCAGCCTGTTGACGGCAAGGAACCGGCGGTCTTCCCATAACCCCGGCGACCAGCCGTCGCGGGCGAAATCGACGGTGAACGGATGCCCCGCGGCAAGGCTGATCCAGGCCAGGGCGGCGAGGCTTCCATGCAACAGGCTTTCCGAATGGACGAGCCCCCAGGTCCAGCCCCCGTAATGGGCCCCGGCCATGACGGCGAGCCAGCCGCACAGCACCACCTCGATGGATTTCACGTTGCGCCGTGCGACCCGGTAGGCGACCAACGCCGCCATCAGGGCCAACGCGACCAACAGGCCCGCCCCGGTCCGGCCCACGGCGACGAAGCCGCCAAGGGCGAGAAAGGGAAGAAAACCGGCAACGAAGGACCCCCCCGTGCTGGCCATGAATTTGCTCATGGGCGTTTGTGATTTGGACATCAATACCTCAACTGAATCGTGATGGTTGCGTGGGCCTGGTCCAGCGTGAAGGCGGCGTCGGCGAAATCCGGCGGCCCCATGAAGCCGGCCGCGTCACCGCTGAAGCCGTAGCCCTCCTTGGGGATGCCGAACAGGCCCTTGTCCAGGACGCCGTTCCCGTTTTCATCATGAAAGACGGCGACGGCGTAATCGCCGGGCTTTAAATCCTCGACAACCGCCCGGGCGGTCCCCCCGGCGGCGGCGAGAGAAACGCCGAAGGCCTTCTTTTCCGGCTCCGGAAACCCATCCGGCCCGGCATACCCCCCGACCCGAACAGTCCCGGCGCCGTCGCCGACGCCCGTGACGATGACTTCGAGAGAGGCGGCGTGGGCCGTCCCCGCCAGAAGCAGGGCGACCGGAACGGCGAGTAACGGGGGTTTCATGAAAGCCATGGCGTGATCCTCGGTGGTGAACAACGAATTCCGCACCTTTCATGCCCGAGACCACGCCGCCGAGACAGTCCGCATGCATCAATCACGGCTTGAACTTCGCCGATAACCCCTTTACGTCATTGACGATGCGTGAACAGCCGCTTTCGAAACGCCTGGCATTCTTCCTGGCGACCCTTGTCGCCATCGGCGCGTTGCTGGGAATCCTCGGCCCCTTCGGGACCTTCGTCGACCTGACCCCGATGCGGCGGCTGATCTACTGGACCGCCATCACGGTCCTCGGCGGCCTGCAGACCCATGCCGCCATCGTCATCGCCATGAAGGCCCTGCCCGCCCCGAAATGGCCCCTGCCCGCCGTCGTGGTTTCCGGCGGCACCGCCGCAAGCCTGCTGACCACCCTCGAAGTGGTCGCCCTGGAAGCCCTGCTGCGTCCGAACAGTTCCGTCGATCTCAATTTCGCCACCCTGTATTTCAGCGTCCTGTTGATCACCCTTGTCCTCTCCTCCCTCTTCGTCGGGCCGCTGAAGCGCCTGACCCTGGCGGTGGAGCTGCTGGAGGACGGGGAACAGGCCGGCGACGTTCCGTTTCTCAGACGCATCCCGGAGGCGTTGGGACAGGACCTGCTGTGCCTGGAGATGGAAGACCATTATATCCGCGTCCACACCTCGGCGGGCAACGATTTGATCTTGATGCGCCTGCGCGACGCGGTCGAAGAACTGCGGGACTATGACGGCCTGCAAGTCCATCGTTCCTTCTGGGTCGCCCGCAAGGCCGTGGTCAAGGCGGAACGAAAAGGCGACGGCGCGGTCCTGAGCCTGAGCAACGGCATGCAAATTCCGGTCAGCCGAAGCCGCCTGCCGGAACTGCGCGCGCAGGGGCTTATCCCCGCCCAGGGCTGATCACCAGATGGGCTTGCCCGAACCGGGCAGGCCGTAGCGTTCCCACTTCCCGGTGACCTCGTCGATGACATCGTCGCTCATGCGGATTTTGCGGCCCCATTCCCGATGGGTTTCGGCCCCCACCTTGGTGGTTGCGTCGATGCCCATTTTCGAACCGAGGCCCGATTCCGGCGAGGCGAAGTCCAGGTAGTCGATGGGGGTGCGCTCGACCATGGTCACGTCGCGGGCCGGGTCCACATTGGTCGACAGCGCCCAGATCACGTCGTTCCAGTCCCTGGCGTTGATGTCCTCGTCGACGACGATGACGAACTTGGTGTACATGAACTGCCGCAGATAGGACCAAACCGCCATCATCACCCGCTTGGCATGGCCCGCATAAGCCTTCTGGATGGAGACCACGGCGACCCGGTAGGAGCAGGCCTCCGGCGGCAGCCAGAAATCGACGATCTCGGGAAACTGCTGGGTCATCAGGGGAATGAAGACCTCGTTCAGGGCCTCGCCCAGGACCGACGGCTCGTCCGGCGGCCGCCCGGTGAAGGTGGACAGGTAGATCGGGTCCTTGCGCATGGTGATGGCGCTCAGGGTGAACACCGGGAAGGGCTCGACGGAATTGTAAAACCCGGTGTGGTCCCCGTAGGGGCCTTCATCCGCCTCCTCGCTCAGGGAAACATGGCCTTCGAGAATGATCTCCGCCTCGGCCGGGACCTTCAACGGCACCGTCTTGCAATCGGTCAGCGCCACCTTTTCCCCGCGCAGCAGCCCGGCGAACTGATATTCCGAAAGGGTATCGGGAACCGGCGTCACGGCGGCCAGGATGGTCCCCGGGTCGGCGCCGATAACGGCGGCCAGCGGCATCGGTTCGTCGCGGGTCTCTTTCCAGCGGGCGAATTGCTGCGCCCCGCCGCGGTGCTTCAGCCAGCGCATGATGGTGGTGTTGCGCCCGGTCACCTGCATCCGGTAGATGCCCAGGTTGGGGGTGTCCCGTTTGTCGCCGTTCGCCATGCCAGATTGCGGGCCTTCCGTCACCACCAGCGGCCAGGTGATCAGCGGCGCCGGTTCGCCGGGCCAGCAGGTCTGCACCGGCAATTTGCCGAGGTCGATGTCGTCGCCCGTCCACACCACCTCCTGGCACGGAGCCTTGGCCGTGGTCTTCGGCTTCATGGACATGACCGTTTTCAGAAGCGGCAACATGTCGAGGGCCTCGCGCCAGCCCCCGGGCGGTTCCGGCTGGCGCAGGAAGGCCAGGGTGTCGCCGATCTCCCGCAGCTGGTCCGGCTCCCGGCCCATGCCCCAGGCGACCCGCTCGACGGTGCCGAACAGGTTGACCAGCACCGGCATGGAAGAGCGTTCGCCCTTTTCATTGATCACGTTCTCGAACAGCACCGCCGGGCCGCCTTCGGCCAGAAGGCGGGTCTGGATCTCGGTCATTTCCAGCTCGGTGGAAACCGGCTCGCCGACCCGGACCAGGCGGTTTTCCCGTTCCAGGCGGTCAATGAAATCTCTCAGGCTGCGATAAGACATGGGGCATTCTTAGCGCGTTCCGCCCCGCTTGAACAGCCGCTAAGACGCCCCCATTCCGCCCCAGGTTGTCCGGCCAGCAAAAGCGCGATAGCCTTCCCCATGATGTTTCCGGCAGGAAGGTGAACGGCAATGCGCTACGACCGCAGAAAAGAAGACAACATCCTGCAGACGATTATCGACATCGGCATAGCCCTGTCCGCCGAGCGGGACCACGACAAGCTGATGGAGCGGATCCTGTTCGAGGCCAAGAGGGTGTGCAACGCCGACGCCGGCACCCTTTATCTTAGGACCGACGACGACCGTCTGAAGTTCGAGATCATGCGCACGGATTCCCTAAATCTGAAGAAGGGGGGGAGCAGTGGCGAGGAAGGCATGCCCGCCCCCATCAACATCCACGACCCGGACACCAAAGAGCCCAATTTCAACAACATCGCCTCCTATTCCGCGTTGACCGGGGCCATCGTCAACATTCCCAACGCCTATGAGTCCGATACGTTCGACTTCGGCGGCGTCCGGGAGTTCGACCGCAGGACGGGATATCGTTCCATTTCATTCCTCACCGTACCCATGAAGAGTTTCCGGGGTGAGGTCATCGGCGTCATCCAGTTGCTCAACGCCATGGACAGGGAGAGCGGGCAGGTCGTTCCCTTTCCGCAAGGGATCGAGCCCCTGATCGCCTCGCTGACCTCCCAGGCCGCCGTGGCGCTGGACAACCAGAATCTGCTGCTGGCGGAAAAGAACCTGCTCGACAGTTTCATCACCGTCATCGCCGGGGCCATCGACGCCAAGTCTCCGTACACGGGAAGCCACTGCCAGCGGGTTCCCACCCTGATGATGATGCTCGCCGAGGAGGCCCACGACAGCAAGGAAGAGGCCTTCAAGACGTTCCGCCTCGACGACACCCAACGTTACGAAATCGAGATCGCCGCCCTGATGCACGATTGCGGCAAGGTGACGACGCCGGAATTCGTCGTCGACAAGGCAACAAAGCTGGAAACCCTGTACGACCGCATTCACGAAATCCGCACCCGTTTCGAGGTCCTCAAGCGGGACGCGGAGATCGAATGCCTGCGGGGAATTCTCGACGGCGGCGACGAAGCCGCCCTGAAACAACACCTGGAACGGGAGCTGGCCGCCCTGGATGACGATTTCGCCTTCATCGCCGGGGCCAACCGGGGCGGCGAGTTCATGACCGAGGAAGACACCCGGCGGCTAGAAGAGCTGGCAGGAAGAACCTGGACCCGCACCATCGACAACCGCCTTGGGGTCAGCCTCGAGGAACTAAAACGCATGCAGCGCAAACCGGCCCGCCCCCTGCCGGTGGAAGAGCCGCTGCTTGCCGACCGGGACGATCACATCATCGAGCGGCCCGAGGCCGACCACATCCCAATCGACAATCCCTACGGCTTCAAGATGGACGAGCCGGACCACGAATATAATCGCGGCGAACTGCACAACCTGTCCGTCCGCAAAGGGACCCTGACCGAGGAGGAGCGTTACAGGATCAACCACCACATGATCCAGACCGTGATCATGCTGGAACAACTGCCCTTTCCCCGGCACCTGAAGAACGTGCCGGAAATCGCCGGCGGCCATCACGAAACCATGGTCGGCACCGGCTATCCGAGACGGCTGTGGAAGGACAAGATGTCCCTGCCCGCCCGCATGATGGCCATCGCCGACATCTTCGAGGCCCTGACCGCCTGCGACCGTCCCTATAAAAGGGCCAAGACCCTGAGCGAGAGTCTGGAAATTCTCTGGCGCATGAAGCACGACCGGCATATCGACCCGGACATTTTCCACCTGTTCCTGCAATCGGGCATCTACTTGCGCTATGCGGAAGAATTTCTTACCCGGGAACAGATCGACGAGGTCGATATTTCCCGCTATCTGGACGAGCTCGAAGGCTGAGCCATGTCGCCGCCCCTCGCCCGCGCCAAGGCCTACCCCTTCCCCATTCCGGAGCATTCCTATGTGCTGGGCGGCCGGGACCGGCGCGACCTCCTCCCCGGCGACCCCCTGCCCGACCTGTCAGGGCTGACCCCGGTTCTCGCCAGCGGCTCGAACCAGTCGCCGGATCAACTCAGGCGCAAGTTCGACCGTCTCGACGACAGCCCCATCCCGGTCCTGAAATGCACCATCGAGGACTTCGACGCCGTCCACTCGCCCCATTTCACCGCCTACGGTTCGATCCCGGCCACCATCCATCATCATCCCGGCGTGGCGGCGGACCTCGCCATCAACTGGCTGAACGAGGCGCAACTGGAACGGATGCACGAGACGGAAGTGCCGTCGGAAAACTACTTTTTCGCCCGCCTCGACAATGTCTCCATCGACGTTTGGGGCGGGGAGAAGCTGTCATCGGTCCATGTTTATCTCTCGCAAAGGGGCGTCCTGTCCGACGGCGGCGGGCCGCTCGCCCTGCAGGCGGTCTCCGCCCGGGGACGGGAATGGCCGGCGGTGTCCCAACAACAGGTCCAGGCCCTGGCCCGCGACCGCCTGTCCCCGGACAGGCCCCTCGACGCCTTCATTCAGGAAAACATCATCGAACCAGAAACCCGCCGCGAGCGGATCGATGGACTGGCCCGGGACGCCCTGCCCTTCACCTGGCCCCATACCCGGATCATTGATCTTTAGAAAACCCGTCCGAGGACCATGGCGGCGAAAACGATCAGGCCGAAATCCCGGTTCGATTTGAACAGCCTGAGGCATCCCTTGGCGTCGTCGATGTCGAGCCGCAGGGCCTGCCAGGCCAGATGCAGGGCGGCCAGGGCGAGCCCGGCGTAAAAGGCCCAGCCCAATTGCGCCAGATATCCGCTGACCGCGATCAGGACGATGGTCCCGGTATAAAAGCCGATCAACCAGGGCCGGGTGTTGCGGCCCAATTTCAGGGCCGTCGACTTGACCCCGATCAGGATGTCGTCTTCCTTGTCCTGATGGGCGTAGATGGTGTCGTAGCCCAGGGTCCACAGGATTCCCGCCATGTAAAGGACCCCGGCGGGGGCGGCCAGGTCGCCGCGCACCGCCGCCCAGCCGAGCAGGGCGCCCCAGTTGAACGCCAGCCCCAGCACCGCCTGCGGCCAGTAGGTCACCCGTTTCATGAACGGGTAGACGGCGACGACCAGCAGCGAAGCGGCGCCGACGAAGACGGCGAAGAAGTTGAACTGCAGCAGCACCGCCAGCCCGAGACATAACTGCAGGCCGAGGAACAGGAAAGCCCTTGTAATACCGACCGCGCCGGAGGGAATGGGCCGGGTCGCCGTGCGCGCCACCTTGCCGTCGAAATTCCTGTCGGCGATGTCGTTCAGGGTGCAACCGGCGCCGCGCATGATCAGGGCGCCGGCGGCGAACAGGGCGATCAGCGACGCCGGCGGCCAACCCTCGCTGGCCAGGGCGACGGACCACCAGCAGGGAAGCAATAGCAGCCAGGTGCCGATGGGCCGGTCCAGACGAGCCAGATGCAGATAGGGCCTGAGCCAGACCGGGGCCAGCCTGTCGATCCAGGTCAGGGCCGGCATGTCGCTGGCGGTGGTCTTGTAAACGGTGTTCATGGGGGCAAATCTAACCTGTCCCTTGCCCAAACGCCACCGCCGCTTATGATGGAACAGATGAACGATTCGAAGACCAAGGCCCGGCTGTTTACCGGCGCCGACCTGCCCCCCGACGCCCGCGTCACGCCCGAACCCGATCAGGCCCATTACCTGCTGAAGGTCATGCGGGCGGAAAACGGCGACGGCGTCCGGCTGTTCAACGGCCGTGACGGCGAATGGCTGGGCGAGATCGAACAGGCTTCGAAAAAGAGCTGCCTGATTCGCCTGACCGAACAACTTCGCCCCCAGCGCGACGAGCCCGGACCCTGGCTGGCCTTCGCGCCCCTGAAAAAAAGCGCCACGGACTTTCTCGTCGAAAAAGCGACGGAGCTTGGCGCGTCCCGGCTGATACCCGTGTTCACGGAGCATACCAATACGGGCCGGGTGAAAACGCCGCGCCTGGGCCTGATCGCCATGGAAGCGGCGGAACAATGCGACCGGTTGAGCGTGCCGTCCGTGGCCGAGGCGCTTTCCTTCACCGAATTCCTGTCTCAATGGCCCGAGGACCGGACCTTGCTGGTTCCCGACGAAACCGGCGGCGGCCGCCCCCTGGCCCGGGTCCTGGAAGAGACCGGCGACGGACCGCATGGGTTTTTGATCGGCCCGGAGGGAGGCTTCGCCCGTTCCGAGCTTGACGCGCTGGACGATCTGCCCTTTGTTGGCAAGGTCGGTCTGGGGCCAAGGATTCTTCGCGCCGAGACCGCCGCCCTGGCGGTGCTGGCCTGTTATCAGGCCGTTGCCGGAGACTGGGATGGCCAACCCCGCTTTAACAACGGATATTTTTTCAATGCCCGCAGATAACGCCTCCAAGGGTGACCCGGTCACCGGCAAGCAAGACCTGATCGACTACATGGCCTCCGGCTGCAAACCGCCGCAGGACTGGCGCATCGGCACGGAACATGAAAAGTTCGCCTATCACCTCGGCGACCTGTCGCAACTGGAATACGAAGGCGAGGCGGGGGTCAGGGCGCTTCTCGAAGGGCTGGTCCCCTTCGGCTGGGAGCCGGTGATGGAAAACGGCAAGCCCATCGCGCTGACCAAGCCCGATCACAGCTCCATCACCCTGGAGCCGGCGGGACAGATCGAGCTTTCCGGCGCACCGCTTGAAAACATCCACCAGACCTGCTCGGAAGTGGCGGAGCACCTGAAACAGGTGAAAAGTGTCGCCAAGGACCTGGAAATCGGCTTCATCGGCCTCGGCTATCAGCCGAAATGGCCCCGCGAGCAGGCCCCGTGGATGCCCAAGTCCCGCTACAAGATCATGCGGGACTACATGCCGAAAGTGGGCTCCCTGGGGCTCGACATGATGCAGGCCACCTGCACGGTGCAGGTCAACCTGGATTTCGACAGCGAGGCCACCATGGTCGAAATGTTCCGCATTTCCCTGGCCCTGCAGCCCATCGCCACGGCGCTTTGGGCCAATTCCCCGTTCAAGAACGGCGAACCGTCGGGATACCTTAGCTACCGCAGCCACATCTGGACCGACACCGACCCGGACCGTTGCGGTACCTTGCCCTTCGTCTTCGAAGACGGTTTCGGCTTCGAACGCTACGTGGACTATATGCTCGACGTGCCCATGTATTTCGTCTACCGGGACGGCGAGTATCTGGACGCGTCGGGGAAATCCTTCCGCGACTTCATGGACGGTAAGTTGGCCATCCTGCCCGGCGAACGGCCGACCATCAAGGACTGGGAAGACCATCTCACCGTCGCCTTCCCGGAAGTGCGCCTGAAGAGGTTTCTCGAGATGCGCGGCGCCGACGGCGGCCCCTGGAACCGGCTCTGCGCCCTGCCCGCCTTCTGGGTCGGCCTGCTTTACGACACCGACGCCCGCGCCGCCGCCTGGGACCTGGTCAAGGACTGGACGGAAGAGGAGCGCGAAACCATGCGCGCCGAGGCGCCGAAAACGGCGCTCAACACCCCGTTCAGGGACGTCACCATCGGCGACATCGCCCTCGACGCCCTGGAGATCGCCCATGAAGGCCTGTCCCGCCGAGGGCGGCTGGACTTCGTCGGCCTCGACGAGACCCACTTCCTCAACCCCCTGTTCCGCATCGCCGAATCCGGCTTCACCCCAGCGGAAGACCTGCTCTGCGCCTACGAGCGCCGCTGGCGCAAGAACATCGACCCCATCTTCAGGGAATACGCCTATTAGGCCGCCGTGCCGCCGACTGTCAGGCCGTCGATCTTGACCGTCGGCTGGCCGACGCCGCAGGGGACGCCCTGGCCGTCCTTGCCGCAGGTGCCGACGCCGGGGTCGAGGGCCATGTCGTCGCCGATCATGCTCACCCGGGTCAGCACGTCCGGGCCGTTGCCGATCAGGGTCGCGCCCTTGACCGGGGCGCCGATCTTGCCGTCCTCCACCAGATAGGCCTCCGTACAGGTAAAGACGAATTTGCCCGACGTGATGTCCACCTGGCCGCCGCCGAAGTTGGTGGCGTAAAGACCCTTGCGGACGGAACGGAGGATTTCCTCCGGGTCCTTGTCGCCGGACGGCATGTAGGTGTTGGTCATGCGGGGAATCGGGGCGTGGGCGTAGCTTTCCCGGCGGCCGTTGCCGGTCGACGCCGTGCCCATCAGGCGGGCGTTCATGCGGTCCTGCATGTAACCCTTGAGGATGCCGTCCTCGATCAGCACCGTGCGCTGGGTCGGCGTTCCCTCGTCGTCGATGGTCAGCGAGCCGCGCCGGTCCGATAGGGTTCCGTCATCGACCACCGTGACGCCCGGGGCGGCCACCCGTTCGCCCAACAGGCCGGAAAAGGCCGAGGTCTTCTTGCGGTTGAAGTCCCCCTCCAGGCCGTGGCCGATGGCCTCGTGCAACAGGATGCCGGGCCAGCCGGAGCCGAGGACCACCTCCATCTCTCCCGCCGGAGCGGGAACGGATTCCAGGTTGACCAGGGCCAGGCGCAGGGCCTCGTCCACCGCCTTTTTCCAGGTTTCCGGCTTCAGGTATTCGTCGTAGGCGACCCGCCCGCCTGTGCCGTAGCTGCCGGTTTCCATGCGATCCCCCTGGGCCGCCATGACGGTGACGTTGAGGCGCACCAGCGGGCGAATATCACCGGCCCTGACGCCGTCGGAGCGCAACACCTGCACCGCCTGCCAACTGCCCGTCAGCGACGCCGAGACCTGGGCCACCCGCCCGTCCTTGGAACGGGCGTAGGCATCCATGTCGGCCAGCAGCTTGACCTTGGTTTCGAAGTCGACCAGGCTTAACGGATTGTCGTCGATGTAAAGCCGGGTGTTGGTGCCGGGGGGCGGCGCGGCCAGGGTTCCGCCCCGTCCGGCATGAACCGTCTTCACCGTCTCGGCGGCCCGCTTGATGGCCGCCTCGCTCAATTCCGAGGCATGGGAATAGCCGGTCACCTCGCCGCAAACGGCGCGCAGCCCGAACCCCTGGGACGTGTCGAAGCTGGCGTTCTTCAGTTGCCCGTCATCGAAGACGACGGCCTCCGACTGGCTGTATTCCAGGAACAGTTCACCGTCGTCGGCCCCGTTCAGGGCGTCCTCGGCCAGGGACTGGACCCGCCCAGGGTCCATGCCGGCGCGGTTGAAGAAAAGGTCGTCGGTTCGGGAAAGGTCGCTCATGGAAGGTCCTGTCTTGTTCCTGCGTGGTTCCAATACATACGATAACACTAAGCGAACCACGCCTGTGTTGATATAGTGCTTGCCGGATTATTTTTCGCCCCCCTTCAACAAGGCCCGGTGACCGTCATGCCCCCGTTTCGAGAACACCCGCAACGCCACGGCCTCGCCGAGGAAGTCCACGCCAGACCCTACGGATTGCTTTCGGCGCCCCACCGCATCAGCCATCTGGCGGTGTTGTCGGGGGAATCGGGACGGCAGGCGGACCGGGAGCACGTCGCCGCCCTGTGTCGGCATTTCAACATTCAGGAACCGCAAGACACGGATCATTATTCCGGCGACCTGGGCGGCGAAGGAGAGCGGCGGCTGCGGTTCAAATGGGAACGCCACCGGGAGTTTTCCTCCTACACCTTTTATCTGGCGGGCGATTTCACCGACCCCTTCGCCGACAGCGCCGTCCGGCACATCCCGGAAGACTGGCTGAAGGCCCTTCCCGGCGAGGTGCTGGCGGCCACCCATCTGGTGATGGAAACCGACGACGCGCCTGAACGCAGCTTCGACGACCTGGCAAAACTGTTCGCCGACAACTCGGTCACCGGCAGCGGCATGCGCGACGGCGAGGCCCTGGTCTGGACCGATTTCCGCAGCCACGAGGACGGCTTCAACCGCATTCTGGTGCGCAACAAGGGCATGAACCGGCGTCAGGCGGGACGGCTGGCGCAGCGCCTGCTGGAAGTCGGCGATTACCGCATGATGGCGATGCTGGCCTTTCCCATCGCCCGGGAAGTCCTGCCCAAGCTGGCCCAGTACGAACGGACCCTGAGCGACGTCATCGGGGGCATGGCCACGGGGGAGGCGGGCGACGACGAGCGCCTGAGCCTGACCCGGTTGACCGGCCTCGCCGCCGAAGTGGAGGCCCTGTCCCTGGACATCAGCTACCGTTTCAGCGCCTCCCGGGCCTATCATGCCCTGGTCGAGCGGCGCATCGGCGAGTTGCGGGAAATCCGCATCGCCGACCTCAATCAGATCCGGGGCCTGCAGCCGCCGGGGGAATTCGTCACCCGCAGGCTGACCCCGGCCATGGAGACCTGCCGCTCCGCCTCGGAACGGCTCGACACCCTGTCGCGGCGCATCGGCCGGGCCAGCGACCTGCTGCGCACCCGGGTCGACGTGGCGCTCGAGGAGCAGAACCGGGACCTGCTCGAATCCATGGACCGGCGGGCCAGGCTGCAACTGCGCCTGCAGGAAACCGTCGAAGGGCTTTCCGTCGTCGCCATCAGTTACTACCTGCTGGGGCTTGTGTCCTACGCCGCCAAGAGCGCCAAGGCGGCCGGGCTGCCCGTCAACGCCGACGTCTCGACCGGCCTCGCCCTTCCCCTGGTCATCGGCGGCGTCTGGTACGCCATGCGCCGCATTCACCATAAAATCGGCAAATCCGACTAACCGCCCCTTGACCTGGCGGCCCATCAGCCGTAGATATCGTCCTACGTGGTGATTTGCACGACCAGCTTGCGACCACGTTAAACAACCCGCTAAAAGGTCGGCGCTCGTAGAGCCCTGACCCTAGCTGTGTCGGGGCTTTTTTTATCGTCCGCCCGCCCCGGCCTTATAGGACGACTGAGACGCAGAAGAGAGACCATCATGGGGACACAAAATTCAGATCCGAAAACCTGGCGAGCCGCCACCCAATTGATCCGTGGCGGCGTCGAACGATCCCATTTCGACGAAACCAGCGAAGCCCTGTACATGACATCGGGCTATGTCTACCGCTCGGCGGAAGAAGCCGAGCAGGCCTTCAAGGGGGAGAAAGACCGCTTCGTCTATTCCCGCTACGCCAACCCCACCGTTGCCATGCTGGAACAGCGCCTGGGCCTGCTCGAAGGGGCCGCCTACTGCAACGCCACCGCCAGCGGCATGGCCGCCGTGTTCGCCGCCCTGGCCAGCCAGTTGAAGGCCGGGGATAGGGTCGTCGCCTCCCGCGCCTTGTTCGGTTCCTGCCATTACATCGTCAGCGAGTTGCTGCCCACCTTCGGCGTCGAGGGCGTCCTGGTCGACGGCAGCGACCTGGACCAGTGGGCCGAAGCCCTGTCACAACCGACCCAGGCGGTGTTTTTCGAGACCCCGTCCAACCCGACCCTGGAAATCATCGATATCCGGGCGGTCTCGGACCTGGCCCACGCGGCCGGGGCCAGGGTGGTCATCGACAACGTGTTCGCCACCCCCGTCCTGCAGCGCCCGCTGCAATTGGGGGCGGATATCGTCACCTATTCCTCGACCAAGCATATCGACGGCCAGGGCCGCTCCATGGGCGGGGCGATCCTTACCAACGACGAGGAATTCGCCGAGGACCTGCTCAAACCCTTCCTGCGCAACACCGGCCCCTCGGCCAGCCCCTTCAACGCCTGGCTGCAGTTGAAGGGCCTGGAGACCCTTGATCTGCGGGTCGGCAAGATGAGCCAAAACGCCCTTGAAATCGCCAAATTCCTCGAACAGGAAAAGGGCGTGGAAACCGTCATTTACCCCGGCCTGGAAAGCCACCCCCAGCACGGGCTGGCCATGGAGCAGATGAAAAGCGGCTCGACCCTGGTCGCCTTCCAGGTCCCCGGCGGCAGAGACGCCGCCTTCAAGGTCCTCAACGGCGTCGGGATCATCGACATTTCCAACAATCTTGGGGATTCGAAAAGCCTGATCACCCATCCGGCGACGACCACCCATCAGCGGCTTGAGCCGGAGGAGCGGGCCGCCATGGGCATTGGCGACGGCCTGATTCGCCTATCCGTCGGCCTGGAGGACCCGGACGACCTGAAGGAGGATCTGGCCCGCGCCCTTCGCGCCGTCGCCTGAGCCGTTTCCCCTAGCCCTGAATCCAGGGTAGGCCGTCCACCTTCCAGCCGTTGACCGTGCCCCGGTGCCCGGCCCCGTCCTTGTCGCCCTCGAAGCCGTGGGCGATGTTGTAGCAGCAGGCGAAGCCCGCCGCCGTCAGCGCGATGGCGGCGGATTTCGAGCGCACGCCGGACCGGCAGATGATCAACAATTCCCGATCCGGGTCGATGGCCGTTTCGGACACCTGACGGACGAAGTCCGGATTGACCCGCATGGACGGGAACACCTGCCACGGCACCAGCACCGGCTGCCGGCCCAGGCCGGCGGTATCGGGCAGTCCCACGTAGGCCCACTCGGCGGGCGTGCGCACGTCAAGCAGCGACACGTCCCCATCCCGCTCCAATTTTCGCCAGGATTCCGTTGCCGTCAAATCCCCCGCATAGGTTCCGTCATTCACCGTATCAGCCCTTCAAAAAGTGAGGAAATGCTTGGTTTTTCTTGCCTTCGTCACCACCACTATATAAGACCTTAATCGAATTATGCATCCCTTTGCGTATTTATTTTGCTTCAAAGAAGGATCACCATGCCGGACCTCACCCTCGCCCACGGGCTGTCTTTTCGGGACCTCTATGAAAACGCGGGCCTGAACCGCATCGACGGGCTCTTTATCGAGCATTTAAAAGACACCGGCGGCGCCCTCGCCGGGCGTCTGGAGGCCGCCCGGGGCGCCCCGGACGAGATCGAGGAAAAGGCGGTCTCGGACCTGTTGCTTGACCTGGCCCCCCATGTGGACGACTTTATCGGTCACCTGTTCGGCATCGAAAAACAGGTTCGCGACCTGGCCCGGCGTCATCATGACCTGGCCCCCCTGTTCGCCTGCAAGCGGCTGTTCGTGCAGCGCCAGGCGGCGAAGAAAATCAAGGCGGAGGAAGCGGAGACCTTCGACGGGCAGGCCCTGGGAGAGGACCTGGCGGCCCTGACCGGCGGCCCCTTCGATCAACTGACCTTCGCCGACAAGGTGATGGGCTGGCTCGATGACGAGGCGGCCAACGCCGACGCCCTCGACCTGGCCCTTCGCTACGCCGCCTGGGCCTTCCACAGCAAGGAGGGCCGGGCCCGTCACGCCGGGGACGTCCTGTTCAAGGGGCCCGGGAAAATCGACTTCAACGCCCTGGTCGAGGCGGAGACCATCCGCGAGAACGGCATCGACATGCTGCATCTGCCGGCGGACGCCCAGCATCCCCGGGACGGCTTCGCCCTGACCGACCAGGGCTGCGACCTGATCGGCGCCCTGGACCAGGCCAACTACTGCGTCATCTGCCATGACCGGGCCAAGGACTCCTGCTCGCGCGGCATCCGCGACAAGAAATCCGGCGGCTTCGCCAGCAACGCGCTCAAGGTCCCCCAGGCCGGTTGTCCGCTGGAGGAAAAAATTTCCGAGATGCACAAGGCCAAGACCGACGGCCACGCCCTCGCCGCGCTTGCCATCATCGCCGTCGACAACCCCATGGCCGCCGGGACCGGCCACCGCATCTGCAACGACTGCATGAAGGCCTGCATCTACCAGAAGCAAGAACCGGTGGACATCCCCCAGGCGGAAACCCGGACCCTGAAGGACGTTCTGGAACTGCCCTGGGGCTTCGAAATCTATTCCCTGCTGACCCGCTGGAACCCCCTTAACCTGCGCCGCCCGGTGCCTGCGGAGGACAGCGGCTACAAGGTGCTGGTGGTCGGCCAGGGTCCGGCCGGTTTCACCCTGGCCCATTACCTGATGAACGAAGGCCACACGGTGGTCGCCATCGACGGGGCCAAAATCGAACCCCTGGACCCGGCCCTGAGCGGCATCACCCCGGGCGGCGAACGGGTCCCCTTCGAGCCTGTTCACCGCTTCGCCGACATCCAGGAACCCCTGGACGAGCGGGTCATGGCCGGTTTCGGCGGCGTCGCCGAATACGGCATCACCGTGCGCTGGGACAAGAACTTCCTCAAGGCCATCCGCATCCTGCTGGAACGGCGCGCCGCCTACACCCTCTACGGCGGCATCCGCTTCGGCGGTGCGATCACCGCCGACAACGCCTTCGAGATGGGCTTCGACCACATCGCCCTTTGCATCGGCGCGGGCAAGCCGACGGTTCTCGGCATTCCCAACGCCCTGGCCCGCGGCGTCCGTCAGGCATCCGATTTCCTGATGGCCCTGCAACTGACCGGGGCGGCGCGCAGGGATTCGGTGGCCAACCTGAACATCCGCATGCCGGTGGTGGTCATCGGCGGCGGGCTGACCGCCATCGACACGGCGACCGAGGCCCTGGCCTACTACGTCAAGCAGGTGGAGAAGTTCCTCGACCGCCATGAACGCCTGCAGGCGGGCGGCGGCGGCGTCGCCGACTGGAGCGAGGAAGAACAGGGCTTCGCAGACGAATTCCTCGAACACGGCCGCGCCATCCGCGACGAGCGGCAAGCGGCGGCGGCGGAAGGCCGCATGCCGAATTTCGCCCCCCTGCTCGACGCCTGGGGCGGGGCCACCATCGCCTACCGCCGACGCATGATCGACGCCCCCAGCTACACCCTCAACCACGAGGAAATCACCAAGGCCTTCGAGCAAGGCATCCGCTTCGCCGAACTGCTGTCCCCCGTCGCCATCGACATCGACGAGCGGGGCCATGCCCGTTCGATCCGCCTGGAACGCCAGGAAATGGACGAGAACAACCGTCCCGCCGCCACCGGCGAGTTCATCGACATGCCCGCCCGATCCATCCTGATCGCCGCCGGGACCCAGCCCAACACCACCCTGGCCCGGGAATATCCCGGCTTCGCCGACATGGACGGCAAGTATTTCCAGGCCGAGGACGAAGACGGTCATGCCGTCACCCCGGAATGGTCGGCCAAGCCGGAAACCCCCCAGGTGACCATGAAGGTCAACGACGAGCGGCACTGCATTTCCTTCTTCGGCGACCTTCATCCCTCCTTCGCCGGCAACGTGGTCAAGGCCATGGCCAGCGCCAAGCAAGGGTTCCCGGTGATCAACCGGCAACTGGCGAAGAAGCCGCCCAGCGCCGTCAAGGCCGCCGAGCTCGTCCGGCAACTGGACGACGGACTGCGCGCCCGCGTCGTCGGGGTGACCCGCCTGACCCCCAACATCGTCGAGGTGGTCCTGCACGCCCCGCTGGCCGCCCGGGCCTTCAAGCCGGGGCAGTTCTTCCGCCTACAGAATTTCGAGGCCAACGCCATGCTCGCCGACGACACGGTGCTCGGCATGGAAGGCATGGCCCTGACCGGGGCCTGGGTGGACACGGAAAAGGGTCTCGTCGCCACCATCGTCCTGGAAATGGGCGGCTCGTCCAGCCTCTGCGAACTGCTGCGGCCCGACGAACCCGTCATCCTGATGGGCCCCACCGGCGCGCCGACGGAAACCCCCGGCGGCGAAACCGTGGTGCTGGTCGGCGGCGGGCTCGGCAACGCGGTGCTGTTCTCCATCGGTCAGGCCCTGCGCGAGGCCGGCTCGAAAGTCCTTTATTTCGCCGCCTACAAGGGCACCGGCGACCGCTACCACATCGACAACATCGAAGCCGCGGCTGATACCGTCGTCTGGTGCTGCGACGAGGCCCCCGGCTTCACCCCGGGCCGCGACGGCGACAAGGCCTTCGTCGGCAACGTGGTGCAGGCCATGACCGCCTACGCAACCGGCGAGCTTGGTGAAACACCGATTTCCATGAAGGACGCGAACCGCATGTTGGTCATCGGGTCTGACATGATGATGAAGGCCGTCACCGACGCCCGCCACGGCGCCCTGAAGGAACATCTCGATCCGGCCCACACGGCCATCGGTTCCATCAACTCGCCCATGCAATGCATGATGAAGGAAATCTGCGCCCAGTGCCTGCAATTGCACAAGGACCCGGAAACCGGCGAGGAAACGGTGGTCTTCTCCTGCTTCAATCAGGACCAGGACCTGGACCACGTGGTCTTCCCGGCCCTGCGCCAACGGCTGATGCAAAACGCCGTGCAGGAAAAGCTGACCAAGCAATGGATCAGCCGCTGCATCTCGCACTTGCCGACGGCGGTGGAATAGGTCACCTTGCCGACATGACCGATAGCCATTCAAAGGACCAGGCGGAAGCCCTCGGCATTCTCGAAGACCTGATCGGCCTGGCCCGAAGCGCCGGGGCCGACGCCGCCGACGCGGTTTTCGTCGACGGGACGTCCCTTTCGAAAACCGTGCGCCTCGGCGAACCGGAGCACCTGGAGCGTTCCGAGGGCCGGGACGTGGGCCTCAGGGTCTTCATCGGCAAGCGCCAGGCCATGGTGTCCTCGTCGGATACCTCGCCGGACGCCCTGAAGGAACTCTCGTCTCGCGCCGTCGCCATGGCCCGGGCGGTGCCCGAAGACCCCTACTGCGGGCTGGCCGACCCGGAGATGCTGGCGGGCGACGTCCCCGACCTGGAGTCCTGCGACAACTTCGAGCCCGACGCCGACCACCTGAGCGACCTGGCCACCCGGGCCGAGGAAGCGGCCATGGCCGTCCCCGGGGTCACCAATTCCGAGGGCGGGTCCGCCGGCTGGGGCCGGAACACGGTGGCCATGGCCGCCTCCAACGGATTCGCCCGCGCCTATTCCAATTCCTCTCATTCCCTCAGCGCCTCGGTGCTGGCCGGCGAGGGCACGGACATGGAGCGGGATTACGATTACACCGCCGCCGTCTTCGCCGCCGACATGGAAAGCCCGGAGGCCATCGGCAAGAGCGCCGGGGAAAAGGCGGTGCGCCGCCTGAACCCGAAAAAGGTCGAGACCGCCGACGTGCCGGTGATCTTCGACCCCCGGGTGTCGAAGAGCCTGATCGGCCATCTTTCCTCCGCCATCAACGGCGCTTCCATCGCCCGTGGGACCTCGTTCCTCAAGGACAAGATGGGGGAGCGGATTTTCCCCGCCGGGGTCAACATCGTCGACGACCCGCTGCGCAGGCGGGGACTCAAGTCCCGCCCCTTCGACGGCGAGGGTATCGCCACCCGGCGCTCCCTGCCGGTCGAGGACGGCGTGCTGAAGACCTGGTTCCTGGATCTGCGCTCGGCCCGGCAATTGGGGCTGGAGACCACCGGGCACGCCGCCCGCGGCACCTCTTCGCCGCCGTCGCCGTCATCCAGCAACCTGTATCTGGAGGCGGGCGCCATGAGCCCGGAAGAGCTGATGCGGGATATCGGCCAGGGCCTTTACGTCAACGAACTGATCGGCTTCGGCATCAACGGCGTCACCGGCGACTATTCGCGGGGGGCCAGCGGTTTCTGGATCGAAAACGGCGAAATCGCCTTTCCGGTCAGCGAGGTCACCATCGCCGGCAACCTGAACCAGATGTTCGCCAACCTGAGCGCCGCCGACGACCTGACCTTCCGCTACGGGCTCGACGCGCCGACGGTGCGCATCGACGGCATGACGGTGGCCGGACGATAGTCTTTCCGGCATCTTCCGCCGTTGGCTCCGGGCCCGCCCCCGTGTTAAGGTCCGGCACCATCTGAAGGGGAAAAGCGGCCTTGAACGACAGGTCCTTGACGACGAACCACGGGCATCAATCCACGGCCAGCCTGATGCGGCGGTTGCTGCGCGAATACGTCCGCCCCTATCTGGGCTGGATCGCGTCCGCCGTGTTCTTCATGATTATCGTCTCCGCCGCCACCGGCCTGTCCGCCTGGCTGATGGAGCCCATCGTCGATGACGTCTTCGTCGCCAAGAACAAGTCGACGTTGTGGCTGGTCGGCGGCGCGGTTCTCGTCACCTTTGCCGTCAAGGGAGCGGCCAATTACGCCCAGGCGGCCCTGATCAGCCGGGTCGGGTTGCGTATCATCGCCGACGCCCAGAGCCGCTTGTTCGCTCATCTCGGCAACATGGACCTGGGCTTCTTCCACGCCAACCCGACGGGGACTCTGATTTCCCGCTTCACCGTCGATATCGGCCAGATGCGGGCCGTCGTCTCCAACGTGCTGACCAGCCTGGGCAAGGACCTGATGTCCCTCATCGCCCTGGTCGGAGTGATGTTTTACCAGAACTGGCAGTTGGCCTGCATCGCCATTTTCATCTTTCCCGTGGCCATCCTACCCATCGCCAAGTTGGGTCGGCGAATCCGCAAGGTGACCGCCAACACCCAGGCGGAAACCGGCCTGTTCATGACCCTGCTGGAACAAACCTTCCAGGGCATTCGCGTGGTCAAGGCCTACGGCATGGAGCAATACGAGAAAAGCCGGTTGGACGGCCTGATCGATAGACTCTTCCGCCTGACCTTCAAATCCGCCCGCATTCGCGCCACCGCCAGCCCGGTCATGGAAACCCTGGGCGGCGTCGCGGTGGCCATCGTCATCATCTACGGCGGCCAGCAGGTGATCGACGGGGTCAACACCCCCGGCGCCTTCTTTTCCTTCATCACCGCCCTGCTGATGGCCTATGAACCCATGAAGCGGCTGGCCAACCTGAATGCCAGCATGCAGGAGGGGCTGGCGGGTGCCCAGCGCCTGTTCCGGGTCCTCGATACGGAGCCGATCATCGTCGACAAGCCCGATGCGGAGCCCCTCGACGGGGTGAGGGGGGACATCGTCCTCGAAAACGTCACCTTTTCCTACGCCGACGACGGCCCCGCCCTGACCGATGTCCGCCTGACCGCCCCGGCGGGCAAGCGCATCGCCCTGGTCGGCCCATCCGGGGCCGGCAAATCGACGATCCTCAACCTGATCCCCCGCTTTTACGATGTGGACGCGGGACGGGTCTGCATCGACGGCCATGACGTGCGCGACGTGACCATGGCCTCCCTGCACCAAAACATCGCCCTGGTCAGCCAGGAAATCACCCTGTTCGACGATACCGTCAGGGCCAACATCGCCTATGGCCGGGAGGGGGCGACGGACGGGGAGATCGAAGAGGCGGCCCGCCACGCCGCCGCCGACGACTTCATCCGGCAATTGCCGGAAGGCTATGACACCCAGGTCGGTGAACAGGGGGTGAAGCTTTCCGGCGGCCAGCGCCAGCGGTTGGCCATCGCCCGGGCGATGTTGAAAAACGCGCCGGTCCTGCTGCTCGACGAGGCCACCTCGGCGCTGGACACCCATTCGGAACGGCAGGTTCAGGCCGCCCTCGATCAATTGATGAGCGGGCGGACCACCCTGGTGATCGCCCACCGGCTGTCCACGGTCGTTGATGCGGACATCATTTACGTCATCGACGGCGGCCGGATCAGCCAATCGGGAAGCCACGCCGATCTGCTGGCGGAAGGGGGCACCTATGCGACCCTCCACGCCCTTCAATTCGCCGAAGAAAGCGACGAAGGCGCGCCCGCCCCGTGAAACTGAGCAAGAGAATTCTCGGCAGCCAAATCGTCCAGGACCTGTTGAGCCGGCTGGCCGCCGGTTACATCCGCCTGGTCTATGCGACCGGCCGCTGGACCGAGGTCGGCGGCGACATCCCCCGGCGTTTCTGGGATGAAGACAAGGTCTTCGTCCTCGCCTTCTGGCATGGCCGGTTGCTGATGATGACCCAGTGCTGGGACCGGGAGAAACCCATCAACATGATGATCTCGCTGTCCCGGGACGGCCGGCTGATCTCGGACACGGTCGGCCGTTTCGGCATCAAGACCGTCGCCGGCTCCACATCCCGGGGCGGGGCGGCGGCGCTGCGCGGCATGCTCAAGGCGGTGAAGGCGGGGGAATACGTCGGCATCACCCCCGACGGCCCACGCGGGCCGCGCATGCGCGCCCAGGAAGGGGTCGTCACCATCGCCCGCCTGGCCAAGGCCCCAATCATCCCCGTCAGTTACGCCGCCCGAAACGCCAGGGTCCTCGGCTCCTGGGACCGTTTCCTGGTCCCGGCGCCGTTCGCCCGTGGCGTCTTCGTCTGGGGCGAGCCCATCACCGTCCCCCACACCAGCAACGGCGAGACCCTGGAAGCGGTGCGCCGTCAGGTCGAGGAGAACCTGAACGCGGTCAACGCCGAGGCCGACCGCCTGTGCGGCCTGCCCGTGGTCGAACCGGCGGAAGCGCCGGGGGAGACGGGGCCATGATGCTGGCCCTCTACCAAGGCGCGACGACCCTGGGCCGCCCGCTGATCCGTTTTTACCTGTCCCGCCGCCTCGCCGCCGGCAAGGAAAGCCGGGAGCGGTTCGGCGAACGGCTGGGGGTGGCGGGAATCCCCCGGCCCGAGGGCAGGCTGGTCTGGATTCACGCCGCCAGCGTCGGCGAATCCCTGTCCCTGCTGCCGCTGATCGAACGCCTGCGCGGCGAGCGTCCGGACTGGACCGTGCTGCTCACCACCGGCACCGTCACCTCCGCCGCGCTGATGGCGGAACGGCTGCCAGAGGGCTGCCTGCATCAGTTCGTCCCGGTCGACCGCATCGCCTATGTGGAGCGATTCCTCGACCATTGGCGGCCGGACCTGGCGTTGTGGGCGGAGTCCGAATTCTGGCCTAACCTGATCACCCGCTGCGCCGGGCGGGGCGTTCCCATGATCCTGCTCAATGGCCGGGTTTCGCCCAGGTCCTACAAGGGATGGCGGCGCTTCCCCGGTTTTATCCGCGCCCTTCTGTCCGGTTTCTCCCTCTGCCTGGGGCAGACCCGGACCGACTCCGACAGGCTGGCCGGGCTGGGCGCGGGGCGGGTCAAATCCGTCGGCAATCTGAAATATGCCGCGCCGCCCCTGCCGGTGGAGGAGGCGGCCCTGGACCGGCTTTCCCGGCAAATCGGCGACAGGCCGTGCTGGCTCGCCTCCAGCACCCACGCGGGGGAGGAGGAAACCGCCGGGCGCGTCCACGCCGCCCTGAAGGTAAGACACCCGGGACTGCTGACCCTGATCGTCCCCCGCCATCCCGGCCGTGGACTCGACATCGCCCGCGCCCTGACCGATGTGGGCCTGAACGTGGCCCTGCGCTCGACAAAGGGAGAGATCGAACCGGCGACTGACGTCTACGTCGCCGACACCCTGGGCGAACTGGGCCTGTTCTACCGTCTCGCTCCGGTCGTCTTCATCGGCAAGTCGCTGTTGCCGCTGGGCGGTCAGAACCCACTGGAGGCCGCCCGCCTCGGCTGCGCCATCGTCTTCGGCCCGCACATGGACAATTTCGCCGAAATCGCCGACGCCTTCAAAGACCGGCGTGCCGCCCTCGAGGTGGCCGACGAAGCAGCCCTCGGCGAAGCCGTCTCCCGCCTGCTTGCGAGCCCGGACGAAAGGGCCCGCCTGAGCGCCGCCGCCCTGGCCGTGGCCGAGGATCAGTCCGGCGTCCTCGACGCGGTGATGGCGGAACTGGCCTCCTTCTTCGGCGGAGGACGCTGACATGCGGGCCCCCGCCTTCTGGAATCCGGGGCAAGGCGGGCTCGGGGGCGCCCTGCTGTCTCCCCTCGGGCGGTTATACGGGTTGGCCACCAGGGTCAAGCTGGCCACCACCCGCCCCTGGAAGGCCTCGGTTCCTGTTCTCTGCATCGGCAATCTAGTCGCTGGCGGGGCGGGAAAGACCCCCGTCGCCATCGACCTCGGCCGCCGCCTTAAGGCCCGGGGTCGGGCAGTGCATTTTCTCTCGCGGGGATACGGCGGCACGGAAAAGGGGCCGGTGCGCGTCGACCCCGCCGTCCACGACGCCCGGCGAGTCGGCGACGAACCGCTGCTGCTGGCCGCCCACGGCCCGACCTGGGTCGCCAGGGAACGCCGGGCCGGTTGCGCCGCCGCCGCCGACAACGGCGCCGACCTGATCATCATGGACGACGGTTTCCAGAACCCCTATATCGCCAAGGATTTCTCCATCGTCGTCATCGACGGCGGTTTCGGCTTCGGCAACGGCCGGCTGATCCCGGCGGGCCCGCTCAGGGAATCCGTCCGGGATGGACTGGCCCGCGCCCAGGCCGCCGTCATCATCGGCGAGGACGCCACCGGCGCGGCAAGCACCGTCACGGGCTGCGGCCTTTCCCCCCTCACGGCGCATCTGCGGGCCGAAACGCCCGGGCCCGGTCCCGACGCCCAACCGGTGGTCGCCTTCGCCGGCATCGGACGGCCGGAGAAGTTCTTCGAAACCGTCTCCTCCCAGGGCTACGCCATGGCCGACGCGGTTCCCTTTCCCGATCACCATCCCTACGTCCCGTCCGACCTGGAGGAGCTGAAAAAAATCGCGGCAGCCCATCAGGCCCGTTTACTGACCACGGAAAAAGATGCAAAACGTCTGCCGGAAGACTTTTTGCAGGCCGTCGACATCCTCCCCGTCCGTCTGCACTGGGACGACGAAACCGCACTGGAAGGCCTGCTCGGAACAATCGGCGATGTTTAAGCGTTATATTTCCCATCCCCTGCAAGGCCTCCTCAGCTACCTGTTTTTCTATGGGATTCGGGTATTGCCCATGCGCTCGGCGTCTGCGTTCGGCGGCTGGCTTGGGCGGAAGATCGGCCCGGGCCTGCCCCTCACCCGACGGGCCCGGCGCAATCTGGCCATCGCCTTCCCGGACAAGAGCCCGCAACAAATCGAAGACCTGGTCGTCGGCATGTGGGACAACCTGGGCCGCACGGTGATGGAATACCCCCTGCTCCACCGCATCCGGAGCGAGGGCGCCGACGCCCAGGTGGAGCTTGTCGGCGGGGAATACCTGGACCTGCTGCGCGACGACGGCAAGCCGGGGATCTTTTTTTCCGGCCACCTGGCCAATTGGGAGATTCCCGCCATCGTCATCGCCCACCGCGGGCTGGCCTCCCACCTGGTCTACCGCGCTCCCAACAACCCCTATGTGGAAAAGCTGTTTCAACGGCGGCACCTGCAAAAGGGGACGCTGATCCCGAAGGGGGCCAAGGGGGCGCGGATCGCCGTCAAGGCCCTGTCGCAAGGCGGCCACCTGGGCATGCTTGTGGATCAGAAAATGAATGACGGCATCCCGGTTCCCCTGTTCGGCCACGACGCCATGACCGCCCCGGCCCTGGCCCAGTTCGCCCTCAAGTTCGACTGCCCGGTGGTTCCGGTCAGGGTGGAACGGTTGCAGGGCCTCCGCTTCCGGGTCACCTGCCACCCGCCCCTGGACCCCCCCGAAGGCGAAGACCGCCAGGCCGCCATCGTCGCGATGACGACCAGGGTCAACGCCATCCTGGAAGACTGGATCAGACAACAGCCGGCGCAATGGCTATGGCTACACAACCGCTGGCCGGACGGTACGGGCTAGAACCGATCCAGGCCGGGTGGGGCGTATCCGAACGCTCCCAATTACTGGATTATTTTCCATATATCAAAGCCACGACACTCAACGCCATGGCGTTGGATATTTGACTCTTCGCACTCCCGGGCGTACCATTTGGTCAATCTAAGAGTGCGCACGGGTGCGGAGAAAAAGAAAACCACCAATCGCGCAAGGCATAACGGCCCGGGGGGCCGGAAGCCTGACTGATAACGAATGAACTGGCAACGGAGGGCTTCCATGCCGGAAAAATCGTATCAGACGACGGATAGGATCTCGGGCGGTGTCGCCGTTCCGGCCCCGTCCGATCAAACGTCCCTCATCATCGGTGACGTGGTGCGGCTGCTGCTGGCCTCGCCCGAACACGGGAAAGCGGACCTGCGCCTTGTCTGTGACCGTAATTGTGGGCAAAAGCTGGGTTTGGTGTGAGGGGATGAGTTAAGTGCAGTGCCACCGTAATCCGAACCCATTCGGCGTTGAATTTGAAATGCTGCGCTTAGAAGGACGCCCAGGGGTTCGCTGACTGGTTTTGCAACGAGGGATTCTATAATTCACACGGGAGCTATAAACAAACGATGGAATTACAATTGGCGTATAGTTATGTAATTGTTCTAGGCATTGCTGTATTAATGGCAGCAACTCCAGGGCCAAATTTTCTGGTTACATTACAAGCTTCAATAGCTTACACGTCAAGAATCGGGGTTGCAACCGCAGCCGGGATAGCATTTGGTACACTTATATGGGCAACAGGAAGTGTTTTTGGACTATCATTAATTTTTGACACTAATCCATTAATTTTTAAGTCAATAAAAATATTGGGAGCATTATATTTGATTTATTTGGGCGGAAAATTTCTACTTTGTTCTAACATAAATTGTCATGATCGACTTGATTATACGCCTAAAACTAAACAAATGTCGGTGTGGAAAGGATTTTCAAATGGGTTGGCAATTGACTTAACTAACCCTAAAGCAGCATTTTTCTTTTCTAGTTTATTTTCAAATAATATCCCAGACAATGCACCTACCTGGTTTATTTCATCTCTGATATTATCAATAGTTTTATTGGTTGCTACATGGTATGGAAGTATTGCCATGATGGCCGATAGATGGGATTTGATTGATTTAGGTTATAATTTTAATAAAACATTACTTAAAGTTACTGGTCTAATTCTTTTTATTTTAGGTTCTGTATCGATTTCGGTGACACTGCACTAAATTAAATAACGGTGCCTAGATTCCAGTCTAAAGCGCACCACCGTTGATTTTTCCGGTTACGACATAACGGTGACACTGCACTAAATCAACTCCACCCAGATTACGGCACCCTCTACCATCATGCCATTCCGCCCCGGCCTAACGCGCCATGGGGCCGGCCATTATACCAAATCCCATAAAGTTTGACTCGTTAATGGTCTTTTAGGGCGGGCG
>CAYFOJ010000026.1:0-40918 GCA_964344645.1 uncultured Thalassospiraceae bacterium
CGACGCAGATGGCGCAAACGGCGAAGCAGACCTCCATGCAGTCGACCATGGCCGCCGGCGCCTCGGAAGAAACCACGGCCAACGTTCAGTCCGTGGCCACGGCGGCGGACCAACTCAGCAGTTCCATCAACGAGATCGGCCAGCAGGTCACCCATTCCACCTCCATCGCCAATAACGCCGTCAACCAGGCCCGGCAAACCCATGACACGGTTCAGGGCCTGGTGGAATCGGCCAGCAAAATCGGCGAAGTGGTGTCCCTGATCACCGACATCGCCGAACAAACCAACCTGCTGGCGCTGAACGCCACCATCGAGGCGGCGCGGGCCGGCGAGGCGGGCAAGGGCTTCGCCGTCGTCGCCTCGGAAGTGAAAAACCTGGCCAACCAGACCGCCAAGGCGACCGATGAAATCGGCACCCAGATCACCAACATCCAGAAGGAAACGGAACTGGCCGCAGGCGCCATCGAGAACATCACGTCCACCATTGAGGAAATCGACGGCATCTCCAGTTCCATCGCCACGGCCATCGAGGAACAAGGCGCGGCGACGGGTGAAATCGCCCATAACGTGGTCGAAGCCTCGTCGGGCACCAAGGAGGTTTCGGGCATCATCGTCAAGGTCAACGGGGCGGCGGACGAAACGGGAGAAGCCGCCAACGTGGTCCTCGACGCCACCCGCAACCTGGGCCGGCAGACCGAGGAACTGAAAAACCTGGTCAACCTGTTCCTGGAAGACGTCCGCAAGGCTTAAGCCGGCGCCTGACGATCAGGGTCTTGACCAACCGGTGTTTCCCGGCATGATGGGCCGATGAAGACGTGCATCGGCTTTATCAGCCCTCCCAATTGGTTCGATCCCGCTCCGTCCGAGTTTCCGGACACGGTCGAACAGGACGTCTCCACCCAGCAGGCGCCCATCTTATCGCCCTCGTTCGATTACTCCCTTGAAGCCGTCGCCTCGTCGGCGGACGACCTGCGGCTCTGCGCGGAAAGCCTGAAAATGGCCGGTTGCGGCTTGATCGCCCAGGTGGGAAGCCCGTTTTCGTGGGCCCTCGCCGAGTCGGAGGACGAGGCGAGGCGAAGATGCCGGTTCCTCGCCGAGACGACGGGATTGCCGGCCATCATGACCGGACTTGCCATCGTCGACGCCCTGCGGGCTTATGGCGTCGGGAAGATCGCCGTCAATTGCACCTATTATGACGATTCCTGGAGGGACGCCTTCGCCTCCTTCATGACCGCCTGCGGGTTCCAGGTCGTGCACGCCTCGCACCTGATCGGGCAAGGCCTGGTTGACCCCGATGCCTCGTTCGGGGAACTGGGCTGGTCCATGAACGATGCCTTGACCAGCCGGTCGGTGCTCCGAGTTGCGGAACTGGCGCCGGATGCGGAGGCGATCGTCGTCACCGGGGCGGGCGCAAGGACCCTGAATATTCTCTCCGGCCTCGAAGAGAAGACCGAACGCCCAATCGTCGCCGCCGACACCGCCCTTTACTGGGCCATTGCCAGAGAAATGAAGCTGACCCTGAAAAGCGGTATGGGAAAACTGTCGCGCCTCGCATGAAGGCGAGTCCAACAAAAAACCCGCCACCAATGGGTAGCGGGTTTCCTGTATCCGTATGGCCCGAAGGGCCGAAGGGTCAGCGCTTCGAGAACTGGAAGCTCCGGCGGGCCTTGGCGCGGCCGTATTTTTTCCGTTCCACGACGCGGGAGTCGCGGGTCAGGAAGCCGGCTTTTTTCAGCACCGGGCGCAGGGCCGGTTCGTAGTAGGTGAGCGCCTTGCTAAGGCCGTGGCGCACGGCGCCCGCTTGCCCCGACAGGCCGCCGCCGGTGACGGTGGCGGTGATGTCGTACTGCCCTTCCCGGCCGGCCACGGTGAAGGCCTGGTTGATGATCATGCGCAACACCGGACGGGCGAAATAGGTTTCCACCTCGCGGCCGTTGACGGTGATGCGTCCGGCGCCGGGCTTGATCCAGACCCGGGCGATGGCGTTCTTGCGCTTGCCGGTGGCGTAGGCGCGGCCATGCTCGTCGATCTTCGGCTCGGCGGGGGCGGCCGCTTCTTCGGGTTCGCTGGGAAGCGCCGCGGCGGTGCCCGCGACCACGTCCTTCAGGTCTTCAAGGGTCTTGACGTCTTCGGCCATGGTTTAGGCGCTCCTCGTGTTCTTCGGGTTCATCGCGGCGACATCCAGAACTTCCGGGTTCTGGGCGGCGTGGGGATGCTCGCCACCGGCATAGACATGCAGCTTGCGCATCTGCTGGCGGCCCAGCGGGTTGCGGCTGATCATCCGCTCCACGGCCTTGATGACCACCCGTTCCGGATGCTCGCCTTCGAGAATCTGTCCGGCGGTCCGGCTCTTGATGCCGCCGGGATAGCCGGTGTGGCGATAGTAGACCTTGTCCGTGCGCTTGCGGCCGGTCAACTGAACCTTGTCGGCATTGATGACGATGATGTGGTCGCCGCAATCCATGTGCGGCGTGTAGGTCGGCTTGTGCTTGCCACGCAAACGCATGGAAACGATGCTCGCCAGACGGCCGAGGACAAGGCCTTCGGCGTCAATGACGTTCCATTTGCGCTCGATCTCCGAGGGCTTGGCGGAATAGGACTTCATCATACACCCGTGTTGTCTTGTGAAGAAAAAGCGGGACCCGCAGGTCGGGCGCCGCAAAGCCGGGTTTTTAGGCGAAGGAAACGAGACTGTCAACGAATAAATGACGAAAATCGCCAACAATTACCATGGCTTAGAAAGACGGTATCAAGATACCTCGTCCTCGGAGGTGCTCAATTCCTCGGCCAATTCCTCGAAGCTGGCCTGGACGGCCTCGGCGTCGATTTCAGACGCCGCCTCGATTTCGTCCAGTTCCACGTCCGGGTTGAAGCCGGCGCTGGTCGGGGTCGGGGCCATGACGACGAATTCGCCCAGTTCCTCGGTCGCTACTTCCTCACGCTGGGTGAAGCGCCACGAGGCATAGAGGGCGATCAAGGCCAGGGACAGGGCGATGGAATAGAAAAATGCGTTTGATCCCAGATATTCCATGGCGAAGGTGGTCAGGGGCGGCCCCATGGAGGCCCCGATGCCGCTGATCAGCACCAGGGTGCCGCTGGCGGCGACCATCTGTGGCGGCGTCAGGTAATCGTTGGTATGGGTGGCGCTGAGGGCGTAAAGGGGGGTCGAAAAGGCGCCGATGGCGGCGACCAGGGCATAGAGCTGCCAGCCGCCCCCCCCGTAGCCGGCGGCGAATACCGAGAAGACGGCCCCGGCGGCGCAGGTGCCGATGATGACGATGCGTCGCCCCAGCTTGTCGGACATGCGCCCGAGGGGATACTGCATCACCGCGCCGCCGACGACGATGGCGGCCATGAACAAGGAGACCTCGCCCACCGACAGGCCGATGCCGGTGGCGTAAACGGCGCCGACGCCGAAGATGGTTCCCATGGAGACGCTGCTGACCAGCATGCCGAAAACGCCCAAGGGGGAAACCTTGAACAGATGCCGGATGCTGACCGATTCCGAGGTTTCGAAATTGGGCGCCTTGCTGACCGATATCAGGATCGGAATGATGGCCAGGCTGATGAGGACCGAAATCAGGGCGAACAGTTCGAAGCCCGACGGCGAGGACACGTTGAGCAGGAACTGCCCGCCGGCGAGGCCGACCAGGGAGACCAGCATGTAGATGCTGAGCAACTGCCCCCGGGTCTCGTTTTCAGAGGCGTCGTTGAGCCAGCTTTCCGCCACCACGTAGAGCCCGGCGAAGGAAAACCCGGTGATCAGGCGCATGGTCCACCAGACCCACGGGTCGATGAAAATCACATGCAGCAGGATCGAGGTGGAGGCGAGCGACGCCATCGCCCCGAAGGTGCGCACGTGACCGACCCGGCCGACCATTTTCGGCACCAGGGAGGATCCGAGCACAAGGCCGATGAAGTAGCCCGACATGACCAGCCCCGTCGCCGACAGGCTGAACCCTTCCAGGGACGCGCGCAGCCCCAACAGCGAGCCCTGCAGCCCGTTGCCGAGCATGATCAGGCCCATGCCGAACAAAAGCGCCCAGCAGTTGGCGACTATCTGAAACATCCAGTAACATCCCGCAGCGAGAAAACCGACTCCGAGTTTCGCTTATGCACGAAAAACCAACGGTCCGCAATCGAAGGAAATTGTAGCCGGAACGACGTTACCTAGGCGGGATGGAATAGGTCCCCGTGGCGTGGGCGACGGGTTCCTCGTCGTTGGCGGAAAACACCGTCACCTGAATCACCGCCAGGCGCTTGCCCAGCTTGATGATCTTGCCCTGGGCCGAAATGTCGCCGGGGGACGGCTTGCGCAGGAAATTGATGTTGAAATTGGTCGTCACCGCCAGGGCCACCCGCCCGATCATGGACAGCACCACCGCATACATGGTGGCATCGGCCAGCATCATCATGGTCGGCCCGGATATGGTGCCGCCCGGCCGCAGCATGGTCTGGGCGTACGGCAGGGTCATGATCGCCTCGCCGTGCTTCATCTCATCCAGGCTCAAACCTGCATCGACGGCGAAGGGCATTTCCTCGGCCAACAGGTCGTTGAATTCTTCAATGGTCATTTTCGCCATGGCGGCAACGCTCCCCCTGCGTTTGGAATGGGAATCCGAAGCTAATTGACGTTAACGTTAACGTCAATTAGCACTTGCCAGAAACGGTCTCGGGCGGCACTGTTGTCCTACACGGATGATCAGGAGTATCCACCGAAGATGACCGCCCAAGCCTCCCCCTCCCCCGAAGCCCCCCTGGTTCTGCGCCACGACGCCGACGGCGTCGCCACCCTGACCCTGAACCGGCCGGACCAGCGCAACGCCCTGTCCCGGGGTCTGATGAGCGCGCTGGAGGACGAACTGGCCCTGCTGGCCGACGACAAGAGCGTCCGCGCCGTGGTGCTGGCCGCCAACGGTCCCGCCTTCTGCGCCGGGCACGACCTGAAGGAAATCCGCGCCAATCCGGGGCGGGAGAACTACGAGGCCCTGTTCAGCCAGTGTTCCCGGCTGATGCTCTCCATCACCCGGCTGCCGCAGCCGGTCATCGCCCGGGTTCACGCGCTGGCCACGGCGGCGGGCTGCCAGCTTGTGGCGACCTGCGACCTGGCCGTCGCCTCCCGCAAGGCCTGGTTCGCCACCCCGGGGGTCAACATCGGCCTGTTCTGCTCCACCCCCATGGTGGCGCTGAGCCGCAACGTCGGGCGCAAGCAGGCCATGGAGATGCTGCTCACCGGCGACCGGGTGGAGGCCGACCAGGCGGAACGCTGGGGCCTGATCAACGTCGCCGTCGACGATGACCGGCTGGATGACGCCATCGCCGAGATCACCGGCAAGATCGCCGGCAAGTCCCCCCTGACGCTCGCCATCGGCAAAGAGGCCTATTACCGCCAGCTCGACATGGATGTGGAGGCCGCCTACGCCTACGCCAGCGAGACCATGACCCGCAACATGCTGGCCCGGGACGCCGAGGAAGGCATCGACGCCTTTATCGAAAAACGCCATCCCGTCTGGGAAGGCCGCTGATGGTCGACGACGCCCAGCTCAGAAACGTCCTCAAGACCTGCCGGACCATCGCCATGATCGGCGCCTCGCCGAAGTGGGTGCGCCCCTCCAACTTCGCCATGAAGTACCTGCAGGGCAAGGGCTACAAGGTGATCCCGGTCAATCCCGGCCAGGCGGGCAAGGAAATCCTCGGGGAAACCGTCTACGCCAGTCTGGCGGACATCCCCGGCCCCGTCGACATGGTTGATATCTTCCGTTCATCGGAAGCGGCGGGCGGCATCACCGACGAGGCCATCGCCCTGGCCGAAGAGAAAAACATTTCTGTCGTCTGGATGCAGTTGGGCGTCGTCAACGAGGCCGCCGCCGAACGGGCCGAGGCCGCCGGGCTCACGGTCGTCATGGACCGCTGTCCGAAGATCGAATACGCGCGGCTGTTCGGCGAACTGGGCTGGGGCGGCATCAACACCGGGGTGATTTCCTCGAAACGCCCGGCGCTGGGGGGCAGGCCATGACCGATGAAAAAAAACAACCGCCCGAACCCGGATTCGAGACCCGGGCCATCCACGCCGGGGCCCGCCCAGACCCGGCGACGGGGGCCCGCAACACGCCCATCTACCAGACCACCTCCTACGTCTTCGACGACGCCGATCACGCCGCCGATCTGTTCAACCTGCAGACCTTCGGCTTTATCTATTCCCGCCTGACCAATCCGACGGTGTCGGTGCTGGAGGAACGCCTGGCCAGCCTGGAGGGTGGCCGCGCCGCCGTCTGCGCCGCCAGCGGCCACGCGGCGCAGTTCCTGGCCTTTTTCACCCTGTTGGAGCCCGGCGACGAGTTTGTCGCCTCGCGCAACCTGTACGGCGGCTCCATCACCCAGTTCGGCGTCAGCTTCAAGAAACTGGGCTGGACCTGTCACTTCGCCGATCCCACGGACCCGGAGAACTTCCGCCGCGCCATCACCCCCCGCACCAAGGCGATCTTCCTGGAAGTCCTGGCCAACCCGGGCGGAATCATCGTCGATATCGAGGCCGTTTCCGCCATCGCCAGGGACGCGGGCATTCCGCTGATCGTCGACAATACCATGGCCACCCCCTACCTGTGCCGCCCCTTCGAATGGGGGGCAGACATCATCGTTCACTCGACGACCAAGTTCCTCGGCGGCCACGGCAACTCGCTGGGCGGGGCGGTGATCGAAAAAGGTACCTTCGATTGGGCCCAGAACGACAAGTTCCCCTGCATGACCGAGCCCGAGGCCGCCTATCACGGCCTCACATTCCATGAAACCTTCGGCGACTTCGGCTTTACCATGAAGGCCCGCGCCGTGGCGCTGCGCGACTTCGGCCCCGCCCTGTCGCCGACCAACGCCTTTCACACCATCACCGGCATCGAGACCCTGCCGCTGCGCATGGAACGCCATGTGGCGAACGCGCAAAAGGTGGCGGAATTCCTGGAGCACCACCCCGCCGTCGACTGGGTCTCCTATGCCGGGTTGCCCTCCAGCCCCTATCACGGACTGGCGAAAAAATATCTGCCCAGGGGGGCCGGGTCCGTCTTCACCATCGGTCTGAAGGGCGGTTACGAAGCCGGCGTCGGGCTGGTGGAATCGGTGCAGATGATCTCCCATCTCGCCAACATCGGCGATACCCGCTCGCTGATCCTGCATCCGGCCTCGACCACCCACCGGCAGTTGACCGACGAACAGCGGCAGGCGGCGGGCGCGGGGCCAGAGGTCATCCGCCTATCCATCGGCCTGGAAACCGCCGAGGACATCATTCACGACCTGGATCAAGGACTAAGACCGAAATAACAGGTTAGAATGGCGGGTGAACGGGGACAGCGAATGCAAAAACCATTGAAACGCCGCCTCTACGACATCATCGAGTCACCGGCCCGCGCCAGGCCCTCGAGCCGCTGGTTCGCCGTCGCCATGATGACCCTGATCATCGCCAACGTGGCCGCCGTCATCGTCGAAACCCTGCCCGGCCTGTCGCCCCAAATGATCGAGGGCCTGGCCCTGTTCGACACCGTTTCCGTCCTCGTCTTCACGGTGGAATACGGATTGCGCCTGTGGGTCTGCACGGAACAACAGACCGGCACCAACGGCCACCCGGTCCTGGGCCGCCTGAAATACATGATCTCGCCGCTGGCCCTGATCGACCTGATCGCCATCGTGCCGTTCTATCTGGCCATGTTCGTCACCCTGGACCTGCGTTTCCTACGGATTTTCCGCCTGCTCAGACTGCTCAAGCTGACCCGCTATTCCCCGGCCATCGAGACCTTCGCCGCCGTGTTGAAAAGCCAGCGCCGTCCCCTCGCCGCCGCCGTCATGGTGATGATGATGCTGCTCGTCTTCGCGTCGTCCGTGGTGTTCCTGTTCGAACGGGGCGCGCAGCCGGAAGCCTTCGCCTCCATCCCCCACGCCATGTGGTGGGGCCTGGCGACGCTGACCACCGTCGGCTATGGCGACGTCACCCCGGTGACGGCGGGCGGCAGGGTCTTCGGCGCGTTGATCATGATCCTGGGAGTCGGCATGTTCGCCCTGCCCGCCGGCATCCTGACCTCCGGCTTCACCCGGGAAATCAAGAAGCGCGATTTCGTCGTTACCTGGCGGCTGGTGGCGGGGGTGCCCGTTTTCGCTAATCTGGACGCCCTGACCATTTCCGAAATCGCCGGGCTTCTGCACCCGAAGCAGGCGCCGGCCCGTTACGCCATCGTCAAACGGGGCGAGTATGCCGACGCGCTCTATTTCATCGTCAGCGGGGAAGTGGAAGTGAATATACAGCCCCATCCGAAAATTCTCCGCGGCGGCGAGTTTTTCGGGGAAATCGCCCTGCTCAAGGACTGCACCCGCACGGCGACCATCACCGCCGCCACCGACTGCCAGCTCCTCTACTTGTACGCACACGACTTCAACCGCCTGCTCGACGCCAACCCGGAGCTTCGAAACAACATCGAAGCGGTCATGCAGGGCCGTCTCGCCGAACTGGAGGGTCAGGGCGAAAAAGACCACTTCTGACCGGTCTCTCTACGCGGCCAGTTGTTTTCCCGTTTCTCCATTTTCACGGACGATTTCATCGGCCAGGGCGGCGACGGCGCGGGAGCGGTTTTCGCCGTTGATCCGGACCACGTAGCTGATATCGGGGGGGCAGATGAAGTCTTCTTCGATCACCACCATGGCCGGACTGACATGGCGGCGGTTCAGGATCGACACCCCGAGACCGGCCTCGACGGCGGCGATCATGCCGCCGTTGCTGGAACATTGCAGCACCGTCTTCAGGGGCCGCCCCCGCGTCGCCCCCTGTTCCAGCATCCATTTGCGGTAAAAACAATTGTCATCGTAAGAGAGAAACGGCACCGGCCCTTCCGCCGCCAATTGCAGGTCCACCGACCTTGCCCAGCAAAGGCCGGTTTCGTACAACACCCTATCCGACGGGCGAACGTCGGTGCTGAAGACCTGCATCGCCGCAAGGTCGATGCTCCCCTCCTCCAACTCTTTTTGCAGGACCAGACTTTGCGCCACATGACTGTTGACGGACACATCGGGGAACAGGCGGGCGAAGCGGCCCAGGATGCGCGCCAGCCCACTGCCGGACATATCCTCCGTCATGCCGAAGCGAACGGCGCCGCTGAGCGCCCTCTTGCTCAGGGAGGCCAGGGCTTCGTCATGCAGGGCCAACATCCGCCCGGCATAGGCGAGAAGACGCTCCCCCGCCTCCGTCAGCAGGGGCGCCCCGGCCCTGCGGTTGAGAAGCAGGCAGTCGATGCCTTCCTCCAACCGTTTGATCTTGTGACTGACGGCGGACTGGGACAGGGACAGATGTTCCGCCGCCCGGGTCACGCCGCCGTGCCCGGCGACGGCCTGAAAAGCCCGCATGGCGTCGATATCGAGTCGGCCCGTCATGATCCTTGCTCCTTAATCTAAGCATGACAATATTCGATAGAATTATAAAATACATTCATTTGATTAATACAACAACCTGTCTCATCATGCCGACGTCAAACACATCGAGATACGGAAACTAAGGAAGCGAATTCATGAAACTGACCGATTTCAAGGCCCTCACCTTCGATTGCTACGGCACCCTCATCGATTGGGAAAGCGGCATGGTGGCCGGACTGAAGCCCCTGACCGACCGCGTCGGGCGGGATTTGTCGCGTAACGACATCCTGGAGGCCCACGCCCGCCACGAGTCCTCCCAGCAACGCCAGACACCGGCCATGGCCTACCGGGACCTGCTGCCCATCGTCTATCGGCGGCTGGCGGAGGAATGGGGCGTCGCCGTTTCCTGGGCGGAATGCGCCGCCTACGGAGACTCGGTCAAGGACTGGCCGGCGTTCGCGGATTCGGCGGAGGCCCTGCAATATCTCAAACGGCACTACAAACTGGTGATCCTGTCCAACGTGGACAACGAGAGCTTCGCCGCCAGCAACGAGAAACTGGGGGTCGCCTTCGACGCCGTCTACACGGCTGAGGACATCGGTTCCTACAAGCCCGCCGACGGCAACTTCCACTACATGCTGGACAAGCTGCAGACCCTGGACATCGGCAAGGAGGATATCCTGCACACGGCGGAAAGCCTATTCCACGACCACGGCCCGGCCAACCGGCACGGGCTGGCGTCCTGCTGGATCTATCGCCGCCACGATCAGGAAGGCTTCGGCGCCACCATGAACCCGGGCAACATGCCCCACACGGACTTCCGCTTCAACAGCATGGCCGACCTGGCCCGGGCCCACCAGGAGGAAACCTGATTATATGTAGCGCGACGCTTCGATCAGGTTGCCGTCGGGGTCCCGGAAATAGACCGACTCGATGGCGCCGTTGGCCCCGGTGCGTTTGACCGGCCCCTCTTCGATGGCGACCCCCTGCTCCTGCAGATGGAGGACCACGTCCTCCATGGGCTGGTCGACGAGCAGGCACAGGTCGGCGGAACCCGGTTTCGGACGGGCCGCCTTGGGTTCGAATTCCCGGCCAGCTTGGTGCAGGTTGATTTTCTGCCTGCCGAAACGAAGCGCCCAGCGTTCGATGCCACCGGAATGGAAGGACACCGCCTCCATGCCGAGGACACGACAATAGAACTCCCTGGTGGCGGCCAGGTCCCGCACCGTCAGGACCAGATGATCGAGCGCCAGGGCCTTCATCACTCCGCCGCCGCCCGCTCGTAGGGCAGCAAGGTGGCGGCGGCGGTGGCGACCACGGCGATGCAGGCGAGGACAATGAAAAGCCAGTAGAATCCGCCCGTGTAATCGTAGAGCCTGCCTTCGAGCAGCACCCCCAGTCCACTGACGCCAAAGGCGAGAATGAATTTCAGGCCGAAGGCGAGCCCCCGCCACTGGCTCGGCGCATAGCGGGCGATCAGGGCATTTTCCGCCGGCAGGGCACCCACGTTGACCGACACCATGATCAGGGCGACGACCAGCAGCGAGGCGCCGCTCAGGCTCCCGGCGACGGCGAGGAACGGCACCTGCAGGACGAAGGCGATCAGGTAGACGTACTTCAGGGGATATTTATCGGCCAGCTTGCCGGCGACCAACTGCATGCCGCCGGCCATGAAGTAGACGATGGCGACAAACATGGATATTCCCAAAACCCCGCCGCTGGCCAGCCCTCCCAGTTGCTCGGAAAAGACCTTGGGCAGGGCCGGTTGTGTCGCCTGATAGATGATTCCCGTGCACAGCATGGTCACGGCGAGGACCAGGAAGGCGCGGACTCTGTCCTGGCGGGAGGTCGGCGCGTCCTGTTTGCGGTCGACGCGGGATTCGACGATGACTCCCCTCAGCACCAAGGCCAGGAATCCCGCCCCGGTGAGCAGCAGGGCGGCGCCGGGAACGAGGAAGGCGGCGCGCCAACTGAAGGCCTCGATCAGCACGCCGGCGACCACCGCCGCAAGCCCCGGACTGATGGCCCCGAAAATGCCGTTAACGCCGAGCGCCATGCCGCGCCGGACCGCGTGACGGACCAGCCAGGCGATGCCGACGGGATGATAGATGGAGGAAAACAGCCCGGTCAGGGCGAGCGCCACCGCTATCTGCAGGGGTTCCGAGACCAGTCCGGTGACGACCATGCCCAGGCCCGTGCCGAAAAAGAACAGGCTCATCATGCCGGTGGAGCTCCACCGGTCGCCGAGCCAGCCCGCCAGCGGCGCGGCGACGCCGAACAGCACGTTGCCGACGACGATCAGCGCGACCACCTCGCCGTGGGTCATCCCCAGTTCCCGTTCCAGGGACAGGGCGGTGACGTAGAAAATCGGCGCGAACAGGTGGGAGTAGGAATGCCCGATACAGGAAAACCCAAGCGACAACCGGGCCGATAAGGCTTCGGACCTGTCTGTCATTTCTTCCTCTCGAAGAAGAAAATCAGCCTTTCGGGCGTCCCAACAGCTTCCAGACGGCGGGCATCAGGGCCGCGGCCAGGGCCAGCTTGGTCAGGTCGCCGAGCACGAACGGGATCAGCCCCCAGGCCAGGATCGGCTTGTCCCAACCGAACAGGGTTCCGAGCCACAGCAGGCCGGGAACGTAGATCAGGGCGTTGCCGATCAGCATGGCGGCGCCGGTGGTCAGGACATTGCGGTCCCAGCCACGTTCCGCCAGCCAGCCTGCGGCGGCGGCGGCGAGGACATAGCCCACCAGGTATCCGCCCGTTCCGCTCAGCATGTAGGCCAGGCCGATGCCTTTTTCGGGGGTTCCTGCGAAAACCGGCAGTCCCATGGCCCCTTCGGCCAGATACAGCAGCACCGTGGCGGTCCCGAGACGCCAGCCGTAGGCCATGCCGATGGCGAGGACGGCGAAGGTGCCCATGGTCATGGGGACGGGGTAGAACGGCACCTGGATTTTCGCCGACAGCCAGATCAACAGCGACCCGGCGACGGCCAGCACCGTGCCGCGCAGGACCCGGGTCATCAGGGTCATGTCCGTATGGGCGGGCCAGGCCATGTCCGCCAGCGTCGCCGTCTTGATGTTCGAGTCCTGAACCTGTTGCTGCATGCTTCTACTCTCCTGTCGGTGCGGCTCGCGCCGCGAAATGGGCTGCCCATGCATACCCCATCCGCCCCCGTTTCGCAACGCAGCAATTGGCTTAAGGAACGCGGCGGTAGCGGTTTTCCAGGGTCAATTCCTTGGACGGGCCGGTGATGAACCAGTCCGACGTCCAGACATCGGCGCTTTCGGCCCGGAAGCGGCCCCGGTAGATGTCCTCCCCGCACGGGTGTTCGACCCGGCATTCCCCCCGCCTCAGGTCCAGGTCGTGAAACGGCCGCCCGTCGGTGAATCGGACCCGGGCCAGATGGCGGTCGGGAAAGGTCAGGTCATAGGCGCGGAAAACCATTTCCCGGTAGGTGCCGAAGCGCAATTCCCCCTCCTCCCGATAAGCCAGGCCGGGATCGCCGACCTCACCGTCCCGGGGGGAAAACGCCGCCCGACCCTCCATGGCGCCGGGCATATTGAGCCGCAGGTCGTTGATGGTGCGGGACAACAGCCAGTCCCCCGCCAAGTAGGCGAACAGGTCCTCGACCTCAACCACCGGCGAATCCGTCAAGCAGTTCCAGGGCCGCCGCGTGCGGGTCCGTGCGCCGCTCCATGGCGGCGTCCAGCAGCACCGCCAGCTTGCCGTCCCGCTGTTTGCGCAGGCGTTCGCGGACCACGTCCTCGGCGGATTTCAAAATCCGCATTTCGGCGATGCGGCGGCGGCGGACGTCCATTTCCCCGCTGTCGTTCAGGTGCGTCAAATGGCCGTCGATGGCGGCGACAAGCCGGTCCATGCCCTCGGCGCGCTCGGCGCTGGTCGGGATGACCGGCGGGGTCCAGTCCCCGGAACGCCGGGAATGGCGACCAAGGGAGAGCATGCCTTCCAAGTCGGCGATGGTGCGCGGCGCGTCGTCCCGGTCGCATTTCGAGACGGCGTGAATGTCGGCGATTTCCAGCACCCCCGCCTTGATGGCCTGAATCTCGTCGCCGAGCCCGGGGGCGGAAACAACGATCACCGTATGGGCGGCGCTGACGATATCCACCTCGTCCTGGCCGACGCCGACGGTTTCGATCAGCACCACGTCGAAGCCCGCCGCATCGAGCACGTCCACGGTATCCAGGGCCGGGCGGGCCAAGCCCCCCAAGGCGCCGCCGGTGGCCATGGAGCGGATGAAAACCCCGTCGTCGCCGGTCAGGTCGTTCATGCGCACCCGGTCGCCGAGGATGGAGCCACCGGAAAAGGGGCTGGACGGGTCGACGGCGACAATGCCCACCTTGCGCCCGCTTTTGCGGAACTCCAGGGCCATGGAGCGGACCATGGTCGATTTGCCGCTGCCGGGAACCCCGGTCAGGCCGACGACATGGGCGCGGCCCGCGTGGCGGAAGATTTCCGCCATGGCGGCGCGGTCCCGGGGGGTTCCGGTTTCCGCCTTCGACATCATGCGGGCGATGGCCCGGGGCTGCCCGGCGAGGACCTGCCCGATCAGTTCTTCATCGGCTTCTGTCAAGGAATTCACGGTTACGACAAGCCTTTCCGGTAACGTTGCGCCAATTTCACGTAATGGGGGGCCGTGTAGCGGATCATATCCAGGTCCGAGGCGCGGATATCGCGCAGGTAGCGGGCCGGGGTGCCGCCCCACAACTGACCGGCGGGAACCCGTTTGCCCGGGGCCACCAGGGCCCCGGCGGCGACCATGGCGCCGCTTTCGACCACCGCGCCGTCGAGCACGGTCGCGTTCATGCCGATGAAACAGCCGTCCTCCAGGGTGCAGGCGTGAATCAGCGCCATGTGGCCGATGGTGATATCGTCGCCGATGTAGGCCCCCTGCCCCTCGCCGGAAACATGGACGATGGTGCCGTCCTGAATATTGGTGCGCTCGCCGACGCGGATTTCGTTGACGTCGCCACGCAGCAGGCAATTGAACCAGACGCCGGTGTCGGCGCCGATGACCACATCGCCGATGACCGTCGCGTTGGGGGCGATGAAGGCATCCTCGGCGATGGTCGGCCAAGTGTCTTCGAAGGGTAGAATCAGTCCGGACATGATTTAGACCTGTAACCAGTAACGCAGGGCGGCGCTGACCGCCTGGGGTTGTTCCAAGGGCGAAAGATGGCCGCTTTCCTCGATCACCAGCAAGGCCGCCCCGGGAATGGCGTCGGCCATGGCCCGGTGCTGCTCGACGGTGGTGAGGACATCCTGGCGGCCGCAAATCACCACCGCCGGGCAATCGAGGCGAGACAACACGTCGAAACCGTCCCGGCGGCTCATGATCGCCCGCTGCTGGCGGATGAAGGCCTCTTCGCCGATGCTCTCCGCCATGGCCAGGACCGTTGCCGTGATCTCCTCGTCGTCCATCCGGCCGGGATGAACCAGCAACGGCAGCAATTGCGGCGGCACCTCGGCGAAACGGCCTTCCTGGGCCAGGCCGATGAAGCCGAAACGCCTTTGCTTCTGTTCCTCGGAATCGGCCAGGGCCGAGGTATCGACCAGGGCCAGCCGCTCGACCCGTTCCGGCGCCTGACGGATGATTTCCTGGGCCAGATACCCGCCCATGGACAATCCGGCCAGGGCGAAGGACGGCGGGGCCTCGTCCAACACCCGGGCGGCCATGGCGCGGATATCGTCGTCACGGGTCAAATCGGCGACGGTGACATCCGCCATGTCGGCCAGGGAGACCACCTGATGGGCCCAAAGCCGGTGGTCGCAGAGCAGGCCGGGAAGCAGCAGCAAAGGGGGCTTCGTCATTTCATCTAAAACCTTAGCATTTACCATCAATTATTTGATTAAAGTCGATAATTCCTTGAATTCATCCGTGCCGGCGCGGCCCAGCCACTCGAACACCACCATCTCCGTCGCCACCACCGCCGCCCCCGCCTCGCGCATCCGGCTCAGGGCAAGGGCGTGGTTATCGGGACTGCGGGACGCGGTGGCGTCGGCGACGACGAAAACCTCCACCCCCCGGGCCAGCAGGTCCATGGCCGTCTGCAGGACGCAGACATGGGCCTCGATGCCGGCGACGACCACCTGAGTCCGGCCCAGGCCGTGGAGGCGTTCGGCGAAGGCGTCCTCGCCCAGGCAGGAGAAAGTGAGCTTCTCGATGGGCGGGGCGTCGGCCAGCTCCGCCAATCCCGGCAGGGTCCGGCCCAGCCCCCTCGGATACTGCTCGGAAACCAGCCGAGGAACGGACAGGCGGGCGGCGGCGCGGAGCAGAACGGAAACGTTGTCGACGGCCGTCTCGATGCCGGTCATGGCCGGGGCCAGCCTTTCCTGCACATCGACAACCAACAGCGCGGAACGTTCGGCTTGCATCAGCATGAGGGGTCTTTCGGATCGGAATGGACGAATCAACCGGTCAATACCTACCCCATGTTGCCGTTTCGGCCAAGGAATCCGCATATAAAAGCACCAGAAACATTGACTTCAAGCGGGGAATCCCTAATATCCGGCTTTCCTCAACCAAAGGACGGGAATCAACGGGAAACGCAGGTCGTCGCCCACATGACCCAAACCATATGAAATTTTCAGATCTCGGACTCGGTGACGGCGTCCTTAAAGCCGTCGAAGACGCTGGTTACAGCACTCCCACTCTCATTCAGGAGAAGGCCATCCCCGTTGTCTTGATGGGACGGGACATCCTCGGCTGCGCCCAAACCGGCACCGGCAAGACGGCGTCCTTCACCCTGCCGATGATCGACATTCTCGATGCCGGCAGGGCGAAGGCCAGGATGCCGCGCTCGCTGATCCTGGAACCGACCCGGGAACTGGCGGCCCAGGTGGCCGACAACTTCGACACCTACGGCAAATACCACAAGCTGTCCAAGGCCCTGCTCATCGGCGGTTCGTCCATGAACGACCAGATGAAGGTCATCGACCGGGGCCCCGACGTGCTGATCGCCACACCCGGACGCCTGCTCGACCTGTTCGAGCGCGGCCGCCTGCTGATGACCGACGTCAAGACCCTGGTCATCGACGAGGCCGACCGCATGCTCGACATGGGCTTCATTCCCGACGTGGAAAAAATCGTCTCGCTCATCTCGCCCATGCGCCAGACCCTGTTCTTCTCGGCCACCATGCCGCCGGAAATCCGCCGCCTGGCCGACAAGTTCCTGATGAACCCCAAGGAAATCACCGTCGCGCCGCCCTCCTCCACCGCCGACACGGTGACCCAGGGGCTGGTCGTCGTGCCCCATGGGGACGGCCGTCGCCCAGGCGCCGGGCACAAGGAAAAACGCGCCGCCATGCGGGCCCTGATCGCCCGTGAAGAGGTCAAGGACGCGCTGATTTTCTGTAACCGCAAGCGCGATGTCGGCATCGTGCACCGCTCCATGGTCAAGCACGGCTTTTCAGCCGGCCAACTGCACGGCGACATGGCCCAGCCGGCGCGCATGGAAATGCTGGAGAGATTCAAGAACGGCGAGATCACCTACATGGTCTGCAGCGACGTCGCCGCCCGCGGCCTTGACATCCCCGCCTTGAGCCATGTCTTCAATTTCGACGTGCCGACCCACGCCGAGGACTACGTCCACCGCATCGGCCGCACCGGCCGCGCCGGCAAGGAAGGCCACGCCTACACCATCGCCGTTCCCGAGGACGGCAAGTATCTGGACGCCATCAGCCAGTTGATCGGCAAGGAAATCCCCCGGGTCGAGTTGGAAGGCCTGGAAAGCGCCGAACCCCGCCGGTCATCGGACGGAGACGGCGAACGGGAGCGCGGCCGGGACCGTGGACGCGGTCGAGGCCGCGACCGGGGCCGCAATCGCGGACGCCCCGACGACAACCGGGACAGGCCTTCCGCCAGCGAAAGGCCGAAAAAGGACGCCCGCCGCACCCCGCCCCGGGGCGACCGGGAACGGGTTCAGGACAGTTCCAACAACGACAAAACGAAGTTCGGCGACAGCGACCACGTCCCCGCTTTCATGCAGCGCCCGGCCAAGCCGAAGAAATCATAACGCCTAAATAAGACCCGCCAGCGGCGACGAGGGATCGGCGTACATCTTTTTCGGCATGCGTCCGGCCAGATAGGCCTGACGACCGGCGATGACCGCGTGTTTCATGGCCCGGGCCATGCGCACGGGATCATCGGCCCCGGCGATGGCCGTGTTCATGAGAACCCCGTCACAGCCCAACTCCATGGCGATGGTGGCGTCCGACGCGGTGCCGACTCCGGCATCGACGATCACCGGAACCTTGGATTGCTCGACGATCATGCGGATGTTGACCGGGTTCTGAATCCCCAGGCCGGAGCCGATGGGCGCGCCCAGGGGCATGATGGCGACGCAGCCCATGTCCTCCAGCTCCTTGGCCAGCATGGGGTCGTCGGAACAGTAGACCATGACCTTGAAGCCGTCCCCGATCAGGGCCTCGGCGGCCTCCAGGGTCTGAATCATACGCGGATAGAGGCTTTTTTCGTCGCCCAGGACCTCCAGCTTGACCAGGTCCCAGCCCCCGGCCTCGCGGGCCAGGCGCAGGGTGCGCAGGGCGTCTTCCTTGGTGAAGCAGCCCGCCGTGTTGGGCAAATAGGTGTATTTTTTCGGATCGATGGAATCCATCAGCATGGGGGCGTTGGGATCGGTCAGGTTGACCCGGCGCACGGCGACGGTGACCATTTCCGCCCCCGATGCCTCCAGGGCCAGCCGGTTCTGCTCATAGTCCTCGTATTTGCCGGTGCCGATGATCAGCCGCGAGCCCAGCCTGCGCCCGTCCACGATCAACGGATCGTCGTCGAGCTCCGGCGCGCCGCCGCCAATGAAATGAACGATCTCCAGCCTGTCGCCGTCGCTCAGCGCGGTTTCCCCGTAGCTCGATTTGGGCACGATTTCCAGATTGCGCTCGACGGCGACCTTTCTGTGATCGAGGCCGATCCGGCCAAGCAACTGTTCGACCGTGAGGGCCGCATCGAAACTTTGCGTTTCTCCATTGATGGTAATCTGCATGGGGTGATCCGTTTCTTATTGGGCTGACGTCGGCTCTGTTATGGCTTGCTTAAAGTCTTTATGCAAATGTTCCCTTGCGTGCTATAAAGCCCCGTCCGCGCACTAACAGAATCAAGAACGGAATATGGCTGCGAGAATTCTGGTCCTGAACGGCCCCAACCTGAACATGCTGGGCACCCGCGAGCCGGAGATTTACGGCTGCGAGACCCTGAGCGACATCGAATCCCATGCCCGGCGGCGGGCCGACGGCCTGGGCCTGGCCATGGATTTCCGCCAGTCGAACCATGAAGGGGAACTGGTCGAATGGGTGCAGCAGGCGCGAGAAAGTACCGATCTGATCATCATCAACGCGGCGGCCTACACCCACACCTCGGTGGCCTTGCTGGACGCCCTCAAGGCCAGCGGCCTGCCGGTCATCGAAGTTCATCTGTCCAACATCCACCAGCGCGAGGAATTCCGCCATCATTCCTACGTTTCCAAGGCGTCCGTCGGCATGATCTGCGGCTTCGGCGGCTTCGGCTACGAGATGGCCCTTGAAGCGGCGGCGCGAATCCTCAACAAACAAGGCTCTGCTTGACCACAGGTTGATTGATATTACCCATGTCTGACAAATCCTCGAAAAAGAACCGAATCGATACGGAAATGGTGCGCCAACTGGCCGAAATCCTCGACGAGACCGGCTTGAGCGAAATCGAATACGGCACCGACGACTGGCAAATCCGCGTCTCCCGGGGCGGGGTGAGCGTTTCCACCGTCGCCGCGCCGCAGCCCATGGCGCCCGCCGCCGCGCCGGCCCCGCAACAGGACGCCACGGGCGCCGCCAACGGCGGGGAAAACCATGCCGATCATCCGGGCGTCGTCGTCTCGCCCATGGTCGGCACCGCCTACACCTCTCCCGATCCGGAAAGCCCGGCCTTCGTCAAGATCGGCGATCAGGTTTCCGAGGGCGACACCCTGATACTGATCGAGGCGATGAAGGTCTTCAACCCGATCAAGGCCGCCAAGGGCGGCAAGGTGACGCGGATCTTCGTCAACAGCGGCACGCCCGTGGAATTCGGCGAACCGCTCCTGATCATCGAATAAGGGAGCCCGGGCGTCCATGTTCGAGAAAGTCCTGATCGCCAACCGGGGGGAAATCGCACTACGCATTCAGCGCGCCTGCCGGGAAATGGGCATTCGCACCGTCGCCGTCCATTCCACTGCCGACGAAACCGCCATGCACGTGCGCCTGGCCGACGAAAGCATCTGCATCGGCCCGCCCGCCGCCAAGGACAGCTACCTGAGCATTCAGGCCATCCTGTCGGCGGCCGCCATTTCCAACGCCGACGCCATTCATCCCGGCTACGGTTTCCTGTCGGAAAACGCCGATTTCGCCACCATGGTGGAAGAGCACGGCTTCACCTTCATCGGCCCGAAGCCGGAACACATCACCCTGATGGGAGACAAGATCGCCGCCAAGCAGGCGGTGATGGACGCGGGCATCCCCGTGGTGCCCGGCTCGGACGGCGCCGTCGACGACATGGACACGGCGCTCGCCGTCGCCGCCGACATCGGCTACCCGGTTCTGGTCAAGGCCACGGCGGGAGGCGGCGGACGCGGCATGAAGCTGGCGGAGTCCGCAGAAGACCTGCCGAACGCCATCAAAATGGCGCAAAAAGAGGCGGAAGCCGCCTTCGGCAACGGCGACGTCTATTTCGAGAAATACCTCGGCCGTCCTCGGCACATCGAGATTCAGGTGCTGGCCGACGGCTTCGGCAACGTCGTCCATTTGGGAGAGCGCGACTGTTCCCTGCAGCGGCGCCACCAGAAGGTGCTGGAGGAAGCCCCCTCGCCCGCCCTCAACGACGACGCCCGCCGGCGGATCGGCAAAATCGCCGCCGAGGCGGTGAAGAAAATCGGCTACCGCAGCGCCGGCACCATCGAATTCCTGTATGAGAACGGGGAATTCTATTTCATCGAAATGAACACCCGGCTGCAGGTGGAACATCCCGTCACCGAGATGATCACCGGGCTCGATCTGGTGCGCGAGATGGTCCGCATCGCCGCCGGTGCGCCGCTGGGCTACACCCAGCAAGACATCCGTTTTTCCGGCCACGCCATCGAATGCCGCATCAACGCCGAACACCCGGAAACCTTCATCCCCTCGCCCGGCACCATCGGCGACTACCACGCCCCCGGCGGATTGGGGGTGCGGGTGGATTCCGGCCTCTATTCCGGCTATTCGGTGCCGCCCCATTACGATTCCATGATCGCCAAGCTGATCGTCCACGGGGCCAACCGCAACGAATGCCTGATGCGCCTCCGGCGGTCCTTGGCCGAATACGTCATCGACGGCATCGAGACCTCCATCCCGCTGCATCAGCGCCTGATGTCGGCGGCGGATTTCGTCAACGGTGATTACGATATCCACTGGCTGGAAAAATTTGTCGGGCTGGACGATAGCTGACCCCCGGAAACAATGACACCTTAATGGTGTCGTTTTTCCTTGCAACGAGGCCTTGTTCGGCTCATTGTGAGGCAATGGATAAAGGGACGCCCAGCTTTGACCTGAAGGCCTTCAAGGCTGCTCTAAGCGAAGAACGGGTTGTCTACACCCGCACCGCCATCCGGTCGGCCTAGGATGTATACCATCTGCCTACCGAAGATGACGCCCCCCTTTACGTCAAATTCACTTCAGGCCCGGATGCGGCCTATACCCTGCTGAGTTTCAAGGAGAAATAATCATGGACAAGGACAGGCCGACATGACGAAGACAGAAGTCACCTACAATTGTCCCGCTTGCGGTGCGGACATGATTCGAGACTCGAGACCCGACACCATCGAATACAAGAGCCGTCGCCTTTCCGTCGATCAACCCGGATGGTACTGCACCAACTGCGACGAGGTCGTCCTCACCGCCGACGACGCCAGAGCGGCGGACGCGGCATACGTCGACCTTCGGGCCGAGACCGATGGCCTGCTGCCGGCCCCGCAAATCGCAAGAATCAGGAAGCGCCTGAAATTGTCTCAACGCAAGGCGGGCCTGATCCTTGGCGGCGGCCCGAGGGCGTTCCAGAAGTATGAAAGCCGAAAAGGCGGAGTTTCCAAGGCCCTGAGCAATCTGCTCGTCCTTCTCGACAAGCACCCGGACCAGTTGGCGGAACTGGAAGAACGTAAGAAAGCTTAAGCCGACAGGAAATACCATGAGCGGACTCGCACCCGGACCGCACAGACTCACCCCGGAAATCCTGGTTCGCGCCTATAGCGCGGGGATTTTTCCCATGTCGGAATCCCGCCATGACCCGAGTATTTTCTGGGTCGACCCGCAGATGCGCGGCGTTTTGCCCCTGGACAACTTCCATGTTTCCCGGTCGCTCGGGAAAACCGTCCGCAAGCAACGTTTCGAGGTTTGTTTCAACAGGGATTTCAGGGCGGTGATCGAGGCCTGCGCGGAAACGCCGCGGCCCGACCAGGGCACCTGGATCAACGATCAGATCATCGAAGCCTACACGGAACTGCACGGCCTGGGGCTGGCCCACAGCGTCGAATGCCGCCTCGGGGAGAAGCTGGTCGGGGGGCTCTACGGGGTTTCCCTGAACGGCGCATTTTGCGGCGAGAGTATGTTTTCCCACGTTACAGACGCCTCCAAGGTGGCCCTGGTGCATCTGGCTTCGCGTATGAAATTGTGCCGCATGCGGCTTCTCGATACCCAGTTCATCACCGACCACCTGCAAACCTTCGGCGCCATCGAAATCCCCGCCCGCCATTACCTGATGCGGCTGGAGGAAGCCCTGCGCTCCGAGGCCCGCTTTCAGCCCAACGTCTCGCCACCTTACCATTGGCAGGCCGTGCTCGATTTGCTGGCTTATTCCGCCGCCACGGGACGGGTGTTGCGGCAATCCAGCACCCAGACGTCGTAGACCGGGTGCTCCAGAGCCGAAAGCGCCGGCGAGGAGGCGAACATCCAGCCCCTGAAAATGCCGACGGCGGGCTCGCCCGGGCGGACCTCCCAGACATCCAGGAAGACGGCGCTTTCCGGGGTTTCCTCCGGCGGGCGCTTGTCGCAGGTGCGGGCGATGATTTCCAGCGCGCCGAACTTCACCGTATCGCCCAGGGGCGCCTCGATGGTGGAGACCCGCGCCGTGACCTTGTCCAGGCCCTGAAGAATGGCCGTGTCATAAGGCTCGGCGGCGGCCTCGGCGGAGAACAGCACGGCGGCCAGGGCGGCGGTCCACTTGATCATGGGGTTTCCCCCGCCGGATCGAGAAAGGCCTGAAACCGCAGACGGACGTAATCCACCGACCAGCCGCCGTCTCCGTCCCGCAGGTCCGCGGCCAGGTGTTCGCGCACTTCGTCGAGAAACCCTTCCCTGTCGTCTTCATCGACGGCGGCGAGGAAGCTTTCGCCGAAAGTTTCCAGCCAGCCGCCGATCTCGCCGGGAAGGGGCGTCGGACGCTCGAACAGCTCGATGGCCGCAACCCGGAACCCCGCCTTTTCCAGACGTCGGCGGTAGTCGTCGGCGGTGGGGAAATACCAGGGCCAATAGTCTTCGATGGCGAGTCCGCGCTTTTCCAGGGCCCGGGCCAGGCCGGCGGCGACCCGGGCCACATTCCCCGCGCCGCCGAATTCGCCGACGAAACGCCCGCCCGGGACCAACGCCCGCCGGACCCCGGCGATGACCGCGTCGGCTTGGGGAATCCAATGCAGCACCGCATTGGAGAACACGGCGTCGAAGCGGTTTTCGAAGGTCAGGGCCGTCGCCTCCATGACATGGGCGTCGAGCCCCAGGTCCCGGGCCGCCGCCACCTGTTCGGCGCTGGCGTCGATGGCCGTGACGTGGGCCCCGGCGTCGGCCAGTTTGGCGGTCAGTTTGCCGTGACCGCAGCCCAGGTCGAGAATGCGTTCCCCCGGCCGTGGGGCCAGAAGGTCGAGAACGCCGACGCCAAGATCGGCGACGAACCCGGCGTTACGCTCGTAACGTTCGGGATTCCAGGATTGCCGGGACGGGGCCTCACTCACGGGCTGGCACGGGCTAGTCGCCGGAGCCGCCGGTGGCGAGGAAGATGATTTCGCCGACCTGATCTTCCAGGGAGCGGAAATCCTTGGTTTTGGTGATCATGCCGCCGTCGGCGATGAACGCCTTCTCCCCGCCCGGTTCCAGGCGCACGTACTTGCCGCCCATCATGCCGTCGCTGGCGATGGAGGCGACCGTGTCGACGGGCAGTTTGACATCGGAGGAGATGGACATTTTGACCACCGCGTCGAAGGTTTCCGGATCCAGTCCCTGTTCGGTCACCGTCCCCACCTTGATGCCGCTGATGCGCACGTCGCCACCCTTGTTCAGGCCGCCGATCTTGTAGAAGGCGGCGGAGACCTGATAGCCCTTGACGGCCTTCACCTCAGCCGTCGAATAGGCGAAAAACACGAACATGGCGGCGACCATCAGGACCACCGCCCCCATTACCGTTTCTATGGCGTTCCGGCCCATCTCAATCGCTCCCTTTCCGTTCTTGCGCTTTGTCCGACTGCACGGTCTTTCCCATGGCGATGATCTGCTCCAGCAAATCGCTGACGACGAGCGAGTCCTGGGTAAAGGTGATGACGTCCCCGTCGGCCAGATTGACCTCGTCCCCGCCCGGTTCCATGACCACGTATTTCGAGCCGAAAAGCCCGTCGGTGTGGATGGCGGCGGAGGTATCGGCCGGCAACAAAACGCCTTCGTCGATGGCCAGGGTGACGACGGCCTGATAATTCTCGTTCAGGAATTGTCCGGCGACGGCGCCGATGCGCACGCCGCCGAGGCGCACCTCGTCTCCCGCGGCAAGACCGTCAATGCGGTTGAACACCGCCTCGACGGCATACTGACCCGCCTTCGCCGAAGCCACCTCGCCACGCCCGGAGAGCACGGCGAAGACCAGCCCCAGCGCCACGACGACCACGGCGCCGACGGCAATGGTTCGTTGTTCGGAAACAACCATGACTAGCTGTCTGGCGACCAGGCCTGATAATCGCCGGTCGCGGCGGCCCGGTGTCCGCCTTTATAAGCATGGCCCCTGGGCAGGTAGGCGTCACGGGTGCCGCTGGGGTTGGGCGCATGTTCCTTTTGCCAGGAACGGGCCTGTATGGCGGCCTCGCTCAACGGCGCGTCGGTGGTGTGGTGAAGCCAGGCATGCCATTCGGGCGGCACGGAAGAGGCCTCCGCCCGGCCCTTGTAGAGCACCCAGCGGCGCTCGCGTCCCGCCATCGGGGCCCCCTTGGAACGGTAGTAATGGTTCGAGAAGGTGTCCGTCCCGACCAGTTCGCCCTTGAGCCATGTATAAAGAAGGGTGCCGGTGATCATTGCGTCCTCAAATACTGTCTGCGCGATTCCCCCCATGGTCCATGCGGCGGAATCTCCCGAGGCGGCAAATATGTCATGGGTCACGGCTTGCGTCCAGACCGGACTGGACCATGGGCCCTTCCCCGATTCGGCCGCGTTTTCCGAGAACGGGGCATCGAGGGCAAAGCTAAACCAACACCTTAAGCACCCCCTCCAGCGGACTCTTCCATAACGGGTTTCGACGCCCGCGAAGCCGGGAAACAGCGGGAGCGAGATACCCTCCGGGATTACAAATATTTTTTTCATGGGTTTTTTTACGGATTGACTCCAACCCATTGAAAAAACAGGCCCAATTCACTAATCGACCCAATACAACATGCCCACTTTGTAATTATTTTCTTGTTGCGGACCCCCGCCCGATAAACTACATTTTGTGCCTCGTTCCTGGGCAGACACGCTATCTGGTGTAACACACAAGAATTGGTGTCGCAGCGCCATCATCACCGTGGTGTTTGGCAGCGGGACGCGCCCATGGGGGGAAGCCCTGGGTAAACAACATAATAATCGGCTCTTCGACATGCGGTCGAGGCGGCCATGGGATAATCTTTAGGGCCATCGGGGGCTTTACATGCGCGTTTCACGTCTCTTCACCAACACCAACGAGTCACCCTACGATTCCATCGAATTCCGTCACGCCGCCAGTGAAATCCGCAATCCGGACGGCTCCGTGGTGTTTCAGCTCGACCAAATGGAAGTCCCCGCCCGCTGGTCCCAGGTCGCCTGCGACGTGCTGGCCCAGAAGTATTTCCGCAAGGCCGGGGTGCCGGCGATAGTGAAGGCGGTCAGGGAAAAGGGCGTCCCCTCCTGGCTGTGGCGCAAGACCGCCGACGACAAGGCCCTGAAGACCCTGCCGGAAAACCAGCGCTACAGCGGCGAGAGTTCCGCCAAGCAGGTTTTCGACCGCCTCGCCGGAACCTGGACCTATTGGGGCTGGAAAGGCGGCTTCTTCGACAAGGAAGCCGACGCCAAGGCCTATTACGATGAAATGCGCCACATGCTTGCATCCCAGGTCGGCGCGCCGAACTCGCCGCAGTGGTTCAACACCGGCCTGCACTGGGCCTACGGCATCGACAGCCCGGCCCAGGGCCATTCCTTCGTCGACTTCCGCACCGGCAAAATGGTCAGGTCGAAATCCGCCTACGAACATCCCCAGCCCCACGCCTGCTTTATCCAGGGCATCAACGACGATCTGGTCAATGAAGGCGGGATCATGGACCTTTGGGTGCGCGAGGCGCGCCTGTTCAAGTACGGCTCGGGCACCGGCACCAACTTCTCCAGCCTCAGGGCGGAAAACGAAAACCTGTCCGGCGGCGGCAAGTCCTCGGGGCTGATGAGCTTCCTGAAGATCGGCGACCGCGCCGCCGGGGCCATCAAGTCCGGCGGCACCACCCGCCGGGCGGCGAAAATGGTCGTCGTCGACGTCGATCACCCGGACATCGAGCAGTTCATCAACTGGAAGGTCCGCGAGGAACAGAAGGTCGCGGCCCTGGTCGCCGGCTCCCGCCTCGCCGAGGTGCACATGAACGCCGTCCTGCAGGCCTGCATTCAGGGCTGTGACGGCGAGGAAGGCTGCGAAAACGACGAAACCTGCCGCTACGATCCGAAAAAGAATTCGGCCCTGAAATCGGCGATCCTGGCCGCCCGCGCCTCCATGATCCCGGAAAACTACATTCAACGGGTCATTCAGTTCGCCAAGCAGGGTTACACGGAAATCGTCTTCCCGGTGATGGACACGGACTGGGATTCCGAAGCCTACCTGACGGTTTCCGGACAGAATTCCAACAACACGGTGCGCATCACCGACGACTTCCTGAACAAGGTCCTGGAAGACGGCGAATGGGAACTGATCCGGCGCACCGACGGCGCCGTCGCCCAGCGCGTCAAGGCCCGCGACCTTTGGGACCAGATCGGTCAGGCCGCCTGGGCCTGCGCCGACCCGGGCCTGCAGTTCGACACCACCATCAACGACTGGCACACCTGCCCGGAAAGCGGACGCATCAATGCCTCCAACCCCTGTTCCGAGTACATGTTCCTGGACGATACCGCCTGCAATCTGGCGTCCCTGAACCTGATGACCTTCCTGACCGAAAACCCGGCCGGAGAGGCCGTGTTCGACGTCGAGGCCTTCGAGCATGCCGTCCGCCTGTGGACGATCACCCTGGAAGTCTCGGTACTGATGGCCCAGTTCCCGTCCGAGCGCATCGCCCGCTTGTCCTATGAATTCCGCACCCTCGGTCTCGGCTTCGCCAACATCGGCGGCTACCTGATGGCTGTCGGCATCCCTTATGACTCGGAAGCCGGACGCACCATCTGCGCCTCGATTTCCGCCCTGATGACCGGCGTCGCCTATGCCACCTCGGCGGAAATGGCGGCGGAAATGGGGGCCTTCCCCCACTACGAAAAGAACGCCCAGTCCATGCTGCGGGTGATCCGCAACCACCGCCGCGCCGCTTATGGCGAGGCCGCCGGCTATGAAGGGCTGAACATCGCCCCGGTGCCGCTCGATGCCGAAAGCTCGCCGGACGCCGAGCTTTCCGTCGCCGCCCGCGCCGCTTGGGACCGGGCCCTGGAACTGGGCGAGCAGCATGGCTACCGCAACGCCCAGGTCAGCGTCATCGCGCCCACCGGCACCATCGGCTTGGTCATGGATTGCGACACCACCGGCATCGAACCGGATTTCGCCTTGGTCAAGTTCAAGAAACTGGCCGGCGGCGGCTATTTCAAGATCATCAACCGCATGGTTCCGACGGCGCTGACCCGGCTCGGCTATTCGGAACGCCAGATCAAGGACATCAAGGGCTACGCCGAAGGCCACGGCACCCTGGAGGGCGCCCCTGGCGTCAACCACGACAGCCTGCGCGCCAAGGGCTTTACCGACGAGGCCCTGAAGGCGGTTGAAAAGGAATTGGCCGAGGCTTTCGACATCAAGTTCGCTTTCAACAAGTGGACCCTGGGCGAGAGCTTCTGCACCGAGACCCTGGGCCTGAGCCCCGAAGACCTGGACGACGTGTCCTTCGACATGCTGACCGCCTTGGGCTTTCCCAGGGACCAAATCGAGGCGGCGAACATCTACGTTTGCGGTTCCATGACCGTGGAAGGGGCCCCGCACCTGAAGGAGGAGCATCTGCCCGTCTTCGACTGCGCCAACCCCTGCGGGCGCACCGGCAAGCGGTTCCTCTCCGTGGAAAGCCACATCCGCATGATGGCGGCCTCCCAGCCGTTCATTTCCGGCGCCATTTCCAAGACCATCAACATGCCGAGCGAGTCCACCATCGAGGACTGCACGGAAGCCTACATGCTGTCGTGGCGCCTGGCGCTCAAGGCCAACGCCCTGTACCGGGACGGCTCGAAACTGTCCCAGCCCCTGCAGGCGCAGATTCTCGAAGCCGACGGGGACGAGGCGGAAGACGCGGTGGCGGAAATCGTCGAACAGCCCGATCCCATGCGGGCTGAAATCGTCGCCGAGCGCATCGTCGAGCGTTTCGTCACCAAGCGCCGCAAGCTGCCCCACCGCCGCAAGGGCTACACCCAGAAGGCGGTTGTCGGCGGCCACAAGGTCTATCTGCGGACCGGCGAATACGAAGACGGACCCCTGGGCGAAATTTTCATCGACATGCACAAGGAGGGGGCGGCTTTCCGGTCGCTGATGAACAACTTCGCCATCGCCATCTCCATCGGCCTGCAATACGGCGTCCCCCTCGAGGAATACGTCGAGGCCTTCACCTTCACCCGCTTCGACCCGTCGGGCATCGTCGAAGGCAACGACACCATCAAGATGGCGACCTCCATCCTCGACTATATCTTCCGGGAGCTGGCCGTTTCCTACCTGGGCCGCAACGATTTGGCCCACGTGGTCCCCGACGACCTGGCCCCGGACACCGTCGGCGGCGGCGAGAGCGAACTGCCGCAAAGCGTCCAGGAAGAGGCCCAGGAAGTAGTCGAACGCATCGCCTCGAAAGGCTACGTGCGCTCCAAGTTCCTGGTCATCAAGGGCGCCAAAGGCTATGGCGACGGCGGCGAAAGCATCGCCCAGACCAGCACTGCGGCAAGCGGCAAGATGACCGCCTCGGCCGGAAACGGCGGCGGGCAGATGCTGGCGACGGCGGAAGTGACGGAAACGGTCAGTGTCGAGGCGTCCGTCATGGACACCGCCGACGCCCACATGGACCAGGTCCGCGAGGCGAGAATGAAGGGCTACGAGGGTGACCCCTGCGGCGAATGCGGCAATTTCACCCTGGTGCGCAACGGCACCTGCCTAAAATGCCTGACCTGCGGCGGCACCAGCGGCTGTTCGTAACCAACAGCGAAGGGAGATCCTCCCTGGGAAAACTCGAGGCGATCGCGGACCGGCATCCGCATCGCCTCTTTTTTGCCCGCCCGGGCAACATTCGTTTTTTCCTATACGAAACAAGGCTTTTTATGGAATGATCGATTCGGAATGGGCTTCCGTTTATGTTTGCACGGATTGAGAGACCCTTATGGCCGAAAAGTCAGTTTTAAAGTTCTTCGTTGTCGACGACGACCCGGAAATGGCCGAATTCATGGCCGAACTGCTGACCGAGGGCGGCCACCGGGCCTGTTTTCACACCGACAGCACCCAGGCCGCCGAGGAAATCGTCAAACAGGCCCCCGATTGCGTCCTCATCGATCTGATGATGCCGGGCCTGGACGGCATGGAATTATGCGCCCGGCTGAGGGCAATCGATTCCCTGAAAGACGTCAAGCTGATCGTCGTCTCGTCGAAAGCCTACCATTACGACCGCAAACGCGCCTTCGAGAACGGCGTCGACGGCTATTTGACCAAGCCGATCCGGGAAAAGACCTTCGTCTCCTCCATCGAAACCATCATCGAAGACAAGATGGACCTGACCTTCTGGGGCGTGCGCGGAACGCTCCCCGTCCCCGGCGAGAAATCCCTCCGCTACGGCGGCAACACGTCCTGCGTGACCATCGAATTCAGCCGTGGCGACTTCCTCATTTTCGACGCCGGCAGCGGCATCAAGGAACTGTCCAACTGGCTGATGAGCCAGGGAAAGAAGAAGGTCGAGGCGAAGATCTTCATCTCCCATCCCCATTGGGACCACATCAACGCCCTGCCCTTTTTCGTCCCCCTGTACATTCAGGGCAACGTGTTCGAGATTTTCGGCCCCCGCCACGGCGACATCACCCTGCACGAGCTGATATCCGCCCAGATGGACGGGGTTTATTTCCCCATCACCATTCAGGAATTCGCCTCCAGCGTGGACTTCCGGGACCTGCATGAGGAAACCCTCGAATACGACGGCATCACCATCAAGACCATGCTGCTGCATCATCCGGGGCAATGCCTGGGCTACCGGGTCGAATACAAGGGACGCTCCGTCTGCTACATCACCGACAACGAACTGTTCCTGGAAGACGACGAAGAGCACTACGATTCCTTCTACGTCCGGCGTCTCGCCAAGTTCGTCGCCGGCGCCGACGCCCTGATCACCGACAGCACCTACACGGACGACGAATACGCCAACGGCAAGGTGGGCTGGGGGCATTCGTGCATCAGCCAGGTGGTCGACCTGGCCGACCGGGCCCAGGTCAAGACCCTGTATCTGTTCCATCACGACCCGGATCAGAACGACGACGCCATTGACGCCAAACTGAAGACCGCCCGCGAGATGCTGGCCGAACGGGGTTCGTCGGTGCAATGCGAAGCGCCGTCCGACCATACCCGACTGAAAATCTGACCACTCCCCATTTCATGAAAGGATTCCCCTATGGCCGGAACCGTCGAGCAACGATTGAGAGACATGGGCGTTGAACTGCCCGCCCCCGCCGCCCCCGCCGCCAACTACATCCCCTACGTGGTCACCGGCAATCTGGTCTACGTCTCCGGTCAGGTGACCATTGCCGACGGCGAGGTGCGCTATATCGGCAAGATCGGCGACAATCTGAGCGTCGAGGACGGCTATCAGGCGGCGCGGCTGTGCGCCATCAACCTGCTGGCCCAGGTGCGGGAAGCCTGTTACGGCGACCTGGACCGGGTTCAACAGGTGGTCAAGCTGGGCGGTTTCGTCAACAGCACGCCCGACTTCACCAATCACCCGGAAGTCATCAACGGCGCTTCGGACCTCATTGCCGAGGCTTTCGGCGACGTCGGAAAGCATGCCCGCTTCGCCGTCGGCGCGGGCTCCCTGCCCCGGGGCGTCGCCGTGGAAGTGGACGGAATCTTCGAGATTTCCTGAACCTTGTATTCTCCCGCGCCAGGGCTCATTTTTAAACCATGCCGGATGGAAATGAGACACGGGTGATCAAGGTCCTCGGCGGGATCGGTAAGATCGCCGCCGCCGACTGGGACGCCTGCGCGGGTGGCCGGGACCCGTTCACGAGCCATGACTTCCTCTCCTGCCTGGAAGACAGCGGGTCCGTGCGGGCAGAGACCGGTTGGCTGCCCCACCACCTGCTCTTGGAAGAAGAGGACGGCAGGCCGTCCGGGGTCGTGCCCCTGTATCTGAAGAACCATTCCTATGGCGAGTACGTCTTCGATTGGGGCTGGGCCGACGCCTTCGAGCGGGCCGGCGGTACGTATTACCCGAAGCTGCAGGCCGCGGTTCCCTTCACCCCCGTGACCGGCAGGCGCCTGCTCGTCCGCCCGGACCTGTCCCCGGAGCGGCAACGGGCGGTGCGCAGACAGTTGCTGGCCGGGCTGGTGCAACTGGCGCGGCAACTGGAGATTTCCTCCTTTCACATCACCTTCGCGGAGCGCGGAGAATGGGAGCTGTGCGGCGAACTCGGCCTGTTGCAGCGGACCGACCGGCAGTTTCACTGGAGCAACGACGGATATTCCGACTTCGAGGATTTTCTCGCCGCCCTTTCGTCGAGGAAACGCAAGAACATCCGCAAGGAACGCCGCGCCGTCGCCGAAAAAGGCATCCACATCCTGGCCCTCAGGGGGGCGGAAATCGAGGACCGCCATTGGGAGGCTTTTTACGGATTTTATTGCAACACCTCGGACCGCAAATGGGGGCAGGCCTATCTGAACCGGGAGTTTTTCAGCCTTCTGGGAGAAAGACTGGGGGACTCGGTGTTGCTGATCCTGGCCGAACATGAGGGCCGACCCGTCGGCGGCGCCCTCAACCTGATCGGCGGCGACAGCCTGTTTGGGCGCTACTGGGGGTGCCTGGAACGCTTCAAGTTCCTGCATTTCGAGGTCTGTTACTACCGGGCCATGGACTTCGCCATCGGCCATGGCCTGAAACGGGTGGAGGCCGGGGCCCAGGGGGAACACAAGCTGCAGCGGGGCTATCTGCCGCAGACCACCTACAGCGCCCACTGGATCGCCGATGCGGGCTTCCGTGACGCCGTGGCCCGGTTTCTCGACCGGGAAGGCGCGGCGGTAAGCGATGAAATCGAGGCCCTGGCCGATTTCTCCCCGTTCAAACGGTCTTAACCTTTCCGGGTTAGCATCGGGGGCATGAAAGGTTCCCTCGCCACGTTTCTGGCCGGCCTGTTGCTGGCGTCCGCCTGGCTTGCCTGGCCGGGCCCGGCGGAAGCCGGGCTTAAATGCGTGCGGCTGGCGAAAACCCTGCGCGGCGAGCAGGTCGTCAACACCTGTGGGACCTGCCGCATCGTCCAAGTTCAGCGCAAGCGCCCCGGCGCCGACGCGCCCATCAGCCGCACCCTGACCGTCGCCCCGAGGACGACGACCGACCTGTCCTTCCGCGGACCCGGACGGTCCCGGATCATCGCCGACACCCCTTGCCGTCCCTCGGCCTCGGACTCCGGCCCGGCGGCGGAGGAAGACGGCATGCGCTGCATCTTCCTGCAACGCACGTCGAACGCGGGCGTCGGCGGCCTGGCCCTGGTCAACACCTGCGGCCGCTGCCGCACGGCGGTGCTCGACCGCATCGACGCCAAGGGATCGCGGCGCTCGCAAAACATCGCCCTGGCCGGAAAATCCGCCATGCCCCTGGACCCGCAAGGGGCGGTCAAGGCGGGGATACTGTCCGAGAAAAACTGTAAATAATTAAAGACTTACGCCCACTTATTAATGCATCCCATCAAATCGAGTTTGATGGGCGGAGGCCGGTCGTTCCCGCAGGCGCCGTCCACATGGACCGGCCACAACACCTGACAGTGATCCTCCTGCCGACGGACGAGATTGCGCAGGGACACCTGAGGATGGTCCGCCGCCTCTTCGTACGTAAGAACGGCCTGACAACAGCAGTCCGCCCGGCCGAGAACTCGCTCCCAATGGGATAAATCCTGTTCGGAGAACAGGGCCGAAACCTCCTCGATCAGCCTTTTCTGGGGCAGCGGCTCGCCCTGCCGTCCGATCCACTCCGGCCGTCCGGCGGCGTTGCAGAAATTGGCCCAGAATTTCGGCTCCAGGGCGCCCAATGTGACGAAGCGTCCGTCCGCGGTCTTGTAGACCCCATAGCACGCCGCGCCGCCGTTCAGCAGGTTTTCCCCGCGCCTCATGGGCTCGTCCAGGACCTCGGACGTCATGCCCCAGGGTTGCCAGGCGAGAAAGGTGTCGGCCATGGCGATATCCAGATAAGCCCCCTTGCCCGTCCTCTGGCGGCGAAACAAGGCGGCGAGGATGGCGTTGACCGAATTCAGCGCCCCCGTGTAGTCGGCGGCGGGGGGCCAACCGGCCAGAGGAGTGTCGGCGGAACCGGACACGGCCAGCCCGCCGCTCATGGCGATATAGTTGATGTCGTGCCCCCCCTCGTCGCTTTTCGGCCCCGCCTGACCGTAACCGGTCAGGGCGCAATGAACCAAATACGGGTTAATTTCCCCCAGCACGGCACGGGAAAAGCCGAGCCGGTCCATGACGCCGGGCCGGTAGGATTCCAACAGCACGTCGGCCTTGCCGAGCAAGTTCTTCAGCCCTTCCCGGCCAGTCTCGGTTTTCAGGTCGATGCGAAGCACCGTCTTTCCGGCGTTGACGGCCTTGTAGAACGGCTCGCCCCCGGGGGCGCCGGACACCGGGTTCATGTGCCGCAACGGGTCACCCGCGGGGGGCTCCACCTTGATGACGTCCGCCCCCATGTCGGCCAGCATCTGGGTGGCGGCGGGGCCGGGCAGGTACTGGCTCAGGTCGAGAACGCGGACGCCGTCGAGAAAGGGTTCGGACACTACTTCACCAGCGCCGGTGTTTTAGACTTCTTTTTTCGGCCCGGCTTGACCGGTTTTTTCGGGGCCGGGTCGGGATAATCGAAGCGGGTCTTGCCGTCCTTGACCGACACCCGGACGACGCCGCCCGCCGCCAGCTTGCCGAACAGCAGTTCCTCGGCCAGGGGCTTTTTGATGTGTTCCTGAATGACCCGGGCCAGCGGACGGGCGCCGTACAGCTTGTCATAGCCCTTCTTCGCCAGCCATTGCCGCGCCTCGTCGGTCAGTTCGATGATGACGTTGCGCTCGTCCAGTTGCGCCTCCAGTTCGATGACGAACTTGTCGACGACCCGGGAGACGACCTCCGGCGACAGGCTGGAGAACGGGATGATGGCGTCGAGGCGGTTGCGGAATTCCGGCGTGAACATGCGCTCGATGGCTTCCGTGTCGTCGCCGGTCCGTTCAGACCGTTCGAAACCGATGGCAGGCTTGGCCAGGTCCGCCGCCCCGGCGTTGGTGGTCATGATCAGGACCACGTTACGGAAGTCGATGGTCTTGCCGTTGTGGTCGGTCAGTTTCCCATGGTCCATCACCTGCAGCAAGATGTTGAACAGGTCCGGATGGGCTTTTTCGATCTCGTCGAGGAGCAGCACCGTATGAGGTTGCTGATCCACCGCGTCGGTCAAAAGCCCGCCCTGGTCGAAACCGACGTAGCCCGGCGGCGTGCCGATCAGCCGCGAGACGCTGTGGCGTTCCATGTACTCGGACATGTCGAAGCGGACCAGTTCCACCCCCAGGGTCATGGCCAGTTGGCGGGCGACCTCGGTCTTGCCGACCCCGGTGGGGCCGGAAAATAGATAGGAGCCGATAGGCTTTTCCGGTTCCCTGAGCCCGGCCCGAGACATCTTGATGGCCCCGGACAGGGCGGAAATCGCCTTGTCCTGACCAAACACCATGGTTTTCAGGTCCGTTTCGAGGGTTTGCAGGGCCTTGCGGTCGTCCGTGGAGACGGACTTAGGGGGAATGCGGGCGATTTTCGCCACCGTTTCCTCCACGTCCCGGACGCTCACCTTCTTGCGCCGCTTGGCCGCCGGCAGCAGCATGCGCGAGGCGCCGACCTCGTCGATGACGTCGATGGCCTTGTCCGGCAGCTTGCGGTCGTTGATGTAGCGGGCGGACAGCTCCACGGCCTTGCGCAGGGCTTCGAGGGTATAGCTGACCTGATGATGCTCCTCGAAATACGGTTTCAGGCCCTTCAGAATTTTCACCGTGTCCTCGATGGAGGGCTCGTGCACGTCGATTTTCTGGAAACGCCGGACCAGGGCCCGGTCCTTTTCGAAGTGGGAGCGGTATTCCTTGTAGGTGGTCGAGCCCATGCAGCGCAGCTTGCCGTTGGCGAGGGAGGGCTTGAGGATGTTGGAGGCGTCCATGGAGCCGCCGCTGGTCGCCCCGGCGCCGATGACCGTGTGGATTTCGTCGATGAACATGATGGCGTGAGGCATGGCCTCCAGTTCCTTGATCACCGCCTTCAGGCGTTCCTCGAAATCCCCCCGATAGCGGGTCCCGGCCAGCAGGGAGCCCATGTCGAGGGAGTAGATGGTCGCCTCCTTCAAGACAACGGGCACTTCTTCGTTGACGATGCGCCGGGCCAATCCCTCGGCGATGGCGGTCTTGCCGACGCCCGGATCGCCGACGTAGAGCGGATTGTTCTTGGAACGGCGGCAGAGAATCTGGATGGTCCTCTCGACCTCGGCGTCGCGGCCAATCAGCGGGTCGATGCCGTCCTCCCGGGCCTTCTGGTTAAGATTGACGCAATAAGCTTCCAGGGCCTCGTCGGCGGTTTTGACCACCTCGTCGGCCGCCATGTCCGCGTCGGCGCCGCTGACGGTCGACGCGCCCTCCCGGCCCGGAACCTTGGCGATGCCGTGGGAGATGTAGTTGACGGCGTCCAAACGCGACATGTCGTGAATTTGCAAGAAATAGACGGCGTGGGATTCCCGCTCGGAAAACAGCGCCACCAGGATATTCGCCCCGGTCACTTCCTCGCGGCCGGACGACTGAACATGGATGATCGCCCGCTGCACCACCCGTTGAAAACCCGCCGTCGGCTTGGGATCGGCCATGGGGGTGTCGGTCTGGGATTGGAGACGGATGTCATCCAGCTCCTCGTTGATGAATTCGACCAGGTTCTCACGCAGTTCATCCAGATCGACCCCACAGGCCCTGAGCACCGCCACGGCGTCCTGATCGTCGGTCAGGGCCATCAGAAGGTGTTCCAGGGTGGCGTATTCATGGCGGCGTTCCGTCGCCATGGCCAAGGCCCTGTGCAGGGTCTGTTCGAGGTTTTTCGATAACATGGACCTAGTCGTCTCCGTCTCTTTCGATGGTGCATTGCAGGGGATGATCGTTCTGGCGCGCCAAATCCATCACCTGTGTCGCCTTGGTCTCCGCCAGTTCATGGGTAAAAACCCCGCAGATGCCGACGCCGCGCTGATGAACATGCAGCATGATGCGGGTCGCCTCCTCCTGTGACTTGGCGAAATATCGCTGCAGGACATGGATGACGAACTCCATGGGAGTGTAGTCGTCATTCAGCATCAGCACCTTGTACATGGCCGGTTTCTTGGTCTTCGGGCGGGTCTTGGTGGCGACTCCGGTGTCGAAATCGTCGTCGTCTCGGCCACCGCCCGGAGGAAGGGCCGCCGTGGGTATCTTGTTCAATAACGTCATCCGCATGCCTTTTCCGTCTCCTGCCCATTATATGGGTTTTTTCCCGCCGCGGAAAAGGGGAACGGATAATTCATGCCCGGTTCATGTTGCTTGGGATATAAATCATGACATCGGTTTCGACAGCTAAAGGATCATCAAGCCGTGAATACGACCAGCATGACACCAAAACGGTCTCTCTCCCCGTTCCGCATGGCCGCCGTTTTCGGTGGACTGGCCGGGCTCTTCCTGGCCGCGGCCTGCGCGCCCATGCAGACGGGCCAACTGTCCGCGGGCGGGCCCGCCATGGCAGAGGAAAAACTGCCCCGCTACGCCACCGGCGAGAGTTTCCTGTTCGACGACGGACGCATCGACACGGTCATCAGCGTCGACGGGGAAACCGTCACCTGGCGCGACGACCGGGGAATTCTGCGCTGGATTCACAGAAACTTCCTGCTGCCGGACATTGCCTGGCAGAACAGCAGCCGGCGCTCCAGATCGCAGACCACGGCGGAGCCGGGCCTGCTCTGGCCCCTGCAAGTGGGCAACAGCGGGCGTTTCGACTTCCAGCAGACTGTGCAGGCCAATGACGGTTCGGAACAGAACGAATACAGACAAAGCTGGCAGTGCGAGGTCTCCGGCACCGAGGTCCTGTTCGTCCCCGCCGGCACCTTCGACGTCTATAAAATCCCCTGCTACCGCTATATCCACGGCACCAGCACCTGGCGTCAGACCCGGACCTACTACTACGCCCCCCGGGTCGGCCATTACGTCAAGCGGACGGACGTCTACGCCAGCCGCCCCAGCCGGGAACGTTCCCTGATCGGCGCCGGCTTCAATTCGACCGCCCTGCCGGGACGGGAACAGGCGGCCCTCAACACCCTGGCGCAGGCGGTCCTCAACAACAACCCGGACGGCGTCCCCTCCACATGGAGCAGGCCCGACGGCACCCTGAAGGCGACGTTGACGCCTCTTCGCACCTTTCAGGGAGCCAACGGCGAACAATGCCGGGAATACCAAAGCGCCTATGACGTCGAAGGCCGCCGGCGAGTCAATCACCGCAATGTTTGCAAACTCGCCACCGGCCTTTGGCAACGGGTGCGCTAAATCACCATCGAGGGAGGTCCATTCCAGCCCTGACGCCGATGAAATCGGCAAGACCGGAGTATGAAACCATGAAATCGACCCTACATCCCGAAACGATCAAGCAGACCGTCGATCAAAACAGACGCCGGGCCCTGTCCCGACTGGGCCTTTCCGTCGCCGCCCTCTACGCGGCCCCCCTGCTGATGAAACTGAACCCCGCAGCCGCCTCCGGCGGTGACGGCGGCGGCTCCGGCGGCGGAGGCGGAGATGGCGGCGCCGGAGATGGCGTCGGTTCCGGCGGTGGCGGCGCCGGAGATGGCGGCGGCTCCGGCGGCGGCGCGGCTGGCGGCGGCTCTGGCGGCGGCACAGCCGGCGGCGGCTCCGGCGGCGGCATGACCGGAGCGTCGGGCGGCGGCGCGGCTGGCGGTTCCGGCGGCGGCATGGCCGGAGCGTCCGGCGGCGGCATGGCCGGGGCCTCGGGCGGTGGCATGGCCGACGGCGGCTCCGGTGGCGGCATGGCCGAGGCGTCCGGCGGCGGCATGGCCGCAGGATTCGGCGTCGCCACCCCGGGCACAACGACCACGGCAACGACGACGACGGCCACGGCGGCAACCGCCGGGGCCACCACCACGGTGACTCCCGCAACGACGACAACCACGGTCATTCCACCAACAACGACGGCGACAACCGTGGCCGCGCCCGCCACGACGACGGCGACGACGGCCGGAACCGCCACCACGGGTGGAACGGTCACGGGCGGAATCGCCGGAGGGGTATAAGCTTTCCCTTCACAAACCGGCGAAAGCCGCGCATGCTTCGGCCGAAGGGAGCAGGAAGCAGAGTGCTGATCGCGTTTGACCATATGAAACGGCCGGTTGCGCTCAACGGCTGCGAAGAACTGGCGGGGGTTATCGCCTCCATCCTGCACGGCTGGGATTTTCATCAGGCGGACCCCGCCGAAAGCCCCTCCCCGGCCATCGCCATCGACAAGGCGCCCGAAGGCTACAGCCGCCGCTCCCAGTGGCTGGAAACGCCAAAAGTCTATCCCGATCCGGTCAACGCCGCCTGCGACTTCCTGGTCGACGCCTTCAAGTGTTACACCGCCGACAACCCCTCCCTGCTCTGCCTGCACACGGCGGCGGTGGATTTCGGCCGGGGACTGTTCCTGTTCCCCAGCACCTACAACGCCGGCAAGAGCACCCTGAGCGCCCACTTGGCCGCCCTGGGCATGAAAGTCTTCGCCGACGACGTTCTCTATATCACGGCGGAAAACAAGGGCATGGCCCCGGGCGTTCTGCCGCGCCTGCGCCTGCCCCTGCCCGACGACGGCGGGGACCGCTTCGAGGCTTTCGTCGCCGAACGGCGCGGCCCCGCCAGCCGCCGTTTCCTGTATCTGCGGGCACGAAAGGGAGAACTGGCCCGATACGGGGAAACGGCGCCGATCAGGGGCATCATCGAATTGCACAGGGAACCGGGGACGACGCTGGAATTGCAGCCTTCAAGCACCGGCGAGATTCTGAAACGAACCATTCTGCAGAACTTCGCCGTGGATGTCCCGGCCCTGGAAACCCTGGACCGGCTTCACGCCATCGCCGATGATGCCGAATGCCATTCCCTGCGCTACCCCGACGGGGCCGGCGCGGCGCGTTTTCTCGTCGAAAGGTTTTCCAGGACATGAGCCCCCAATACATCAGAAGGCAGGGCATCACCGAACGCCGAGTTGATGACGTCGTCTTTCTCGTCAATCCGGACAACGACGCCCTCTATCACCTCAACCCCGTCGGCACGGCGCTTTGGCGTCTGCTGGAGGAAGGAACCACGTCGGCGGAAGCCGTGGAACTGCTCTGCCTGGCCTTCCCCAATGCGGTTCCGGCGCAGGTGGAAAAGGACGTCACCGCCCTGCTCGAGGAATTCGCCGACCACAATCTGATTCTGCCCCTGGAAGGATGATTTCCCCCGCATCTTAATTGTTTGTTATCCAACGGCGAGGTAGGTAGTATTCAGCAACGAATAACACTCATGCAAGGGCAGGAAGATACCGTTGAGGGTTAACAAGGGGAATTGCAGGGCCACATCATTGGGACGCCTGATCGCGGCCGCGCTGGTGGCCGTGGTTGTCGGACTGTCGGCGGCCGGCGAGGCGCGGGCCAAGTATGCGTCCTATGTGATTGACGCGGACACCGGCGAGGTTCTTCACAACATCAATGAGAACACGCGCAATTATCCGGCGTCCCTGACCAAGATGATGACCCTGTACATGATCTTCGAATCCCTTGAGAAAGGCGCCATCCGCCTTGATCAGCCTCTGAAGATTTCCGCCCGCGCCGCCCGCCAGCCCGCATCGAAATTGGGGCTGAGGAGAGGCGGCAAACTGACGTGGAAACAGGCGATCCTCGCCATCGTCACCAAATCCGCCAACGACGCCGCCACGGCGGTGTCCGAGAACCTGGCCAAGTCGGAACGGGATTTCGCCCTGAAAATGACCGCCAAGGCCCGCGCCATCGGCATGTCGCGCACCACCTTCCGCAATGCCTCCGGCTTGCCGCACCGGGGCCAGCTTTCCACCGCCAAGGACATGGCCACCCTGGCCCGGCGGCTGATGAGCGACTTTCCGCAGCACTATCATTATTTCTCGACCAGGACCTTTCGGCACAACGGCCTGACCCACCGCAACCACAACAAGCTGCTGAAGACCTACAAGGGCGTCGACGGCATCAAGACCGGCTACATCCGCGCCTCCGGGTTCAACCTTGTCGCCTCCGTCGAACGGCAGGGCCGCCGGCTGATCGGCGTCGTCTTCGGGGGGCGAACCTCCGGCGCCCGCAACAAGCACATGGCGAAACTGCTCGACAAGGGATACCAGAAACTGGGCATGCCGAACGCCCTCACCGCCGCCAAGAGCAAAAGCAAGAAGAAAGTCGTGGCGTCCAAGACCGCCTCCGGCAAATTGAAGTGGGGCATTCAGGTCGGCGCCTACAAGACCACCAAACCGGCCTACAAGATCGCCAAGCTGGCCATCGAAAAGGCCCCGGACTTGCTGTTCGACGGCCAGATTCGCGTCGTCCCCCTAACGAAAGGCGTCCGCACCCCGGTTTATCGGGCCCGCATCCTCGGCCTGTCGAAACGCCAGGCCTATCGCGCCTGCAAGGTTTTGAAACGTCGCAAAATCAACTGCATGGAACTGCGCATGAAGCAGGAATTGCAGCAGGTGGCGTTAGCAAATTAGTCGGTCGTGAAGAATGCGCTTTATGCGGTGATTTGAATTGATTTCAGCTGGC
>CAYFOJ010000027.1:0-39951 GCA_964344645.1 uncultured Thalassospiraceae bacterium
TGGCGGAGGGAGAGGGATTCGAACCCTCGATACGGTTTCCCGTATACACGCTTTCCAAGCGTGCGCCTTCAGCCACTCGGCCACCCCTCCTGCGGGTTTCTGAGCCGTTTGTCGAACACGTCTCAGGCGGCGCAAATTAACTGAGGCGGAGACAACGTGCAACGGCTATTATGCGCCGATGCGCATCTTCTTTTATATCGGCCTGCTGCTGCTCGGGCTGGCCTTCGCCGCCGCCGCCGCCGAAACGGCTTTTCACGGCCTGCCCGGGGCCGGCGGGCGCAGTCTGGTCCCCGCCCATGACCTTTGGTACACCTTCTCACCGGAAAGCCTGTTCTTCATGGAATCGACCCTGACCCGCCTTTCCGGCGGCTGGCTATGGGACCCGGTGTTCCTGACCCTCCTGAAGCTGCCGGCGTGGCTGATCTACGGCGCCCCCGGGCTGGCCCTGGTCCTGGTCTCCCGCCACCGGAGCCGGGCTCACGGGGAGGATTCCGCCAGTGCGCCCATGGAATCGGTGGATCTGTTCAATCATCTGGCGAGGTCGGCGAAGCGGGAATTTTCCGGGGAAGACCACGGCCCCACCGACCTGATGCCGCTACAACCGATCCCCAAGGAGGACATCATCAGCGCCGCCGACGCCGACCTGATCGAAGAGGTGGATGAGTCGCTGCACGGAGATGAAGAGCGCGAACGGGCACCGGATGAAACGAAACCCTAATCATCGCCCATGCGCAGCGCGGCGATAAAGGCGGATTGCGGGATTTCCACCTTGCCGAACTGGCGCATCTTCTTTTTCCCCTTTTTCTGCTTTTCCAGCAGTTTCTTCTTGCGGGTGATATCGCCGCCGTAGCATTTGGCGGTGACGTCCTTGCGCATGCCGCTCAGGGTTTCGCGGGCGACGATCTTGCCGCCGATGGCCGCCTGGATGGGAATCTTGAACAACTGCCGGGGGATCAGGTCCTTCAGGCGCTCGCAGACGCCGCGCCCACGGGTTTCCGACTGGGAACGGTGGCAGACGAAACCCAAGGCATCGACGGGCTCGGCGTTGACCAGGATCGACACCTTGACCAGGTCCCCGGCGGCGAAACCGTCCATCTCGTAATCGAAGCTGGCGTAGCCCCGGGAGATGGATTTCAGCCGGTCGTAGAAATCGAACACCACCTCGTTCAGGGGCAGGCGGTAGGTGGCCATGGGGCGGCTGCCGGCGTAGGTCAGTTCAATCTGCTCGCCACGGCGTTCCGTGCACAATTGCAGGACGGAACCCAGATATTCGTCGGGCACCATGATGGTCGCCTTGATCCAGGGTTCCGAGATTTCCTTGATCTGGGTCGGCTCCGGCATGTCCGCCGGGTTGTGCAGCTCCATTTCGGCGCCGTCGTTGAGTTCTATTTTATAGGCGACCGAGGGGGCGGTGGTGATCAGGTCCAGGTCGAATTCCCGCTCCAGGCGCTCCTGGACGATCTCCAGATGCAGCAGACCCAGGAAACCACAGCGGAAGCCCAGCCCCAAGGCCATGGAGTTTTCCGGCTCGTATTCGAAGCTGGCGTCGTTCAGGCGCAGCTTGGCGAGGCTTTCGCGCAGATCCTCGAAATCGTTGGCGTCGGACGGGAACAGGGAACAGAAGACCACCGGCACGGAGGGCTTGAACCCGGCCAGGGGCGCGTCCGCCCGGCGCTTGTCCTCGGTGATGGTGTCGCCGACGTTGGTGTCGGCCACGGTCTTGATGGAGGCGGTGATGTAGCCGACCTCGCCCGGCCCCAGCACATCCACCTTGGTCGCCTTCGGCGTGAAGACGCCGACCTGCTCCACCTGATGCACCGTGTCGGCGGCCATCATGCGGATTTTCATGCCCTTCCTGAGATGGCCGTCCTTGACCCGGACCAGGATCATGACGCCCAGATAAGGATCGTACCAGCTATCCACCAGCAGCGCCTTCAGGGGGGCGTCCGGATCCCCTTCCGGGGCCGGCAGGCGTTCGACCAGGGTTTCCAGCACCCGGTCGATGCCCTGGCCGGTCTTGGCGGAAATTTCCAGGGCGTCGGAGGCGTCGAGGCCGATGACATCCTCGATCTGCGCCTTGATCCGGTCCGGTTCCGAGGCGGGCAGGTCGATCTTGTTGAGGACGGTGATGATCTCGTGGTCGTTGTCCAGGGCCAGGTAGACGTTGGCCAGGGTCTGCGCCTCGACCCCCTGGGTGGCGTCGACGACCAGCAGGGACCCCTCGCAGGCGGCCAGCGAGCGGCTGACCTCGTAGGCGAAGTCGACGTGGCCCGGCGTGTCCATCAGGTTGAGCTGATAGGTCTCCCCATCCGCCGCCTTGTAGGCGAGGCGCACGGTCTGCGCCTTGATGGTGATGCCCCGCTCGCGCTCGATCTCCATGTTGTCGAGCACCTGTTCCTTCATCTCCCGGTCGGCCAGGCCGCCGCACATCTGAATCATCCGGTCGGCCAGGGTCGACTTGCCGTGGTCGATATGGGCGATGATGGAAAAATTGCGGATATGGGAAAGGTCTGTATTGCTCATGGCCGCGCTTTTATCATTGCCGCCGCGGGTTGGCTATCCCTGTTTACAGGGGCGAGACGCCGATCACCCACTCGTGCAGGTAAATCAGGGCCGCGTAAAGGCCGAGACCGGCCGCCAGGGTCCAGATTTTCAGGCCCCGGACACCCTTGCCGCCCGCCGCCAGCCGGGCCCAGCGGTCCTCCCCCAGGCTTTGCCGGCGCTTGGCGTCGAGGCTTTTCGGGCCCGTCAACCCGGCCAGCAGCAGCAGGGAAAACATCAGCAACGAAGCCAGGTCCCCGTTCGGCGGCACATGGGCGGCGGCCCAAAGGGCGATGGCCCAGATCACCGGATGGCGGGTCAGCCCGACGATGCCGGGGCGGGCCGGGTCGAAGTCGTCGGCCGAGACCAGCGACAGGGACAGGGGATTGGGGCTGAACAGGCCGGCGGTCAGAAGCATGCAGGCGAAAGGCATGACGGCCAGGGTCACCCAGCGGGTCCAGTCGCGGAATTCCCAGACCTCCACATAGGGGGCCTCGCCATAGGCGAACCCCAGCCAGACCAGAATGCCGACGGACATGGCGGAATACAGGCAGATGTACATCTTGAAACCCAGGGCGCGGATCAGATGGGCGCGCAGGGGCTTGACCGCGGCAATGGCGTGGGACAGGACGAAAGCGGCGATGGCGGAAAACAGGTCGGTCATGATAGGGTCGCCTCGAACATGGAAGGAAAGGTTTTAAAGGCCATGCCCGGAAAAAGAAACCCGTTGAAACTGAACAAACTGCAATTGCGCACCCTGTTGCTGTTCCAGGAACTGGCCCGCCACCCGGCGACCTCGACCCACGACCCGGAAACGGGCGAGGTTTTGCTCTCGACCCTGCCCCGGCCGCACGGCGATCATGTGCATATCGGCGACTTCGTCGTTTCTTCCAGCGACGCCAGCGGCTTCGCCAATCAGGCGGTCTGGCGGGCCCTGGAACGCAAGGGCCTGGCCCGTTCCGGCTTCCCCACCGCCATTACCCTGACCCGCGAAGGCCTGGAATACGACACCGGCCTCAACGACCGCCTGGCCCACCCGTCGGATCATTAGCAAACATCACGATTTTATCATATACGCTTGACGTATTACGTACACAATATTAACCTTACATGTGATTACGAATTACAAGAACGCCAAGACACGCAGGGTCCATGAAACCGGCAAACCCAGAGGGTTTAAGGGACTAGACGGCGAATTGGCCGCTGATCGTATGGATGACCTGGAAGCGGCGCCAAGCATCAGCGATCTTTCGCCGCTCAAATCAATCAACCTGCACCCGTTGAAGGGTGGACGAAAGGGGCAGTATGCGCTCAACGTCAATGGTCCCTGGCGTATTGTCTTCGTCCCCACAGACGACGGCTTCGAAGACGTCGAAGTCATTGACTACCACAAAGGATAACCGGCCATGAGAATTCCCAAGCATCCCGGAAAACTGATTAAGGAAGAAATCGACACGCGTGGGCTCAGCGCCAGCAAACTAGCGGCGGCGCTTGCGGTTCCCGCCAACCGGATTTCCGAAATCATTCGCGGACGACGAAACGTAACGGCGGAGACGGCCTTGCGCCTCGCCCGGTATTTCGGCAATTCCCCCGAATTCTGGCTCAACCTGCAACTCAGGCATGACCTCGGCAAGGCGGAGGCGGAAAAGGGGGCGGCCATCAAACGAGCCGTTCAAAGGGCGGCTTAAGTCCTCACCCCCAACCCAACTTTCCTGTTGCCGTTTCCGGGCGGCTGGCTTAACATTATAATTGTTCGGTACCCGAACAGTTTTTTGCAGCCTTGAACAGGAAGCCGCCATGGCCAAGACCATCCTTAGCCTGACCCTCAACGGCCAGCCCCGGGAAGACGCCGTCGCCGACAACACCCTGCTGGTGGATTATCTGCGGGAGACGGCGGGGAAGACGGGAACGAAAATCGGTTGCGACGGCGGCGAATGCGGCGCCTGCACCGTATTGGTGGACGGCGAGCCGCGCCTTTCCTGCCTGTCGCTCGCCACCTCCTGCCGAGGCCGCCGGGTGGAAACCGTCGAGGGCTGCACCGAAGGGGGACGCCTGTCCGCCCTACAAAAAGCCTTCAACGAGAAACTGGGAACCCAGTGCGGCTATTGCACGCCGGGCATGATCATGGCGGCGGAGGGTTTGCTGAGGAAGAACCCCGCCCCGAGCAAGGACGACATACGCCAGGCCCTCGGCGGCAACATCTGCCGCTGTACCGGTTACGTGAAGATCATCGAGGCCGTCCAGGCCGCGGCGGGAGAGCGGACGTGAGCCCCCGCGACGGCGGCCGCGAGCCCATGGTCGGGCGGCGCGCGCCGCTGATCGACGGCATCGAGAAAGTCAGCGGCCGGGCGCAATACACAGCCGACTTCGCCCCCGGCGACGCCCTCGTCGGGCGTTTGTTCCGCAGTCCCTATTCCCATGCGGACATTGTCGCCGTCGACGTCTCGAAGGCCCGCGAGTTGCCCGGCGTCGTCGCCGTCATCACCGGCGAGGACTGCGACAAGCCCTTCGGCATCATCCCCATCGCCCAGAACGAATATCCCCTGTCCCGGGACAAGGTGCGTTACCGGGGCGAGCCGGTCGCCGCCATCGCCGCCGTCGACGAGGCGACGGCGGAACGGGCCTTGAAGCTGATCGACTTCCGGGTCGAGGAACTGCCCGCCTATTACACCGCCGACGACGCCCGCGCCGAGGGCGCGGCGCTGCTGCACGACGACAGGCCGGGCAACCTGGAAAGGGAGGTACACAGCGAATTCGGCGACGTGGACGAGGGCTTCGAGGCCGCCGACATCATTCACGAAGAAACCTACGACTGCGCCGAGGTCACCCATGCCCACATGGAGCCCCACGCCGCCCTGGCCGAATACGACGGGGAACGGGACCGCATCACCCTGCATTCGGTGACCCAGGTCCCCTACTACGTCCACAAGCGGGTCGCCCAGTGCATGGACATGGACGAATCCCAGGTGCGGGTCATCAAGCCGTTCATCGGCGGCGGCTTCGGGGCGCGCACGGAAGCGCTCAACTTCGAAATCATCACCTGCCTGCTGGCCCGCGCCGCCGGCGGCACGGTGCGCATGAAACTGAGCCGGGAGGAAACCTTCCTCACCCACCGGGGCCGCCCCCGCACCCGGGTGAAAATGAAGATCGGCATGACCAGGGACGGCAAAATGACCGCCTGCGACTGCGTCGTCGAGCAGACCGGCGGTGCCTTCGCCGGGTACGGCATCGTCACCATCCTCTACGCCGGTTCCTTGCTGAACGCCCTCTACGATATCCCCGCCGTGCGCTACAACGGTTTCCGCGTCTACACCAACACGCCCGCTTGCGGGGCCATGCGCGGGCACGGCACGGTCGATGTGCGCCACGCCTTCGAAAGCGTCACCGACATGATGGCGGAAGAATTGGGCCTGGACCCGTTCGAAGTCCGCCGCCGCAACCTGCTGAACCCACCGCTGCGCACGATCAACGATCTGGAGGTCACCTCCTACGGCCTGCCGGAATGCCTGGACTGGGTCGAGGCGGCCTGCGGATGGAAGCAGCGCCGGGGCACACTGGGGCCCAACAGAGGCCTGGGCATGGCCTGTTCCCACTACGTCAGCGGCGCCGCCAAGCCCGTGCACTGGACCGGCGAACCCCATGCGGTGGTCAACCTGAAGCTGGACTTCGACGGTGGTGTCACCATCCTGACCGGGGCCGCCGACATCGGCCAGGGCTCCAGCACCATCCTCGCCCAGGTGGTCGGCGAGGTGCTGAAGGTGGATTTCGACAGGCTCACCGTCATCGCCAACGATTCCCGCATCACGCCGAAGGATAACGGCTCCTATTCCTCCCGCGTCACCTTCATGGTCGGCAACGCGGCGCTCGACGCGGCGGAAGGCCTGAAAGCCATCCTCGTGGAGGCGGCGGCGACAAAACTGGAGGTCGCCCCGGAAGAGGTGGAATGCCTGGGCGAAAGCTATCGCATTCGCGGCCAGCAGGGTTCCGACATTCCCTACAAGGAGGTCGTCGCCCAGGCCCTGGTCGATACCGGCACCATCACCGTCAAGGGCTCCTTCACCGTGCCGAAGAAATTCCAGGGCGGCAAGTATCACGGCGCCGGGGTCGGCCCGTCCATGGCCTATTCCTATTCCACCCTGGCCGCCGAGGTCACCGTCGACGACATCACCGGCCGGGTCATCGTCGACAAGGTGTGGGTCGCCCACGACGTCGGTTACGCGCTCAACCCGCTGTCCGTGGAGGGACAGATCCAGGGCGGCGTCTGGATGGGCCTGGGACAGGCGATCAGCGAGGAAACCGCCTATCACGAAGGCCTGCCGATCACCTGCAACTTCCTCGATTACCGGGTGCCGACCATGGCCGAGTCGCCGGACATCGAGGTCAGGATCGTCGAAAGCCTGGACCCCAACGGCCCCTTCGGGGCGAAGGAGGCCAGCGAGGGCTGCCTGTCCGGCGTCATCCCCGCCATCGCCAACGCGGTTTACGACGCCGTCGGCGTGCGCCTGTTCGAGACGCCCCTGACCCCGGAGAGGATCATAGACGGGCAGATCAAGCTGCAACGCCTGAGGAAGAAACAAGCCGCCGGAGGGGCAAGCTGATGGAATACCTGCCCGACTTCACCGTGCTGCGCCCGGCCAGCATCGAGGACGCCGTCAACCAGTACCAGGCCCATCCCGAGGCCCGTTATCTCGCCGGCGGCACGGACCTGATGGTCAACATCCGGCGCGGCATCGAGGCCCCGGAGACCCTGATCGAACTCGGCGGCATCGAAGAGATGACCCGCATCGAGGAAACCGGAAACGGCTACCGCATCGGCGCCGGCGTCACCCTGGACACGTTGTTGAGGCATTCCGCCATCACGAATGCCTACCCCGCCATCGCCGAAGCGGCGGCGGAGGTGGCCGCCCCGACCCATCGCCAGGTCGCCACCGTCGGCGGCAACCTGTGCCTGGACACCCGTTGCGTCTTCTACAATCAGAGCGAATGGTGGCGCGGGGCCAACAATTACTGCCTCAAGAATCTGGGCGACACTTGCCATGTGGCGCCGTCGGGCAAGCAGTGCTTCGCCGCCTTCAGCGGCGACCTGGCCCCGGCCTTGCTGGTTTTCCATGCCGAAGCCGAACTGATCGGCCCCGAGGGCAGGCGAACGATTCCCCTAGGCGACCTGTACGCCGACGACGGCGCCGCCCATCTGCTGTTGCGGCGCGGCGAGATCCTCGCCGCCGTCCTGTTGCCCGAAGCCGGGGGCCTGCGCTCGGGCTACGCCAAGGCCCGGGTCCGGGAGTCCATCGACTTTCCCCTCGCCGGGGTGGCCATGGCGCTTGGCGGCGACGGCGGCGGACTGGCCGATGTCCGTCTCGCCGTGACCGGCCTGAAATCCCGCCCGGTTTTGCTCGAAGGAACGGATGCCCTGAACGGCCACGCCCCCGACGAGGAGGCCCTCGACACACTGACGGCCCTGCTACCGAAACAGATCAAGCCCATGACCTCGACCTTCACACCCCCCGGCTACCGCCGCAAGGTCGCCGCCAATCTCTGCCGCGCCCTGGCTAACCGCCTGAATTACGGCTGATTCTTTTCAGCATGGAGATCAGGCGTTCTTTCTCTCCCGGCCCCAGGGCGTCGGCGATCCAATCCTCGTTGCTACGCACCTTCTCGCCGGCCCGCGACAGCAACGCTTCTCCCTCCTTGGTCAGGGACAGGACGTAGGAGCGCCGGTCGACGGCGGATTCCCGCCTCAGCACCAGCCCCCTCTCCTCTAGCACATTAATCACCGCCACCATGGTCGAGCGCTCGATGCCGAGGGCCCCGGCCAGGCCGGATTGATTGAGGCCGGGGTTTTGCTTGATCAGGGTCAAGACGCCGAACTGCCCGGGGGTCATGCGTTCCTCTTTCGCCAGGGTCATGAAATTGTCGAAGACGACCGATTGCGCCCGGCGCAGATGAAAGCCGACCAACTGGTCCAGCATGCCCCAATCGACGGCGGCCTTACGACGTGTCTCTTTTGCTCTTTTCGGCATGTTGATTAGTCCGTTCCGTAAGAATTGGCGTCCATATAATCGACGGCGAGTTGGCGCAGCTTGAAACGCTGAACCTTGCCCGTCGCCGTCAGCGGCATTTCATCGAGGAAAATAAAGCGCCGGGGGCATTTGTAAATGGACAACGCACCGGTCAGGGTCTCGGTCAGTTCCCGCTCCAGGGCTTCATGACCGGACGTCCCCCCGGCGGTGACAAGGCACAGGGCGAGGCGCACCAGTCCGCTCGCGTCCTCGACCCCGATCACCGCCGCCTGGGACACCTTGGGGTTGGCCAACACATGCTCTTCGATCTCCGCCGGGCTGACCCATTGGCCGGAAATCTTCAGCATGTCATCGTCGCGGCCCTGGTAATGGTAGAACCCGTCGCCGTCGAGGCAGAACATATCGCCGGTGACGTACCAGCCGTCCCGGAAGGCCGCGTCCGTCTTGTCTTCCCGCCGCCAGTATTCCCGGGCGAGGGAATCGCTTTTCACCCACAGGACCCCGGGAATTCCCGGCTCCTCGATCGCCTCGCCCCCATCGTCGACCAATTTGACCCGGGTTCCGGGAAAGGGTTTTCCCGTGGCCCCGATGCGATTGTCCAGGGGCCGGTTGCCCATGAACATCATCAGGGTTTCCGTCGCCCCGATCCCCTGCAGGATCGGCGCGCCCGTGGCCGCCTGCCATTGGCGGGCGAGGGAATCCGGCAGGTGTTCGCCGGCGGAAATGAAATGGCGGACGGCGGCGAAACCCTCGGCCCCGGCCAGGCCCTCCTGCAACAGCGCCCGGTAGAGGGTCGGCACGCTGAACAGCAGATGCGGGCGATGGCGTTCGACGGCTCCGGCCACCGCCTCGGCGGTGGGCCACCCCGGCTGGACGACCACCGTCGCCCCGGACCGCAGCCCGGCGAGCAGAGTGTGGCCGAGGGAAAAGGCGAAAAACATCTTCGAGGAACAATAGATTCTGTCCCCCGGGCCGGCCCCGAAGACGGGCGTCAGATAACGGTCGACCGTGTTCATGCTGCGCTGGCGATGAACCACCGCCTTCGGCTCGCCGGTGGTGCCGGACGTGTACATCCACAGGGCCGCGTCGTCGGGCCCGAGCCGCGCCGCCTGGAACCGGTCCGGGCAGCCCTCCATCTCCCCGCCCAGGAACGGCAATCCGGCAACGGGTTCGTCCAGGGTGGCCAGTGGCGGTGGCGCGTCAAGGTCCGCCATGGCGCGCCGGCAAAGATCGGTGAAGCCGGCATCGGCCAGGACCAGGGCGCAGCCACTGTCGGCCATGATATAGGCCAGGTTTTCCGCCGAAAGCCGCAGGTTGAGGGCGACCGGAACGGCCCCGGCCTTCATCGCCCCCAGATAGGCGTAAAAGAATTCGGGACGGTCGTCGGCCAAGATCAGGACCCGGTCCCCGGGCCCGGCGCCGAACCCGTCGATGACGTACGCCGCTTGAGAGGCCAGGCGGTCCAGGTCCGCGTAGGTGACGCTCCCCCCGTCGCCGACAAGCGCGGCATGCCCGCCGGAGGCCTCGGCCAGGCCTCGCTCGAGCAGGACCTCGGCGGCGTTCATGCTTCCTTCGTTGGACTGTCCGTCGCTCATGCTCCCCGCCGCGCCTTATTGTTCGTTACCCGAACTATTTTTGCGGCTCGACCGGTTGCTGTCAAGACGGCCTGGTGTCAGCTCGACATCAGCACCGGGGTGGTCATCTCTTTCAGGATGTTCTCGGTGACGCCGCCGAAGGCCTTTTCCCTGAGCCGGGAATGGCCGTAGGCGCCCATGACCAGAAGGTCGGCGCCGCAATCGGCGAGGAAGTTGAGAATGGCCTTATCGACGTCGATGTCCTTGATGGTTTCCCGTTCGATACGGGTTTTGATGCCGTAACGGCTCAGGTGGGCGGCGATGTCTGCGCCGGGTTTCATGCCGTGCGCCCCCTCCCGCTCCTCGGCGTTGATGACCAGGACAATCACCTCTTTGCGGTCCTGCAGCAGCGGGATGGCGTCGTTGACCGCCCGCGCCGACTTGGCCCCGCCGTCCCAGGCGACGACCGCCGTCTTCACCGGGGTGTGCTTCTTGCCGATATAGGGCACCAGATAAATGGGCCGGCCGGATTCGAACAGAACCGCGTCGGTCAACGCCGTGTTGAAGCTGGCGCCGCTGTGTTCATGATTGGTCTGCGCGAGGATGGTGAGGTCCGAATGCCGGGCGTGGAAGGCCAGATTGCCGGGCGCCTTGGCGGCGGATTTATGGATCACGGACGTGTCGTAATCGATACCGGCTTCCTTCGCCGCCTCCTCGAAAGCGGCGATGGCCTTGCGCGCCGATTCCTCGACCGCCTGGCGCTGGGCTTCCTGGAAGCCCTTGGGCAGCGCCTCGCTGATGTAGGCGGAAATGGTCGATTTGATTTTCAGCGCCACGCCCATGACATGGGCGTCGTGCTTCTTCGCCAGGGAAATAGCGGTGCGGATGCGGTGGCTGCATTCCTCGCTGTCGTCCAGGTGAACGAGAATATCCTTCATAGCCGTAAAATCCTCTCGCCCCATGGGGGCCGTTGTGACGTTCGTTGCCGTTCATATCCGACAATAAACACCACCCGGCCGCGCGCCTTAACCTTGATCAAGATTTCCCCGATTTCCCGGCCGAGGCTTGATTCAGGAGGCCGATCCCGCTTTGAGTTCTTCGATCCTCGCCAGCGCCTCGGCGCGGGAGTTGAACAGGTTCGGGTCGTAGCTGTCGGAGAGTGGGGCGTCCGTCGCCTTTTCGTGGTCTTCGCCGTATTCCACATAGTGAACCGTGCCGAGCGAGCAGGTGACATTGATCTTCTTGCCCCGGTGGGCGAAGGCGATCCAGGCTTCGGGCCAGATGCTGCAGTCCCGGTAATTGACGAGGAAGTACCAGTTCCGCCCGGTCTCGGAGATCATGTCCTCGATGGTGTCGTAGAAATCGTTGACGATCTTCGAACTGCTGAAGGTGAAATCGCTGAAGTCCACCTCCATGACCTCCAGGTCGTCGAAAATGCGCAGACGGGAGGCGTATTCATTGACCTCGACGACCACGGGCTCCGTTTGTCCCTTTAAGTGGGTCTCCTGGCCCGCCGTATAAACGGAATTGGCCAGGTCGTTGATGCTCTTTTCAAGATGGGCGCAGCCTTTCAAGGCCCGCTCCAGGATATTATGCCGCTCGTCTTCGGATAAATCCTTGAAGTCGCGAAGAATTTCCAGCGACCCCCGGACCGTCGTCAGGGGGGCGACGAAATCGTCCTCGACCTTGGTATTCAGCGCCAGGGTCGAGGACGAGTGGTATTCCTGTTCAGCCATGGAAGAGACGCTCGAACGGGACGCCGACTAAATCGCCAGGTACTGTTGGCGCAGGTCCGCGTTGTCCAGGACTTCCTGGGAAACCCCGTCGAAGACGACCTGTCCCATGTCCAGGATAATGGCCCGGTCCGCCAGATGCAGCGCCGCAATGGCGTTTTGCTCGACGATGATGGTGGTCATGCCGAGGGTCTTGATCTGCTCCAGGGTCTTTTCGATTTCCTGGACGATGACCGGGGCGAGGCCTTCATAGGGCTCGTCCAGCAGCAGCAGCTTGACGTCCCTGGCCAGGGCCCGGCTGATGGCCAGCATCTGTTGCTCGCCACCGGACAGGGTGGTGCCTTCCTGGTTGCGCCGTTCGCCCAGGCGGGGGAACAGGTCGTAGATGCGCTCGATGGTCCAGCCGTGGGGGGGCGCGATCTGGGCCAGCTTCAGGTTCTCTTCCACCGTCAATCCCTGAATGATGCGCCGGTCCTCGGGCACCAGGCCGAGGCCGAGTCGGGACGCCTGATGGGCCTTCATTTCATGCAGCGGCTGATGGTCGAGCCAGATTTCACCCTGTGTGACGACGGGATCGTCGACACGGGCCAGGGCGCGCAAGGTGGATGTCTTGCCGGCGCCGTTGCGTCCCAGCAGGGCGACAATCTCCCCCTCGCGGACATCGAAGCTGACGCCCTGGACGATGTAGCTTTCACCATAATAGGCGTGCAGGTCCCAGCAGGAAAAGAAGGCCCGCTGGCCGCCGGTGGTCATGGTCGGCTTCTTGCCCGGGGCAACGCCGGAAAACATGTCGTTGCCGATGATGTTTGGGTCTTGTTCGGTGGCGCTCATGCGATCCTCCAGTCTCTCAACGCGATCATAGGTGGGCGCCGCCCAGGTAGGCTTCCTGGACCCGCGGATTGCCCTTGATGTTTTCGGGCAGGTCTTCGACGATCACCGTTCCCTGCGCCAGCACGGAAATCTTATCGGCGAGGGAAAACACCACATGCATGTCATGCTCGATGACAACCATGGTGACGCCCCGCTTGGCGATCCGTTTCATCAGGTCGATGGTGTTGTTGGTGTCGGCCCGGGCCATGCCGGCGGTGGGTTCGTCCAACAGCAGCAGCTTGGGGTCCTGAACCAGGCACATGGCCAGTTCGAGACGACGCTTGTCGCCCCTGGAAAGCTGCCCCGCGGCTTCTCCCGCCTTGGCGTCGAGGCCGACGTCGGCAAGCTGCTCCAGGGCCCTGCCGCGAAGCTCTCCCTGCTCCGCCACCGTCTGCCAGGCGTTCATGGTGAAGTCCCCGTCCCGTTTGGCGAAGGCGGGGATCAGCACGTTTTCCAGCAGGGTCAGGTCACCGAAAATCTCCGGCGTCTGAAAGACGCGGCTGACGCCGATCTGATTGATTTCGTGGGGCTGGATGCCGAGAAGGGACTGACCATCGAAGGTGACCGTCCCGGTGTCCGGTTCCAGACGCCCGACGAAGCAGTTGAGCAGGGTCGATTTCCCCGCCCCGTTCGGGCCGATGATGGCGTGAACGGTTCCCGCCTCCACTTCCAGGTTGACGTCGTTGAGGGCCTTCAGGCCGCCGAAGTGCTTGTTGACGTTTTCGACTTTCAAAATGCTCATGTCGGCCTCCCTCATTCAGCGGGCGTGGCGGTGGAAACCGACCCGCCGCCGCTACCGGTGTTTGAACTGAAAAGGCCGCGCAACCTGTTGAAACCCTCCATCAGGCCGCCGGGCAGGAAAATCACGATCACCATGAACAACGCGCCCAGGGTCAGATGCCAGCCTTCGCCGACGAACAGCGAGGACACGGCGACGAAAGCGTGCTGCAGCGGTCCGGGAAGGAAGTCGAAAGCCGCCATCAGGATGCCTTCGTTGAAGGCGGAGAAGATGTTTTCGAAGTACTTGATGGCACCTGCGCCGATCACCGGGCCGAGCAGCGTTCCGGCGCCGCCCAGGATGGTCATCAGCACCACTTCGCCGGACGCGGTCCACTGCATGCGCTCGGCGCCTGCGAGAGGATCGGTCACCGCCATCAGGCCGCCGGCCAGACCGGCGTACATGCCGGAAATGATGAAGGCCGCCAGGGCGTAGGGACGGGTGTTCAGGCCGGTGTAGTTCATCCGGTTCTGGTTCGACTTCACGGCGCGGAGCATCAGCCCGAAAGGCGAGCGGAAGATGCGCATGGCGATGAAGAAGCAGATGATCAGCAGGACGGCGCAGAAATAGAAACCCGAATACCCGGTCATGCCGATGCCGAACAGGTCCGAAGACGGCAGCACGGCGCCATAATCTCGACCGAAGGCGACGTCGAGAACCCGCGGATCCGACTGCGCCAACTGCAGGCCCGTCTCGCCGTTGGTGATGGGGGTAAGGACGGAATAGGCCAGGTTATAGCTCATCTGCGCGAAGGCCAGCGTCAGGATCGAGAAGTAGATGCCCGACCGCCTGAGCGAGATGAAGCCGATCAGCGCCGCGAACACGCCGCCCATGGCGGTGGCCAGGATAATCGCCGGGATGGGGTTCATGCTCAACAGCTTGAACGTCCACACCGCCGTGTAAGAACCGGCCCCCAGGAACGCCGCGTGGCCGAAGGACAGGTAACCCGTCAATCCGAACAGGATGTTGAAGCCCAACGCGAAGATGCCGAAGATGGCGAACTTCTGCAGAAGGTCCGGGTAGCCCGCGCCGATGGGCGCGAACAGGAAGGGACCGGAAAGGATGACCGCCGAGAAGACAACCAGCGTGACAAGGTCGCCGCGGCTTAAGGAAAAGATATTCATGATCAGTGTTCCATGACGCCCTTGCGGCCCATCAGGCCACGGGGGCGGACAAGCAGAATGACAACGGCGATCAGATAAATGATGATCTGGTCGATACCCGGCAGAATGTCCTTGACCTCATTCATGGAGGCGAAGCTCTGCAGGATTCCCAACAAGAAGCCGGCGGCGACGGCGCCGCCCAGCGAGCCCATGCCGCCGACGACGACGACGACGAAGCTGAGCACAAGGAAGTCCATGCCCATGTGGTAATCCGGGCTCAGGATGGGCGTGTACATGACGCCGGCCAGGCCCGCGACAACGGCGGCGATGCCGAAGACCGTGGTGAACCGGCGGTCGATGTCGATGCCCAGCAGGCCGACGGTTTCCCGGTCGGCCATGCCGGCCCGGACGACCATTCCGAATGTGGTGAACTGCAGGAACGAGAACACGGCGCCGATGACGACGACGGAAAACAGGAAGTAGACCAGCCGCCACGTCGGATAGACCACGTTGCCGGCGTCGAAACCGAGCATGACGCCGAAATCGATCATGCCTTTCATGGTGTCCGGGGCCGGCTGGGGAATGGGGTTGGCGCCGAAGACGGATTTGATGATTTCCTGCACGACGATGGCGAGCCCGAAAGTGACCAGGATTTGATCGGCGTGGGCCCGCTTGTAGAAGAAACGGATCAGGCCCCGTTCCATGGCGATGCCCAGGATCAACATCACCGGAATGGCGACGAGGATGGACACGGGAACGGCGTAATTCAGGAGCGTCGCGCCGAAATCGCCGAACCAGACCTCAACATAGGGCTGGCGGATTTCCATGGGGGTTCCCCAGGCCGTCAGTTTTTCCGGATCCAGGGCGACTTTTTCCAGGCTCAGAAGGGACTTCACCGTCACCGCGCAAAACGCGCCCAGCATGAACAAGGCGCCATGGGCGAAGTTGACGACGCCCAACGTGCCGAAAATGATGGTCAGGCCGAGGGCGATCAGGGCGTAGGCCCCCCCCTTGTCCAGTCCATTCAGTATTTGCAGTAAAATCGAATCCATGGGTCGACTCTCGTGAAAAAGAATCGGCCGCCTCCCTCACCGGGAGTGGAGGCGGCCGCCAGTTACAGGAAGGTTCTTAGGCGCCGTTGTTGTACGGACCCAGTTCGCCACCGAGCATGGAGGCCGCGTATTCGACCTTGGCGCGCGGGGTGACTTCGACAACCTCGAGAACGTCGAACTTGGAGGACGGGTTTTCCTTACCCTTCACGACCAGAACGTCCTTGAAGCACTGATGGTCCTCGGCCCGGTATTCGGTCGGGCCGTTGCCCAGTCCGTCGAACTTGAAGCCCTCGAGAGCGGCGCCGACGCCGGACGGCATGAAGGTGCCGGCACGCTGGCAGGCATCGGCGTAGAGGAGAGCCTGGCAGTAGGTGGTGTGGGCCGCCTGGCTGGGCGGGAAACCGTACTTCTGGCCGAAGGATTTGACGAACGCCTTGGAGCCTTCGTCCTGCAGCGACCAGTGCCAGTTGGTGGAACCGAAGATGCCTTTGACGTTTTCGCCGGCGCCCTGGGCCATCAGGCGGCTGTACAGCGGCACGACGATGGCGAAGTCCTTGCCGTTGACCTGCTTGCCGCGCAGGCCGAACTGGACCGCCTGGCTCAGCGAGTTGACCATGTCCTTGCCGTAGTGGTTGAGGACCAGCACGTCGGCGCCCGAGTTCAACACCGGGGTGATGTACTGCGAGAAGTCGCCGGCGCCGAGCGGCGTGCGGACGGCCTTGGCCGTCTTCCAGCCCATAGCCTCGGTGTACTTCTTGATCGAACCTTCCTGCGACCAGCCCCAGGTATAGTCGGCGGTCAGGTGATAGGCGGTGCGGTCGGAACCGAAGGCGTTCTTCAGCACCGGACCCAGCGCGGCGCCGGTCATTTCGGTGTTGAAGAAGTGGCGGAAGCCGTTGGCCCGCTTGTCCTTGCCGGTGGTGTCGTTGGAGTGGGTCAGGCCGGCCATGAAGATGACGCCGGCGTCCTGGCAAAGGCCCTGGACGGCGATGGCAACGCCCGACGACGATCCGCCGGTGATCATGATGGCGCCGTCCTTTTCGATCATCCGCTTGGCGGAAGCGCGGGCGGCGTCGGATTTGGTCTGGGTGTCGCCGGTGACGAAGACGACCTTCTTTCCGTTGACGCCGTTGCCCTGCAGGGCCTTCGACGAGAAGGTGTTCAGCATGCCGCCGTCGCCTTCGCCGTTGATGTGCTCAACCGCCAACTGGTAAGCGCGCAGCTCGTCCGCGCCTTCGTCGGCGTAAGCGCCGGTCTGCGGCACGTTGAAACCGAACGTCACGGTTCCGCCCTTGGGCTCATTGGTGTAACCGGCGGACCAGGCCTTGCTGGAAAAAATGGTCGGGGTGGCGAGGCCGATGCCCAGGGCGGTGGAACCCTTCAGCAATCCGCGGCGGCTGATATTAAACTGACTCATACAACGTCTCCCATGATGCTTATTCGTGAAGAAAACCGAAATAACCTCGAAGTTCCGAAGGTGCGGCAATCGGTTTTATGGATAATCATTTCATCCAAGCCCTAAACTCGTCGAAAATTGTCAACATGACAATAACTAATTGACTTTCTTGAGTTTTTTTGTCAATATTTTGATATTCATTTAATTTACATAGTAAATCATTGACAATTTTCACCGCCAACCCCGCGAAAACAAAGGAGAACCCGCTTGGAACGTTCAATTCTCGGAACCCGGATTCGCCAGCGCCGCCGGGAAATCGGACTGACCCAGGCGGACCTGGCGCGCCGCATCGGCATTTCGCCCTCCTACCTGAACCTGATCGAATGGAACAAGCGCCCCGTCGCCGGCCGCCTGTTGTTGAAGGCGGCGGAATCCCTGAACCTGACCCTGGACGACCTGGACGACGTTTCCGAACATCGGCTTTTTGAGGATTTGACCGAGGTCGCCCACCTTCCGGCCCTGGCCACCCTGGGGGTCGAAGACCGCAGGATTTCCGAACTGATCGGGCGGTTCCCCGGCTGGGCGAGGGGGCTGGCGGCCCTGGCGCGCTCGGAACGCGAGGCGACCCTTCAGGTAAAAACCCTGACCGACCGCCTGTCCAACGATCCCTTCCTCAACGAGACCATTCACCGCATGTTGACGCGGATCGCCGCCATCCGCTCGGCGGCGGAAATCCTCGATCAATATCCCGATGTGGAGCCCGGCCAGCGGGACCGGTTCAACACGATGATCCACGAGGAAAGCAAGAACCTCTCCGACGTCGCCGAGGTTCTCGCCTCCTATCTGGACAAGGCGGAGGAAACCGACCGCATCCTCACCCCCACCGACGAGGTCGAGGCGTTGTTCGAGGCGCGGCATAACCAATTCGCCGAGATCGAGTCCGAGGCCGACGGCCTGTTGAGCCTGTTGACCGATCCCCACCCGGTCTCGCGCCATGCCAAGGCCGAGGAACTGGTGCAATCGCGTCTCATGGACATGATCGACCGGCTCATCGCGCAGCAGCCGGAAATCCGCACTTCGGCGGCGAAGGGGCGCGCCCGGAAGGCGCTTGGCAAATATGCGGCGGCGGCGGTCCTGATGCCCATGTCGGTGTTTGCCGGCAGGGCCCATGAGCTTCGATACGACGCCGAGATGCTGGCCGACGTGTTCTCGGTGGAATTCGACGCCGTCTGCCAAAGACTGACGGCCCTTCCCCGTGACGACACGGTTCCCAGGTTCGGCTACTTCCGCGCCAACGCCGCCGGAACGGTGATCGAGGCCCACGGCATCGACGGGTTGGTGGTTCCCCGGTACGCGGCGGCCTGCCCGCTCTGGATTCTGTTTCGCGCCCAGCAATCGCCGGAGATCGTCCTGCGCCAGCGGGCGCTGTTTCCCTCCGGCAGGCGTTTCGTCTTTCTCGCCCACGCCCGCATTCAGGGTCCCACCGGTTTCGGCAGCCCACGGCATTACGTCACCGACGTTCTCGCCATGAGCGAAGACGACGCCCAGCACACGGTCTACGCGCCCGCACCTTCCGTGCAGGTGGAGCAACTGGGCCCCAGTTGCCGGCTGTGCCCCCGCCGGGACTGTCTGCACCGCGTCGAGGACCCCCTGGCGGCGTGACGAAAATTCATCGGTTGCCATTGCAATCGGTTTCCCTCTAATCTTTGCCCAATGCCCGCGGTGACGGGCAAACCGACAGGAGGGCATGACTGGCCATGGCGAAGCGCGTTCTATTGGTTGAGGACGAGCCAAACATCATTGAATCCCTGACGTTCCTTTTGGAGCGCGCGGGATTCGAGATCTCGGTGGAAACAAACGGGCGGCTGGGGCTTGAAGCGGCGCTGGAGAGCCAACCGGACGTCCTTGTCCTCGACGTCATGCTGCCCGAATTGGACGGATACGAAATTCTTCGCCGGCTACGGGCCGACGATCGCGGGACATCGCTGCCGATCCTGATGCTGACCGCCAAGGGACAACGCGAAGACAGGGAAACCGCCCTGGAATGCGGGGCCGATCTTTTCCTGACCAAGCCGTTCGCCAATTCGGATATCGTTTCAGCCGTCGAGCAACTGGCGGAACAAGGCTCCGCATAAACGGCCGGGAGAACCCAATTGACCGATCGAGTCGATTTGCAGCTTTCCTATCGCAAAACCCGCGACCGGTCGATGGCGCTCCTGCTGGTCGGCATTGTCCTGCTCATGCCGCCGGTCGTCGGGGCTTCCCTGATCGACGGTAGGATCGGCGGCATCCCCGTTCCCCTGTTGTACGTTTTCGCCGTCTGGGCCCTATTGATCACCGTGGCCAGACTATTGGCGCGGGGCCTTAACGAGGGCGGCGAGATGGATTCCTCGGACAAATCCGGCAGGCCGGACATCTAATGCTGTCCGCCAATCTCCTGCTGGCGATCTGCCTGGGTTACGTCGCGGTTCTTTTCACCATCGCCTTCATCGTCGACCGCCGCACCCGCCGCGGCCGCATCGGCTGGCTTCATTCACCGGTGATCTATACCCTTTCAATCTCCGTTTACTGCACCTCCTGGACCTTCTACGGCGCCGTCGGATCGGCGGCGCGCAACGGCCTGGAATTCGTCACCATCTATCTGGGCCCGACCCTGGTCTTCATCGGGTGGTGGTGGCTTCTCCGCAAACTGGTCCGCATCGGACGCGCCCATAGGATCACCTCCATCGCCGACCTGATCTCCTCGCGCTACGGCAAGAGCCCCAGCCTGGCGGTGATCGTCACCCTGATCGCGGTGATCGCGACGACCCCCTACATCGCCCTGCAACTTCAATCGGTCACCAGGAGCTATCAGTTGATCGCCGGCCAGGTGGACAGCGTCACCACCGCCTTCTGGATCGCCACCGGCATGGCCCTGTTCACCATCCTGTTTGGAACCCGAAACCTGGATGCGAACGAGCGCCACCATGGCGTCGTCGCCGCCATCGCGGTGGAAGCCATCGTCAAGCTTTTCGCCCTGATCGCCGTCGGCGTCTACGCCACCTACGGCATCGCCGACGGGTTCGGCGACGTCTTCTCCGACGTGCCCGAAAAGGTGATACAGGGCGCGGGCGACATCTTCGGCCCGCGCTGGGCGGTCCTGACCTTCCTGTCCGCCACCGCCGTCATCTGCCTGCCGAGACAGTTTCAGGTCACGGTGGTGGAAAACATCGAGGAACGCCACCTGTCGACGGCGTCCTGGCTGTTCCCGCTGTACCTGTTCGGCATGACCCTATTCATCATGCCCATCGCCATCGTCGGGCTGAAAGTCATGCCGGCGGGCTCCAATCCCGATTTCTTCGTCATGACCCTGCCCTTCGCCCAGCAAAAGGAAGGCTTGGCCCTTCTCGCTTTTCTCGGTGGATTTTCCTCCGCCACGTCCATGGTCATCGTCGCCGCCATCGCCGTATCGACCATGGTCTCCAACCACATCGTCATGCCCATCGCCATGGGCCTGCTGGCGGCGAGCCGGGCCGTCAGCGGCGACGTTAGGAACCTGTTGCTGACGTCGCGACGCATCAGCATCGCCGTCATTCTCGGGCTGGGGTTCCTGTATTTCTGGATCAGCGGCGGTTCCGACGCGCTGGCCGCCATCGGCTTGATCGCCTTTGTCGGGGTGGCGCAATTCCTGCCCAGCCTGATGGGCGGAATTTTCTGGCGCGGGGCGACCCGGGCGGGGGCGGTCAGCGGACTGCTGATCGGTTTCGCCCTGTGGGCCTACACCCTGTTCCTGCCCAGTTTCGGCGGCGATTTCCTGCTCACCGTGACGGCGCTGGAACACGGCCCCTGGGGCATCGCGGCGCTGCGCCCGCAGGCCCTGCTGGGGCTGGCCGGGCTGGACCCCCTGGTTCATGCCGTGGTCTGGAGCGTCGGCGCCAACTTCCTGACCTTCCTCGTCGTCTCCAGCCTGACCACGCCCGACGACCTGGAGCGCCTGCAGGGGTCGCAGTTCGTCGACGTCTATCGGACCGCGGGGGGGGCGCCCACCGGTTACGTTTCCGAGTTGGCCGACTCGGAAGGCCTGTTCATCCTCGCCCAACGGATTCTCGGCGCCCAGCCGGCGCGCCGCCTATTCGACGAAATGGCCCGGGAACAGGGGACGGTCAAGGGGCTGCCGCATCCCACCGACACGGTCATCGCCCGCCTGGAACGGGAACTGGCGGGGTCCATCGGCGGCGCCTCGGCCCATGCCATGGTGACGCGGATCGCGGAACATCAGACGGTCGGCATCAGGGACTTGATCGACATCGCCGACGAGACCCAGCAGTTGATCGAGACGACGCGCAAGTTGTCGGAGAAATCGGCGGAGCACAAGCGAACCGCCCAGCAGCTACGCGACGTCAACGATCGCCTGCTTATTCTCGACGCCCAGAAGGACGACTTCCTCAATCAGGTCAGTCACGAACTGCGCACGCCGATGACGTCGATCCGCTCGTTTTCGGAAATCCTTATGGAGAGCACCGACATTTCGACCACGAAAAGGAAGCGCTTCGTCAGGATCATCAACGAAGAAAGCCGCCGCCTGACCAGGCTCCTGGACGAATTGCTCGACATCAGCCGCCTGGAGGCCGGCTCGGAGAAACTGATTCTGGAGCCCGTCGACGCCAAGAAGGCGCTGACCCGTGCCCTCAATGCCGTGTTCGGCGTCACTCAGGACGCCGGGGTCGCCATAGAAACCACGCCCATCCCCAGGGATCTGATGCTCAACGCCAACTCCGACCGGTTGCGTCAGGTGCTGATCAACGTTTTGTCCAACGCGGTCAAATACAACACCTCGACCGCGCCCAGGATCAACATTCAGGTCAAATTGAGCGGGAATTCCGTCTTCATCGACATCATCGACAACGGCGGCGGCGTCAAACGCAGCGAAGCGGCGATGATTTTCGATAAATTCGCCCGTGGAAGCCGTGCCGAACTGAGCCAGGGCGCCGGCCTGGGGCTACCCATCAGCCGCACCATCATGCAGGCCATGGAAGGCGACCTGACGGTCGAGTTTCAGCCCGACCAGACCAGCTTCTTCCGCCTGAAGATGAAGCAGTACGACGAGAACCGCTCGGAAGACGACTGGAATATGTGACCGGGCCGCTCAGACTCAGCGGAGTTTTCCATCCCGGCACAGGGCCGCCATCAGGTTGGGGAACGCCTCGCCGGACGTCCACCGGACATTGACGGGCAGGCCGCCCGCGCCGAAGACCGTATCCGCCGCAAGGTCGGTGAAGCGATGGCCGGAACAGTCGACCATTTGCTGCACCTTCACCGGGGTATCGTTGCGTTTGACCATCACCGTTTCCACCATGGCCATGTTCGGCGCCTGCGGGTGGGTCCGGGTTTTCGCCCCGTCGACGGCGATGAAGCGGTTGACCCGGGGAACCAGATAGGTCCAGGGAGCCCAAGGGCGGCTTTCCCCATAGGACTGGACGATGCTGAATTCCGCCGGCAGGGCGGCGGACGTCCTGGCGAACCAGGAATATTCGCTCCACACCGTATAGAGCAGCATGCTGAGGCCGACGGACATGGGAATGAGAAATCCCGGAGCCTTGCGGCCCAGGGTCCTGTAGCCGGCCCAGATCAGAATCCAGACGGCGGCGCCGACGAGAAACGTGGCCAATAAACTAAACAACATGTGGGCGTCCTCTCTTTCCTGTCAGGCCACTCCTACAAAGCCACGTCGCCGAGGACAAGCTTTCCTTTCGCCCCGGCCTTATGGGCGGCCTGAGCGAGAAACAGTTCCCCGGCGGCGATGGCGTCGAGCATGGCGTTGTGGGCCCGGTAGCGGGGCAGGTTGTAGCGCCCGCGCACCGTATCCAGCCGCAACATGCCCTTCCGCAAAACATGCCCGCGCCGCTCCATGGACCCTTTTTCCAGCTCCAGGGTGTCGATCATCGGCATTTCAAAGGGCTGGCCATGGCAGGACTTGCAGGCCCTTTGCAGGAACCTCCGCTCCACATTGATATAATGGGCGATGAGCACCCGACCGGCGAGAACCGGCAGCAGCGCGTCCAGGGCGTGGCGAAGGGGCGGCGCGTCTGCCAGGGTGTCGTCGGTCAGGGTGTGAATGACCGCCGATTCCTCCGTCAGGGGCTTTTCCGGCCGGCTCAGCATGTGCCCCCGCTCGCCGTACTGCACCCGCATGTCGCGGATGAGGACCCAGCCGATGGAGACGATTTCATGCCTGCGGGCGGACAGGCCCGTGGTTTCCAGGTCGAGGGCGACGAATTCCAGATCCTCCAGGGGGGTGGAGCGCTCCGGCCAGGGCGTGCGGTAGAAATCGGCCATGGGGCCGGAGGCGGCCTTCTTCAGCAGCCCCCTCCGCCGGGCGTCCGTTCCGCGCGGTATCCACCACATGGCCGCCCTCAATGAACCGGAAAGGCGTTGGCCATCGCCGCCTGGATGGTCTTGATGACGGAAAAGGCGTCGCGCAGATGATTGCGCTCGAAATGAGACAGCTCCTCCGGCTTCATGTAGTTGTCGGGGGCCTGGCCGCGGCGGATCTGCTTGACCTGATGTTCAAGCCGGGTGGTGGCGATGAATTCGTAGGCGTCCAGCAGGTCACGCCGACCCGACGGACTCAGGACCTTGCCGTAACCCTCTCCGGTCAGCCGGTCGAAGGTGTTGGTGGCGCCGATGCCGCCTTCCAGGGCGACGATGCGGGCGATATCGACCACGGGGACGACGCCGGAATGCTTCAGGTCGAAGGTGTCGTCGTGTTCGCCGTCGTGGATCAGGACGAAGTTGCGGAAAAAACCGAGGGGCGGCGTATGGGTCAGGGCGTTGCCGACCAGATGGCCGATAAACAGACGGTGGGCGGGGGCCTGTTCCATAATGATGTCCCGCAAATCGTCGATCAGCCTTCGGTCCCCCCACAGCCCCCGCAGGTCGAAGAAGATGGACGACAGCATCAGCGCCTTCGGCTCCGGGGTCTGAATCCATTTGTGGAAGTAGGATTTCCACACCCCGAGGGGCTGCCGCCATTCATCGGTTCGGGCCATCACGTCGCCGGGGCAATAGACGTAGCCGCAGGCGTTGAGCCCGTCGTTAACGAAACCGGCCAGCAAGCGGAAATAGTCCCCGTGTTCCGCCTCATCATAGGCATCGTCCAGGATCATGCAGTTGTCCTGGTCGCCGACGCCGGTCTGTTCCCGCCGGGCCTGACTGCCGGACGCGCACCACAGATAGGGCACCGGCGGCGGGCCGAGGCGCTGCTCGCCCAGTTGCAACAGCCTGACGGTGGCGGCGTCGGCGATGGAACTGACGACATGGCCGACATTGTCGGCGCTGGCCCCGGCCTCGATCAGATTGCACAGCAGCCGGGGAATGCGCCCGACGATCTCGGCCAGTTCGGCCGGGGTTTGCCGCTTGTGGATGTCGGACACCATGTACACCGCCGACGTGCTTTGATGCTGCACCAGGCTGGAGTTGGTGATAACGCCGACGACCTCATCGTCGCCACGGGTAATCGGTAGATGGCGAATATTGTTCTGGGCCAGGGTGATCAGGGCGTCGAAGGCGCAGGCCTCGGCATCCAGGGTGATGGGATCGCGGGTCATGATCTCGTCAACGCCCGCCTCGACGGACAGCCCGGCGGCAACGACCCGGTTGCGCAGGTCCCGCTCGGTGACGATCCCGGCCAGTTTACGCCCTTCGCAGACCAGCAGGCTGGACACATTTTCCGCCTGCATGTGCAGGGCCGCCTGACGCACCGTCGCGGCGGCGTCGATCACCACCGGCGGGCACTTCAACAGCTCGGACGCCTTCGACGACAACATGCCGATCTGAACGTCGTCGCGCCCGCCATTACCGTGAACCCGGGCGTCGCGCAGGCGTTCCGCGCCCAGGGGGGCGAAGAAATAGGCGAACTGCCTGTAGCCGTGGCGCAGGGTCTCGAAGTCCTCCACAGGCAGCATGTAGAACAGGCTGTCTTCGAGCGCCACCGCCCGATTGACGGCGCGGTGGCCCGGGCTGAGGATGGCGTGAACGCCGAAGCATTCCCCCTCCCCCAGCCGGGCCAGGATGTCGCCGCCGTCGGCGGCCCGGGTTTCCACCGCGCCCGTGCGCACCATGTAGAGGTGCCGGCAGGGCTGACCGGTTTCGAGAACGACGGAGCCCCGGCGTTTGTAGGCGGACTTGATTTTCGACGGCAGGCCGTCCAAGACCTCCTCCGGCAGCAAATCGAAGGGGTGATGCCGTTTGAGAAAATCGCGGATCTCGATCAACTCAACGTCCATTGTATTCTCCACGATCGGGGCCCATTGGTTCCTCTTATCATAACCTGGAAAAGAAAAGGGCGAACCCCGAATTCACCGGGATTCGCCCTGTCCTTGAGATCACCGCCCAATCAGGCGGGGGTCGGCTTTAGTGACCGCTCGCCGCACCGGCGCCACGGGGGACGCGGACGTCCTCCACCAGGTGCTGGATGTGCTCCGGCGGCGGGGCCGTCACCTTCGAGACCACATAGGCGGTCAGGAAGTTCAGCATCGCGCCAACGGCGCCGAACGCTTCCGGGGAAATGCCCAGGAAGTGGTTCGCAGGCGTGTTGGCCAGCATGTTGGTGCCGGGGATGAAGAACCAGCCTTTGTAGGTGAAGATGTAGACCAGGGTGACCCCGAGGCCGACGATCATGCCCCAGACGGCGCCCGAGTTGTTCATCTTCTTGTTGAAGATGCCCATCATCAGGGCCGGGAAGATCGACGACGCCGCGAGGCCGAAGGCCAACGCCACCACCTGGGCCGCGAAGCCGGGTGGGTGCAGGCCGAAGTAACCGGCGACGGCGATGGCGCCGGCCATGGACAGGCGGGCGGCCAAGAGCTCGTTCTTCTCCGAGATGTCGGGGTTGAGCATGCTCTTGATGATGTCGTGAGACACCGCCGACGAGATCGCCATCAGCAACCCGGCGGCCGTCGAGAGCGCCGCGGCCAGGCCGCCGGCGGCGACAAGGGCGATGACCCAGTTGGGCAACTGGGCGATTTCCGGATTGGCCAGGACCATGATGTCGCGGTCGACCTTCAACTCGGAACCCATGACTTCCCAGCCGTTGGACTTGGCCTTGTCGGCGAAGACCTCGGACTTGTCGTTGTAGTACTGGATGCGGCCGTCGCCGTTCTTGTCCTCGAACTTGAGAAGACCGGTGGTCTCCCAGTTCTTGAACCACTGCGGCCGTTCGTCGTACTTCAGGTTGGCGTCCTGAACGCCGACCTCGCCGGTCTGAACCGTCTTCGACAGGTTCAGGAAGGCCATGGCGCCGACGGCCGGGGCCGTCGTGTACAGGATCGAGATGAACACCAGGGCCCAACCGGCGGACATGCGCGCGTCACGGACCTTCGGGACCGTGAAGAAACGAACGATCACGTGCGGCAGACCGGCGGTGCCGATCATCAGCGACAGAGTGTAGAGCAACATGTTCAAGGTGTTGGTCTTCTGGGCCGTGTACTCGCGGAAGCCGAGGTCCGTGAGAATCTGGTCCAGACGGCCGAGCAGGGACATGCCGTCGCCTTCAAGGCCGGAGAACATGCCGATCTGCGGCAGCGGAATACCGGTCAGGTTCAGCGAAATGAAGATGGCCGGAATGGTGTAGGCCAGGATCAAAACGCAATACTGGGCGATCTGGGTGTAGGTGATGCCCTTCATGCCGCCGAGAACGGCGTAGAAGAAGACGATCGCCATGCCGGTGAACAGGCCGGTTTCGTAATCCAGTTCCAAAAAGCGCGAGAAGGCGACGCCGATGCCCTTCATCTGTCCGATGACGTAGGTCAGCGACGCGACGATCAGGCAGATCACGGCCACCGTGCGGGCGGTTTGGGAATAAAACCGGTCGCCGATGAATTCCGGCACCGTGTATTTTCCGAATTTCCGCAAGTAAGGCGCCAGCAGCATGGCCAGCAGCACGTAGCCGCCGGTCCAGCCCATCAGGAAGATGGAGGCGTCGTAACCCTTGAAGGCAATGAGGCCGGCCATGGAGATGAAGGAGGCCGCCGACATCCAGTCGGCCGCGGTCGCCATGCCGTTGGCGACCGGATGGACACCGCGCCCGGCGGCATAGAATTCCCCGGTCGAACCGGCGCGTGCCCAAATAGCGATACCGATGTAGAGCGCGAAGGTGATGCCCACAACGATATACGTCAGAGTTTGGAGTTCCATAGTGATAACTATCCCTATCTGTATTCGTTCGATTTTAATCTAATCTTCGTGGACGTCGTATTCGCGATCCAGCTTGTTCATCTTCCAGGCGTAATAGAAGATGAGCACCAAAAAGACGTAAATTGAGCCCTGCTGGGCAAACCAGAAGCCCAGGTCCGTGCCGCCGATTTCAATGCCCGCCAGGGCCGGGCGGAACAGAATGCCCAAACCGTAGGAAACGAAAGCCCAGATCGCCATCAGGATGGCGACGAGGCGCAGGTTCTCTTTCCAGTATTCCTGGCCTGATTGTGGATTGTCAGACATGTGTCTACATGCTCCATGTTGCTACGTGATCATCGTTCCCGGATGGCGATGGAAGCGGAGAGATTGAATTGGTTGATTGTCCCCCCCACGGGGCCACCCGCCCTCTTGGGCAAGGCATCCGTCCAAAGGATTTCCTGCCCGAGTCGGGGGCAATTGTTCATAGTCTGACATTGCACTGCAACAAAAGACTCCCCAATTGGCTGCTTTTTTGTTAAATTGATAATGCTTTTCATGTAAAATAGTAAATTATGTAAATCCATGGGATGCGTGCGTAATCAGGGGGGAAATCGTGAAAAACCCTAGAATGGGCAACAAGTTACGCCATCTCCGCAAGGAAAGGGGGCTGGCCCAGGTCGAACTTGCATCGAAGCTCGGGATTTCCGCCAGCTATTTGAACCTGATCGAGCACAACCAGCGCAATCTGACCGTCTCCCTGTTGATGCGGGTCGGCGAGGTTCTGAACATCCCCCTGCAAACCTTCTCGCCGCAGCATGAAGGAAATCAGATCGCGGAACTGACGGAAATTCTCAAGGACCCGATTTATGAAAGCCTGGACCTTGAGGAAAGCGACATCGGCGAGATGGTCCACAACTTCCCCGCCCTCGGCCAAGCCCTCAACCGCACCTACGGCGCCTACCGCAATTTCATGGAGGAATTCCAGGTTCTCAATGAAAGGCTGGCCCAGAATCCCCTGCTGTCGAGCAATGTCCACCGGCTGCGCACCCTGCTGACCTCCATCGTTTCGTTTTCGGAAATCCTCCACGACGACACGGACCTCAAGCCAAAGGAACGGCGGACCTTTCAGAAGATCGTCCTCGATGAAAGCGAAAACCTGAGCGAAACCGTCAAGGCCATGCTGGAAATCGTCTCCACCGAAGGGCTGGCCGGCAGCGTCGCCGACACCACCCCAAACGAGGCGGTGATCGACTTCATTCAGGCCAACAACAATTATTTTCCCGAACTGGAAGAGGCGGCCCGGGAACTACGGCGCGAGGCCGGCCTCGATAATGTTTCCGTGCGCTCCCGGCTGCTCGGCTACCTGCTGCAGAAGCACGGCGTCAGCGTCGAAATCGCCGCGGCGGAGACGGAAGACGGGGTGGCCTCTTTCTACGACGAAGTCCGGCGGCATCTGGTTTTGCCCATGTCCCTGCCCGCCCCCAGCATCAACTTTCACCTTGCCCTTCTTATCGGGCAGCTTTCCTATGACGGTGTCATCGACGGCCTGATCCACTCGCGGCTGTTGATCAGCGAGGCGGCGAAGACCCGGGCCCGGGCGGCGCTCGCCAACTACTTCGCCGGCGCCTGTCTGTTGCCCTATGAGCAATTCCTGCAGGCGGCGCGGGACAGCCGTTACAACATCGAACTGTTGCAGCAGCGGTTTTCCGCCAGTTTCGAGCAGGTTTGTCACCGCCTGACCACCCTGCGTGCGCCTGCGGACGCCGGAATCCCCCTGCACATGGTGCGCATCGACGTTGCCGGGAACATCTCCAAGAGATTCAGCGCGTCGGGCATGCGCATCCCCCGTTACGGCAGCGCCTGCCCGCGCTGGATCATGCACCACGCCTTCCTGACACCGGGGGTGATCTGCTCCCAGGTCACCGAAATGGCCGACGGCAAACGCTTCTTTTCTATCGCCCGCACCACCTCGAAGCCGGGCTTGCTGTACGGCCACCCGGGCCGACACCATTCCATCAGCATCGGCTGCGATATCTCGTTCGCCGACCAGATGGTGTATTCCGACGGGCTCAACCTCGACTCGCCGCAACTCGCGGTTCCGGTCGGCATCTCCTGTCGGCTGTGCGACCGCCCAAACTGCCCGCAGCGGGCAGCCCCGCCGCCGCCGACCGCCCTGTCCCCCGCCGACGGGCGGCGGCGCAACATCTCGCCGGGGATCGGCGATGTTTGACTGGATCTTCGGAAAGCGCAAGGGACGGCGCAAGGCCAAACCCGGCATCGGCGAGCGCCCATCCTACGAGGAAGCCCGCGACATCGCCGGTGGCGACGATGTCAATGCCCGCCGCAGCCTGGCTGCCCATGAGGACATGGAGCCGGAAATTCTCTACTATCTGGCCTCGGACACGGCGCCGGAAGTGCGCCGGGAGGTGGCGGAAAACGCCGGCACCCCCCTGCAGGCGGACGCCATCCTGGCCAAGGATCCCAACGAGGAGGTCCGCGCCGAACTGGCCCGCAAGATCAGCCGCCTGATCCCCGACCTGAGCCCGGGACAAAACGAAAAGCTGGCCGACATGGCCATGCAGGTCCTGACCACCCTGGCCCGCGACGAACTGCCCCGCGTCCGCGCCATCGTCGCCGAGGAACTGAAACACACCGTCAACGCACCCAGGGAGATCGTCCGGGAACTGGCCGAGGACTTGGAGGACATCGTCGCCGCGCCGATCCTGGAATACTCTCCCCTGCTCAGCGGCAAGGACCTGTTGCAACTCATCGCCAGCGGCCTGCAGAGCCGCAAGCTGGCCGCCGTCGCCCGGCGCCCGAAAATCGACGCCGAGATTGTCGAGGCCATCGTCGACACCGGCGAGCCGGAGGCCATTCACGATGTCCTCGGCAACAAAACCGCCATGATCGGCGAGGGGTCCTATGACCAAATCGCCGAACAGGCGGAGGAACGGACAAATTGGCATCATCTGATGATCGACCGTGAAGACCTTCCGGTCCGAACCGTTCGGCGGATCGCCCGTTTCGTCAGCGGCAGCCTGATGGAGGCCCTGATCCGGCGGCATGAGGACCAAGAAGATTTGGTCGAAGAATTGCGGGCCACGGTGAAGGAGCGCATCGAACAGGGGGAATCCCTGGAACTGGCGGAAGAGGAAGCCTATGAACCGGCGACGGCGCGGGTCGAGAAGGATTTCGAGGCCGGCGTTCTTGATGAGCGCCGCCTGGAACGGGCCCTCGAGGAACACGACAACGCCTATGTCCGCTTCGCCCTCGCCCGCCTGTCCGGCCTGCAAACGGAAGACGCCGCGAAGATGATCAACACCGGACTCGGCAAGGCCATCGTCACGCTTTCGTGGAAGGCGGGGCTCAGCATGGCCATGGCCGAAACCCTGCAGGCGCAGTTGGGACGGGTCAAGCCCGCCCACAGGCTGCGGGCCGAACCCGACGGCCGTTACCCGCTAACGGAAGAGGAAATGGACTGGTATCTGGAGAGCTTCCTTTAATCCCTATTCCGCCGGGGTGGGATGATAGGCCCCGTCCAGGCCCAGGTATTCCGCCCCGCCGTCCCGGTAGAAGGTCTCGGCCCCGGCGTCGGAGAGAACCTGCAGCATTTTCGGGATATGGCGTCCTTCCGCCTTCAGTCGCTCGATCATCCTGTCCGCGCCGAGGGCATCAATCAGCTCGAAGGGGCCCTGCCGCCAGGCGAACCCCCAGCGCATGGCCCGGTCCACGTTGACCACGTCGTCAGAAATCTCGCCCACCAAGTCGGCGGCGTAGCTCAGCACTGCGGAGGTCATGCGCCAACTGAAACGGCCCTGGGCGTCGTCGGCGAATGTCCCTTCCAGGTCGGCATGGGCCTCGTCGAGGACGGCCTTCTCCGACGCCCGCCATTCGCCGCTTTTCAGGTCGAAGGCCTCGACGCTCTTGGATCCGTCGTCGTGCTTGATCATGCGATAAAAACCGCCGCCGGACTTACGGCCGAGTTGACCCCGTTCGAGCAGGGCCTGAACCGGCGCCGGGAACGAGGTGAAATCAACCCCCATGTCGCCCGCGGGCAGATTGATGGCCAGGTTCTTGCCGACCAGATCCATCACGTCCAGGCCGATCAGGTCGATCAAGCCGTACAGCCCCGTCGGCGGCAGGCCGACCGGTTTGGACATCAGGGCGTCAATGGTTTCCATGCTCAGCCCCTCGTCCAGGGCCCGGTCGGCCTCGTGCAGGCCCATCAGCATCCAGAAACAGCCGATCCGGTTGCCGATGAAGTTGACCGTGTCCTTGGCGTAGACCACCCCCTTGCCGAGGACGCCGCCGCAGAAGGCGGCCAGGGTTTCGATCACCGCCGGGTCCGTGTCCTCGCCGGGCACCAGTTCCAGCAGCCGCATGACCTTCACCGGGTTGAAGAAATGGGTCACGGCGATGTCCCGGCGCAGACGCTCCGGCATGCCCGCGGTGATGTCCTTGAGAGGAATACCCGACGTGTTGGTGCTGATCACCGAGCCCTCCTTGCGCAGGGGCTCGACGCGGGCCAGCAGGTCGCGCTTGGTCTCCAGGTCTTCGATCACCGCCTCGCAAATCCAGTCGTAATCGGCGACCTTGTCCAGATCCTCGGCGAAGGTGCCGAGGCTGATGTTGGCCGCCTTTTCCTCGTCGTCAATGGCCGGCGGACGGCCGTTCACGATTCGCTCAAGGGACTTTTCCGCCGCGTCCATGCTGATGTCCAGAATCAGCACCTTGCGGTCGTTCTGGGCGCAGAGACCGGCGATGCCCAGGCCCATGGTTCCGCCGCCGAGGACGGCGATCGAGTTGATTTCTTTGGTCATGGCGCAGGCGCTCCCCCGAAAATGAGATGGTGCGTTTAGCTATAGGCACGGGCGGCGAATGTAAAGCGGGAATCCCGCCCTTGTATTTTTGCCAAAGAGGAGTATTGAGTAAGGCATGGCCGATCACAAACCGCAAACCGCCCCCGCCGTTCGCGCCGCCGCCGTGCTCTACACGCCGGACACCAAGGCGGAATTCGTCCTCGCCGGTTTCGCCGACGAATTGAAGGCCCGGGGCCTGTCCGTGGGCGGCCTGGTGCAGGAATTCCTGACCGACGGCAACGGCGAGCGCATCGGCCTGGACGCCATCGAGGTGGACACGGGCCAGCGCATTCCCATCAACCGGCCGACGGAAAGCGACAAGGTCAACGGCGTCTGCTCCCTCGACCGTTCCGCCCTCACCGAATCCACCGGCGCCCTGCGCCGGGCCATCGCCAACCGGGTCGACCTGCTGGTGGTGGAAAAATTCGGCGAGCAGGAACAGAACGGCGGCGGCCTTGCCGACGAAATTCTCGCCGCCATGGCCGAGGGCATTCCGACCCTGGTCCTGGTCCCCGCCGCGGCGCTAGAAACCTGGAACGCCTTTTCCGGCGGCATGGCCGACCTGCTGCCCTGCTCCCCCGAAGCCGTCCGCCGCTGGTTCAACCCTTAACCGCCACCAGGACGACGCCGGAGACGACGAGGGCGATGGTGAGCGCCATGCGCCAGGTCACGGTTTCCCGTTTGAAGACCAACAGGCTCAGCAGCATGGTGAACATGGGCGAGCAGGCGACGATGGGGGCGACGGTCAGCAACTGGCCGCTCTTCAGGGCTAGATTGAGGGAATAGACGGAAACGCCGTTCAGCGCCCCGGCCAGGGCGAACCAGCCGTAGCCCCAGGTGAAGCCGGAAAACCGCCGTCCCTGCCCCTTGAAGGCGACGATGGCGACGAGAAACGACACCGAGTAACTGACCAACCCGGCGAAATAGGGACTCGGCAGTTCCTTGAAGCCGATCATGGTGATCGGATGGCCGACGGCGCGCAGGAAGGCCGCCCCCAGGGGCAGGCCGATGGCCCACAGCGGCCAGTCCCGGGCCATGCCGCCGGGCCGCATGGCCGCCACCCCGACCCCGGCGACCACGGCCCCGGTGCCGATGGCCACCGGCCAGGTCAGGGTTTCGCCCAGCAGGAAGACGGCGAAGGCGGCGGCGAAGATGGGATTGGTGGCGGCCAGGCCGCTGGTCAGGGTCGGCCCCATCAGCTTGACCCCGGCAATGGCCAGGTTGGCCGACAGCACCGGTCGGAACAGGCCGACCAGGGCGAACAGGGCGGCGGCTTCGGTCAGCCAGTACCAGCTCTCGACGAAAAAAGGGGCTACCAGCCAGTACATCAGGCAGGTGGTGGCGATGTTGACCAGGGTGCCGGAGCGAGGATCGGCATGGCCGAGACCCAGATTTTGCACCTGCATGCCGAGGGCGAACAGGAAGGCGGAGGCGAGGGACAGCGCCACCGGCAGGAAGGCGGCCTCGGTCATGGGAGGAACGCCGGGGAAACTATTTTACCGCCTGCGCCCGGGCGGCGATGTCGTCCAGGCCGTCGGCCAGGGTCGGACGCTGCTGGCTGAAATAGCAGCCGAGCGCCGGGGCCTCGGTCCTCCGCGCCCAGGCCATGGCCGCCATGACGTCGCCGGTGTCATGATCGTCCGGCAGGTCCGTCACCGACATGCCCAGGTTCTTGTAGGTCTTGGTGGTCTTGTCGAAGGTGACGCACGGCGACAGCACATGCAGGTAGGAAAAGCCCCGGTGCGCCATTGCCTGCTCGATCATCCCCGCCATGTGGTGGGGATGCCCGGCATAGGCCTGACCGACCCAGGAGGCCCCGTAGGACAGCAGCATCATCAGCGGATTGAGCGGCGCGTCGTGGTTCTCGAAGGGCGAGGTCGAGGTCTGAAAACCAAGCACGGATGTCGGCGACGTCTGCCCCTTGGTCAAGCCGTAGATGCCGTTGTCGAACAGGATGTAGGTCATGTCCACGTTGCGCCGGGCGGCGTGGGGGATATGGGCGCCGCCGATGGCGAAGGCGTCGCCGTCGCCGCCGACGGCGACCACCGTCAGGGCGTCGTTGGCCACCTTGATCCCCGTCGCCACCGGCAGGGCGCGGCCGTGCAGGGTGTGGAAGCCATAGGTGTTGACGAAAAACGGAAACCGCGAAGCGCAGCCGATACCGGAGACGACCACCGTCTCGTCCGGATTGATGGACAGCTTGTTGAGCGCCGCCGTCATCCCCTCGACAATGGAAAAATAACCGCAGCCGGGACACCAGGTCGGCAGGGATTTGGAGCGGTAATCGAGGCGGCCGCTATCCTGAACCTCTTCCAGTTTTTCTTCCAGATAGACCGGCTTCAAGATGTTCATCGTCTCAGTCCTTACTCGGCGGCCATGGGCTTGCGGCCTTTTTTCCCGCCGGCCAGACGGCGGATTTCGTCGAGGATGTCCTCAACATGCATGGGCGTTCCGGGCACCCGGTTGAGCCGCGTCACCGCCCGTCCCGTCGCCCCGGTCAGCATGTTGGCGAACTGGCCCTCGTAATTCAGTTCCGGCACCAGGACCTCGCGGCTGTCGTCGAGCAGGGCATTGATGGGCTCCAGCGGCAGCGGCGACAGCATCACCACCTTCATGGCGGCGCAGCGAATACCTTCCTCGCGGGCCATCAGCATGGCTTCCAGGATTTCCCCGAAGGTCGAGCCCCAGCCGATGACGGCGACGTCCACCTTGCCCTTGTCGCCGAAGCGCTTGGACATGGTGATGGCCGGATAACGCACCGCCGTTTCCAGCTTGCGGTGGCGCTTCTCGCTCATCCTGGCGTGGGCGGCGTCGTTGGGACGGCCGTTCTCGTCGTGCTCCAGTCCGGTCACCGTGTGGCGCAGCCCCTTGTCGCCGGGAATGGCCCTGGGGCTGATGAAGTCCCTGGTCAGGGCGAAACGGTGGTAGGGCTGTCCTTTTTTCAATTTGCCGACGGGCTTCGAGCAATCGGCCTTGAACGGGTTCTTGGTCGGAAGCGCCACCGCCTCGTAGCGGTTGGAAAGGTACAGGTCCAGCAGCACCACCACCGGAGTCTGATAGCGTTCGGCGATTTCGAAGGCCTTGCCCGCGCACTTGTAGCAGCCTTCCACGTTGGTCGGCGCCAGGACGACCCGCTGGCCGTCGCCGGCGGCGCCGAAAACGGCGATGTTGAGGTCCGACTGTTCCGTCTTGGTCGGCATGCCGGTGCTCGGGCCGCCGCGCTGGGAGACGAAAATCACCACCGGAACCTCGGCCATGGTGCCGAGCCCCATCATTTCCGCCATCAGGGCGAAACCTGGGCCGGACGTGGCCGTCGCCGCACGGGCCCCGGCGTAGCCGGCGCCGATGGCCGCCGAAATGGCGGAAATCTCGTCTTCCGTCTGCAGCATTCGCTTGCCGGCGGCGGGCAGGTCCCGGGCCAGGCGTTCCATGATCGTCGTCGCCGGGGTGATCGGATAGCCGAAAAAGGCGTCGAGCCCCGCATCCATGCAGCCCTTGGCGATGGCGCCGTTGCCGCTCATCATCACCAGATCGCCGCCCTTCGACTTGCCGGGGGGCGGGTTGAGCCGCCCCTCGTCCAGTCGGAACGTCTCCTCGCCGACTTGGTAAGCGGCGTCGAAGGCGGCGACGTTGATCTCCGTCAGTTTCGCCGGCTTGGTGGCGAACTTGTCGGCGATGATGGCGTGGAAGACGTCCTTCGGCATGCCGTAAAGACCGGCCAGATAGCCGACCGCGGCGATGTTGCGCGAGCGGGCCGAACCAGTCACCCGCTCCGACAACTCCCGGAACGAGACCCCGTAGGGCAGATGGGACGACGACAGATGGCCGGAAATGTGGCCGCCTTCCGGAACCATGGAAACCGGCGTGTCCTCGTAGACGACGGCGCCGAAGTCCCTGACCTCGCCGACATGGGGGATGGCATGGGAATCGTCCAGCGACAGCAGCACGTCGGACAGAGGCTTCAGGGAATAGACCTGCTCGGAGGTCACCCGGATGCGCGAGATACACTTGCCGAAACCGCGGATTTCCGGCGGATAGACATCGAAGGCGATAACCTTGTAACCGGCCTTGGCCATGGCGCGTTTGAGGATGTCCCCGGCGGCGATGGTGCCGTCGCCGGCGGAGCCGCAGAAGGCGATCTGGATATCGGTCGCGTTTTTTCCGTTTTTCGCCATCGTCCCGGTTACCTGTACATCCAGTAGGGCGAATCGATCTCGCCCTCCTTATTGATATAAAGACGGTCGTCCTGATAGGTGCTGATGGTCTCGCCGCCGCCGGACATGTTGATGGCGGCGATGCGTCCCATCTCCTTGATATGGTGCCAGCCGTAGTAGAACAGGTAGGAGTTCTCTTCCGGCGACCAGATCTGGCAGACGTCTCCCGCCGCCCAGATGTTCTCGCTGGTGGTCTTCAACTCCGGATTGACCAGCAGGCCCCGCTCGATATCCACGTTGGCGCCGATCATGAAATTCAGCGCCGGCATCAGGCCGCAGAAGGGCATCACCGCGTCGCCGTCGATGCCGCCGCCGCCCTCGAACAGGACCCGGCGCTTGCCTTTCCCCTTGCCGCCTTCCTTCACCCCCATGACCTTCCTGCCGCGAACGACGGCGATCCCCATGTCCTCGAGAACATCGACGAAGCCGTCGCGCGCGTCCTCCTCCACCTCATGGGGCCAGAAAAGCTGCTCACCGGCGATGACCGTGACTTTGTGGCCGACGGCAACCAGGGTGCGGGCCAGGTCGAGGCCCGTCATGTCCCCGCCGAGCATGATGACGTGGCCTTTCTTCGGCAGGGCCCGGCGCATCCTGACGGCGTCCTCGAAGGTTCCGAAACCGTTCATCAGGGGGCGGAATTCCCGCAGGCCTTCCGGCACGTAGCCACCGCCGCCGCTGGCCACCAGCAGCTTGTCGTAGGAGATTTCCTCCTTGTGGCGCAGCAGGACCTTGTTGTTCTTGGCGTCCACATGATCGACCCAGCTATTGCGGCGCACGGTGATGGCGTTGTCGTCGTAGAAGCGCGGCGGATGAGCCAGCAGGTGCCGCCAATCATCGACGCCGTCAAACACCCGGGGCAGCTCGTAACGGCTGATAAAGGGAAGTTTCGAACCGGTAATCTGGGTGATGCGGCAAGACGCGTCGCGCTGGCGCAGGGTGAGCGCGGCCTCGCTGCCGGCGCCGCCGGAACCGATAATCACGTAATGGGTCGGCGCTCTCATGACTTCCGTTTCCTCTTGGTCCCGTTGCCGCCGTCACCCTCTCCGGCCACGTCCTGATAGAAGATCTCGTTCTTGCTGATGGAAATGCACTGGGTCGGACACACCATGAAGCAGGCCCCACACCGGATACATTCGTTGTTGTCGATCCAGATGGCGCCGACCTTGTCCCATTCCCGCGCCTCCTGCAGGGCGCCGTAGGTTCCGTCGGTCTTGATGTCGACGCCCTCGACCAGCTTGATGCAATCGCGGGGCGCCACCTCGATGCAGGCCCGGCAATAGATGCAGTTGTCCACATCGATGGCGTAGCGGTGATAGCAGAGGTAACACCGCTTGGCCTCTTCGAAGGCCATCTCCAGTTCCATGCCCTCCTCGACTTCCGTGGTCAGATCGTCGCAGCGGCCCTGCAGTTTGGATGTGGGCATTTCCTGGCGGGGGATGAAATCGTAGGCCCTTTCGCGCAAGGGGCCTTCGATCTTTTCGATCTTCACCACCTCCTTGCGCCGTTCATAGCCCATCAGCCAGGCGTCCATTTTCAGGGCGATTTCCCGGCCGTGGCCGACCGCCTCGACCACCGTGGAGGCGCCGCGAACAAAGTCCCCGGCGGCGAACAGGCCGTCGGCGGAGGTCATGCCGCCGTCATCGATCTTGACGTTGCCCCATTTGTCCAGTTCCACCTCGACGTCGATGTAATCGTTGACGGTCTGCTGGCCGATGGCGACGAGCAGGGTGTCGCAGGGCAGCTCGAACTGGGACCCCTCGATGGGAATGGCCAGGCGGCGGCCGTTGCTGCGCCAGCCGCCGAGACGGTTCTGAATGAAACGCACGCCGCGAAGATTGCCGTCGGGACCGGTGATCAGGCCGACCGGGGTCCTCAGGCCGTGCATTTCCACCCCTTCGCGCTTGGCCTCGAAAATCTCCTCGTGGGTGACGGGGATGTATTCCTCGGTGGTGCGCAGGTGGATGGTGACCTCCTCCGCGCCGAGACGGCGGGCGACGCGGGCGCAGTCGAGGGCGGTGAAACCGGCGCCGACGACGAACACCCGCTTGCCGACGGTCTTCTCGACTCCCCGGTGCAGGTCCATCAGGAAGTCGAGGCCGTATTCCACGTTCGGCGTCGTCAGCACCGGGTCCTCGCCGCCCGTCTTCACGGTATCCAGGGGCAGGGGAATGGCCGCCATGCAGCCCGTCGCCAGCAACACCGCGTCGTGGTGCTGGCGCAGCCATTTCAGGGACACGTCATGCTCGCCGTTGCCGACGCCGACGCCGGTCTGAATCTCGACGCCGAGGCGAAGCGCGTTGCGCAGCTCGATATCCAGTTCGTCCCGGGGCAGGCGGAATTCGGGAATGCCGTAAGAGAGCATGCCCCCGGCCTTGCGTTCGCGCTCGAAGATGAGGATATCGTGGCCCAGGGTGGACAGGTCATGGGCGGCGGCGATGCCCGCCGGGCCGGAGCCGACGATGGCGATGCGTTTATGGGTCGGGGTGAACAGGCTCTCGTTGATGCGGTGGCCCGACGATTTGAAATCGGCGGCGACCCGTTTCAAATGGCAAATCCCCACGGGATCGCCGTTGCCCGGCCAGCCGTGCCGACAGGCGTCCTCGCAGGGCCTGGAACAGATGCGCCCCAGGCTACCCGGCAGGACGTTAGCCATGCGGTTCAGTTCGTAAGAACGGCTGAACCGCTGCTCGGTGATCATGCGGATATAGGCGGGAATGTTGGTGCCCGCCGGGCAGGCGGTCTGACAGGGGACGTTTTCCCGCACCCAGCCCACATCGCGGGGATCGGTGGAATAGCGGACCGGCGTAACCACCCGTTCGCCGAAAGATTGGGCCGACGAAAACGTCTCGCCTTCATCCAGATAAATCTTGCTGCTCGGCTTGTCGGACATGTCCTCTCCCCGATTCATGCTGCGAATCGATCTTAAACCGACTAGTGAACAAATGGACACAGGTAATGAGCAAGGGAGCTGAAAAACTTTTGATTTTGCATGAGTATGGAGAGGAATGCTGGATATTTACCTGCACCATACAAAGGAGTATATTGGAATAATGCCGACACTATTAGACAAAGCCATTGAAGAAACGCGAAAGCTACCCGCCAAAGAGCAGGAGTTCGTGGCTCAAGTCATGCTTGATGAAATCCATGATGAACGGGCATGGAAACAACGTTTTAGCGCGACCATTTCCGAGCTTGATAAACTTGCCGAACAGGCTCTTGAAGCGGATCGTCACGGCAAAACAACACCGGCTAAATTCCCGCCTTCTTCATGAATTCTCGCGCTACAAGCGAGTTTTGGAAGTGTTATCATGCGTTGCCAACGAAGGTGCGCAGACAAACCGATGCGGCTTATTCCTTGTGGGACCAAAATCATTTCCACCCAAGCCTCGCGTTCAAACGGATTCGAGGAACAAATAACCCTGTTTATTCCGTCCGCATTGGCTTGAACTGGAGGGCACTCGGCATACAAAACGCAGACGCCATCATTTGGTTCTGGATTGGCTCACATGCCGATTATGACCACCTTATTGGAAATATGAGTTGAGCCTTCCAAGTAAATCATTTGTTTAGATAAAGCCTGAACGAATTTTAAATAGGACAAATCTAACTTTGAGACACACAGTCTCCAAATATCCAAACGTAAGAAATACTAACTTTTA
>CAYFOJ010000028.1:0-36453 GCA_964344645.1 uncultured Thalassospiraceae bacterium
ATCAGGCGGACATGCTGCGCAGCATCCTGCTCGCGGGCGGCGGTTCGCGCATCCACGGGCTGGACAAGTACATCGAGGACGCGCTGGTGGAATATTACGTGGACGTCAAGGTGACCCTGGTCGACGACCCGGTGTTCGCGGTTTCCGCCGGGGCCCTGAAGCTGGCCATGGAACTGCCGCCGAAGTACTGGGAAAAGCTCGGCAGCGTGACGGACTATTAAGGACGTGGGCGTGCTGAAACTGATTGTTTATTTGGTGGTCGTCGGTTTGATGATCATCTTCGCGTCGCAGAATTTGGACGTGGTGACCGTTTATCTCGTGGCCGGCAGCCCGATCCAGTTGCCGTTGATCGTCATCATCGGGATGTCGTTCTTTTTCGGTTTCGTCTTCGCCATTCTGACCGTGATCAGGAAGGCCTTGTGGGGGCGGAAGAATAACGAGAGCACTTTTATCGAGCCCCGGCGCGATCTGTAGGCCCGGACGGAGAAGGAGAATGAAATGATGACCTTTATTGCGGGCGCCATATGCGGGGCATGGGGTTACAAGTTTTATCTGGATTGGAAAGCCGGTAATTCGAAGTAGGCGGCCGGAAGGCGAGACGGACTATTGGCAAAAGCAGGCGATTTTCGGGACTTGAGTGAATGAGATACGAAAAGTGCATTAAATGTTCGCGCACCATTGGCTGGATCGGGTTGGTGACCAATTCGGTGCTGATGGTGATGAAGGCCTTCGTCGGCCTGATCTCCGGGTCGCAGGCAATGGTGGCCGACGCCATGTATTCGGCGAAGGATGTCGTCGGCTCGCTGATGGCCATCGTCGGCATGACGGTTTCGGAAAAGACCCTGGATCGGGAACACCCCTACGGCCACGGCAAGATCGAATTCATTCTGACCCTGGTGGTCAGCGTGATTTTCATCATCCTGTCCGGCTACCTGCTGGTTCACGCCGTGACCAGCCTGTTCGGCGAGGCCCCGCACAAGGCGCCGCACCTGATCGCCCTGTGGGCGGCCCTGATCGCGGTCATGGTCAACGTGGTGATGTACTTCTATTCCCGCTGCGTCGCCATTGAAACCAACAGCCCCCTGGTCCGCACCCTGGCCAAGCATCATCACGGCGACGCCGCGTCCTCCGGGGCCGTCGCCGTCGGCATCATCGGCGCCCATTACCTGAACATGCCCTGGATCGACACCATGGTGGCGGTCTTCGAAACCATCCACCTGATGTACCTGGGCGGGCAGGTGTTCTGGGATTCCACCAAGGGCCTGATGGACCGCAGCATCGGCACCGAGACCCGCGAACACATGATCGAACTGGCGGAAGCGGTCGACGGGGTCGAGGAGGTGAAATTCCTCAGGACCCGCCACGTCGGCCAGAACATCTATGTGGAAATCGCCGTCGGCGTGAACCCGGACATGCGGGTCGCCGACGCCCATGCGGTGTGTAGCGAGGTCAAGGAATCGATCATCGACAACATCTTGAGGATCGGCTCGATCCAGGTCCGCTCGAACGTATCGGAGGCACCCGGGGGACCACCCGACGGATTGGAACAACTGGAAGAACCGGCCCTGGGCTGATGCCCCGGGCCTTGACGGCAAAAGACGCGGACGCGTCGCAAGTAAAGGAATGACCGAGTGGAAGTCGGCGTGACCATAGCCATTTTCGCAACCGTCTTCACGGTGATCTATCTGGGCACCGTGGACCGGCGCATCGCCGTGATGCTCGGCGCCGGGGCGATTGTGCTGAGCGGCGCGGTGTCCGGTTTTTTTTCCGTGCAAATGGCCATCGAGTCCATCTACTTCGAGACCCTGACCCTGATCTTCGGCATGTCGGCCATATCCGCCATTCTCGCCCGTTCCGGGCTGTTCTCCCTGATCGCCGTGCGCACCGCCAATCATGCTTCCGGCAATGACTGGTGGGTGCTGTTGACGTTTGTGCTGGTGACCTACGGTTTCTCGCTGGTGGTCAACAATCTGGCGGCCATGGTCGTCATCGTGCCGGTGACCCTGACCGTCTGCCGGCAAATGCGGATCAACCCGGTGCCGTTGCTGATCGCCGAGATCATCGCCTCAAACCTGGGCGGCGCCTCGACCATGGTCGGCGATTTCCCGAACATGATCATTTCCTCGGCGGGCAACCTGCATTTCGCCGACTTCATCAGCGGCATGATGGTGCCCTGCCTGGTCCTTCTCGCCGCCATGTTGGGCTTTTTCCAGTGGCGGCGCGGGCGCATGGCCGGGGGGTCCGGCGGCGGCTACGAGCGCCTGCCGGAACCGGACATCGACCGGCATTTGATGAATATCGGCCTGCTGGTCCTGGGCGCCGCCCTGGTCGGCTTTTTGCTGTCGGAAGCCATCGGCCTGCGCCCGGGCTGGATCGCCATCGTCGCCGGGATCGTGGTGATGATCCTCGCCGGGGCCGACGGCGAGCAGAACTGGTTCACCGCCTGTGGCGGGCAGGACATCGTCTTCTTCGCCTGCCTGTTCATCATGGTCGGCGGCCTGGTCGCGGCCGGAGCCCTGGACGGGGTGGCCTGGCTGATCGAAGCCGTCGGCAACGGTAGTGAAGTGCCGATGATGCTGGCGATGATGTGGATCGCCGCATTCCTGACGATTTTTCTCAACGCCGGGGCGAGCACCGCCTTTTTCGTGCCGGTGGCCACCGGCATGGACGCCGCCATCGCCGATCCGACCGTCTGGTGGGCGCTGTCGCTGGGCGTCCTTGCCGGTTCCTCGGCGGCGTTGACGGGGGCCACCGCGGGCCCGCTTGCGGCCAGCCATCTCGACCGGTTTATCGAAGCGCACCCGGGAATCCAGGAGTTGATTCCCGCCGGTGGCGCCCTCGACTTCAAGGGCTACCTCGCCTGGGGACTGCCCATGATGGGGATTTTCCTCATCCTTTCCAGCTTGTACATCATTGCCGTGGCTTCGTAGGGACGTCGGAATATGGAAGAAATAGAAAAGCCCAACAGCAAAAGGAAACTGCCGCCGAACACCATCATGTTCTGCGAAAAACCGTGGCAAATTCCGTCATTGGCCCTGGCCTTGCTGGTCCTGCTGACCTTTGCCTGGGGGGTCCATATCGTCGCCACCTTCGAGGAATCCGATTTCTACGAAGACGCCTATGACCTGTCCGCTTCCGAATTCCTGTTCCGGGACATGGGCGGCAGCAACTTCCTGGTCGTCGCCGATGCGGTGGCCCCCGGCGTCGTCGGCATCGGCGCCAAGGGGGCGAACACGCCGCCGGTGGCCTCGGGCGCCATCGTCAGCCCCAACGGGCACGTGGTCACCGCCCTGCACCCCCTGGAAGGGGTGCCGGAAATCTCCGCCCACGTGCGCACGCCGAGCGGCGTCAAGCAGTACCGGGCGGAAATCGTCAAATCCCTGCCCAGCCACAACCTGGCCCTGCTCAAGGTGCTGACCCCCGACCGCTTCCTGTTCTTCCCCCTGGCCGACACCAACAGCCTGCAGGTGGGCAAGAAAATCATGGGCATCGGCTTCGGCCAGGGCGGCAAGCTGATCACCAAGGAAGGCCAGGTCCTGCACATGAACTCGACCCTGGCCGTGGGCGCCATGCAACTGTCCCATCTGCTCGGCACCGACGCGGTGTATTCCTGGGAGCAGAACGGCGGCCCCATCGTCAGCCCGTTGGGCGAGCTGGTCGGCATCAACATGTCGGTCATCGGCGCCGGCGGCAAGATCGAGGGCTACGCCGTGCCGGCCCATGTCATCGCCGCCGACTTCGGCGACGTGGTCACCTTCAGGAAGCCCGGCAAGAAACCGCAGGCGGCGCAGGGGGCGCAGGGCGTCAACGCGGGCATGCCGAAGGGACCGACCCAGGGCGGCATGCCCATGCCCGGATCGTCGGCGACCTGGTGGGCCAAGGCCCGCGCTCAGGTGATGCAGGACGGCCCCGCCCTCGGCATGAACGTGGCCGCGCCCAACAACCCCATGGCGCAAACGGCGGTTCCGGGCAATCTTGCCGCGGCCAGCCCGGGGCTGGTCGATCACGATCATATCGGTCGCACCCGCATCGCCGGGTTCGTCATCGGCGACATCGTCGGCCTGGCCATGTTGGGCATCGCCGTCGGCGTCATCAGCGGCATGATGACCATGGGCGGCGGCATCCTGCACGTGGCCGGACTGATGATCTTCTTCGGCTACGGCATGCATTTGATCCGTCCGGTGGCCTATCTGACCAACGTCTTTATTTTCGGCGCTTCGGCGCGGCGCAATCACCAGCACGGCCTGATCATGTGGGACATGGTCCGTTCCGTCGCCCCATGGGCGGCGATCGGCGTCGTCGGCGGCTATTTCATCGGTAATTCCATCGGCGACAGGTCGGTGGTCGTGCTGCTCGGCCTGTTCGCGGCCCTGATGACCGCCAAGGGCGTGCATGAAATCATCAACGGCGACCAGGAAGAGGTTCTGGTGCGCACCGACGAGGAGGGCAAGGGCCCGGCGGTGGTTCACCAGGACGACGAGATCGACGAGATTCTCGCCGATGAAGAGGGCGCGGGCGGAAAGAAGAAAGCCGCCGAGGCGATGAAGCCGGAGCAGGTCCTGCTGGGGCTTCCCGCCGGCCTGATCAGCGGCCTTCTCGGCATCAGCGGCGGCGTCGTCGCCGTGCCCCTGCAACGGTTCCTGGCCGGTGTCTCGCTGCAGAACGCCATCGCCAACAGCTCCGTGGTGGTCTTCTGGGCCTCGCTTGCGGGCGCGGTGGTGGCTTTCGTCCACGGCGTTCCGGCCGGTTTGATCGAATGGCAGACTCCGCTGACCATCGCCCTCATCATGACCCCGGGCGCCTTCATCGGCGGCATCGTCGGGGCGCGGCTGATGAAGCAGTTGCCCGTCGTCGCCCTGCGCTGGTTCTACACGGTCATCATGGCGGCGGTTGCCGTGAAAATGCTGTTTTTGAGCTAACGGCCGGAACGGGAACGAAGTCGTATGAATGTCAAGTTTTTCATCGCTTTGGGAATCGCCATCGCCGGGATGGTGGTCGTCGCCCGTTTTTTCAACAACGAGTTCTCCATCAAACCCGGCGATGCGGGGCTGGCCAGCTTCGCCAATCCGCCGGCTGTGGCCAACGCCATGCCGAAAACCATGCAGACCCCGTCCCAGGCCCTGTTCCGGGCGGCCCAGGGTTTCGCCGGCCCGCCCAAGCAAACACCGGCGCCGCAAACACCGGCGCCCGAGCAGCCGATGCCCGCCGCCGCGCCGTCTCCCGGCCCGGCGGCGGTGGCCCCGGCCATGCTGAACGTGGCCCAGCCCCCGGCCCCCGGCCCCGATACGGCCCCGGAGCCCGCCGTGAAGAAGAAGCGCACCTCGCCGCCCAACTTCCTGCCCCGGGACATCCAGCTTTCCGAGGCCCACTGGCAGGGCATGGACGTGGCCAAGCTGACCCCGGAGTTGCGCCAGAAGCTGCGCTATCCGAAGGGCCTGCTGGGCATCATCATCGACGAGGTGACCCTGAATTCCGCCGGCGCGGGCTTTCTCGCCGGCGACATCATCACCCATGTGGCGGGCATCCGGGTGACCACCCTGGAGGAATACCAGCAGGCCTCGCGCAGTGTGCGCAGCCAACGCAAGGCGACACTGACCGTGCTGCGCAAGGGCGACCCGTCCCCGGACGGCCGTTTCGCCATGAAGCGCGTCATGCTGGTGCTGCCCGGGGACCCGGATCTGGGCTTCGCGCAGGTGGAGGCGGCGCCGATGATCGTCCCCGGCGACGGCCGCCCGCATCCCTATCGCGGTCCCTGCACCAATTGCCACACGGTCGGCGTCGGTTTCGAGTTGACGCCGGACCCGGACATGATCACGCTGCCGCCGCCCGCGCTTTCGCACGCCACCGTCGTCAAGGGGATTTCCCCGCACCGCGACAGGGGCCCTTGCGAAGCCTGCCACCTGATAATACGCTAATTCGATAAGGAGTAAGGCTTAATGTCTTTCGAAAAGGAAAACCTGATCAGCAATGTTGAGATGTATGCTCAACACGGCTCGGTCATTGTCAAAAGGTTGACCAACAACCTGGTTTCCGGATTCCAGTCCCTGCTGACCATCGACGACGAGGTCAAGGAGAACTTCTTCCGCAACAAGGGTATCACCTATGCCAAGAACGGCAAATACGAGCGCGCCGTTCCCATTCTCGAGGGGATTTTCGCCGAACACCCGGACGATATGGACGTGATGCTGCACCTGGCCATGTCCTACATCAAGACCGACTCCCGGGAAGCAGGGGTGGAGCTGTTGGAAAAGGCCTATGGCGCCGACAAGGACGACGTCAAGGTGGCGACCATTCTCGGCCTTACCTACGTGCAGATGGAGGAATACAAGAAGGCGGTGCCGTTGCTCAGAAAGGCGGTCAAGGCCAATCCGGAGAAATACCATTTACGCTACCGGCTCGGCACCGCATTGGATAATATAGGGGAACACGACAAGGCCATTGAATCGTTCCTGGAGGCCCTGGAACTGAAGCCCGACGACGTCAAGGCTCTCAGATCCATCGGGTTTTCCTTCGAACAGAAGGGCGACAACGAATCCGCCCTGGCTTATTTCAAGCGGGCCAACGAACTGGTCGAGGGCTGAGCCCGGGCCCGGGCTCCCTTGTCGAGAGGAAACGGAGTAGAGTGAAGCATGGCTGGTTTGTTCAGTAAGGCTGAAAGCATCGATCTTTCGGATAAGCAACGCCTGCAGCGGACGGAGGCCCTGCTCGGCCAGTTGTACCGCGAGGACGTCAATCCGCAGTTCCGCATTCCGGCCATGCGCGGGGTCAAGGTCCTGGCGACCCTGTCCCTGCTCAGCATCCTGCTGTTCACGGGCACCCTGTTCTTCAAGTTCAACGCCTTCATCCTGCTGCGCGAGGATGTCATGGCGAAAGAAGGCAATCTGGAATCGGCCCTGCAGCGGCGCTCCAACCTGTTCACCAACATGATCAACCTGACCCTCAACCACGCCTCCCTGGAGCACAGCATTTTCGCCTATGCGGCCCGCATGCGCACCGAGATCGTCAAGGGACAGGAACTGCCGAAGGGGATCGACAAGGATTTGCTGGCGAAGGCGGAACAGGCCCTCTCCAGCAGCGGCGGCGACTGGAGCGCGGCGTTGAAATCCATTACCGGGGACGGCGCGCTCGGCGATGCGGCGTCCCTGGGACGCTTGCTGGCCGTGGTCGAGCAGTATCCGAACATCCAGTCATCCAAGACCTATGAGCACATGATGTCCTCGCTGGTCAACATGGAGGACGTCATCGTGCAGCGGCGCATGGATTACAACGATGCCCTTCGCATGTATAATATGTCGATTTCGAAATTCCCCTGGAAGCTTCTGGCCCAGTGGACGGATTTCAAACGCATGGAATATTTCACCACGGAATCTCCCGGCAAGACGGCGCCGCTGATCACCAACGAGAAATATGAAATCCTGATGCCGTTCGAGGAGGTGCAACATTGATCTGGTTAACAATCGTCAGGGCGGGAACCTTGCTGTCGGTTGGAACGGCGCTATTGCATTTGATCGAGCAGCGAACCCGGGAGATCAATCCGTCGCGGATCTATTCCACCGCCGAGGCGGCGCGGTTTCTCGGCATCGGCCGGCGGGCGGTGGTCGATCTGGTGAAGAAAAACGAAATTCGGGGGAAGATGGTGCGGAAGAACTACCGTATCATGGGGCAAAGCATCATTGAGTATATAAACAAATGAAATCAGAATATTGCAAGATATGCCGTGACGAGGTTGTGTGGTGGGCGGTGATCGTCAACATCGCCCAGACCACCTACAAGGGCCTGCTGGGGCTGATGACGGGCAGCGCCGCCCTGATCGCCGACTCCATCCACTCCGGGGCCGACGTGGTCGCCAGTATCGTCACCATGGTCAGCGTCAAGGTGTCGAAGAAGGGCTCCAACGAGGAATACCCCTTCGGTTTCGGTAATGTTCAGTTCATTTCCTCGTCCGTGGTCGGCCTGATCCTGATCTTCGGCGCCCTCTATCTGATGTATGAATCGGTGGTCAAGATCGTCACCGGCGATATTAGCGAACCCAGCGTTGTCGCCGTTCTCGGGGCGGCCGTTTCGGTCGCCACCAACGAGCTGATGTACCGCTATCAAAGCTGCGTCGGCAAGGAGAACAACAGCCCGGCCATCATCGCCAATGCCTGGGACAACCGCTCCGACGCCCTGTCGTCCGTCGGCGTGCTGATCGGCATCGTCATCGCCGTCATGGGATTCCCCATCGCCGACGTGCTGGCCGCCTTCGTCGTCGCCATCCTGGTCGCCCGCATCGGCATCGAGTTGAACGTGGACGCCATGAACGGTCTGATGGATTCCTCGGTCGAGGTCGATGTCCTGGCCGACGTCTACGCCATCACCCGGGAGATTCCGCAGGTGGAGGAAGTGCAGTACCTGCGCGGGCGAAACGTCGGCGAAGACGTCTTCCTGGACATCTGCATCTGCGTCAGCGGCAATTTAAAGGTCTTCGAATGTGATTTGATCGTCGATGCGGTCAAGGCCAGGATCAATGACGAGGTCGAACACGTCAAGGACATCCAGGTCACCGCGGTTCCCATCGAGGAAGTCAGGAAGTCGAAGAAAAAATTCAAGGTGTTGTCCCTGCAAAAGTGGCTCGGCAACAATGCGGCCGCCTAAACGCGGCACCGGAACGGGATAGGACATGAAGGCGGAAAACTGGATCATCGCCGCGGGCCTGGCCTTTGCCGTCATGGTTCTGGTCGCCGCCCTGCTGCCCGAAAAAACCCTGGACAGCAGCGTCAAGATGACCGGCGAGTTCATCGACCGGGGAACGGCGGTGGTCATGGGCGCCGGGCAGGAAGGCCCGGTTCCCGCGCCGTTGGCGCAATCCCCCCAGCAACAGCAGGCGGGACGGCAGAACACCACGTCGATGACCGGCATGGTCCCCTTCACCCGGGCCAAGACCACCCGTTTCGACGGCAAGGTGATTCGGCTGATCCACCTTGGCAACAACAGCGGCTGGGGGCAGTTGCGGGTCTGGGTCGACGACGGCAAGGGCCCGGCGCGGGAGGTTTCCGTCGCCCCTGACTGGTATCTGATGCATCTGGGCTGCACCATCGCCAAGAACGATCGGGTCAAGGGCGTGGCCTTCACCTTCGGCAAGGTCACCCCGGATTCCGAACTGTACGCCAAGAACATCACCATCGCCGGCGGCAGGACGTGTGATTTGCGCAACGATGAGGGATTTGCCCTTTGGTCGAACCGGTTGCGCTGATCGCCGGGGAAGGGTCGCATGTCTTTATTCAACCGCTACCGAGCCATCCTCACCGGCCGGGCCATGGCCGGTGTTCTGGCCGTGGCCCTGCTGGGGGGGCTGGCCTGGGAGGTCTATTCCGGCGGCATGGGGAACAAACCGGCCCGGCCCTTCGTCCGCGCGGTCACCGGCATGTTCTACGGCAAGCACCCGGCCCCGGCGACGCCGGACATCGTCGGAACCGTCGGCGGCACCCTGATGCCGGAAAAGAAATACAATCTGATGACCATCCGCCACGTGCCCCGCATCAGCCCCAAGGACCTGATGCCGCATCCGTTTGTCGGGCCCTGCCAGCAATGCCATCTGTACGTCGGCGGCCCGGGGCCGGGTTTGCAGCCGAAAACGCCCGTCGGCGCCGTGGTGGAGAATCTGTCGAAGATCAAAAAACTGGGTCCGCCCCTGCATCCGGATTCGGTGATGCCCCATCCCCCCGCCGGGCGGTGCATCAAATGTCATGACATTATCGTCAAGGTGCCGGTCAAGCGGAAGAAAGGGGGCTTCCAGTGGGTATTATAGGCCGGGCAAGACCATGATGAGGGTGTCGTCGAAATGTCAGACGGGGTATAATCCGGAAAGGGATCGCGCCGTTGTTATGGGCCATTAAGGGGTAATTACATGTCGGACTTATTTTACGAAAACCGTTTCAAGCGCGCCGTCGCCCTGCCTTCCGGCGTCTGGCTTGTTCTCTGCGCTGTTTACATCACCGTTTCCGTCGGCTGGGGCAACTTGTTCTCGTTCCTGCCCCTTGAAATCGCCGTGCTGTTCCTGAGCATGATCCTGCCCGTGTTCCTGTTCGCCGTCTGGTACTCCTTATCGACGGGGCAGTCCCGTTCCTCCTATCTGTTGGAGGAATTGCAGATACAGGGGACCCGGATTGACGAGATTGCCGCCAATCTTGAACAACTGAAAGAGGGCGCCGGTGGCCTGAGCGATAGCGACATGGCGGCCCTGCTGGCCATGCCCAACGACATCCGTAGCCTGAAGGCGGCCCAGGAGCAGGGCCTGGAGTCGGTGGAGAAGGTCAATGAGGCGGTGAAGCAGAACCGCCTTGTCGGCATCGACGACATGCAGGTTGTCCGCGGCCTGCCGGAACGGATTTCCGGGCTGGTGGAAACCCAGAGCCGCAGCATCCAGGGACTGTCCGTCAAGTTGGAGGAGGTCGCCAACAACCAGGCCGGTGGCCAAGGGCGGATCGATTTCAGCGAAATCCGCCAGCAGACCGCCCTGGGTGGCCTTCTCTCCTTTGTTCTCAACGACATCAACGTCTCCACCACCCGTCTGCTGGTCAAGCTGATGGAAAAGGAGGAGCGCTCCCGCGAGGAAATCAAGGATTTCGTCCAGGGTCTGGTCAGCGCCTATTCCATGGGCGACCGCAACGTCTTTATTTCGGTCCTGCAGCACCAACTGGCCAACAGTCAGGAAAGGGTTGTGTTGTTGCAGACCATGGCCGAGGGCTCCCCGGAGGTGTCCGCCGACATTTCCAAGATCATCCGCGAAAGCAAGGAGATCTTCTCCCTGATCGGCCAGTTCGCCGACGACAACATCCTCGCCACCGTCTTCGACGACAAGATTCTGAAAGCCCTGAACGGGGTTTTGGAAAGCCATTTCACCCAGGATGGAACGGCCATAAAGTTTACGGTTTCATAAGAAAGCGGCGTTTATCCTTTCTGGAACCGAAGGATTCGTCCTTCTTTCCTGGTTGCCGGAGGGTGATATTTTTAGGTTCATTCATCATCTTACGTACGCCATGGCGACGTCCCTGTTCGCCTGCGTGCTGGTCGCCCTTGCCGTATTCTCATTCGGCGGCGAGGCTTTTTCCGGTTTCGGCTCCGGACTGAACGTTTTTCTCGACAGTTTCGGTGACAGGGGGCGGATGGCGGCCGCCGTCCTGTTCGGAGTGTTGGGGCTGCTGCTGTTTCTGGTCATACGCCGGTCCGACGCCGAGGCGGAAGACATCATCAAGCGGCAGGGCGCGGTCATCAACACCCAGCAAATGAATTTGACCGAGGCGCGCCGCGAGTTGGAGGAGCAAAAGGCGGCCTTCGACCGGGAAATTAAGGGAACCTCGGGGGTCAGGCTGGACTTGGCGGAATCGAAGAGGGCGCTGGACGGCATTCGTGCCATTCAGGACCTGGCGGCCTCCACGGCCTCCGCCGATGCGCTGTACGATTCCCTCCTTGTCGAAATTCTCCGCCTGACGGAAAGCGATTACGGCTTTATCGCCGGCCTGAAAAGCGGCGAGGACGAGGCCACGTTCCTGCGCGCACGGCGGCTGAAAGAGGCGGCGGACGGCAAGGACCCGGCGAGCCTGACCCGGGACAGCCTGCCCCAGGCCCGGCCTTATGGACGCGACGCGCTTAAGGGCAAACCGGTGATCAGGAACGGGCTCGACGAGGAAGAGGGGGTCGAGGGCTTTCCCGACAGTCATCCGGCCCTGAGCAGTTCTCTCAGCATGCCGCTGCGCTGCGGCAACGAAATCGTCGGCGTCATCGCCGTGGCCAACCGCCCGGGCGGCTACCGCGCCACCTATCCCGAGACCCTGCGGCCGGTCATCGCCATCTGCGCCGAACTGATCGGGGCGCGGATCAGCCATGGGGAAGACCGCCTCAACAAGACCAGGGCCGCCGAGGCGGGCAAGGTGACCGACGGCCTGCTGCAGGCCATGTCCAACAACGTTATCTCCTTCAATGACGAGGGCCTGATCACGGGCATCAACCCGTCGGCGGAAGCCAGTTTCCTGGTCGATGCAGACGACGCCATAGGCCTCAGGATCGAGGAGTTTCTTACCCTGCCGGACTGGACGACGGTGCGCCACGGCGGCTTTCACCAGTATCTGAACATCGACCATCTGGCCCTTCGCGACAAACGGGTCGGGCTGTCGGCGACGCGCCGCGACGGGATGGTGTTCCCGGTGGAAATCCAGTTCGTGCCCTATGAACTGGACGGCGGGCACCATTACTACGCGGTGTTCCGGGACCTCAGTGAAATCCGCGAAGCCGAGGAAGCCCTGGCTCAGGCCCAGGAAGAGACCGAGTGGCTGGAGCTGCAGACCCGGAAGATCAAAAAAGAAATCGCCGAAAGCCGCCAGGCGGAACAGCGCGCCCGGGTCGACACCGAGAAGATCGAACGCTCAAGCCGGACCAAGCTGGAATTGCTGGCCAACATGAGCAACGAACTGACGACGCCGCTGTCCGCCATCGCCGGTTTCGCCGACAGCATTCTCAAAGGCTCCATCGGTTCGGGCAAGGCCGGCGAGGAACGGGAGTATGTGGAGTACATCAACGAAACCGTGGCCCGGCTCCTGGATTACATCAAGCAGACCCTGGACCTGTCCGGCGTCGAGGACGGCAAGATGGGCATCGATCCCAAGGACGCCATCGCCATCGGCAACTATGCCCGCTTTTCCGCCTCCGTGCGCCGGGACCACGACCTGATCGAGGCCCTGTTCCAGCGGGCCCTGGAGGCGGACCCCGGAAACCCTACCATCCTCAGCAACTATTCCCAGTTCCGCACCTCCATCCGCAACGACCACGAACGGGAGGACGATCTGTTCAAATACGCCATCGAGGCCGACCCGGACAGCGCCCTGGCCCATGGAAACTACGCCGTATTCCTGTCCGATGTGCGCAAACATCCGGAACGGGCGGAGGAATATTACAAGAACGCCCTGCGGCTTGAGCCCGACAATGCGGAAAACCTCGCCAATTACGCAAAATTCCTGACCCAGACCAACAAATACCATGACCGGGCGGAAACCTATTTCAAGCGGGCCATGGAATGCGATCCGGACAACCCCCGGATTCTCGGCGAATACGCCCGCTTCCTGCTGTCGGTCCGGGGCAACGAAAATCTCGCCGGCATCTTCTATCAGCAGGCCATCGAAGCCAGCGACGGCGCACTAGGGCCGCAACTCGAATACGCCATGTTCCTGTTGAAGGGGGAAAACATTCAGGAGGGACTGGAGCGGCTGCAGAAAATCGTTCCCGACCTGAAGGGCGAGGACCTGCTCAAGGCGCAGTTCTATATCTTCGCCTATTCCCGCGCCGCCGCCGAGCGGACGGGGGCGCTGGAAGGCATCCGCGACCTGTTGCAGGCCCGTATCCGCAGCCCCCTGTTCGAACCCCTGCAGGACGTCCGCAGATTGGCCGACGAAGGCCACCAGGACGCCAAATTGCTGGAGACCCTGGCCGACGTCATCACCGTGCGTCAGGACATGCACGCCCTCGACGCCTACCCGAAATGGGCCGTGTTGCGGGGCCTGAAGGGCACCGAATTCCGGGTTATCGAGTGATTCTCTGAATCAGGTCGTAGTAGGCGGTGACGCCGCCTTTCGCCGTTCGGGCGACGCTATCCGCACCCAGGGCGAAGTCCTGAACCAGGCCCGCGCCGACTTCAATCCCCGCGTCCAGCGCGTTGACCACGCCTTGGCCGAAGTCCTGAACCAGGCCCGCGCCGACTTCAATCCCCGCGTCCAGCGCGTTGACCACGCCTTGGCCGAAGTCCTCCACCGGGATATCGCGTCCCGGTCGGGGTGGACTGGGATGGTTCTCATTGACCGGTTGAAGGGGCATGTCGGGTTGGGGATTCATGGGCTTTACCTCTGTTTGCGGCGGTTCCGGCCGGGGTTCGGCCGGGGATTCGAAGACGGCGGGGGTGACATGCAACAAGGGTTTGGCGGCGGTTGGCTTATGCTCTTCGTCGTCTACCGGACCCTCATTCGCCGCTGCCTCGGGGACGGACCCGCCACAATCGTCGCGGGTAAAATTGTCCTCCGGCAGGGGGGGGGGGGGGGGGGGGTAGAGCCTGCCTGCGGTCAGGAGTCCAGCCAGGAAGCCGGCGCCCGCAAGGGCGAGGGCGAGCCCATCGACAACGCCGCCGTCTCCACCCAGCAAGGGCAATACGCCGAGGTTTTGCAGCAGCAACAGGACGGTGACAACGCCAAGGGCAAGAATATAAGGCATTTTGTCCATGGCTTCAGGCCCCCCGGGCGCTTTAATAGTCCGTCACGCTGCCGAGTTTTTCCCAGTACTTCGGCGGCAGTTCCATGGCCAGCTTCAGGGCCCCGGCGGCGACCGCGAACACCGGGTCGTCGACCAGGGTGACGTTGACGTCCACGTAGTATTCCACCAGCGCGTCCTCGATGTACTTGTCCAGCCCATGGATGCGCGAACCGCCGCCCGCGAGCAGGATGCTGCGCAGCATGTCCGCCTGATCCTCCGGCGGGCAGCTCTGGATCAACTTGTCGATGCCCTCGATGATCCCCGGGATCAGCATCTCGCAGGCGCGCCCGACCATCTCCGTCACGTCATAGGAAACCGGGCGGCCGTTGGCCCGAAGGTCCGCCGTGATCTGCGCCGGAGGCTCGCCCACGTAGCCGGACTCCTCCTTGATCTTGCGCGCCACGTGGGTGTTCATCTGAACGTCCGGGTAGACCTCCGTGATCATCGCCTCGAGCTGTTCATCGACGAAATTGCCCGCCCGGTTCACCGTGACCTGGGAGTTCTGCCCCGGCATGGCCCCCTTCAGGGCGCACAGGTCCACCGTCCCGGCGCCGATGTCGATGACCAGGTTGTTGACCAGGGTGTCCTGGCCGTAGGCGACCAGAAACGGTTCGGAAATCACCTGAACCTCGTCGACAACCTCTTCGAACACCTGCGACAGCAGGTCCTTGCTGGTGTTCGACGCCCGCGCCGGGACGCCGACCATGACGCAGACCTCGTCGTCCGGCTCCGGCGACAGGGATTCGATGACATAACTGACCATGTTGCGGGCGACTTCCAGGTCGCGCTCGACGTATTCGCGGATCACCCCGTCCTTGAGGGGATTGCGCAGATCGACGAAGGAGCGCTTGTCGAAGGCCTCCTGGCCGACCACGTAGGGGGCGCCCAGCAGCTTGACGCCGATCATGTCGCGGGGATAACCGACCACCGAGCGGATCAGTTCCTTGTGGCCCCGGTTGGACATCACCGCCGTCCACGACGTGCCGAAATCGAAGCCCAGCAGCAACGGTTCGCCGTCGGACGGGATGCTCTCCGGTCCGTCCCGGTCCTGCTCTTCGTTCAAAAGAATGTCGCCTTCATTCGGGGTCATCGTCTTCTTCGGTTCCCTTTATTTATAGTTTCGAGTTGTCGGCCCGGGCGTCCTAGACGATTTTCCAGGCCATGGTGATGCCGTTGGCGTAGCCGAACACCAGTCCCGCCCCGGCGACGCCGACCATTCCGGCGGAGGCCACGGCGGGGGCGGTTTCGAGAGTGGTCTTGACCGCCGAACTCAGGCTCCTGCCGGCGGATTTGCCCGTTTCGAACACGGCGCCGACGCCGTCGCCGATGATGTTGACGACGCCCATGGGCAGGTTTTCCACCGGGATTTCCTGCGGACCGAGGGCCCAGACGGCGGAAGAGGGGGTCGGCTTCCCGGCTTTTGCGGCCTTCTTTTTCTTCGTCTTTTTCTTTCTCGGCGCGGCGGCGGGATGGTCGGCGCCGGCGGCGATCTCGTCTTCGTCGAATTCGTCTTCGTCGAAGGAAGCGGCGAGGGTGTCCGCCTCCGCCTGAATGCTGGCCCGTTTCTTGGCGGCGGCGCGGGCGCGGATGGCGTCACGCCGCGAAAGGGGGCCGGTGGGCGAGGCGGCGGAATCCTCCCAGGGGTTCTGGTAGCTGACGGGCTGTTCCAGGTTGGCGCGGATCTGCTGGGCGTGGATGCGGGCCCGTGTCGCCGCCGCGGCGGCGACGGAGGTCTGCGTCGGGCCCGAGGAAACGCTTCCGCCGACCCAGGGGGCGTATTCGAAGGTATCGGTCCATGGAGACGCCACGGCGGCCGGGCCGCTGGAGGTTACCGGTGCGGCGGAGGTGGTGGTCGTTCTCCTGGTGTCGTCGATGGGCGGCTTGGACGGTTCAGGGGTGGAAAGCCACGGGGTATCCGCCGCCGCCGCCGCCCGTTGGGCGCGGGTTTCACTGGTTTTGCTGCGTTTCGCCACGTCGTCCGTTCTCCCCGTTTCCATGCCGGTGCGGCTGTCGAATCGGTGAATACTATCACGTTATGTAGCTATATACCAAATGTGGTTAATTTAAGGTTGCCTCGGCGGGGAGGAACGCTCAGGCGTTCTCCAGTTCCTCGATTTCTTCCATTTCCTCCAGTTCGTCCTGCACCGGGACGCCTTCGCGGAAGCCGCCGCGCAACACCCACAGGGCGTAACCGGTGAGCAGCAGATTGGCCAGGCCGATGAAGACGAAGGGGGCATGGGGGCCGATGGCGTCGAACAGGAAGCCGCCGACCTGGACGAAAAAGATGATGCCGATGCCGCCGATCATGTTGTAGGCCCCCAGCACGGAGCCGCGGATTTCCCGGGGCGTCAGGTCGAAGACGAGGATTTGCGGGGCGATCAGGCAACCGGCCTGGCCTATGGCGACCAGGGTCAGCGGGATGACGATGTACCATTCGAAGGGATTGATGATCAGCCCCATGCAGGCGAAGCCGAGGCCCGACAGCACCATGCCCGAGGCCAGCGAGCCGACTCGCCCGACCCGTTCGATGACCCGCCGCCAGACGGGGATGGAGACCAGGATCACCAGGCCGATATAGCCGATCAGGATGCCGGCGTAGGCGGCGGCCTCCTCATGGTCGAAGGCGATCAGATCGGCGAAATAGATGTACCACAGCATCAGGAACAGGCCGATGAAGACCATGTCCGAGCGGGCGAAGAAGGCGGCGGCGAAGCTGAGCCGGATGCGTTCCTCGCGGGCCACCAGCTTGCGCACCCGGCGCCAGGGGATGCCTTCCTCCTTCAGCTTCGGGGCGACGTCGATCAGGCAGGTGCGGGCCAGCCAGGCGCCGATCAGGGCGACGGCGGCGGTCAGCAGCATGACCAAGGTGATCCCCGCGTGCTGGGGGATTTGCATCAGCACCGCGTAGACCAGGGTCGCGCCCAAGGCCATCATGAAGGCGGTGTTGGCGATCAGCTTCGGGCGGTCCTTGAAGCTGGTGAAATCACCGGCCAGGGTGCCGATCTGCGGCCACACGGCGCCGGTGCCAAGCGACATGATGATCCGCATCAGATAGTAAAAGGCGAGGCCGCCGATGCCCATGGAAACCCCGAGGGTCATGCTGAACGGGGCCAGCAGGGCGCCCGCCGCGGCGACGAGGAAGCCGAACGTGGCGATGGGAACGCGTCCGAAGCGGTCGGACAGGTAGCCGAGATAGAAAATCAGCCCCAGGTCCAGGACCTCGGTCACCACCTGGATGTTGGCGTTGATGACGCCCGCGTATTCAAAGGAAACGCCGATGATATTGCGAAGGAACAGGGGCTGCACGGCGACCGCCAGGGTCATGAAAATGGTGCAGATGGAAGCCAGCAGATACAGCGTGTTCCTGTGCCGGTCCTCGATCATGTGTTCGCTTGCGGGCTTCATCGGTAAAACTGTCTGACCCTACGGCTTAAGCAAATGTTCCCAAAACCACGTTCCCCGCTCCCTCGCCGATGAGGAAACGGGGACGTTATCATAAGGCGGTCGGGGAGAGGTTGCAAACGGCGACTGCGCCACCGAAGCCACCGCCCGGCCCGCATCAGATCATTTTCGAGACGCCGAAGACGAAGGGCAGTTTCCAGGCCCGGTTGAGGACCGCGGAAAGGACACCGATGATCGACAGGATCATCACCAGCGTCAGCGACATGGAGAACATCCACTTGCCCAGACCCGGCAGGTAGAGAGAGAAGATGCCGATCACGCCCCACATCCAGATCACCAGTCCCTGACGGGCGTGGAAATAGACGAATTCGTCGTCCCTGTTGAGCAGCAGGGGAACAAAGCAGAGTATGCCGAGATAGCTCATGACAGCCATCACGCGCGAACGCATTCCCCCTTCGGTGTGAACCATATTTGTCGCCATAGTGTCGTTTCCTGTCTTTACGTCGCTCTGCCCCCGGAGCTTGTGGTTGTGGATTAGCCGAGAGCTTCCTTGATTTCCAGATCGGTTTCGCTCTGATTGTCCTCGCCACCGCCGTTCTTGATCATCTTGTAGACGATGGCGGCGCCGATGATGCCCAGTACGATCGGCCCCCAGGAGCCGATGGACGCGCCCTTGATGCCGAACAGGGCACAGCTTTTCCCGGCCCCGGCGGCCTTGCTTGCCATCGCGGCCTTGCCCGTGGCGACCGTCTTCGCGGCGGCCGCGCCCTTGGCTCCGGCGGCTCCCTTCGCCCCGGCAGCGCCTTTCGCGGCGGCCTTCCCGGCGATTTCCATTTCGACTTCCTTCGCGGCGGCTTTCGCGGCGGTTGCTTGTGCAGGCATCTGATTACTCCCAAATATCAATGGTCTCTGGCACGGCTGCCCAATGAGTTCCCCCCGGTGAGTTCCCCCCGTCAAGCGGTGTCGTGACGCCACTCAGCCATGCGTTCTTGGCACTATACCAACGCAGGCCCCGTCAGGCAAAGGGAGAGTGCCAAAAAAGTCAGAAAAATCAATAAGTTGCAAATGAGAACCATTATCATTACAGGAGGGGTGTGATCAAGCACCCCGCCTGTTCAGCTTGCCGATGACCCGTTGCAAGCCGTTTTTCAGGGCCGCCCTGGAGGACGGCGCCTGCAGGTCGGCCATGTCGTCGATTTGGTCCTGCAGGGCCTCGAGTTCCTCGGCGAAGGGGCGCAGGGTTTCCGCCAAGGGGGGCGAGGGCGCGGCCTCGGCCGGGGGTCGGACGACATCTTCAACGGGTTCGACGGTTTCCCGCTGCGGCTCGGCTTGCCGGGCGGGCGGCGCCAATTCCGCCTCGAGCCTTGTGCGTTCCGCCTCCACCCGCTGTTGCATGTCGGTGGTCAGGCGCGTCCGTTCGGCTTCGGCCTGCTCTTGCGCCTCGGTTGTCAGGCGGGTTCGTTCCGTCTCCACCTGTTCCTGCATTTCGGCCGTCAGGCGGTTCCGTTCCGCCTCCACCTGGTCTCGCATCTGGGCGGTCAACTGGTCCCGTTCCGTCTCGACGGCGGCGTGGAGGCTCGCCGACTGCCGGGCCAGTTCCGCATCCAGGGTGGCCTTGCGGCTTTTCAGGGCGTTGATCTGATCGGTCAGGGCCTTGTGTTCGTCCGCACTGCCCCGGGCCGAACGTCCGAGGACGATCAGGACGGCGGCGAAAACAACGGCGAGAAGCACTCCAGCCATCAGCCCCATATCACGGTTCCTCCTTCAAACGGTCCAAATGACCCACCCACTGCACCCAATTATTAATGTTATTGGCGAATTCTTCAATAACCACGGCGGCGGTCCCGTGCTCGCGGCGGATGAAACGGCTGCGCACCACGTCGAGGGAACCGCCGGTGGCGGGGAACAGGAGCCGCTCGATGCCCTCTGCGTGGAAGTCCGTCGCCTCGAAAAGCAGGCCGTGCAGGGAGGCGTTGACGACCCGTCCCCGTCCCTCGCTTCCGTCCGGGTTGGTCCAGACGGCGATCATGGCCCGGTCGGGGACGGGAAAGCGCACGGCCAGCCGCCGTTCGCCCTCGGCCTTTCCGTCCGGCAGCACGGCGGCGGGCAGGGCGGGGCGGTCGAGGGCCGCATACTGGCTGCGCCGTCCGAGGCCGAAAAGCCAGAGCAGGCTGCCGCTGAACAGGACAATGCCGACGGCGAACAGGACGGCGGCGGCGCGCCGTTGCCCGGCGCTGGGTGGCCCCGCCGCCGGGACGGGCTGCGGCCCGGGTGGCGTCGCCGCGTCTTGTGGTTCCGGTTCCGGTTCCGGCTCCGGCTTCGGTTCCGGCTCGGGTTCGGGCGGGGTTTCGATGGCGGGGTTTTCGGCGATTTCCTCCTGAACCTCCGGCACGCTCGACAGGACGCTGTCGATGCGCGAGCGGTGGTCGTCCGGCAGCGGGGCGCTGATCAGGACGCTGGTTTTCGCCTGCAGTTTGCCCAGGGCCTGCTGCAGGGCCGTCACCGGGTCGCTTTGCCCGGCGATGGGCGCGCCCAGGTATTCCGCCCCCATCAGCTTGCTCCAGACACGAAGATACTCCGACCCGCCGGAAATATCCCAGATCACCGTCTTGTCGCCGATTTCCGGTGGCAGGCCGGCGATTCGCTGCTGGGTCAGCTCCAGATTGCGTTCATGATAGCCCTGCCTGAGGAGGAGGTATTGCGCGGTTTCCGTCGTCTTGTTCCGCAGCAGGGCGGCGAACAGGTCGTTGAGGTCGGCGTAACGGGGGTCGGAACGGACGAAGGCGCTCAGGTAGCCGAGGCCGACATCCCAGATTTCCGGTTCTCCGTCGGTGATAATCAATATCAGCGAGACGTCGTCCAGGTCTTGCCGCCCGGCGAGATAACGGAACGGACTTTCCAGATCCGTCGCCTTGCCCTTGATCTTGATCTTTTCGAGGGTGTCGGTGATGGTCTCCGGCGCGGTCTCGGGACCGGTCGTCAGGCGGACCGGGGGGTGCACGTCCTCGTCGAAGGCCACCAGGTCCACATGATGGCTGTCGGCGAATGTCCGGTTGAAGGTGAGCAGCCAGATCTTGGAAACGGCCAGGGAATCGAAACGGCCCATGGAGCCGGACTGATCGAACAGGACAATGGCCGTCGCCGGACGTTCGTCCTGGCCCAGGGCCGATAACGGCGACAGGGCGGCGGCGAGCATCGGCAGGCCGAGAAACAGTCCGAAGCAGGCGTTGCGAAGGAACTTCGCGGTCATCCGATTTCCCCTTCCGGGGCTGAATTTATCAGAAAGCCGCAAGCGTGATATACAGAATTTGTTTGGCGCGGGAGATTTACCGCCCTATCTGTCGTTAAGGAGTGCCCCGGCAACGGGATTCGAGCGGTAAACATGATGCATCGTGAACAGACTGTGGCGGCGGGTTGATGGTCGCCGTCCCCGCCCTCGCCGCCATGCTGGCCTGGTCGTTCCTGGTGGAACCGGCCAGGGTCGCCGTGCGCAAGGTCACCGTGAAGACCGCCAAGTGGCCGGACGGGGTGGAGCCCCTGAGAATCGCCGTCATCGCCGACCTGCACGTGGGCTCGCCCCACATGGGCCTGGCCGCCCTCGACCGGTTGGTCTCCCGGGTCAACGGTCTGTCGCCGGACCTGGTCGTGCTGCTGGGCGACTATGTGATTCACGGGGTCCTGTTCGGCCGTTTCATCGGCCCGGAACCCATCGCCCGGGGCCTCGGCCGGTTGCGGGCGCCCCTCGGCGTCACCGCCGTTCTCGGCAATCATGATTACATGTACGGCGGTTCCTACATGCGCCGGGAGCTGGAAAACGCCGCCATCACCGTGCTGGAGGATCAGGCCCAGGCCCTGGAGACCCGGGGCGGGCGGCTGTGGATGGTCGGGCTGCGCGACGCGGTGACGAGGACGCCGGACATCGGGGCGGCCTTCGCCGCCGTACCGCCGGACGAGCCGGTGGTGGTTCTTTCCCATGATCCGGCGGTGTTTCCCGGCCTGCCGGAACGGGCGTTTCTCACCCTGGCCGGGCACACCCACGGCGGGCAGGTCAATCTTCCCTACCTGAACCCGCTGGCGACGCCGGGCGGCAAGACGGGCCGTTACGGTCAGGGGGCCTACCGGGACGGTCGGCGGCTGATGTACGTGTCGGCGGGCGTCGGCACCAGCGTCCTGCCGGCCCGCTTCAACATGCGTCCGGAAGTGTTGTTGATGAGTCTAAAGAATTCGACGGCTCATAAAAAACCGCCGAACGGGGGGTGACCCGTTCGGCGGCGTTTCGTCCGGTAAAACCGGAAAAGCGGTCAGGAAACGGCTTCTTCGAGGGCGTCGGAGATGCTCTCGTCGGAAATTCGTTCCTTGTTTTTCTTGTACAGGTAATAACCGCCCGCGGTCACGGCGCCGGCCAGGATGGCGGGGCCGACGGCGCCGAGGCCGAGGCCGAGACCCAGGCTCATGCCGGTGCCGGACCAGATGGTGCCGGCGGCGGCGGTTGTCTTGGCGGCGGCGGCGCCGGCGCCGGTGGCGGCGACCTTGCCGGCCGCTGCGGCCTTGCCGACGGCGGCGGTCTTGCCGATCATCGCGCCCTTGGCGGCGGGGGCCGGGGCGGCGGCGAGGATGGCGGTGGCGCCCCCGGAACCGGCGGCCGCACCCTTGGCGGCGGCGGCGACGGGATGCAGGGCCAGCCATTTGCCGGCGGCGCCCGCGCCCATGACCGGGGATTTGCCGACGGTGACGGTCTTGCCCGCGAGGCCTGCCAACTGGCGGCCGCCCTCGACCTTCAGCATGACGGAGCCCTTGGCGGCGGAAGCGGCGGAAACGCCCTTCGGCTGCAGGACCAGCCACTTGTTGGCGCCGTTGCCCATGGCGGTGACCTTGCCGATGGTGAAGGTCTTGCCGGTCAGGTCACTAATCAGCGTGCCGGCGGCGGTCTTGAGTTTAATGAGATACATCGGGTTTCCTCCCTGTCACTTCTTCTTACAATCCGAACAGCCCCCAAAAGAGCGACCGGATTGTGAGAAGCCGCCTCGTGGACAAAAGTATGTTCCTTAGCCTGACTGCAATAATGCCCAGACTTTCAGAGAGGCTATCATACGGTTTTATCGGGTGCAAGGGGGCGAGAACGCGCCGGGTCAAATTGCGGGGCGCGGGGGCATTGTGAAATTTAGGACTGTCGCGGTGTGCTTTCGAGTGTATAATGCCCGGGCAAGGCTCTGAATGGGGCCGTTGAAATATTGGAACATTCTTCAGTTGGCGGGAGAAACACGATGGTTGGAACACAAGCGGTAGCGGCGCAAAAGGGAACGGTCGCGCTCAAGGCGGCGGCGCCCGGCGGCGCCCTGGCGGCGGGAAAGGGATTGGGCCTGGGCCTGGGCCTCGGCGTCTGGGGCCCCCTCATTCTCGGGGTCGTCGGCGCGGCGGCGGTTTATGGGTATGTGCGTAGCCGCAAGGCGGAAAACGCCCAGGCGGAAGAGGAAATCGACCTGGAAGAGGCCCTGGCGGAAATCTAACGACCGGTGGCGACGGAACAAATAAAGAATTAAAGAGAATTTAAGGGGAATATCGATGACGGCTTCGGTTGTGCGCAGGGAAAATGGCCTTCGGTCCTATGTGTTGGGGGTCATGAGTTACATGGGGGTGCTCTGTTTCGTCCCCTTGCTGACCAACTCCGATGACGAATTCGTCAATTTCCACGCCCGTCAGGGACTGATTATCTGGATTTGGAGCGTTCTTGCGGTGATGGCGCTCTATCTGCCCGGCCTCGGCAAGTTCTTTTTCTCCATGTCGGCCATGGCGGTGCTGGCGGTTTCCATCGTCGGCGTCGTCGCGGTGCTGTTCAGCAAGGCCTGGAAGTTGCCGCTGATCCATAATCTCGCCAGCAAGCTGTAAGATCCGTTAGTCAAGACCGAAAGACGCCTCCAGAAATCGGGGGGGGGGGGAGAGGATGATGCCAGACAAGTTCAATAAGAAGCCGGCGGACAAGAAAAAGACGCCGGCCAAGAAGAAACCGGCGGCCAAGAAGGCGGCGGCGAAAAAGACGCCCGCCAAGAAAACCGCCGCCAAGAAGGCAGCCTCCAAAGCCCCCGCCAAAAAGAAAACCCCCGCCCCGGCCAAGAACGCCGCGGCCAAGCCCGTCGAGGAGACCAAAGTGAACGAAGACACCGCGCCGAAGGAAGAGGCGACCCCCGTGCAGGAGCCGGAAACGGCGGCAGAGGAGCAACCGGCGGCGGAAGCGCCCCAGGAAGAGCCGAAATCCTTCAAGGAAAACCTGAGCGCCACCCTCGAGGAGGAACAGCCGGGCGCGGCGGTGGCTTCGGGCTCCATGGAAGACGTTCCGGTGGAAGACCTGCTGGACGGCCTGCAAAGCGTTCTCGGCGATGTCGCCGGCGAGGTGAAGCAGGCGGTGGACGGCATCAAGCTGCCGGAGATCAAATTGCCCGATGGCCTGGCCTCCCGGTTTGAAGGCCAGCCCGGGGATATCCAGGTGGAAAGCCTGGGCGAGGGCATAGCCGACCTGTTCAAGGGCACCTTTGCGGAAGGCGTCGTCTCCGACATCACCGGCACCATTACCGACGTCACCGACAAGGTGACGGAGACGGTCAACGGCGCCGTCGACAAGATCAAGCGCGGCTAACGCCAACCCCCGGGACGCTGTTCTTGGCCGATCTCAAAATAGAAGTCGGACACGGGCTTCCTCGACAGGAGGCCGTGGAGCGTATTCACCGGATTTTGTCGGCGGGCGGCGAATCCGACGCCATGCTGGCGGATGTGAACTTCAGCCAGACGGGGGACCGCTTCGCCTTTTCCGGTAAGGTCAAGGGCTTCAAGGTTTCCGGCCAGATGGCCGTCGGCGAGGAAAGCGTCCGCATGGTCGTCGACCTGCCCTGGGCGGCGAAGCCTTTCCGCAAGACGGCGGACGCCTACATCCGCGATTATCTGAAAACAAATCTGGCGTGAAATGGCCGCCTCGTGACGGCCGTTAACCATATTTGAGGTTTAATCCCACCGCAAAACAGCCTATGTTTAACAAGCGGAAAGGGATTTGGGTGAAATCGCGAATTTGAGGATGTACGATTGATTATCATTGCCGGAGTGCTCATCGCATCGGTCGCCATCATAGGCGTGTATCTCCTCAAGCAGGCCCTGGGTGGAACCGGGTCGGGTGGTTGCGGCAGTTGCGCCAATTCGAAGGATTGCGGCCTGAAATAGGGCTCGCGGCCGCCGGTTAACGGGCTGTTAACCAGGATTCGACCATACTCGGGGCGTCCGGCTTTCCGCGGGCATTCCATGGGCGCATGGCGCGTCCATGCAGTTATTGTCGGGGGTGTGTGGGCGAAAACCGTTGTCGTGAAAGGCGCCATTCGTAGCTATATCTTGCGTTTGCGTCGTCCTTTTGTACAGTATGTAGCCAGATTTTGGCGTGCCGACGGTGTCAGCCCGATTTGAAAAATTTGAAATTGAGGTATTAAGATGGCCTATTCCCAAGAGATCTGCCGCGATTATCCGGGGGCTTTCCTGTTCCTGGTCGATCAGTCCCGGTCCATGAACAAACCGTTCGGCACCGATGGGGCGGGCCGAACCCTGCAGCGGGCGGAAGTGGTCGCCGACGCCCTCAACAGCACCCTGGAGGAACTGGTCAACCGCTGTATGCGCGACGAAGGGGTCAGCAATTATTTCGACATCGGAATCATCGGTTACGGCCAGGGCCCCCGCCCGACCTTCTGCTGGCAGGGCAACCTGAAGGGTCAGGCCATGGTTCCGATCGCCGACGTCGCCGCCAACGCCCAGGTCGACATGCAGGAAATCCAGACCATGGTGCGCGATCAGATGGTCACCGAAACGGTCAGCGTGTCGCGCTGGCTGGAACCGGTGGCGGCGGAAAGCACGCCCATGAACGCGGCCCTGAATTTGGCCCGGGCGACGCTGGAGGACTGGATTTACCGGCATCCGAAATCCTTCCCGCCCATCGTCATCAACATCACCGACGGCATGGCCAACGACGTCAGCAGCGAGGAAGAATTGCTGATCACCGCCCGCAAGATCACCAGCCTGAAGACCACCGACGGCAATGTGCTGATGATCAACTGCCATATCGCCGACAGTAACTCGACGCCGGTCATTTTCCCGTGGAGCCCGCTGGAACTGCCCGACGACACCTACGCCAAGCTGTTGTTCGAAATGTCCAGCGAAATGCCGGACCGCTACCGTTCCGTCATTTGCGAAATCTTCGAGCGCGACCTCAGCACCACGCCCTCCATTCGCGGCATGGCCTTCAACGCCGACGCCATCGCCCTGGTCAAGCTGTTCGACATCGGCACCCGTCAGGCCTTCGTCTTCCCGACGCAGCAGCCGGAACACGTTGACCCGGCGCCCCTGCAAGCCGTGGTTCAATAGTCGTCGTGGGGGCGGCGAACATGACATCGTCCCTCGCGACCGTGATGACGGGCGACGGCGCGTCTTCGAGCCGGCAGGTCCGGCCCGGTCAGGTGACCTGGAACGCGGTCGGGCGGAGCATGGAAAAGCCCGTCAACGATTCCTTCTGGGACGGTGAAAAGGCGGTCTGGCGCAAGAACGAGGACCGCTACCGGGTTTCCGAGCACCCGGGCGGGCTTATCGCCAGCGTCGCCGACGGCGCCGGGTCCTCGGGCATGTATTGCGGCGCCTGGGCCGAGGCCCTGGTCGGCAGGCTGCCGGAAACGCCGATTTCCGATATCGACGGCCTCAACGGCTGGATGGACGGCTTCTGGCAGGATTTCTCCGACCGGCACAAGAAGCTGGCCCAGTCGGACGCGGTGAAGCTGAACAAATTCATTCGCGAGGGGTCCTGCGCCACCCTGACCGCCTGCTGGATCAAGCGGCGGCCCGACGGCGGCACGAGGCTGCATTGGCTCGGCTACGGTGACAGCCCCATCTACGCCTTCGCCGAGGGCGAGGGCGGGCCGACCCTGATCGGCGCCTTCCCCGACAGCCTGGGCGGGCTGGAGTCGGACCCCTACATGCTGAACTGGAAAGACCTGCCCAAGGATGCCCACCTGAAGGCCGGTCAGTTGGACCTGGACGGACCGACGACCGTTGTCCTGGCTTCCGACGGCATGGGGCAGTTCGTGCTGATGCGCTACTTGGTCGAACTGCACTTCCGCCAACAAGCCACCGGTGGCGGTGGCATGCCCGGTTCCTCGGTCAGGCTGCTGGGGGAATTCCGCCAGATTCTCAATTCGGCCAACGGCAAACTGGCCGGTCTGGCCCGCGCCCACGTCGAAGAACCCCACGAAGGCTTTCAGGCCGAACTGGGCCAGTTGAAGGCGGCCCTGAGGACGGAGACCGGGTTTCTTGAGACGATTCGCGACCACCATGAACGGGGGTTGCAGCCCAACGACGATTCGACCCTGATCATGATTGAGGTACAGCCCGGCGAAATCAATCCGGCGGGATAACAGTAGGATTATTGGTAACAGGCCATGACTTTCCCGATTATCAACGATTACAGAAACGCGCTTCGCAATTCCAAGGGACGCTTCGCCAGTCTCCGGGTGACGCCGGTCATGGACGCGAAGGGCTCGCCGGTGTTCCTGGCGGGAAACTTCGCCGCCGTCTTCAAGGTGACGTCGGGGGCCATGAACGAGGTCTTCGCCCTGAAGTGCTTCATCCGCGATTTGCCCAACCTGCAACAGCGTCTGAGCACGGTCAGTGAATACATTCAGCAGGCCAACGCCCGTTACCTGCTGGAAATGGGCTTCCTGCCCGACGAGTTGTACACCACCTCGACCATAGCCCAGAGCGGCAATTATCCGGTCGCCGTGATGCCCTGGATCGAGGGGGATTCCCTGGGTTCGGTGGTCAAGAGACTGTGCGACAAGAACCACGCCAAGGGCCTGGCGGCGCTGACCCGGTCCTGGGGGACCCTGTGCCTGAACATGCTGTCCAAGGGCATCGCCCACGGCGACCTGAAGCACGACAACATCCTGGTCACCCCGGAAGGGCAACTGCGCCTGATCGACTACGATTCCATGTATACGCCGAAACTGAAGGGCCTTTCGTCCGTGTTGCTGGGCGGGGCCAGCTACCAGCATCCGGGGCGCGACATCCGGCATTTCAACGCCACCATCGATCATTTCTCCATGCTGGTCATCGCCTTGTCACTGCGCGCGTTGACCATCGACCCCACCCTCTATCGGCGTTTCAACACGGGGGAAAACTTTATCCTCAGCGCTCCCGACTTCCGCTCCGGCGGCCGTTCCGAGGTTTTCCAGGCCCTGCTCAACAGCCCCGATACCATGGTCCGCAACTGGTCACAAAGCCTGTTGAAGGCGTGCACCGCCAATACCATCGCCGTTTCCGGCATCGAGCGGATTTTGCGCAACGCCACCAAGGCGACCGAGGAGTGCAAGGCGTCGAGCGGCGGTTTCTCCTTCGGCCGCATCGCCTCCTGAAATTCTCAATTAAAACGCCGAAGAATAGTTGACTTCTTTAGTCAATTATTTCATTTTGTCAGAACGCATTCTGTTCATGCGAGCGCCGATGCGTTATAATTTGTGATCGGATAATGATTGGGAGGAAGTTATGGTTTTTCAACTCGCACCATATTTGGCGCAAAGCGCACCGGGTGTCGGCGTCCTTGGCAGCATCGTCGGCGGCTCGGCCACCCTGGCGAAGCACCTGAAGGCAAGGAAGCGGGGCGAATCGGAGGCCTCCAATCAGGAAATCGCCGCCGATACCCTGAAGGAAGCGGCCGGCGCCGGTGCGGCGACGGCGATCAGCGCGGTGGCCGTCGGTGTCGTCGGCGGCGGGCTTGTCGTCTCGCTGGGAACAGCCTTCGCCGCCGCGGTCGCGGGCAAATACGCCTGGGATCAGGGCGTCGAGCGTTTGACGGGCGGCGACTGACCCTCCCCGCATTTCACTTTTCCCAAGCGGCCGTCATGGCATGTCCGCGCGTCTCCTGTACTTGTGTGCCGGGCGCGCGGATTTCTCTGGCCGGCCCGGACCATCCTGGATCATGAAATTGGCATGAAGACGGAAGAATGGATCATTGGCGCCGGCGCGGCGATTTTCCTCGGACTGGGGGCCGTCACCATGCTCGGCGACGATATCTGGGAAGACGAATACCATGACGCCCCGGCAATCTATGTCGGCGTGCCCGCCCCGCACCGGGACGGGCGCGAGAAGATCGCCTGCGCTAGTTGCCATGTGATCAAGGTGCCGACGGGCCCGACGGCCCCGCCGCCGCCGCCGCCGATTTCCGCCAACGCGAAAACGCCTAAGACACATTTCGACGGACGTGATAAGATGCCCTGTGGCAATTGCCATGTGATCACAGGCAAGAATTAGGCCCGGGAGCCGATGAGCGAACGTCCCATAGAAGCATGGCAATGGAATGCCCTTTATCTGCTGATGGCGTCGTCGACGGTGATCATGACCCTGACTGTCGGCCTGCAGCCCCTGTTTCTGAGCGAGGTTCTCGGCATCTCCGGCAAGGATTTCGGCGCCGTCAACGCCGGCATTCAGGTCGCCGCCGAGGTGGTCGGCCTGGTCCTGATGCTCTATCTGGGCAACCTGTCGGACCATATCGGCCGCACGCCGATCATTTTCGCCGGTTTTCTGGTGGCCATGATCGGCATCGTCTTTTCCCCCTTAAGCCCCATGCTGGGGGCGGCGCTGGGCATCGGCGGGCTGGGCTTTTACCTGTTGACCAGGGTAACCACCTTCCTCGGCATGGCCGCCGTCTGGCCCCAGTTGACGACCCTGGCCGGCGATTACACCGACTATTCCAACCGGGCCCGCCTGACCGGCAAGCTGTTCGTCATGGTGACCTTCGGCGGCGCGGTCATCTATTCCATCCTGATGCAGATTCCGGAACACGGCGGTCTTTATTTCGCCATGGTTCTGCCCGCCCTGATCGCCCTGATTTCGGCCAAGATGATCCGGGGAAAACTGCCCGAGGTCGCCCCCAGGCTGAAGGGCAACCGAATTCCCTGGAGCCGGGTCCGGGAGGTCTTCGACGACGAGCCGCGCATGCAACTGACCATGGTGTCGGCCTTCTTCGCCCGCAGCGACATGATCCTGATCGGCATATTCCTGATGCTGTGGCTGATGAAGGATGCGGAAATGTCCAGCCTGAGCCGCGAGGAAGCGGCCGCCCAGGCGGGCCTTCTTCTCGGCCTGATGGGCGTCGTCATGCTGGTGGCGAGCCAGCTCTGGGGTCACTTCATCGAACGCTTCGGGCGGGTCACCGCCATTGCCGCGGGCATGGCCCTGTCGGGGATGGGGTTCCTGTTCCTGGGCGTCATCGATAGCCCCTTCGACATGGTGGTCCTGATCCCCGTCGTCCTCATCGGCATCGGCCAGTCGGGCTGCATGATCGCGCCCCAGGTGCTGGCCCTCGATCTGATCCCGAAGGATTTGCGCGGCACCATCATGAGCGGGTTCTACTGCGTCGGCGGCCTGGGCGTGATTTTTTTCGTCCAGAGCGGCGGCAGGCTGTATGACATCATCGGCCCGCACGCCCCCTTCGTGCTCATCGCCATCGGCAACATCCTGGTGATGACCTACGCGCTCAGCCTGCGGCCTTTCGATGCCGGCGAGCTGTCGGCCAAGAAAAAGAAGAAGCTGGGCTTCAAGCCGGTGGTCTTCGTCATGTGCCTGCTGCCCCTGATCGTGCCCATGCTGTGGATGATGGACAAGGGCGGGCTGGCGTCCGGCGGCATCGCCGGGCTGCCCATCGGCTATTGGAACCGCTATCTCGGCGACTGGGGGCTCGACTTCCTGCTGTTGTCCCTGGCACTGCGGCCCTTGCGGGAGATGACCGGCGCCGCCTATCTGGCCCGCTACAACAGAATGATCGGCCTGTTCGCCGCCTTCTACGTCTTCCTGCACGTGGTCACGTACCTGTGGCTGGAATGGGACCTGTCGTTCACCCACATGATCGAAGACTTCATCCGGCGCTACTTCCTGCTGTTCGGACTGGCGGCGACGGTGCTGATGGCGGCGCTGACCGTGACGTCTTCGAAAACCTGGGTCAAGCAGATGGGCGGGAAATCCTGGAAGAACCTGCACCGCTCCATCTATCTGGTGAATATCCTGGTCGCCATCCACTTCCTGCTGGCGGTGATGACGGCGGGCACCAGCTACACCAAGGTGCTGATCTACATTGCCGTGATGACCTACCTGTTGGGCTACCGCGTGCGCCAATACTACCACACCCACGCCACCACCAAAAAACAACCGGCCAAGAAACAGCCGTCCGGGAAACAGCCGGCCAAGGGCAGGGCGGCGGGAGAATAGGCGGGACGCCTATACCGGCTTCAGGACCATCAGAACCATGCTGGCCAGGGGCAGGAAGGTCGCCAGGCCGCCCAGGGTGATCCATTGCCGGCTCAGCCGCCGGTAGGCTTCGGGGACGACCCCGCCGTCGGCGAAATTCCGGGCCATGCGGGCCTGTCTGATCTGGATGGGGATGAGGAACAGCACCCAGATCACGCCGGAGGCGCAGAAGGCCCAAAACCCCCAGGCCAGCCAGGCGGTGTCGAGGAAGGAATAGTCCATGGGCCCGTTCATGGCGTTGCCGAGCCCGCCCAGCAGGAGCAGCGCCACGCCGCCGGCGGTGAAGACGAAATCCGTCAGCGTCACCTGACGCTGGGCGAAGGCGACGACCCGGGCGTCGCCGTGGCGGTCGGCCATGACCTTCCACCAGCCGGTGACGATGATGTTGCCGAGAAACACGACCACCCCGAAAAGGTGGATGGTCTTGAAGACGGCGTAGCTGTCCATGATCTTACTCCCTCCATTCCGTGAACGAGGGAGGGAGTATAGCAAACCGGGGGGCGGATTTGACATTCTCGCCGCCCATGGCTAACAAATGACCATGCCTTTGGAAATCCTGGTCCCGATGATCGTCGCCGGATTGGCCCTGGTCGGCCTGCTACTGCGCCTTCTCGGGCTGTCGAAAACAGTGCGGCTGAACGGGCCCGGGCAGGCCGAGGCGGCCCTGCTGGCGGATCATCCCGATGTGGCGGTGGAGCAGGCGGTGCTCGACAGGCAGGGCCGGGCGGCCCTGTTCCGGCTCGCCGGCGGCGGCCTCGCCCTGGTGGTGGCCTTCGGCGACCGCCTGGTCACCCGGGTGTTGCGGGAAGGGGACATCGCCGCCGTCGAGGAAATGCAAGAGGCCTCGCTGCTGGTGCGGCTGCGGGACTTCACCCTGCCCCGGGTGCGCCTCGCCGCGGGCGACCGGGAACAGGCGGCGCGGGCGGCCCACTGGCTGAGAGGAGGCGGCGATGCCTGAATTCCCGCCGGTGACGCAATTCGCCATTCCCTTTTTCATCGCCGCCATTCTTCTGGAAATGGTCGCCGTCAAGCGGGGCTGGGGGAAGGGGGCCTTCGAGACCCGCGACACCTTCACCAGCCTGGCCATGGGGGTCGGCAACGTGGTCATGGGAATGGTCTTCGGCTTCCTGTCCTTCGCCGTGCTGTTGTGGTTCTGGCAGTTCCGCCTGGCCGACCTGGGGCTTGTCTGGTGGGTCGGCGTTCTCGCCTTCCTGCTCGACGACCTGCGCTATTACGTCTACCACCGCATGGCCCACCGGGTGCGTTGGTTCTGGGCCGAACACGTCAACCATCACAGTTCCCAGCATTACAATCTGTCGACGGCCCTCAGGCAAAGCTGGACCGGCCATTTCACCGGCGCCGTGCTGCTGTCCGTCCCCCTGGTGCTGCTGGGCTTCCATCCCCTCTACACGGCCTTCGTCTACGGCTTTAATCTGGTCTATCAATTCTGGATTCACACGGAAACCATCGGCAAGATGCCGCCCTGGTTCGAGGCGGTGATGAACACGCCCAGCCACCACCGGGTCCACCATGCCACCAACCCCCGTTACCTGGACGCCAATTACGCCGGCACCCTGATCATCTGGGACAGGATGTTCGGAAGTTTCGTGCCGGAATTGGCCCATGAGCCGCCCCGCTACGGCATTGTCCGCAACATCGCCACCTTCAACCCGCTGAAGGTGGCCTTCCACGAATGGGTGGCGATGATCGGCGATGCCCTCGGGCCGGGACTGACGGTTCCGCAGCGTCTCGGTTACCTGTTCCGGGCGCCGGGCTGGAGCCACGACGGCAGTCGCAAGGGCTCGGATCGGCTGAAGGCCGAATTCGTCGCCAGGAATCCTGGCGAGGCGGGCCGTCCGGGATTGCCGCCCCTGTCCGAGAATTCATAAAAACGCTTGTGTTTTTCCCCCGGATCGGGGAAATCATCCCTCTCTGAAACTTTTACCGAAGAAGACGCCATGATTGATGAACAGATGATCCGTTCGCAGGTCGATAACGTTCTGACGGACGCCACCGTAGCCGAATTGCCCAACCACTATCAGGGCAAGGTACGCGACACTTACGTGCTGGACGACGGCCGGATGATCATCATCGCCACCGACCGCCAAAGCGCCTTCGACAAGAACCTGGCGGCGGTTCCCTTCAAGGGGCAGGTGCTGACCCAGACCGCCCGATTCTGGTTCGAGGCGACCGAGGACATCTGCGCCAATCACGTCATCGAATACCCGGACCCCAACGTGGTGGTGTGCAAGAATCTGGACATGCTGCCGGTGGAAATGGTGGTCCGCGATTACATGACCGGTTCCACCAACACCTCCATCTGGCCCATGTACCGGGACGGCGCGCGGGAAATGTACGGCGTTACCTTCCCCGACGGCCTGGAGAAAAACCAGAAGCTGCCGGAAACCATTCTGACGCCGACCACCAAGGCCGCCCAGGGCGAGCACGACGCCCCCATCACCCCGGCGGAAATCGTCTCCCAGGGCCTGCTCAGCCAGGAACGCTGGGACGAGCTGGCGGAACTGTCCCTGGCGGTGTTCGCCCGGGGCCGTGAACTGGCCGCCGAGCGGGGACTGATCTTGGTCGACACCAAGTTCGAGTTCGGCCTCGACGAGAACGGCAAGGTCTGCCTGGCCGACGAAATCCTCACCCCGGACAGCAGCCGCTACTGGCTCGCCGACAGCTACGCCGACAAGCTGGCGGCGGGGGAAAACCCGGAAGGCCTGGACAAGGAGTTCCTGCGCCTTTGGGTCAGCGAGCGCTGCGATCCCTACAAGGACGAAATCCCCGAAATTCCGGCCGACACCCTGGTCGAGTTCTCCGGGCGCTATATCCGCCTCTACGAGACCGTAACGGGCCAGTCCTTCGCCGCCGAGGCCGACGAGCGGCCCGTGCTGGAAAGAATCCGGGAGAACCTTTCGGGTTATTTCTAAGGCGAAGATAGGTTATCATGCGGCGTTTAGGGGAAAAGGGGCGCGGATATGGTGGAACTGTCGTCGTCGTTTGAACTTGAGGTCGAGGCCCTGGATAGGGATCATCGCAAGATGATCGATCAGGTGAACCGGATTGTCGGCGAACTCGAAGCCGGCAACGGGGAAATTTGTAAACTTCTGGTGCCCGACTTCGCCACTTTCTGCAAGCAGCACTTCGCCCGCGAGGAGGCGTTGCTGCAGTCCGTCGACTATCCCCATGTGGACAAGCACCGCCGCCACCATCTGGAACTGCACGACAAGCTCGATCACATGATCGAGTTCGCCAAGGCGGCGGCGGACAACCCCATGGCCCGGGACAGCCTGAAAAAGGAACTGGTCTTCTTCACCATGGACGACGTCATCACCACGGATCTGAACTTCAAGGAATTCCTGGCGACGAAAGCTTAAGACAGGCCCCTTGGACTTGCCGCCCGGATAGGGTAAAAAGCCGCCAATTCTGTATTGCAACAGCGGAGGGCCCGATGGCGTCCTATCAATATTCCTATGTCATGAAGAACCTGACCAAGACCTTCCCCGGCGGTCGGGAAATTCTCAAGGGCATCACCCTGTCGTTTCTGCCGGGCGCCAAGATCGGCGTGCTCGGGCCCAACGGGGCCGGTAAATCGACCCTGATGAAGATCATGGCCGGGCTGGACACGGATTTCGGCGGCGAGGCCTGGGCGGCGGATGGGGTCCGCGTCGGCTACCTGCCCCAGGAACCGCACCTGGACCCGTCCAAGGACGTGGAGGGCAACATCATGGATGCCCTTGGTGAAACCAAGGCCCTGCTGGACCGCTTCAACGAGATCAGCGCGCGTTTCGCCGAACCCATGGACGACGACGAAATGAACGATCTGCTGGCCGAACAGGGCGACCTGCAGGAGAAGATCGACGCCGTCGAAGGCTGGGAAATCGAGCGCACCATCGAAATCGCCATGGACGCGCTGCGCTGCCCGCCGGGGGACGCCGACGTCTCCAAGCTTTCAGGCGGCGAGCGCCGCCGGGTGGCGCTCTGCAAGCTGCTGCTGGAGCGCCCGGAAATCCTCATGCTCGACGAGCCGACCAACCACCTGGACGCGGAATCCGTCGCCTGGCTGGAGCGGTTCCTCAACGACTACGAGGGGACGGTCATGGTGGTCACCCACGACCGCTATTTCCTCGACAACATCACCGGCTGGATTCTCGAACTGGACCGGGGCCGGGGTATTCCCTACGAGGGCAATTACTCCTCCTGGCTGGAGCAGAAGCGCAAGCGTCTGGCCCAGGAAGAGCGGGAGGAAACCGCCCGTCAGCGCACCCTGAAACACGAACTGGAATGGATTCAGTCCTCGCCCCGGGCCCGTCAGGCGAAGAGCAAGGCCCGCATCACCGCCTATGACGACCTGCTGGCCCAGGCCGGTGAGAAGAAGCTGGACCAGTCGCAGATCGTCATCCCGCCGGGGCCCCGTCTCGGCGACCTGGTCATCGAGGCCGGCGGCCTGCAAAAGGGCTTCGCCGACAAGATGCTGATCGAGGACCTGAGCTTCAAATTGCCGCCGGGCGGCATCGTCGGTGTCATCGGCGCCAACGGCGCCGGCAAGACGACCCTGTTCCGGATGATTACCGGCGAAGAACAGCCCGACGGCGGCGCCATGCGCATCGGCGACACGGTGCAACTGGGCTATGTGGATCAGTCCCGGGACTCTCTCGACGACAGCAAGTCCGTGTGGGAGGAAATCAGCGGCGGCCACGACGAAATCACCCTCGGCAAGGGCTCCATGCAGAGCCGCGCCTATGTGGCGCGCTTCAACTTCAAGGGGGCCGATCAGCAGAAGAAGATCGGCCAGCTTTCCGGCGGTGAGCGCAACCGGGTGCATCTGGCCAACATGCTGAAGTCCGGGGCCAATGTGCTGCTGCTCGACGAACCGACCAACGACCTGGACCTTGAAACCCTGAGCGCCCTGGAAGACGCGCTGGCCGACTTCGCCGGCTGCGCCGTCATCATCTCCCACGACCGCTGGTTCCTCGACCGCCTGGCCACCCACATGCTGGCCTTCGAGGGGGACAGCCAGGTGGTCTGGTTCGAGGGCAACTACGAAGACTACGAAGCCGACCGCCACCGCCGCCTCGGCACCGACGCCGACCAGCCCCACCGCATCAAGTACAAGCCGCTACAGCGTTAGGGTTTCTATATGGGCGTGGCCCAGTTTCCTTGAAATTGGGTCGTGTACCGGGGCATTTTCATTCTACTGCTAACCTTTATGGGCTTCGACTAATTCCGCCATTGTATGGAACCAATCATCGACTTCGCTCCGTTTCGCATCTTTTGAATCAGTTGAAGCGCACCGTTCACGAATTTCAGCTAACGTGGTTTCTTTAAGAAAGAGACCACAAATTACATGCTTGGGCCTTCTGTGGTTTAGGTTAACTCCCCGCCGCATCTCCTGAGGAAATGTAAATTTCATCTCAGTTTTTGCCTGAGATAACGCCTGCCAGAATTCAGTATCAGGTTTAT
>CAYFOJ010000029.1:0-35251 GCA_964344645.1 uncultured Thalassospiraceae bacterium
GTCGAATCACGGAAGGGTTAATCTTTCCTAACCAAAGTTCATTCGATTACCCTGGGTTCCAAACCGTTTCTTAAGACTCTCCCGGATACACTTGATTCCGTTGACGGATTCGTTATCGGTTGAACTTGACACAGGGCCAGGAAATTGACATTTTTTCGTCGGCGTTTGCATTTTGAAAGACAATTTCCGTGGCTGTTGAACGAGGAAAAGCGGGAACCGTGTTCCTAAGAGGGCTCCTGTCCGCCGCGGTGCTGACCGCGGGCGTTTTGCTGTCCGCCGATTTCGTGCTCGAGCGGGCGAACGGTCTCGCCGGTCTCGAACGGGAACAGACGACCCTGGCCCTGGCGCCGATTTCCCTGGGCAATCCCGCCGCCGCCGCGTCCCTGACCACCCGTTCGCCGAAGCAGGGCCATCACCCGTCCGAGAGGGCGGGCGCCCCGGCCTACACGGTGGCCATGAAAATCGGCCGCGGCGATACCCTGAGCGCCATTCTCAAGCGGGCCGGGATCGCTCGCAAGGAGGCCAACGAGGCTATCCAGGCTTTGAAAAAGATCTTCAATCCGTCCCGCATCCGCCAGGGGGAAACCCTCACCGTTTCCTTCCGCGCCGACGGCGAGGCCTTGACCGGCAACGACCTCAGGGTGGCGGGGGATTTCCTCGGCTTCTATCTGCAGCCGGACTTCGCCCATCGGGTCCATGTCCGCAAAGACGCCGACGGCGGTTTTTCCGCCAGCCGTGAAAAACGCAATCTGACCACGGAACCGGTGCGCGCCGCCAACGCCATCAAGCAGAGCCTGTTCCTGGCCGGAAACAAGGCCGGGGTGCCCAATTCCGTTCTCGCCGAACTGATCCGCCTGTACTCCTGGGACGTGGACTTCCAGCGCGACATCCGCGCCGGCGACGGCTTCGAACTGATGTATGAGCGCTACAGCGACGACGAGGGCAAGCCGGTTCACAACGGCGACGTGATTTTCGCCTCTCTGGAACTGAGCGGCAAGCGCCACGCCATCTATCGCTTTACCCTGCCCGACGGCAGCGTCGATTATTTCGATGAAAAGGGACAAAGCGCCAAGAAGGCGCTGATGCGCACCCCCATCGACGGCGCCCGCCTGTCATCGGGTTTCGGCAAGCGCCGCCATCCCGTTCTCGGCTATACGAAAATGCATAAAGGTCTCGATTTCGCCGCGCCGACGGGGACGCCCATCTACGCCGCCGGTAACGGACGGGTGCAGTATGCGGCGCGCAAGGGGGCCTACGGCAAGCTGGTCGTCATCCGCCACAACGCGGATTATTCCACCGCCTACGCCCATATGAGCCGCATCGCCACCGCCAAGGGACGGCGGGTCAAGCAGGGCCAGGTGATCGGTTATGTGGGCACCACCGGACGTTCGACCGGCCCGCACCTGCACTACGAAATCCGCCGTGGCGGCCGTCAGGTCAATCCGTTCCGGGTCAAGATGCCGTCGGGCACCAAGCTCAAGGGCAAGCAGTTGGAAGCCTTCCAGGAAGAGCGGAAAAAAATCGAGCTGCAATACGCCGAACAGGCCCGCCCGCTCAATCTGGCGTCCCGCTAAGCGCCTTCTTCAGGTATCCTGTCCGTGAAACAGCCCCGCCGCCATGTTGCGGTTGATGCCGATCAGCGATTCCACGTTGCGGTAGGAAGGCTGGGCCAGCGCCTGTTCGGTCTGCTGATCGACGAAGAGGCTGAGGTTGAGCAGATCCCGGCGGAGATCCTGGGGCAGGTGCAGGCTGTCGCGCAGACTGGCCTGCAGGATGGTCCAGAGTTTCTGGTTGCGCTTGACCGCCTTGGTGAAGGTGGCTTCGTCGAACAGGTTGCCCGCCGCCCGGTGTAGGTCCCGGGCCGCCCGGGCGAAGGCCTCGCCCTCGGCGGCGCGGCCGTTCAGGGCCGATGTCTGGGTTCTGTCGTAAGCGGAAACGGGCGTCATGATATTCTCCTAAAAAAGGTCTACGATGGCGCTGTTCTTCTCGGCGATCAGGTTGACGGCGATGCCGCCCAGCTTGGTGCGCACCTGCAGGGCGAGATGGTTGGCCGCTTCCTCGTCCAGGTCGGCGGCGGTCAGCTTGTCGGAACCGACCTGCAGGGTGTTGGCGATTTCTTCGTTGAAATGTTGGCGGGTCTGCAGCACGGCCGCATCTGTGGCGAAGCCGCTTTGCCGGGCGCGGACCGATTGCCGCGCCGCGTCCAGCTTGGCCAGGGCGGCGTCGATGTCGGCGTCGGTGGCCAGGTTGTTGTAGTCCGCCGCCGCCTGCCCGATGCCGAGCCCGGTCCGGTCCGAGGGCTGGCCGGTGAGGGTCAGGGTCTCGCCGCTTTCGTTGATGACGACGGCGTGGGAGTGGGGCGGGGTGTCGATCAGGGCGGCCCCGCCATGACGGGCGTCGGCGGCGATGCGGTCCATCTCCCGGCCGATGCGGTCGAGCAATTGCGCCGCCGCCTGGCGTTCCCCGGCCGTGCCGCCGCGGGCGTTGGCGGCGACGGTTCGGGCATGGGCGATATTTTGTTCAAGGCTTTCCAGGCCCCGGGACGCCGCTTCAACGGCGTGAAGGCTCTGGCTTATGCCGTCCTTCAGGGACAGCAGCCGGGCGGCGCGGTCGCTCAGGTCGCGGGCCTGATAAGTGGCGGCGGGCTCGACGCTTCTGCGCCCTTCGGCGATGTTCTCCGCCGTCCCGTCCGCCTGCGCCGCCGTGCGTTGCTGGGTCAGCAACACCTGCCGCATGCCGTGGGTAAGATGTACTGTATCAACCATGGACAAACTCTAGCAGAGCGGTCCGGTCCCGGCTGTGACCCTTGTCACAGTAGGGGTATATCAAATGGTTGCGTGGCCTGCTTATCCCAGAAATACGCTTGCGTACTTCTGGGGCAGGACACTAAGCGGCCTCGGCCTTTTCGCCGTTGATGGTGAGTTGCCCGTCGGCGGCGGAAACGGCGACCGGCGTTCCGTCCTTGACCGCGCCCTCGAGGATCAGCCCGGCCAGGGGGTTCTGCAGGCTGCGCTGGATCACCCGCTTCAGGGGGCGGGCGCCGTAGACCGCGTCGTAGCCGGCGTCGGCGAGCCAGGAGCGGGCGGCGCCGTCCAACTCCAGGGTGATGCCCCGGTCCTGCAGCAATTTGCCCAGGGCCGCCAGTTGAATATCGACGATGGCGTCCATGTGGCCCCGGAACAGACGGTGGAACAGGATCACCTCGTCCAGGCGGTTGAGGAACTCGGGCCGGAAGGCGGCGCGCACCACCTCCATGACCTGGGCCCTGAGTTCGCCGCTGTCGTGACCTTCCTCCTGGGCGGCAAGGAATTCTCCGCCCAGGTTGGAGGTGAGCACGATCATGGTGTTGGTGAAGTCGACGGTGCGGCCCTGTCCGTCGGTCAGGCGGCCGTCGTCGAGCACCTGCAGCAGCACGTTGAAGACATCGGGGTGGGCCTTCTCGACCTCGTCGAACAGGACCACCTGATAGGGGCGGCGGCGGACCGCCTCGGTCAGCGCCCCGCCCTCGTCGTAGCCCACATAGCCCGGCGGCGCACCGATCAGCCGGGCGACGGCGTGCTTCTCCATGTATTCGGACATGTCGATGCGCAACAGGGCGCCCTCGTCGTCGAACAGGAATTCCGCCAGGGCCTTGGTCAGTTCCGTCTTGCCGACGCCGGTGGGGCCCAGGAACAGGAACGAGCCGATGGGACGGCTTGCGTCCTGTAGACCGGCGCGGGAGCGGCGGACGGCGTTAGAGACGGCGGCCAGGGCCTCTTCCTGGCCGATCACCCGCAGACGAAGATTGTCCTCCATGGCCAGCAGCTTGTCCCGTTCGCCCTGCAGCATCTTGTCGACGGGGATGCCGGTCCAGCGCGAGACGATGGCGGCCACGTGCTCGCTGGACACGGACTCTTCCAGCATTTTGCTGTGTTCCGCCCCCTCCGCCTCGGATAGCTGCTTTTCCAGGCGCGGGATCAGGTCGTACTGTAGCTCCCCCGCCTTCTGGTGCAAGCCCTCGCGCAGCGCCCGGTCATAGGCGAGACGCGCTTTTTCCAGCTCTTCCTTGAGCCGGTTGGCGTCGGCAAGCGCGGTTTTTTCCGACGTCCATTCCGCCGTCAATTTGGCGGAACGGGCCTCGAGTCCGCTCAACTCGTCCTCCAGCTTGCCGAGCCGTTCCCGCGACGCCTCGTCGCTTTCCTTGAGGAGGGCTTCCCGTTCGATCTTCAACTGGATGATGCGGCGGTCCAGCTCGTCGATGTCTTCGGGCTTGGAATCCACCTCCATGCGCAGGCGCGAGGCGGCCTCGTCGATCAGGTCGATGGCCTTGTCGGGCAGGAAACGGTCGGAAATATAGCGGTTGGACAGGGTGGCGGCGGCGACCAGGGAGCCGTCGGCGATGCGCACGCCGTGGTGCAGTTCGTACTTTTCCTTGATGCCGCGCAGGATGGAAATGGTGTCGGCGACGGTGGGTTCGGAAACGAACACCGGCTGGAAGCGCCGCGCCAGGGCGGCGTCCTTTTCCACGTACTTGCGGTATTCGTTCAATGTCGTCGCGCCGACGCAATGCAGCTCGCCCCGGGCCAGGGCCGGTTTGATCAGGTTCGACGCATCCATGGAGCCTTCCGCCGCCCCGGCACCGACCAGGGTGTGCATCTCGTCGATGAACAGCACCACCTCGCCGGCGGCGGCGGTGACCTCGTTGAGGACCGCCTTCAGGCGTTCCTCGAACTCGCCCCGGAACTTGGCCCCGGCGACGAGCGCCCCCAGGTCCAGCACCATCAATTTCTTGTCCTTCAGGTTTTCCGGCACGTCGCCGTTGATGATGCGCTGGGCCAGCCCCTCGACGATGGCGGTCTTGCCAACGCCCGGCTCGCCGATCAGCACCGGGTTGTTCTTGGTCCGCCGCGACAGCACCTGGATGGTGCGGCGGATCTCCTCGTCACGGCCGATGACCGGATCGATCTTGCCTTCGGCGGCGGCGGCGGTCAGGTCGCGGGCGTATTTCTTCAGGGCGTCGTAGGTGTCCTCGGCGGTGGCGCTGTCGGCGGTGCGGCCCTTGCGGACCTGTTCGATGGCCCCGTTCAGGGCCTGCGCCGTCACCCCGGCGTCGGCCAGCGCCTTGGCGGCGGGGGTTCCGGCGGCAAGGACCAGGGCCAGCAAAAGCCGCTCGGCGGTGACGAAGCTGTCGCCCGCCTTTTCTGCAACCTGTTCCGCCTGTTCCAGGACCCTGCCGGTTTCCGGGGCCAGGTAAACCTGTCCCGCCCCCGCGCCCTCGACCCGGGGCAGCTTCGCCAGTTCCGCCTCGACATTGCCAAGGGCCCGGGCGGCATCGCCGCCGGCGGCCCCGATCAGATTGGCGGCCAGCCCTTCCTTGTCGTCGAGAAGCACCTTGAGCAGATGCAGCGGGGTCAGTTGCTGGTGGTTGGAGCGGGACGCCAGGGTCTGCGCCGACTGGATGAAACCGCGAGACCGTTCCGTGTACTTTTCGAATTCCATGAAACCGAAACCTTTCCTTGCGACCATGTTCCCGGGTCCCTGTCGTCAGGCAACGGGGAAACACATCTAGTATATTGGTTTCGATTAATATGGCGTAATTGAGGACCGCCGCAAGGGGCAGGACATTAGGCGGCGGTTTCCGATGCGCCCTCGTCTTCCGTCTTGGCCTCGGGGGCGGGGGTTTTGCGGGGGCGGCCGCGCCGCTTGGGGGCCTGCTCCTGCGCCGCCGGCTGTTCGGAGACGGCCTCGTCGGCGGCTTCAGGCGCTTCGGCGGTCTCTGTGACCTCGGGCTTGGCCTCCGCCTCTTCTTCCCTGGCGCGGCTGTCGGCGCCGTTGCCGCGCCGCCTGCGTTCGGGCTGCTGGTTGGCATCGCCGTCCTCCGGGCGTTCCGGGTTGAGGACCCGGTAGTAATGTTCGGCGTGCTGCAGGTAGCCTTCGGCGGCGATGCGGTCGCCGGCGGAATTGGCGTCCCGGGCGAGGGCGAGATACTTGTCGAGCACCTGTTGGGCCGTGCCGCGAACCTTGGTGTCCGAGCCGTTGCTCTCGAAGCTCCGGTTGCGCGGGTTCTGATTGCGTTTGCCGCTGTTGCGGTTGCGGCTGCGGCGGGGATTTGACGCGTGTTTCATGGGTTTTGTGTCTCTATTGCAAGCAGACCGATAATGGTGGCCGTTTACGGCCAAACATGTGTTGTTTGAATAAATTCCATCTACGCTCCGGGCGCTCCGCCCGGGCGGAACGCACCCACCAAGCCCGTCAACAACCGTTCCCTGGCCTGGCATTTGCGTGAATAAGCGGGACTTTACAAGAACGCACCCGGCGTCTGCCCCCCGTGGTCAACTCCCGAACCACTTTCGACTATGAAATTAGTCGGAATAGCCCCAATTTCCAACAGTTTTTTTTAAAAACAGGCGTTTATCTTTTCCCCCAGACACAGCGCGGAATGCCCGCCAGATCGTCCCGCCGGGCGGTCCCCGTCAACCGGGCCCGTTCCAGCAGGCCGGCGACGGCGTCGGCCTGGCCGAGACCGACCTCGAAGAAGAGACCGCCGCCGTCGGCCAGCAGCCCGGCGGCCATGGGGACCAAGAGGCGATAGTCGTCAAGCCCGTCGGGCCCCGCGAACAGGGCGCCGTGGGGTTCGTGTTCGGCGACCTCGGGCTCCAGGCCCGCCTTGTCTCCCTCGGGCACGTAGGGGGGATTGGCGACGATGATGTCGAAAGCCCCCGGCGGCGGGGCGTCTCTGCGCCAGTCGGCGGTTTCGAAAACCGCCCGCTTTTCCAGGCCGAGGCGGCGGGCGTTCAGGCGGGCCATGTCGAGGGCGTCGGCGCTGCGGTCGGTTCCCAGGCCGCTGGCGTTTTCGTATTCACCGAGCAGGGCCAGCAGCAGGCAGCCGGAGCCGGTGCCGAAGTCGAGGATCCTATAGGGGGCCCGGCGGTCGGGAAAGGCGGCGAGGACGGCCTCGATCAGGGTCTCGGAGTCCGGGCGGGGGATCAGGGTCGCCGGGCTGACGGCGAAGGAGAGGCTCCAGAATTCCTTCTCGCCGGTGATCAGGGCCAGGGGTTCGCGCCGCCGCCGCCGTTCGACCAGGGCCCTGATGCGGTCCCTCTCATGGGCGGCGAGGGTGTGTTCGGGATGGCCGAAGACCCGTTCCGGGGCCCATCCCAGGGCATGGGCGACGATGAGCCGGGCGTCGAGGCGGGCCTCGCCGACGCCCGCCTGTCGCAGGATATGGAAGGCTTCGTTTAACGCCTCGCCGACGGTGGTCACGAAATTTCGGCCAGCCTGCTGGCCTGGTCTTCCGAAGTCAGGCTGTCGATGGCCTCGTCCAGGTCCCCGTCCATGATCCGGTCCAGCTTGTGCAGGGTCAGGTTGATGCGATGATCGGTGACCCGCCCCTGGGGGAAATTGTAGGTGCGGATGCGTTCCGACCGGTCGCCGGAGCCGACCTGGCTTTTCCGGTCGGCGGCCCGTTCGGCGTTGGCCTGCTGGCGTTCGTGTTCGTAGAGCCGGGCCCGCAGCACCCGCATGGCCTTGGCCTTGTTCTTGTGCTGGGATTTCTCGTCCTGCTGGGAAACGACGACGCCGCTGGGGATGTGGGTGATGCGCACGGCGCTGTCGGTGGTGTTGACCGACTGGCCGCCGGGGCCGCTGGCGCGGAAGACGTCAATGCGCAGGTCCTTCTCGTCGATCTGGATGTCCACCTCCTCGGCCTCGGGCATGACGGCGACGGTGGCCGCCGACGTGTGGATGCGCCCCCCCGATTCCGTGGCCGGAACCCGTTGCACCCGATGCACCCCGGACTCGAATTTCAGGCGGGCGAAAACGCCGCGCCCGGAAATCGAGGCGATGGCCTCCTTGCAGCCGCCGATCCCGGTTTCGCTGATCTCCATGATCTCGAATTTCCAGCCCTGATTTTCCGCATAGCGCTGATACATGCGGAACAGGTCGGCGGCGAACAGGGCCGCTTCCTCGCCGCCGGTGCCGGCGCGGACTTCCAGGATGGCGTTCTTTTCGTCCGCCTCGTCCTTGGGCAGCAGCAAGATTTGCACCTTGCGTTCCAGTTCCGGGATGGACTCTTTCAGCTCCTGGAACTCCAGTTCGGCCAGCTCCCGCATCTCCGCCTCGGTCTCGGGGTCGGCCAGCATGGCGGCCAGGTCGGCGGCCTCGCCCTCGGCCTTGCGCAGGGTCTCGATGCCCTCGACCACGGGGGTCAGTTCGGCGTATTCCTTCGACATGGTGGCGAAATCGCCGGAGGCGGCGGCGTCGGGGGCGGCCATCAACTCGGCCAGTTCCTCGTGGCGGGCGACCACCCTATGCAGGTTCTCGTTCAGGCTCACGGCTTGGGTTCCCCGTCCGTGTCGTCCTTTTCCAGGCCGAACAGGCGGTCGATGATGACCTCCATTTCCCGCCAGTCGCCGCTGTCGGCGGCGGCTTCCGCCCCGGCGATTTCCCGCAGCACCTCAGAGGGCGCGTGCAGCAGCCGGTTGATGAGCAGCCGGGTCGCCTTCTCGGCATCGTTGCCGGCGTCGGCCAGGGCCTGTTCGCGCATGACGTCGAAATGGGAGCGCAGCCGGTTCAGGGCGGGAACGGCGGTGCGTTCCGCATGGCCGCGCAGGAAGGCGTCCACGTCGGCGTCGATGATTCCCCAGGCGGCGGCGGAATGATTTTCCCGCCGCGCCCGGCCTTCCATGGCCACCCGTTCCAGGTCGTCCATGGAATAGAGGAAGGCGTCCTCGATGCGCTCCACCTCCGGGTCGATGTCGCCGGGGATGCCGGTGTCGATCAGGAAGACGGGCTTGTGGCGGCGCTTGGCGATGGCGGCGTTGACCATGTCCGCCTCGATGGCGTAGCGGCGGCGGCCGAGACAGGTGAGGACGATATCGGCCTCGCAGAGGAGTTCGGGAATGCGGTCGTAGACGCCGACATGACAGTCCAGACGTTTGGCCGCTTCATCGGCCCGGCGTTCCGACGGATGGGTGACGATCAGCTTGCCCAGGCCCTCGTCCAGCATGTCGCTGGCGATCAACTCGCCCATTTCGCCGCCGCCGATGAGCAACACCGAACACTTGTTCAGGTCCCCGTGCAGGTCGCCGGCCAGTTGGGTGGCGGCGGCGGCGATGGAAACCGGGCGCTCGCCGATGGCGGTTTCGTTGCGCACCCTTTTCGCCGTGGTGTAGGCCGCCTGCAGGATGGTTTCCAGCGCCCCGCCGATCATCCCGGCGTCACGGGAAATGCGGTGGCTGGCCTTGACCTGGCCCAGGACCTGCGGCTCGCCGATGATCAGGCTGTCGAGAGAGGCGGTGACGGCGAAAATCTGCCGCACCGCCTGGGCGTCCCAATAGGTGTAGGTCTGCCCCTCCATTTCCGGCGGTCCCAGTTCGCCGTGTTCGGCGAGAATCTCGACGACCCGGCGGCGGGTTTCCTGTTCGTCCCCGACGGCCCCTTCCAGGAAGGCCTGCACCTCGACCCGGTCGCAGGTGGAAAGCACCAGCGCCTGATCGACGCCGGCTTCCTTCAGGCGGCCGAGAATGTAGGGCGCCGCCTCGTCCTCGACGAACAGGCGGTCGCGCAGGATCATCGAACTGGAGCGATGATTGGCGCCGATGACCAGGGGGCGTCCCTGGAGCAGGGTGGTGGTGAAGTCCGCCATGGCGTTGCTAACGGTAGCGGGCCAGGTGCTCCTCGAGAGACGCCAGCGGCACCTCCTGCTGGTCACCCGACTCCATGTTGCGGACGGTGGCGGCGTTCCGGGCCAGTTCGTCTTCGCCGAGAATGACGGCGGCGGCGGCGTCGACGGCATTGGCCCGTTTCATGCGCTTTTTCATGTTCCCCGAATAGCCGAGCTCGACGCAATGTCCGGCGTGCCTAAGCCGTTGGGTCAGGGACAGGGCCCGGACCTGGGCTTCCTCGCCCAAGGGGATCATGGCGATCGGGCGGCGGTGGCCGCCGGGGTCTTCGATCATCATCGCCAGGCGCTCGATGCCGGCCGCCCAGCCGACCCCGGGGGTGGCGGGCCCGCCCATCTGCTTGATCAGCCCGTCATAACGGCCCCCGGCGACCAGGGCGCCCTGGGCCCCCAGTTCGGTGGTGGTGAACTCGAAGGCCGTGTGGCAGTAGTAATCCAGGCCGCGCACCAGACGCGGGTTGAGATGATAGTCGATCCCCACCGTCTCCAGGCCGTCGCGCACGGCGTCGAAGAAACGCCGGGAGTGGTCGTTAAAGCTGTCGGCGATTTCCGGCGCGTTCTCGATGATCGCCCGGTCGCCCTCGTCCTTGGAATCGAGAATCCTGAGAGGATTGCGCTCCAGGCGCTCGCGGCTGTCCCCGGACAGGGCGTCGAAGTGGTCGCGGAAATAGGCGACCAGCCGGTCCCGGTAGGCATGGCGGCTTTCCGTGTCGCCCAGGCTGTTCAGTTCCAGGGTGGTCTTGTCGCGGATGCCGAGGGCCTGGAGAAAATGCGAGCCGAGGGCGATGACCTCCACGTCGGCCAAGGGGCCCTCGACTCCGATCAACTCGACGCCGACCTGGTGGAACTGACGCAGGCGGCCCTTTTGCGGGCGCTCGTAGCGGAACATGGGCCCCTGATAGGTGAATTTCAGGGGCAGGGACTGGGCCAGGCCGCCGGAGATGAAGGCGCGGGCGACCCCGGCGGTGTTTTCCGGGCGCAGGGTCAGCAACTCGCCGCCCTTGTCCTCGAAGGTATACATTTCCTTGGTGACGATGTCCGAGGTGTCGCCCAGGGTGCGGGCGAACACCTCCGTCTTCTCGAAAATGGGGGTTTCGATTTCGTCGAAGCCGTAACGGCCGGAAATTTCGCGCACCGTATCGATCACCTTGCGCTGGCGCAGGTTTTCATCGGCGAGCAAATCATGGGTGCCGCGGACCGGCTGCAATGTCGACATGGCGACTTCTTCAATCACTTTGTTGAGCGGCATCATACGATGGCGTGGCCCGCTTGTCCCGAAAAGACGGCAGGGTCTTTCCGGGGCGGGACATTATGGCTTGTAACGATTTGCCACGTAATCGTCGATAATTTTCTTGAATTCCCGGGCAATATCCGGGCCGCGCAAGGTGGTTTTCTTCGCCCCGTCGATAAACACCGGGGCCGCCGGTTCCTCGCCGGTGCCGGGCAGGCTGATGCCGATGTCCGAATGTTTGCTTTCGCCGGGGCCGTTGACGATGCAGCCCATGACGGCGACGGTCATGGTTTCGACGCCGGGATGCTCGCGGCGCCAGACGGGCATGGACTCGCGAAGATGGCGCTGCACCTGCGCGGCCAGTTCCTGAAACACGGTGCTGGTGGTCCGCCCGCAGCCCGGACAGGCGGTGACCTGGGGCGAAAAGGCGCGCAGGCCCATGGTCTGCAGGATTTCCTGGGCGACGGTCACCTCCTCGGTCCGGTCGCCCCCCGGGCGCGGGGTGAGGGAGACCCGGATGGTGTCGCCGATGCCCTCCTGCAACAGGATGCCCATGGCGGCGGTGGAGGCGACGATGCCCTTCGAGCCCATGCCCGCCTCGGTCAGGCCCAGGTGCAGGGCGTAATCGCAGCGGGCGGCCAGGTCCCGGTAGACGGCGATCAGCTCCTGTACGCCGCTGACCTTGCACGACAGGGTGATCCGGTCCGCCCCCATGCCAAGTTCCCGGGCCCTCTCGGCGCTGTCCAGGGCGGAACGGATCAGGGCCTCGCGGGTGACCTCGGCGGCGTCGCGGGGCGCGTCCAGGCGGTTGTTCTCGTCCATCAGGGCGACGACCAGTTCCTGGTCCAGGCTGCCCCAGTTGACGCCGATGCGGACCGGGCGGCCGTATTCCAGGGCGGTCTCGATCATGGACGAGAAGCGGTCGTCCCGTTTGCCGCGAAAGCCCACGTTGCCGGGGTTGATGCGGTACTTGGACAGGGCCCGGGCGCAGGCCGGATGATCTTTCAGCAGCTTATGGCCGATGTAATGAAAATCGCCGACCAGGGGAACGCCGATGCCCTGGGCGTCGAGTTTGTCGCGGATATGGGGCACCGCCCGCGCCGCCTCGTCCCTGTCGACGGTGATGCGCACCAGTTCCGACCCGGCCCGGGCCAAAGCGGCGGCCTGGGCGGCGGTTTTGTCCACGTCGGCGGTATCCGTGTTGGTCATGGACTGGACGACGATGGGGGCGTCGCCGCCGATTCTGACGGTGCCGACATCAACGGGAACACTGGAGCGTCTCGCCGCCGGGGCAAGGGTGGTCACGTTTCCGGCCCTCGTCTATTCGGCGGCCAGGCCCTGGCGCAGCAGGTCCGGGTCGAGGCGCACATTGCGGCGGACCTTGCCCGACGCGCCCAGGGACGGCGCGACTTCTCCGTCGACCAGGATTTGCAGGGCCCCCGCATTGCCGGTCAACAGGACCAGGCCCGGGGTATCGGGAACATGATAGCTGTCGCCGACGCGCAGAAGGCGGGTCATGACGAGCCGGTTGGCGTTGGTGTCGCGCACCTGAATCCAACTGTTTTTCAAGGCCTTGACGACGATCCGCGCGGTCTCGCCGCTGTCGCCGTAGGTCCGGGCGGCAGGAGCGGGGGCGGTCTCCGGCTCCGCCGTCTGGCCGGTGATTTCCGCTTCCGGTTCGGGCTCCGGTCCGGGTTCGGGCTCCGGTTCGGGCTCGGCGGTGGGTTGGGGTTCCGGTTCGGGCGCGGGTTCGGGTTGGGGCTCCGGTTCGGGCGCGGGTTCCGGCTCCGGCGCGGGGGCTTCCGCCGTTTCGCTTACCGTCTCCGTTGCCGGTTCATCGGTCGGTTCCTCCTGCACGGCGACCGGTTCCGGCTCGGCCTGCGGTTGCGGCGCCGGTTCCTGTTCGGTCTGCGTCTGCGTCTCCGTCTCGGTTTCCGTCCCGGCCGTGACCTCGGCCTCGGGGGCGGGGGCGTCTTCCGTCACGGCGGCGATGGTTTCCTCGGCCGGTTGCGCGGGGGCTTCCGGCTCCGGCTCGGCGGTTTCCGGTTCCGCCACCGTCTCTTCCTCGGCCGGTTGCGGCTCTTCGGCCTCTTCTGTGGCGGGTTCGGGTTCCTCGGCGGGGAGCGGTTGCGTCTCTGTCTCTGTCTCTGTCTCTGTCTCTGTCTCTGTCTCTGTCTCTGTCTCGGCAACGGGTTCCGCTTCGGCGACGGGCTCGGGTTCCGTTTCAGGCTCCGGTTCCGGAGTGGTGACCACCGGCATCTCCTGTTCCGGCTGGCTCTCCGCCTCGGCATGCTCCCGGTCCTGGCTCAGTCTTTCCGGCACCGGCGAAACCAGGCCGGCGAGGAAGCCGTCCCGGGCGGTGCTGACGTACCAGCCGCCGTAGATGATCAGGGCGATGACCACGCCGATGAAGATGATCGCCCCGCCGGGAATGCTGGATTCCGGGATCGGCGCCGGGAAAACCAGTTCCGCCCCGCCCCCCCGGGTCGATGTTTCCACCTTGAAGCGGCGCACCACCTCTTCGCTGTCCAGGCCGAGGTAATCGGCGTAGGAGCGAATGAAGCCGATGGCGTAGGCGGTGCCGGGCAGGTCCTGGTAGCGGGAGTCCTCGATGGCTTCCAGGAAAATGTAGCGGATGTGCAGGGTTTCGGAAACGTCGCGCAGGTCGTCGCCGAGCCGGAGCCGGGAGGCGCGCAACAGGGCGCCAATGGTGGCGGACGGTTCGGGTCCGTCGTGCGGGCGTGTTGCGTTGTCGTCTTGCGGGGTCATTTCAATTCCCAAGGAAAGCGGCTCCGGGCACACCGTATTCTGCCGAAATACCGCCAATGATCAAGACATAAAGACGGCTCAGATTTTCACCCCGTGGTCCTTGGCGAAGGCCTGCAGGTTGCCGCGCAGACTGTGCTGGGACAGATGGCACAGGCTTTCCATGTATTGCTCCAGGATCGGCGTGTCGAGGCTGCGGATCATCGCCTTGACCGGGCCGACCGCGTTGGGCTGGACGGAGATGCTGTCGAAGCCGATTCCGATCAGGGCCATGGCGTCGACGGGACTGGCGGCCATTTCGCCGCACAGGCTCAAGGGCACGTCGAACGCCTTGCACCGGGCGACGACGTCGCGAAACAGGGAGATCACCGGCGGCGAGAGCATGTCGTAGCGTTCCGACAGCCGGGGGCTGCCCCGGTCGGTGGCGAACAGGAACTGACACAGGTCGTTGCTGCCGATGGAGAGGAAATCGACCCGCTTCAGCAGGGCCGGAAGCTGGAACAGCAGCGAGGGAACCTCGAGCATGGCTCCGGCCTCGACGCTCGCGGGCATGACCCCGCCGCGCTGTTGATGGCGCTCCAGTTCCAGGTCGAGCAGGGCGCGGGCGGCGTCGAATTCGGGCACCTCGGCGATCATCGGGAACATGACGGAAAGCCGCCGCCCGGCGGCGGCCTGGATCAGCGCCCGCAACTGCTGGCGCAGCATCATCGGGCGGTCGAGGGAAACCCGGATGGCGCGCCAGCCCATGGCCGGGTTTTCCTCGTCCTGGGCGTTCCAGTAGGGCAGCATCTTGTCGCCGCCCACATCCAGGGTGCGGAACAGGACCGGTTTGTCCATGGCCTGTTCCAGCACCCGGGCGTAAATCTGGCGCTGGTCGTCGACGCCGGGAAATTCCGAATGGACCATGAACGGCACTTCCGTGCGATAGAGGCCGATGCCGTCGGCCCCGGTTTCGTGCAGGTGGTGCAGGTCGATCAGCAGGCCGGCGTTGATGTTCAGCTTGATGCGCCGTCCGTCCAGGGTCTCGCTCGGCATGTCGCGCAGTTGCGAGAAGGCGGCCTTGCGCTCGGCGCGGACGCGGACGCTGTTGCGGAAACGCTGGCGCACCTCTTCGCCGGGGCGGACCATCACCTGGGCGTTGGCGCCGTCGACGATGATCGGATCGCCGGTCTCGATCCGGTCGAGAAGATTGCGCACCTGGCCGACCACGGGGATGTCGAGGGCGCGGGCGACGATGGACACATGGGCCGTCGCCGACCCTTCCTCGAGCACCAGGCCGCCCAGCTTGGCGCGGTCGTAGTCCAGCAACTGGGCCGGTCCCATGTTGCGGGCGACCAGGATGACGCTGTCGGCCCGGCGCACGGTCTCGTCGTCGAGCAGGGCGTCCTCGGCCCCGTTGGAGCCGACCAGATGCTGCAGCAGTCGCCCGCCCAGGTCCTCCAGGTCGTGCACCCGCTCGCGCAGGTAGGGGTCGGTGATTTGGCTCATCCGCGCCTTGATGTCGTTGTGAACCTTCTGCACCGCCGCTTCCGCCGTCAGGCCGCCGGAGATGGCCTCCTCGATGCGGGTGAACCAGCCCGCGTCCTCGGCGATCATGCGGTAGGATTCGAGGATTTCCCGGTGTTCCCCCGCCGCCGCGATGTCCGACTGCTCCATCATGTCGTCGAGGGCGCCGTGCATTTCCGACACCGCCTTGTGCAGGCGCTCGTGTTCCGCCCCGATGTCTTCGGCGACGACGCGGGTGATCTTGAACTGGGGCGCGTGCAGCACGGCGACGCCGAGCCCCAGTCCCGGGTTCAGGGTGATGCCTTCGAGGCGCAGGGGCAGCAGGGCGTTGCCGTCGGCGGGCAGCAGTTCGTCGCGGCCGACCAGTTCGCCGCCGCCGACCAGTTCCGCCAGCACCATGGCGACGGTCTGCAGGATTTCCACCTCCTCGTCGCCGTAATGGCGGCGGGTGCGGTTCTGCACCGCGATGACGCCGAGCACCCGGCCGCCGCGCAGGATGGGCACCCCCATCAGGGAATGATAGCTTTCCTCGCCGGTTTCCGGGCGAAAGGCGAAGGCGGGGTGGTTCTGCGCGTCGTCCAGGGCGAAGGGGCGGGCCTGGGCGGCGATCAGGCCGATCAGGCCCTCGCCGACCCGAAGCCGGGTGTTGTGCACGGCCGAGGCCTTCAGGCCCTCGGTGCCGAACAGTTCGAGCACCTCGCCGGCGCGCATGACGTAGACGGAACAGACCTCGGCGACCATGTCGGCGGCGATGATGGAGACGATTTTGTCCAGCCGCTGCTGGGCCGAGCCGCCGCCGGCCATGACATCGCGCACCCGCGCCAGCAGGCGGCGCGAGACGGGGGAAATTTCGGAACCGGGGGGATGGGTCGGCGGCGTCGTCGTCATGCCACGGGATATGGGGCCCGGAACGGCCCCATGCAATGCCGGGCGGGGATCAGCATGCCCGTGCCTCGAGAACCCGCAGCGCCTGGCCGATCAGTTCCTCGATAATGGCTTCGGTCGGCTGTTCGCCACCGACCATGCCGACGCTTTGGCCGGCCATCAGCGAGCCGTTCTCCACGTCGCCGTCGATGACCGCCCGTTTCAGGGCCCCGGCCCAGAAATGCTCGATTTCAAGCTGCGCCTCTTTCAGGCCGATTTCGCCCCGTTCCACCCGGCCCGCCGCCTGGCGCTGGGCGTCGTTGAAGCGCTTGGTGCCTTCGTTGACCAGGGCGCGGACGGGAATGACCGGAAATTTCGGGTCGATCTGCACCGTCGGCATGGCGTCGCGGGCGTTGGCGCGGATGAAGGCCTTCTTGAAATCGGGATGGGCGATGGATTCCGTGGCGCAGACGAAACGGGTGCCGAGCTGGCAGCCGGCGGCGCCCATTTCCAGATAGGACAGCATGGCCTCGCCGCGGCCGATGCCGCCGGCCACGAACACCGGCACGTCGTCGATTTGGGGCAGGATCTCCTGGGCCAGGACGCTGGTCGCCACCGGGCCGATGTGCCCGCCCGCTTCCGATCCCTCGATGACCAGGGCGTCGGCGCCGCTGCGGATCAGCCGCTTGGCCAAGGCCAGGGCGGGGGCGAAGCAGATCACCTTGATCCCCGCCTCCTTGATCTTGGCGATGGAAGCGCCGCCGGGCAGGCCGCCGGCCAGCACGATATGGGAAACCCCGGCCTCGATGCAGACGTCGATCAGTTGATCCAGGTCCGGGTGCATGGTGATCAGGTTGACGCCGAAGGGCCGGTCGGTCATGGCCTGGGTGGCGGCGATTTCGGCGGCCAGCAGGTCCGCAGTCATGGAGCCGCAGGCGATGACGCCGAAGCCGCCGGCGTTGGAGATGGCCGACACCAGGTTGCGTTCCGACAGCCAGGACATGGCGCCGCCGAGGATGGCGTGGCGGCAGCCGAGGAAGTCGCGGCCGCGGCTCCACAGGCTTTGCAGTTTTTCTTCCGGCGAGGTTCCAGTCATCGGGTTACTCCGCGTCCAGGCCGTAGACCGTGTGCAGGGCGCGCACGGCGCGCTCGGTAAATTCCTCGGCGATGAGGACGCTGACCTTGATTTCCGAAGTGGAAATCACCTGGATGTTGACCCCTTCGTCGGCCAGGGACTTGAACATGCGCTGGGCGACGCCGGCGTGGGAGCGCATGCCGACGCCGATGACCGAGACCTTGACCACGTCGGAATCGCTGCTCAGGTCCTGATAGCCGAGCTCGTCCTTGCAGCGTTGCAGGATGTCCACCGCCCGGTCCAGGTCGCTGCGGGTGACGGTAAAGGTCAGGTCGGTCGCCTTGCCGTCGTCGGACACGTTCTGCACGATCATGTCCACGTTGACGCTGGCGTCGGCGAGCGGGCCGAAGATGCTGGCGGCGACGCCGGGCCTGTCGGCGACCTTGATTAGGGTGATTTTCGCCTCGTCACGAGAGTAGGCAATTCCGCTGACTAATTCCTGTTCCACGACTTCGTCCTCATCAACGACAAGAGTTCCGGGTTTATTGGTGAATGATGACAGCACCTGCAGGCGAACGGCGTACTTCATGGCCATTTCGACGGCGCGGGTCTGCAGCACCTTGGCCCCGACCGAGGCCATTTCGAGCATTTCCTCGTAGGTGATCTTTTCCAGCTTGTGGGCCTTGGCGACGATTCGCGGATCGGCGGTGTAGATGCCTTCCACGTCCGTATAGATGTCGCACCGGTCGGCGTCGAGGGCGGCGGCGAGGGCGACGGCGGAGGTATCCGAGCCGCCGCGCCCCAGGGTCGAGACGCGGCCGTCTGGGGTGACGCCCTGGAAGCCGGGGACGACCACCACGTCGCCCGCTTGCATGCTGGCGACGACGTCGCCGCCGCGGATATCGGTGATCCGGGCCTTGCCGTGAGCGTGGTCGGTCTCGACCGGGATTTGCCAGCCCTGCCACGAACGGGCCCGGCAGCCCAGTTCCTGCAGGGCGAGGGCGAGCAGGCCCGAGGTCACCTGTTCGCCGGACGAGACGACCACGTCATATTCGCGGGCGTCGTAAAGGGGGGCGACCTGGTCCACGTAACCGACAAGCTGGTTGGTGACGCCGGACATGGCGGAGACCACCACGGCCACTTCATGACCGGCGTCGGCTTCCGCCTTGACGCGTTCGGCGACGGCCTTGATGCGGTCGATGTCGCCGACCGAAGTGCCGCCAAATTTCATTACGATACGAGCCATGCAAACCTAACACATAACGGGAAAAGACCGTGACGCCACCGGGCGGAAAATCAATGAAATCAATCTATCGGCTTGCCCGGGAGCGGCGGGCGCGTATACATACTCTAAATCGTCAAAACGAAGCAACCCCGGCAAGCATATGTAAGGACGTCCCATGCCAGCGGCCCAAACGCCCCCTCCCGAAGACCGCTCCACCGCCTCCGCCGAAGAGGTGGCCCGTTTCACCGCCATGGCCGACGCCTGGTGGGACCCGAACGGAAAATTCCGCCCGTTGCACCAGATCAACCCGGTCCGCATCGCCTATATCCGGGATTTCCTTTGCGCCCGGCATGGCCGCGACCCGATGGCGGCGGAACCGCTCAAGGGCTTGACCCTGCTGGATATCGGCTGCGGCGGCGGGCTGCTCTGCGAACCCATGCGCCGGCTGGGGGCGGCGGTCGTCGGCATCGACGCCGGCGACAAAAACATCGCCGTCGCCCGACTGCACGCGGAACAGAGCGGCCTCGACATCGACTACCGTCACCAGTTGCCGGAAGCCCTGGCCGAAACCGAGGGCGTCTTCGACGTGGTCCTCAACATGGAGGTCATCGAACACGTCGCCGACCGGGATGCCTTCCTCGCCGCCAGCGCATCGCTGGTCAGGCCCGGCGGGGCGATGGTGCTGTCGACCCTGAACCGGACCCTGAAGGCCTTCGCCCTGGCCAAGGTGGGGGCGGAATTCGTCATGCGCTGGCTGCCCGTCGGCACCCACGACTGGCGCAAGTTCGTCAAGCCGTCGGAACTGGCCGGGGGCCTCAGGCCCCACGGGGTCGAAATCAGCGACGTCACGGGGATGGTCTATAGCCCCCTGAAAGACCAATGGTCCCTGTCGGAAGACGACCTGGACGTGAACTATCTGGTCACGGCGGTGAAGGGCTGAGGCGGGTTAGCTATTCTTCCGCGTGCGGGGGGACAGGGCGGGGAGGCGGGTGGTTTGGATGCCTTCTTCGTCCAGTTGCTCGACCTCTTTGTCCGTGGCCTCGCCGAAGATGCCCCGCTCCTCCGTTTCCCCGTAATGGATGGCGCGGGCTTCTTCGGCGAAATTGTCGCCCACGTACTCGCAGTTTTCCTCGACCACCTTGCGCAGTTTGCCCGCCGCCTCGAGAATCTGCTGGGCCACTTCCCGGGCGCGGTTTTCCGACGGGTCCGGGGCGGCCTTTTTCGAGGTGGCGATGTTCGGCGCCATCAGCGCCTTGGTGATCTTGATGTCGCCGCAGACCGGGCAATCCACATCGCCGCGCTTGACCTGTTCGGCGAAGGAGGCGCTGGAACGGAACCAGGCCTCGAATTCGTGGTCGCGGGAGCATTTGAGCTGAAAATGGATCATGGTTTTCGCCGTCCGATTATCATGCCGTTCCAGGTTGATTACACCTATAGTACCCCCGGTTGGCGGATTTCGCCACCGGATTGAGGATTTTCAGGAAGAACGGTTAACAAATGGCATACGAAAAAGACGGCGAAGAGGTTCCCCGCCACTTGCGCATCACCGAGCCCTCCCCCTGGGTCGCCCGGTTCGCGCCCCTGATCCGCCCCGGCGGCACGGTGCTCGATCTGGCCTGCGGCGGCGGGCGGCACAGCCGTTATCTGCTGCAATTGGGCTACCGCGCCGTCGCCCTGGACCGGCTGGCGGAACCGGTGGCGGACCTGGCCGGGGATCCCCATTGCCAGGTCATCGAGGCCGATCTTGAGGGCGGCGCGTCGGTGTTCGCCGGGCCGGGCCCCCTGGCCGGACGGCGCTTCGATGGCGTCGTCGTGGTCAATTACCTGCACCGCCCCCTGTTCGCCGACCTGCTCGCCTCCCTCGCCCCCGGCGGCGTGTTGATCTACGAGACCTTCGCCCGCGGCAACGAGGTCTACACCCGGCCGCGCAATCCGGATCATCTGCTGAAAAGCGGCGAGTTGCTGGAACTGGCCGAAGGGGCCCTGCAGGTCGTCGCCTATGAGCACGGCGTCGTCGAAAAGGGTCCCCTGCCCGGGGTGATATCGCGAATCTGCGCCGTCAGGCCCGGCGGCCCGAGCGGGCGCGAGGACGGCGAGCCCGAGCCGCGCCCGGTTCATCCGGACGGAGACGCGGCGTGATGAAGCAATGGCAAATCGACGGGGAATGGAGTTTCGACGGTCTGAAGATGGTCGAGGCGGAGATTCCCGAGCCCGGTCCCGGAGAGGTCCTGCTGCGCATGAAGGCGGTGTCCCTGAACTTCCGCGACGCGCTGATGGTGCAGCACAAATACGGCGGCAAGTCCGGCGAACTGCCTTTGGTGCCCCTGTCCGACGGCATCGGCGAGGTGGTCGCCCTGGGGGCCGGGGTTGAAGCCATCGCCATCGGGTCCCGCCGCCTGCCCTGCTTCAATCAGGGCTGGCTTTCCGGCGATCTGGAGGACGCCATGTGGTCCCAAGTGCTGGGCGGGCCGCTGGACGGCACGGCCCGGGAATACATGTGCGTCCGGGCCGACGCCTCGGTCTCCGTGCCCGCCCACGTCACCGACGAGGAGGCGGCGACCCTTTGCTGCGCCGCCGTCACCGCCTGGAACGCCTGCAATGAAATGCCCGCCACGGCCAGGGGGGGCGGCGTGGTGGTGACCCAGGGCAGCGGCGGGGTTGCCCTGTTCGCCCTGCAACTGGCCAAGGCCCGGGGGGCCACCGTCATCGCCACCTCGTCGAGCCCTGAGCGGGGGGAGCGGCTGCGGGCCCTGGGCGCAGACCATGTGCTCGATTACCGCGAACGGCCGGACTGGGGCAAGGCGGTGCTGGACCTGACCGATGGGCGGGGCGCCGACCTGGTCGTCGATATCGGCGGGGCGGCGACCATCAAGCAGTCGCTGCGCGCCGTGCGCTCCAACGGCACGGTGTCCCTGATCGGCAACATCGGCGGCTCGTCGGCGGAGGTCAACCTGCCCATCGTCTTCATGTTCCGCAAGCGCCTCGTCGGCATTTCCACCGGCAGCGCGGCGGACTTCAAGGCGATGATGACGGAACTGGACCGCCTGAAGCTGCGTCCGGTCCTGGACGAACGAATCCATGGCTTCGACGAACTGGGCGAGGCACTCAGGCGCTTCCCCGAAGGCCGCCATTTCGGCAAGGTGGTGGTGCGGGTTTAAAGCCCAAGCAGGCGCAGGATCACGGCTTCCGCCAGCACGGTGATGAGGACGATGCAGAGGATGTTCAGATAGATGCCCGTCCTCGCCATTTGCGGGATGGTGACGCACCCGGAACCGTAGACGATGGCGTTGGGCGGCGTCGCCACCGGCATCATGAAGGCGCAACTGGCGGCGAGGGCGGCGGGGACCGCCAGATAGGCCGCCGTCTCCCCCATCTGCAAGGAAATCGCCGCCAGCAGGGGGAGGAAGGCGGCGGTGGTCGCCGTGTTGCTGGTCAGTTCGGTGAGGAAGACGATGACGGCCACCGTCAGCGTCAGCACCATCCATCCGGGCCATGCGGCGAACCCGCTCAAGGCGCCGCCCAGCCATTCCGCCAGGCCCGTCGCGCCGATGGCCCCGGCCAGGGACAGGCCGCCGCCGAACAGGATCAGCACCCCCCAGGGGATGCGCACCGCCTGTTCCCAGTTGAGGGCGAAAACCCGCCGTTTCAAATCCACGGGCAGGACGAACAGCAGCACCGCCATGGCGACGGCGATGCCGGCGTCGGACAGGTTGAGGCCGGGAAACAGGCCGGAAAGAAACGGCCGGGAGACCCAGAGCAGGGCGGTCAGGACGAACACCGCGCCGGCCAGTTTCTCGCCCCGGGACAAGGGGCCCATGGCCGCCAGTTCCCGGGCGATGACGTCCTCGGCCCCGTGAACCGGGCTGTCCGGCACCCGGAACAGGACCCGGGTCAGCAGCAGCCAGGTCAGGACCAGCAGCAGGGCCGACAGGGGGACCCCGGCCATCATCCATTGCGCGAAGCCGATCTGGATGCCGTGATTGTCGGCCAGATAGGCGGCCAGCAGGGCGTTCGGCGGGGTGCCGATCAGGGTGGCGATGCCGCCCAGGGAACAGCCGTAGGCGATGCCCAGGAACAGGGCGGTCCGGAAGGACGCCGTTTCGCCGCCGCCGTCTCCTCGTGTGGCCAGCAGGGAGGCGACCGACAGGCCGATGGGCATCATCATCACCGCCGTCGCCGTGTTGCTGACCCACATGGACAGCAGGGCGCAGGCGAGCATGAAACCGCCGATCAAGCGGCGCGAGCCGGTGCCGGTCAGCCCGAGCAAGCCGAGGGCGATGCGCTTGTGCAGGTTCCAGCGCTGCATGGCCTGGGCGATGAGGAAGCCGCCCAGGAACAGGAAGATCAAAGGGTTGGCGTAGGGGGTGACGGCCTGCTTGATGCCGGAAACCCCGAAAAACGGGAACAGGGCGATGGGCAACAGCGCGGTGGCGTAGACCGTCGTCGCCTCGCTGATCCACCAAATGGCCATCCACAGGCCGATGCCCGCCACCCGCCAGGCCTCCGGGCTCATGCCCTCGGGTTGGGGAATCAGCAGGAAGGCCGCGAAAACCGCCGGGCCCAGCCCGAGTCCGAGCCGATTGCGCAGGCTGTAGGGGGTGTCCGCGAGGGGGGAATCAGACTCTGGCAAGTCCCACGTCCCTGTCGTGGGTCAGGGCGGGGATCTTGTCCCGCGCCTCGTCCACCTTCGAGAGGTCGATGTCGGCAAGGACGACGCCGGGTTCCTCGCCGCCGTCGGCGAGAACCCCGCCCCAGGGATCGACGATTAGGGAATGGCCGTAGGTCCGGCGCTTGCCCGGATGGTCGCCGCATTGCGCCGGGGCGATGACGTAACAGCCGGTTTCGATGGCCCGGGCCCGCTGCAGCACGTGCCAATGGGCCCGGCCGCTGATGCGGGTGAAGGCCGCCGGGGCCGCCAGCATGGCCGCCCCGGCCTGGGCCAGGGCGCGGTAGAGGTAGGCGAACCGCAGGTCGTAACAAATGGTCATGCCCAGGCCGCCCCAGGGGGTGTCGGCCAGCACCGCCGTGTCGCCGGCGTTGTAGTGGTTGGATTCCCGGTGGGTTTCCGCCCCGCCCAGGTTGACGTCGAACATGTGGATCTTGTCGTAACGGGCGCGGACGGTCCCCTCGGCGTCGAGCAGCAGGGAGCGGTTGGCCATCTTCTCGCTGCCCGCCACCCGGACCAGGACCGAGCCGACGAGAATCCAGGCGCCGGTCTCCCGGGCCATGTCCCGAAACGCCTCGAGGGCCGGGTCTTCGTCCTCGAAACGGCAATTCGCCGTCAGGGTGGCCCGATCCGGCGCCATGATGTTGACCGTTTCCGGCAGGGCGATCAGCTCCGCCCCGCCGTCACGGGCGCGATGTATCAGGGCGCGGGCATGGTCGATGTTCGCGGCGACGTCGGCCCCGGTGTTGGTCTGGACGCAGGCGACCTTGAAGGACGGCGCCATGGCGGTCAGCCGGTCAGGCCGAGCATGGGATCGAGTTCGTCGTCGATGTCCAACTCGATCAGGTCGTCACAGCCGCCGATGCCCTTGCCGTCGATGAAGATTTGCGGCACCGAGGTCCGGCCTCCGGCCCGCTTGCTCATTTCCTGACGTTGTTGCGGGTCGAAGGTGACGTCGTGCTCGATGAAATCGACGCCCTTCTTCTTCAGAATGCTTTTCGCGCGGTGACAAAACCCGCACAGGGAGGTGGTGTAGATCTCGACTTCGGCCACGTTGGAAAACTCCGTTGAATGATGTGCTTCCCCTTATATAGGAACTCCCCTGCTTAGGGAAAGAGACTCGGAAGCGCATCTGTATTAGGTTTGTCGCCGGTTGAGTTGTCTTGGGGGAAGCGCACGGTGGATCACAAACAGGCCATTGCCGCGTTGCAGCCGGAACAGCGGCGAAGTTTGTTGCGGAAGTCCGATCCGGCCGGGCTGGCCCATCTGGCGGCCTACATGGGCGTTCTCGGCGCGACGAGTTGGGCCATTTTCGCCCGGGTGGAGCCGTGGCCCCTGTTGATGCTTCCCCAGGGCGTCCTCATCGTGTTCCTGTTCACCCTGCATCACGAGACCAGCCACCTCACGGCCTTTCGCAGTCCCTGGCTGAACAAAGTGGTGGGGGCGGTGACGGGGTTCCTGGTCCTGACGCCGCCCGAATGGTTCCGCCATTTCCATTTCGACCATCACCGGCACACCCAGAACCCCGAAAAGGACCCGGAACTGGCGTCGCCGAAACCGGACACCCTGGCGGGCTATCTTCTTCACATCAGCGGCCTGCCCCTGTGGCGGGCACAGGGGTTGCAGCTTTTGCGCAATGCGTCCTTCGCCGATGCCGGACCCTTCGTTCCCCCGGCGGCCCTGGGGGCGGTCAGGCGCGAAGCCCGGGCGATGCTCGCGGCCTATGCGGCCCTGATCGGCCTGTCCGTCTATCTGGAATCGGCGGCGCTGGTGTTCCTGTGGCTGATTCCGGCGCTGATCGGCCAGCCGTTCCTGCGACTCTATCTGCTGGCCGAACACGGCCACTGCCCGCAAACGGGCAATATGCTGGAAAACAGCCGCACCACCGCCACAAACGGGCTGGTGCGCGCCCTGGCCTGGAACATGCCCTATCATGTCGAGCATCACGCCTATCCCTCGGTGCCGTTTTTCCGCCTGCCGGAACTGCATGAGCTGTTGAAGCCCCATGCGCCCCCACCGACGGAAGGATACATCCGTTTCCACCGTGACTATCTGGCCCGCCTCCGCCATAACTGAACGGCATATGAACGGCCCCTTCAGGGAGGTTTCAGGCGGGCCGGGGCAGAATGAGCCTCAACAGGAAAGGACATCGCCATGATCATCGATATCGCCATTTTCACCTCGGCTTGCCTCGTCATCTCCGCCGTCGGCCTGGGCTATTTGAAATTCACCGCCCCGGCAAAGTGACGCATGAGCGCGGCGAACCTCTTTGTTTATATTCTTCTGGCGGTGCTGGCCCAGGTCGCCGTGTTTTCCGCCCTGGCCCTCCTGCGCCGGGGGCTGTCGGCCTTGCTGCGCCTTGGCGCACGCCCGGACACCCCGGTGTCCGGCTGGTCGGGTTTCCGGGAATTCCGGGTCGCCGGGCGGTGCGCAGAGACCCCGGACGAAAGTATCCGTTCATTTTACCTGAAGCCCGCCGACGGTGCCCACCTGCCTTCGTACAAACCGGGTCAGTATCTGACCTTTCGGCTGCCGGTGACGGACCCGGCGACGGGGGAGGGGAAGGAGATCGTGCGCTGCTATTCCCTCTCCGACAGTCCGGGCAAGGACGGCTATCGGGTCTCCATCAAACGGGTTCCGCCGCCCGTTGACCGGCCCGACGCGCCGCCGGGCCTGTCGTCGAACCATTTTCACGACGCCCTCCGGGAGGGTGATTCCGTCTTCGTCAAGCCGCCGGGCGGGCATTTTTTCCTCAAGGACGGCAACGGGCCGGTGGTGCTGATCGCCGGCGGCATCGGCATCACCCCTCTGCTCAGCATGCTGAACGGGGCGCTGGAGGAGAACGGGGCGCGGGAGGTCTGGCTGTTCTACGGCGTGCGCAACGGCGCCGACCACGCCATGAAGGACCACCTGGCCGGCCTCGCCCGGACCCACCCCGGGTTCCGCCTGCAGGTCTGTTACAGCGCCCCCGGGGCGGATGACCGGAAGGGCCGGGACTATCATCATGCCGGCAGGATCGACGTGGCGCTGTTGCGTCAGGTGCTTTCCTTCAAGGTCTATGATTTCTACCTCTGCGGCCCCCGGGGGATGCTGGAATCCCTGGTTCCGGCCCTGCGGGACTGGGGCATCGCGGAAGACAACATCCATTATGAAGCCTTCGGCCCGGCGTCCCTCGGCAAGACCGGCGGCACGGACCCCGACGCCTCTCCCGTCAGCGTCACCTTTTCCAAAACCGGCAAGACCCTGACCTGGGACGGCGCGGCGGAGACCCTGCTGGACTTCGCCGAGGAGAACGGCATTCACATCGAGTCCGGCTGCCGGGCCGGGGGCTGCGGCAGTTGCCAGACCGCCGTTATCGAGGGCGGTGTCGACTATATTCAGGAGCCGGAATTCGACGCCGAGGGTGGCGCCTGTCTGCCCTGCGTGTCACGGCCGAAGCAAGACCTGGTTTTGGAGGCCTGACGGTGATGGCGAACCGATCCCTGTTCCGAAGCGAGGTGGCGCCCTTCGTCGGTCAGTTTGCGTTGCTGATCGGGGCCTCCTTCCTGGGCAATCTGGCGCTGCAGCTTCTCGACCTGATTTGGGTCGGGCGTTATCTCGGCATTCCCGGCAGCATCCTGATTGTCCTCTCCCTGCTGTATTCCCTGCGCAAGCGCAAGGTCATCCGCATGGGCCGCCCGAAGGCGTTTCTGACCCTGCACGAGACCTTCACCTGGCTCGGCTGCCTGATGGTCATCGTCCACGGCGGCACCCATTTCAACGCCGTCCTTCCCTGGCTCGCCCTGATCGGGATGATCATCAACGTGCTCAGCGGTCTCGTCGGGCAGCGATTGCTGATCCGCTCCCGCCTGCACATGAAAAAGGTCGAGGAAGGCCACCGCCGGGACGGCCTGACCGACGAGGAAATCGAAAGGGCGGTGTTCTGGGACGCCGTCACCTATGACCTGATGGCCAAATGGCGGGTCATCCACTTCCCGATTTCCTTCGTCTTCGCGGCCCTGGCCGTGGGCCATATCGTAACCGTCCTCATGTTTTGGGAATGGCGATGAGCAAATTTCTGTTTCGAGTGATCGCGCTGAACATCGTCGCCATGACGGTGCTGGCTTTCGTCTATCCCCATCTGGTGATCGCGCCCGGCAAGCTGACCCAGGGGCACCAGGCCTACGAGACCGACTGCTTCGCCTGCCACACCCCGTTCTTCGGCGCCTCGTCCGAGAAATGCACTGCCTGCCACAAGGTCAAGGATATCGGTATCCTGACCACCAAGGGACTGCCGGTGACGAGGAAGAACGGGCGCAAGTCCGTCGCCTTTCACCAGGGACTGCTGGAGGACGATTGTGTCGCCTGTCATACGGACCATGCGGGGATGGACCTGTACCGCATTCGTCAGCCGTTTTCCCACCAACTGCTGGCGGAAACGGCCCGGGGGCAGTGCAATTCCTGTCACGCCAAGCCCACGGACGGCCTGCACAAGCCGTTGTCCCGGGAATGCGGGCAGTGCCACGGCGTCGACAAATGGAAGCCGGCGGCCTTCAAGCACGACCTGCTTTCTCCTGTGGAACTGGCCGATTGTGTTTCCTGTCACCGCAAGAAGACGCCGCCGGACGAGCTGCACCGCAAGGCCCCCGAGCAATGCGGCTTGTGCCATGGAACGGACAAATGGAAACCGGCCAAGCGCATCAAGCACGACATGTTGTCGGCCAAGGAATTAAGGAACTGCCAGGCCTGCCACGCCCCGGCCATGCCCAAGGACCGGGCCCATCAACAATCGTCCAAGCGGTGCGGCAACTGCCATTTCACGGACAAATGGAAGCCGGCCAAGGAAAGGTCCTACCGGGGGCTGTTCGCCCGCCCCGGCAGCGGCGGAAACGTCATTCCGTCTTTCAGATTTTCCGACGATTAGAGAGGAAACGGCTTCGCCACCCGTCCCAGGGTCAGGATGTCGACGGCCCCGGCCCCTCCCTTGAGCAGGGCGCGGGTCGCCGCCCCGGCGGTGGCGCCGGTGGTCAGCACGTCGTCGACGAGCAGCACCCGTTTGTTTCGAATGGCCTCGGCATGCGTGGCGCGAAGCCGGAAGGCGCCGCCGACGTTGCGCCGCCGGGCCGAGGGGGAAAGCCGCCCCTGTGACGGGGTCGGGCGGCTGCGGATGAGAAGATCGGCGACGAACGCCCGCCCGCCCAATCGGCCCAGATGTCGGCCGAGCAGGGCGGCCTGGTTGTAGCGTCGGCGGAACAGCCGGGTCCGGTGCAGGGGGATGGGGGCGATCAGGTCGGCGTCGGTGAGAAGCTCCGCCCCGGCGCGGGCCATCCAGCCGGCGAAGGTGGCGGCGGCCTCGACGCGGTCGGCGTATTTGAAGGAAAGAATGAACGGCCGGGAGGCGTCGTCGTAGGTGACCACCGCCCGCGCCCGTTCGAACACGGTGGGCCGGGCGATACAGGCGGCGCACAGGGCCCCGTCCGCCGTTTCCGTTCCTCCCTCGGGGGCCAGTTCGAAGGGCAGGCCGCAGGCGGCGCAGTGGGGGTGACCGATAAACGTCACCTGCCGCCAGCAATCGACGCAGAGCGCCCCGTCCCTTTCGATCAGGCCGCCACAGCCGAGGCATTGCGGCGGCATCAGCAGGTCCAGCACCGCCCGGCCCCATTGCCGCATGGGGGCCGATAAAGCGTCTTTAATCGGGGGGCTTGCCTGTGTCATACAGGGATCATGTCCGAATCCATCACCCTGTTCAACCGCCGGACTGTCCGCCGCCACCGGGAGCGGGCGGCGGCGCGCCTGTCCGAACACGATTTCCTGTTCCGGGAAACCGGCGAAAGGCTGTGCGACCGCCTCGACGATGTCCGCCGCCGCTTCCCCACCGCCCTCGACCTGGGATGCCGCGACGGTGGCCTGGGGCGCCTGATCGGCGGGCGCGGCGGCGTCGAGACCATCGTCGCCTGCGACCTGTCCGAGGCCATGGTCCACGCCGCCCGCCCGCCCGCCCTTGTCGCCGACGAGGAATTCCTGCCCTTCGCGCCGGAAAGCTTCGATCTGATCGTCAGCAACCTCAGCCTGCACTGGGTCAACGACCTGCCCGGGGCGCTGCTGCAGGTCCGACGCTGCCTGAAACCGGGCGGGCTGTTCCTGGCCTCGCTGCTGGGCGGCGACACCCTGCACGAGTTGCGCCATGCCCTGGCCCGGGCCGAGGCCGATATCGACGGCGGCTTGAGCCCACGCGTCTCTCCCTTCGCCGATGTCCGCGACGGCGGCGACCTGCTGCAGCGGGCCGGGTTCAAGCTGCCCGTGGCCGATGTGGAAACCCTGAGCGTGTCCTATCCGGACCCGTTCAAGCTGATGGCCGACCTTCGCGGCATGGGCGAAAGCAATGCGGTCGCGGATTGCCGCAAGGGGTTCACCAGCCGCCACCTGCTGATGCGGGCGGCGGCGGTCTATGCGGAGACCTTCGGCGGCGAAGACGGCCGGGTGCCGGCGACGTTTCAGGTCATCAACCTGACCGCTTGGGCCGCCGGGGAAAGTAGTGTTAAGGTGGGGCCATGAAGTATCCCGATCCCCTGATTCCCGGCAAACTCATCAAGCGCTACAAGCGTTTCATGGCCGATGTGGAGCTGGAAAACGGCGACGTGGTCACCGCCCACTGCGCCAATTCCGGCTCCATGCTCAGCGTCAAGGAGCCGGGCTCGGAGGTGTGGCTGTCGCCGGCGAGAAACCCGGAGCGCAAACTGCGCTATACCTGGGAACTGATCAAGGTCGGCGAGGCCTATGTCGGCATCAACACGGCCCTGCCCAACGGCATCGTCGAGGAGGCGATCCTGGCCGGGAAAATCCCCGAACTGGGCGGCTACGAGAGCCTGCGCCGGGAGGTCAAATACGGCAAGAATTCGCGCATCGACATCCTGCTCGAAGACCCGTCGAAACCGCCCTGTTACGTGGAGGTCAAGAACGTCACCCTGCGGCGGGGGCTGGAACCGGGCGATCCGGTGGAATTCCCCGACGCGGTGACCAGCCGGGGGGCCAAGCATCTGGTCGAATTGTCGGACATGGTCGAGGAAGGCCACCGGGCCGTGATGATGTACCTGGTGCAGCGCCCGGACGGAGGCTATTTCACCACCGCCGGCGATATCGATCCCGAATACCGGGCCGCCCTGGACAAGGCCATGGCGGCGGGCGTCGAGGTTCTGTGCTATCAATGCGCCCTCGACCCGGAAGGCATCCACGTCACCGAACCCCTGACCATCAAATTGTAAGACCGAAGACCCCGATGAACGACATCCAGAGCAATCCTCCCGCGTTTCCCGAACAACGCTCCATCAAGATCCACGCCGAGGCGGATTTCGAAGGCATGCGCAAGGCCGGACGCCTGGCCGCCGAAACCCTCGACATGCTGGTCCCGCACGTCAGGCCCGGGGTGACCACGGACGAGATCAACACCCTGGTTCACGACCACACCCTGGCCCATGGCGGCAAGCCCGCGCCCCTCGGCTACCGGGGCTTTCCCAAGTCCGTGTGCACGTCGATCAATCACGTGGTCTGTCACGGCATTCCGGGGCCGAAGAAGCTGAAAAACGGCGATATCGTCAATATCGACGTGACCACCATCCTGGACGGCTGGTTCGGCGACACCAGCCGGATGTTTTATGTCGGCGATGTCGGCGTCAAGGCGCGGCGGCTGGTCGAGACCACCTACCGTTCCCTGTGGCGGGGTATCGAAGCGGTCCGCCCCGGGGCGACGACGGGGGACATCGGCCACGCCATTCAAACCTACGCCGAAGGGGAGCGCTATTCCGTGGTGCGGGACTTCTGCGGCCACGGCCTGGGCCGGGTGTTCCACGACGCCCCCAACATCATGCATTTCGGGCGCCCGGGAAGCGGAACGGTGCTCAAGCCCGGCATGTTCTTCACCATCGAACCGATGATCAACGCCGGGGCTTACGACGTCAAGATCAAGCGCGACGGCTGGACGGCGGTGACCAAGGACCGTTCCCTTTCGGCCCAGTTCGAACATTCCATCGCCGTGACCGAGGATGGTTTCGAGGTCTTCACCCGATCCCCCGCCGGTCACGACTGTCCACCCTACGGAGACTGATGACCGACAAACCGGACCATGCCGGCCACCGGAGCCGCCTGCGCCAGCGTTTCATGCAAAACGGCGGCGACGGCCTGCCCGATTACGAGTTGCTGGAACTGGTCCTGTTTCCCTCCCTGCCCCGGCGCGACACCAAGCCCCTGGCCAAGGCTCTGCTCGCCCGCTTCGGCTCTTTCGCCGAGGTGATCAGCGCCGAACCGGCGGAGCTGAAGTCGGTCAAGGGCGTCGGCGACGCCGCCGTCGTCGCCCTGAAGACGGTGCGGGCGGCGGCGCTCAGGCTTTCCCTGGGCGAGGTCATGAACCGGCCGGTGCTGTCTTCCTGGGACAAGCTGATGCAGTACTGCCGGGCCAGCATGGCCTATGAAAAGGCGGAGCAGTTCCGCATCCTGTTCCTGAACAAGAAAAACGTCCTGATGGCCGACGAGGTGCAGCAGCAGGGCACGGTGGATCATACCCCCGTCTATCCCCGCGAGGTCGTCAAACGGGCCCTGGAGCTGGGGGCGACGGCGCTGATCATGGTGCACAATCACCCCAGCGGCGACCCCGCCCCGTCCCGGGGCGATATCGAAATGACGCGGGAGGTCCGGGAAGTCGCGGAGACCCTCGGAATCGTTCTGCACGATCACGTCATCGTTTCGAAAAACGGCAACAGTTCCTTCAAATCCATGGGGCTATTGTAGGTCATGACGGCGTCGTCTTCACTCCTTCGGGTCTTCATCCCCTTCGCCCTCGGCTATTTCCTGTCCTATCTGTACCGGGTGGTGAACGCGGTCATCGCCCCGGACCTGACGGCGGAACTGGGCCTCGGCTCGTCGGAGCTGGGCCTGCTGACCAGCGCCTACTTCCTGACATTCGCCCTGTTCCAGTTGCCCTTGGGCATGCTGCTGGACCACTACGGGCCGCGCAAGACGGAATCGGCGTTGCTTTTGTTCGCCGCCCTGGGGGCCGCCCTGTTCGCCGTTTCGACCAGCGTCGGTGGGCTGATCATCGGACGCGCGCTCATCGGCTTCGGGGTCTCGGCCTGCCTGATGGCGGCGTTCAAGGCCTATTCCATCTGGGTGCCGAGGGAACGCCTGCCGCTGATGAACGGTTTCCAGATGGCCGCCGGCGGACTCGGCGCCTTGAGCGGAACCGTTCCCGTCGAGGCGGCGCTGGCCCATACGGACTGGCGCGGGGTCTTCCACATTTTGGCGCTGGTCACCGTGCTCGCCGCCGCCGCCATTTTCTTCGTCGTGCCGAAGCGGGCGGAGCAGGCCAGGGGGCAACGGCAGGGCTCTTTCCGCTCGCAGCTCACCGGCGTCGTCCAGGTTTTCACCAGCCCTGTGTTCTGGTGGATCGCCCCCCTGACGGTGGCCTCCCAGGCGGCGTTTCTCTCCATCCAGACCCTGTGGGTCGGGCCCTGGCTGCATGACGTGGCCGGACTGGCCCGTGATCAGGTGGCCACGAACCTGCTGTGGATCGCCGCCGCCATGGTCACCGGGTTTCTTTTCATGGGAGTCGTCACCGACCGGCTCAGGGGCTTCGGGGTGCAGCCGACCAGCGTCGCCGTGTTCGGCATGAGCGTTTTCATGGGGGTGCAGTTCCTCATCACCTTCGGCGTGGTCGACGCGGTGCTGCCGCTGTGGCTCATGTTCGGTTTTTTCGGCACCACGGGGATTTTGCCCTACGCCGCCCTGTCGCAGAAGTTCCCCCTGGAACTGGCCGGGCGGGTCAACACCGGGCTCAACCTGCTGGTCTTCGTCACCGCCTTCGCCGCCCAGTGGGGCAGCGGCGTGATCATCGACCAGTGGCCGAAAACCGCCGCCGGCGCCTATCACCCGGACGGCTATCAGGCCGCCTTCGCCCTGATCCTGGCGGCCCAGGCCCTGGGCCTGCTCTGGCTCGCCGTCTACGGCAAAGGCCGCCGAGCCTATGGCGGCCTGGGTTGAGAGGGGCGCCGAAAGCCCATGTCTTTGGTAGGTTCTGTTACCTATGTGTCCGGGTCGGACAAGTCGTGCCTTTTCCTCGTTTTTCGCCCACAGGTGCATCATGGGTATTGAGCGGAGTCCAAGACTTACATAGACAATGAGCCGAGAAAGGCCTTCTTGGCGTCTGGTTCAGTTCATGAAGGTGAAATACGTCAATTAATGGGACTGAAAACCTGTGCGCGGCAGGTGTCAGCGCTTCAGCTCTAACCAATTTGTATGGTTCATCAGTCTGTTAGCGCCAACGAGTCAACAAAATAGTATTTTCTGTACACATTCCATGTTTATGTTAACAAAAACGAGTTTTTCTAACATAATGGCCTGGATATGTTAAAGGAAACCTATTCAATTCCCGACCTGCCGCCACGCGTTGATCTTGAAACGGTTGAGGTGTTCAAGGCGTTGGCTAAGGCTAACCGGGCCCTAGCCGAACTCAAGGGGCGAGCGGCAGCCATACCTAACCAAAGCATTTTGATTGACACGCTTTCTTTGCAGGAAGCCAAGGCCAGTTCCGAAATAGAAAACATTGTCACTACTCAAGACGAGGTTTTTCAAGCTCAGCTCTTCCTTGAGGGCCCCGGGAGTGCGGCAGCAAAAGAGGTTGCTCTCTATCGTGACGCGATAAAACTCGGCCATGACCGCTTGTGCGAAATGAATGGCATTATCGCTAACAACACCTTGATAGAAATGTTTCGTCTGTTGAAGCAGCGTGACGACAGCTTCCGCACCACCCCCGGGACTGCGCTCAAACATGACCGAACCGGCGAGATTATTTATGTCCCGCCACAAGACGGGAAAAAGGTCGAAAAACACATGGCCGCCCTGGAGCACTTTGCCAATGAAGACAGCATTAGCACACTCGACCCGCTCATTAAAATGGCGCTGATTCATCACCAGTTTGAAAGCATCCACCCGTTTTCAGATGGGAATGGTCGCATAGGGAGAATGCTGAATGTGCTCTACCTCTGCCGCACAGGCCTGTTGGATATTCCCATCCTCTATCTTAGCCGTCACATCATCCGCACCAAGGAGGACTATTACCGGTTGCTGCAGTCCGTACGTGATACTGGCAACTGGGAGGAGTGGGTGCTTTATATGCTTGAAGCCGTAGCGGACACGGCAGAGGCGACGTTGGAGCTTGTCAATGGTATTCGGGAGCAAATGGCAAGTGTGAAATTGCGGATGCGTCAGGAACTGCCGAAATTATATTCACAAGACATGCTGAATAATCTATTCCGCCACCCCTATACGCGAATTGAATTCGTGATGAAGGATATGGGGGTTACACGGCAAACCGCTGCTAAATATTTGGACACTTTGGTTGATAACGGCTTCGTAGAAAAACACCAATCTGGACGGAGCAACTATTTTATCAACGTAGCGCTAGTGGCTCTGTTTCAGGAAGTATCAGAAGGACACTAGTGGTCTGTATCACCTAAATTGCCCCCCTATGACGGCAATTTAGGTGATACAGACCACTAGCCAAGCCTCAGGCAGGGCGGGGCGTAAGGACAGCAAAGAAATGGCGCGCCCGGCAGGATTCGAACCTGCGACCCCCAGATTAGGAATCTGGTGCTCTATCCTGCTGAGCTACGGGCGCTTTGTTATTCCCCGAACAGTTTGTCGAAGGGAACCGAGTAATACAGCATGGCCGATTCCGTGCCCGGGTTGGTGTCGCCCAGGCTGGCGTTGGAATAATGGGACACGGCGAGGCCTAAGCGGGAGCGGTCGTCGAAGCGGTAGGCGGCCTCGAGCTGGGAGCGGAATTCCAGCGGGTAGTCCAGGTCCAGCTTGCTGTTGCCGCCGGTGTAGACATGCGGCGCGAAGCTGGGAGTGAGGACGAAGCGCCGCCCGAAGAACACGTCGATCAGCACGCCGCCACCGGCGAAATACTGCCCGGTGGAGGTCCCGGCGACGGCCCCGAAGGGCTTGAACGGGCCCAGCTTGACGTCGGAACGGTATTCGGCGCGGAATTCCACCCCCTGGTCCTTCTGCCGGTTCCAGTCGTAGGAGCCGACGGAAAGGGAGAGGAAATCCGGGTCGTCGGCCAGGGCCGGGCGGGCCGTTTCCAGGGCGCCGACGGTGATGGCGGCGGCCAGCATCAGAAGCTTGGTTATGGCGTTCATGGTCTTCAATGGTCTTTCAGCCGTGACGGGCAGCGGGCATCCTAACGGGTGGCGGCGTGGATGAAAAGGCCCGCCGTGCCTATAACC
>CAYFOJ010000030.1:0-34689 GCA_964344645.1 uncultured Thalassospiraceae bacterium
GTCTTGCGGATCGCCGCCTTGATGTCCTCGGGATGCCAGCCTGGTCGCGCCATGAAGTGATCCTGTTTTAACCGGCCTGCAGCCGGTTTTTATGGGGTGTTTAAACAAACGAACGACATGAACATGCCAAATTATTCCGATCAAATCAACCAAATTATTCAGTTTGATGTTTCAAGGATGAATGATTTGGCGTTCTTTCTGTTAGAGCGTTGAAAAACATAGATAATATGGAACTTAAAACTGGAATTATAAGCCCAAACCTCATTTTGGAGTTATGCGCATGAACTCCAAACTAGAGGAGCGGCTCAGAGAAGCTGCAAATAATGTGGGGGGAATAAGGGCTCTGTCTGTAAAATCTGGCATAGGAGAGCGCACTATCGCCAATTGGCTAACAGGAACAGAACCCCGTGTTCATGCCCTTCATGCGGTTGCTACTGCTGCTGGAGTGTCTCTTGATTGGCTGCTGACTGGCGAAGACCTTATGGAGCACACACCGTTGCGTGAGGAAAAATCACTGGCGTATAGCAGCGAGCTTGCTGTTGATGTTCCCCTAATGGGGCTTTGTTCTGGTGCCTTTGGGGATCTTTATAAGGAGATGGGGGTTCATCTATCTAATGCTCACCTTGGGCGCCTTGCATCTGACGCTTATAACGCTATTGTCGCTTCGGCAACCGAAATTGATGAACAGAAAGCGATTCTTAAGGCCCTGATTTTTCGTCACCGTCGCTCAATTAGGAGAGAAGCCGCAGCAAACGCGCAAGGTAAACGCTCGGCCTCGTAAAATACGGACTGCGGCAAGTCTACACTATTCCATAGGGTGTATTAATATTTGATCAATTCCCGCTATCGCCCGACGCCTGGTCCGCGGCCCGAATCGCCCAGGCTGAAAGGCCGACCGTTTTTTCCAAAACCAAGTGTCGCGCCCGGCCCTAAATGACGTTTAAGCAACAATTGAAAAAAGCCGTTTTTTTGGGCCTCGCCCGTCTCAACCCCTTGAGAACAGCCACGTCCCGCCAAGTCCCGGTTCATCCCGCCACATCCCGGTTCCCTCCAGTCTTAAGTGTCGGGTAACACGACGCCGGGATCAAGGATTTGCGGTTTCACGGTCTGCGCCACGAGCCCCCCCGAATGGTCCGGCGGGTCTTCAGCCTTCGGCACCCAGTTGCACCGTTTCCTGAGATAATTATACGAAGAAAGCCTTGACGATCAGACTCGCGATGCCAGCGAGGATCAGCGCCAACATCATCTTGACGATTTTCATGTCCGTCTCAAGGTTTGCAAACCTGTTGTCATAGCTGGCAAGCTCTTCAGCAGCCTCACGGGCCTTCTCTTCCGGCGCACCGGCAGAGATCAAAGCGTCATAGGTTTTCGAAAGCATCATGCTCATGGGCAAAATATAATCGAATAAACTCCAATTGCAAACCACACTCCAACAAACGGACGACAAATCAATCGTAGCGCTGTTCCACGGTTTTGCGTAGAAAAACAGGACCGGTTCCATAAGGAGTTAACGGCCTTGACAGGGCCCTCCCCGCTGACGCCCGGCTCTTTGCCCGCCGCCCCGGTCGGATAACGGGGCCTGCCTTGCCTGCCGATGTCTCGTTCCCATACCATGCCCGGCGCCACCCGGCGGCCTTCCTCTCATGGCCCTTCGGGGAGGCGGTCTGCTCCCCCTGTCCCGCCTTGTTTCCCGAGGCCCCACGGCTGGGAGCATGGCGGTGGTTTTAATGCGCGCCAGGGAGCGGTCCGGCCGTCCCTTCCAGCACAGGGGCAGGTTGGGGAATTCCTCGGTGGCCACATAATGATAGGTGCCGTCTGGATATTCCGGGGTGACGGCGAAACGCCCGTTGCATTCATCCAGGTCGCCGCGCCCGGCGACATAGCCGTAGTCCTCTACAAAGGCCCCGCTGTAGCGCCCGCCGGGGCCGTCGGGGCGGTCACCGGACTTGACCGCATAGGAGGAACGCAGGGTCTTCACCCCTCCCCCGGCGTTGGCGGGATCGGCGTAACCGGTCGGGCCGTAGAGGGGAAAACCGTCGGCGGCGTAACCGATGAGGACCGGAATCCGGGGATTGGGAGCCGTCTTGACGATGCCCGTGGGCACACCGTGATAGTGATAGGTGCCGTCGGGCTGCACATGGGCGTTCTGATGGTCCAGACCTAGCCGGCAGCCGTCGTGGTAGGCGTAGTAATTCCAGCCGCCGGCGCGGTCGTTTTGCCAGAATTCGGCGGTCAGCCCCTCGAACAGCACCCCGTCGGTGGAAATGCCGAAGACTTCCGCCGTGCGCAGCCAACGGGGCGCGGCGTCGGGACGGGGCCGCGCCGGGACCCTGACGTTGTAGTCCTTCCTGGAAATCCGGTGCGGATTGCCGGCGTTGGGAAAGGCTCCCGGGCGGGTGTCGGGGTAGCCGTCGCCGGTGATCAGGCGATAGCGGCCCTCGATGCGCATTTGCGCCGCCGCGGCGGCCCTGGAAATGAGCCAGTCGGACAGGCCGCCCCCCTCTTCGGCCCGGACGGGACCGTCCTCTCCGTGCGCCGCCGCCCGTCCCGTCAAGGTCATGACCAGGATTGTCGCCGCCGTCAGCATGATGAGCGGGTTCATTCCCCGTTACTCCTTCGTGTAGACCTCCGAGCCGCCGCAATAGACGGCGTGGACCGCCCGGTCGTCGGCCAGGATCATCTGCAGAAACAGCACGTCGCAGATATCCTCGGCATAACGCATACGCTCCCGGACCAGCGGGCGGGAGTTCAGGTCGAGGACCAGGATATCCGCATCGAAGCCGGGCGCCAGATTGCCCACTTTATGCTCCAGGTTCAACAGCTTCGCCCCGCCCGGCCCGGCCAGGTAATAGGCCTTCGCCGGGTGCAGGCTGTGGCCCCGCAACTGGGCGATTTCGTAGGCCGACTTCATGGTGTCGAACATGGAAAAGGAGGACCCGCCGCCGACATCCGTGCCCAGGCCGAGGGGGACCGGCCCGGCGCCCTCGCGCAGGTCTTGCAGGGGAAACAGGCCGGAGCCGATGAAGGTATTGGAAGTCGGACAATGGGATATGCCCGCCCCCGACTCCCGCATCGCCGCCACTTCACGGTCACTCAGGTGAATGGCGTGGCCGAAGTTGGCCCCCGGTTTCAGCAGGCCGTGGCGGGCATAGACATCCAGGTAATCCCGGCAGTCTGGATACAGATCCCGCACCCAGGCGATCTCGTCCAGGTTCTCGCTCACATGGGTTTGCATCAGCGCGGTCGGGTGTTTTTCCCACAAGGCCCCCGCCGCCGCCAGTTGCTCCGGGCTCGATGTGGGCGCGAAACGGGGGGTGATGGCGTAGCGGCAGCGCCCCGTGCCGTGCCAGCGTTCGATCAGTTCGGCGGAACGGTCGTAGCTCTGCTGTGGAGTTTCCAGAAGTGCCTCGGGTGCGTTCCGGTCCATCATCACCTTCCCCGCCACCATGGCCATGCCCCGGCGCGTCGCGTCCTCGAACAGGGAGTCCACGGACTGGGGATGGACGGTACAGTAGACCGATGACGTGGTGATGCCGTTGCGCAGGCATTCGTCGAGGAAGACCCCGGCCATCCTGTCGGCATGTTCCTTGTCGGCGAAGCGGGCTTCCGCCGGGAAAGTGTAGCGGTTCAGCCACTGCAGAAGCTGTTCGCCGTAGGCGGCGATGATTTCCGTTTGCGGGTAATGGACATGGGCGTCGACGAAACCGGCCATCAGCAGACAATCGGCGTAACGCCGCACGGCCACGCCGGGATGGTCCCGCAGCAGGACATCCGCCGGGCCGACATCGGCGATGACGCCGTTCTCGATGATGACCAGGCCATCGCTTTCGTGACGCAGGCTTTCCTCCGGCGCCCCCGTGAAAGGATCGCCGGCGAAGGACAGGGTCTGCCCCCTGAGGGCGTGTTTTCCCGCCGTGTTCATGCTTGATATCAAGGATGAAGAGACCCCCAACGGCCGGCCCGACAAGACCGGCGGTTGGGGGCTTTCTTCTAGAGGCCTTGGTTAGGGCAAGGCGCCTTCGATGCCTTCCACGTAGAAGTTCATCCCGGCCAGGTCGCCGTCATTGATGACTTCACCGGCTTTCAGGAACGGGGTGCCGTCCTGTTTGTTCAGCGGCCCGGTAAAGGGATGGAAAGCCCCGGCGATGATCGCCTGCTTGACCTTGTCGGCGGCGGTGGCGACATCGGCGGGAATGGCTTCGTTCCAGTCGCTGACGCCCAGCATGCGGGTGTCGAGGCCGCCCCAGACGTCGCCGGACTTCCATTTGCCGCGCATGGCGTCCTTGACCCGGCGCACATAGTACGGGGCCCAGTTGTTGACCAACGCCGTCAGTTGGGCCTTGGGGCCGAAGGCCTTCATGTTGGAGGCCTGCCCGATGGCGTGGATGCCCTCCTTCTCGGCCAGCTTCATGGCCGCCGGCGAATCCGTGTGCTGGAAGAGGACGTCGGCGCCCTGGTCGCGGAGCGCCTTGGCGGCGTCGGTTTCCTTGCCCGGGTCGATCCAGGTGCTGACCCAGATGATTTTCAGTTTGATGTCCGGGTTCACCGACTTGGCGCCCAGGTAGGCGGCGTTGATGCCCATGATCACTTCCGGGATCGGGAACGAGGCGATGTAGCCCAGGGTGCCGGTCTTCGACATGTTGGCGGCGACCATGCCGGCCAAATAACGGCCTTCGTAATAGCGGATGTTGTAGGTGGCCACGTTGTCGGCGCGCTTGAAGCCGGTGGCGTGCTCGAACTTAACGTCCGGGAATTGCTTGGCCACCTTCAGGGTCGGGTTCATGTAGCCGAACGAGGTGGTGAAGATGATGTCATGGCCGTTCTGCGCCAACTGGCGGATCACCCGTTCCGCGTCCGGGCCTTCGGCGACGTTTTCAACATAGCTGGTTTCCACCTTGTCGCCGAACTTCTCCTGAACGGCTTTCAGGCCTTGATGATGCTGATAGGACCAGCCGTGGTCGCCGATGGGACCGACGTAGACGAAACCGACCTTGAACGGATCGGCGGCTTTGACCGGCGAACCGGCGAGCATGGCGAGGCAGGCGGCGGCCCCGGCCAGGCTCAGGATTTTGCGAAATTTCATGATTTTCCTCCTTGTTGAGTGAACATAGTCATTATCCGACACGATGGGCGCTAACTGGCCGCGTAGAACGGTTGTCCGAGATTGGCCGGCGCCTTCAGTTTCCCCTTGTTCTTGCTTCTTGATATGGCGACGAGAACAACGATGGTAGCAAGATAGGGTAGCATAGAAAGGATTTGCGAATCGATAGCTATGCCGAATCCCTGGCTATGAAGCTGCAAAATGGTGATGCCGCCGAACAAATAGGCCCCGACCATGGCGCGGAGCGGCCGCCAGGCCCCGAAGACGACCAGGGCGAGGGCGATCCAGCCCCGCCCGGCGGTCATGTTTTCCACCCAGATGGGGGTCTGCACCAGCGAAAGGTAGGCCCCGCCGATGCCGGCGCAGGCGCCGCCGAACAGCAGCGCCATGTAGCGGTAGAAGACCACGGAATAACCGATGGAATGGGCCGCATCGTGATTCTCCCCAATGGCCCGCAAGGCCAGCCCGGTCCGGGTGCGCGACAAAAACAGCATGGTCGCCACGACCAGGGCGAAGGAGAGATAGACCAGGGCGTCGAATTGAAAGAACATCTTCCCGACCAGGGGCAGGTCGGAAAGAACGGGAATGTACACCGTCGGGAAATCGGCGACGGATTGTCCCGCATAGCCCTGCCCCAGCAAGGCGCTCAGGCCGAGGCCGAACATGGTCAGGGCGAGGCCGGTGGCGACCTGATTGGCCATCAGGGTCTGGGTCATCAGGGCGAACAGCAGCGCCATCAACGCCCCGCCCGCTGTCGCGGCGGCGAAGCCAAGGAGAAAGCTGCCGGTTTCCAGGGTGACGCCGAAACCGGCCAGGGCGCCGACGATCATCATGCCCTCGACCCCCAGATTGAGGACCCCGGATTTTTCCGCCACCACTTCTCCGATGGCGGCGAACACCAATGGCGTGGCGGCGATGGCGACGCCGATGAAGATATTTGCGAACAAATCCATCTTTCGCTCACCCTTCCTTGACCGTGCGGAGTGCCCGCGAGAAGCGGACCCGGTAGTTGATGAGAATGTCCGACGCCAGCAGGAAGAACAACAGCATTCCCTGAAAGACGCTGGTCGTGGCGCTGGGCAGGCTCATGGAAATCTGCGCCGTCTCGCCGCCGATATAGGTCAGCGCCATCAGCAAACCGCCGAGCAGGATGCCCACCGGGTTGAGGCGCCCCAGGAAGGCGACGATGATGGCGGTGAAGCCGTATCCGGCGGGGATCGCCGGAACCAGTTGCCCGACGGGACCGGCAACCTCGAACAACCCGGCCAGCCCGGCCAGGGCGCCGGAAGTCATGAACGTGGTCCAGACGAGGCGGTTCTTTGAAAAGCCGGCGTAATCGGCCGCCTGTTCCGCCTCGCCGACGACCCGGATCTGAAAACCGTAGATATGCCGGGTGTGAATCACCCAGGCCCCGGCGACGACGATCAGCGCGATAATAAATCCGATGTGGGCCCGGGTTCCCTGGATCAGCAACGGCAGCACGGCAGAATCGCTGAACAGGCGGCTCTCGGGGAAGTTCATGCCGTCCGGGTCACGCATGGGCCCGTGCACGAGGACGCTAAGGAGCAAGGTGGCGACGTAGACCAGCATCAGGCTGACGAGGATTTCATTGGTGTTGAAACGGACCCTGAGAAAGGCCGGTATGGCCGCCCAGGCCATGCCGCCGAGCATGCCCGCCAGGCACATCAGCGGCAGGACGAAGATGCTTTCCGACTGATAGAAGTACAAGGCCACGGCGCTGCCGCAAATCGCCCCCATGGTGAACTGGCCTTCCGCGCCGATGTTCCACACACCGGCCCTGAAGCCCATGGAAAGGCCGATGGCGATGAGGATCAGCGGTGTCGCCTTGACCATCAGCTCGGAAATTCCATAGAGGTTGGTCAGGGGTTCGAAGAAAATCAGCGTGATCGCCTTCACCGGGTCCTTGCCCATCAGGATGAACAGCAGGAAGGCGGCGATCACGGTCAGGACCACGGCCAGGAACGGCGTTCCATAGATCATGGCCTGGGACGGTTCGTTGCGCTTTTCAAACCTAAGCATTGGCGGCCTCGCTTTCGCTCAGGGTCTGCCCGCCCATCTCCAGGCCGATTTTTTCCGTGGTCAGTTCCTCTACGTCCGTCGGCGTCGATAGCCGCCCCTCGGCGATGACGGCGATCCGGTCGGAAATGGCGAACAGTTCGTCCAGGTCCTGGGAAATGATCAGCACGGCGGCCCCGTTTTTCGCCAGTTTCATGATCGCCTCGTGGATTTCCGACGCAGCCCCGGCGTCGACCCCCCAGGTCGGCTGCGAGGCGATGAAGACGGTGGGTTCCTGAAGGATTTCCCGGCCCATGACGAACTTTTGCAGGTTGCCCCCCGACAGGCTGCGCGCGGCATGGTCCGTTCCGGCGGTCTTCACCTTGAAGGCGTCGACCACGGTTTCGGCGAAGCGGCGGGCGACGGGGAAATTCATCATCCCCTTGCGGCATAGTTGCTTCCTCACCCGCGCCGTCAGGATGGCGTTTTCGACCAGGGACATGTTGGGCACGGCGGCATGGCCCTGGCGTTCCTCGGGGACGCACGTGAGGCCGACGGCGCGGCGGGCGTCGGGCGGCAGGGAACCGCAGGGCACGTCGTTGATGACCACGGTTTCCGGATGGGTTGAGCGGGTTTCCCCCATCAGCGCCGACATCATCCGCCGCTGGCCGTTGCCGGCGACCCCGGCGATGCCGACGATTTCGCCGGCGCGGACGCTGAGGCTGATGTCCTTCAGGGCCGTCCCCAAATCGCCGGTGCCGTCCGCGTGCAGGCTTTCGATCTTCAGGCGGACCGGTCCGTAGGCGTCCCGCTGGCGCTTCGGCGGGGTCAGGGTGTCGCCGATCATCATCTCGGCCAGGCTTTTCGCCGTTTCCTCCGCCGGGGTGCAGGTGGCCACCACCTTGCCGCCGCGCAGGATCGTCGCGTGCTGGCAAAGGTCGCGGATTTCCTCCAGCTTGTGGGAGATGTAAAGGATCGAGCATCCCTCCTCGGCGAGACGGCGCAGGACCTGAAACAGGGTCTGGACCTCTCCCGGGGTGAGCACCGACGTCGGTTCGTCCATGATGATCAGCCTGGGGTTTTGCAGCAGGCAACGGACGATTTCGACCCGTTGGCGGATGCCGACGGATAGCTCGCCGATGGTCCGGTCCGGCTCCAGTTCCAGGCCGTAATATTTCGACACCTCGATGATGCGCTGCCGAAGGTCCCCTTTCGCCAGTTCCGGCGAAATTCCGAGGGCGATGTTCTCCTTCACCGTCAGGGCGTCGAACAGGGAGAAATGCTGAAACACCATGCCGACGCCGTGGGCGCGGGCCTCCGCCGGTTTCCCCGGCGCATACCTTTCCCCGTGCATGTGCATGCTCCCGGCGTCCGGCTGCATGACGCCGTAGATCATCTTCACCAGGGTCGATTTACCGGCGCCGTTTTCCCCCAGCAGGGCGTGGATTTCCCCATGGCCGATGCGAAAGGACACATCGTCGTTGGCGAGCACGCCGGGAAAGGCCTTGCTGATGCCTTTCAGTTCCAACAGATAATCAGACTTCATGGCGTCCCCCGACGATCCTCATGTTACCCGACGGCCCCCTGTCACGCCGCAATGCCTGTTCATACCATTCCATCAGCTCGGCGGCGATGGAAATGGCGATCACCGACGGCTGCTTGCTGCTCCAATCGCCCATGCCGATGGGACTGTGAAAAACATCGAGGGCGGTCTGCGGCAATCCATCCTTCTGCAACCGGTTGATGAATTTACTTCTTTTGGTTTTCGAGGCGATCAGCCCCACATAGCCGGCCCGGCCCGAGCCGAGTACGGCCCGGCAGATGTCCAGGTCCAGGGCGTGGGAGTGGGTCATCACCACATGACAGGCCCCGTCCTCGACGCTGACGGCGTGTTCCGCCGGGTTGTCCGTGGCGATGCACGTCACCCCGCTCGCGGCGGTGGCGGGAAAGCGTTCGCGGCCGATATCGACCCAGGTGATTCGATAAGGCGTTCCTTCCAGCACCCGGACCAGGGCCCGGCCCACATGTCCGGCGCCGTATACCACCAACGCAGCCGACGCCCTTTGCAGGGGTTCTAGGAAACGACCGGCGCGGCCATCTTGACCTTTCAGTAAAACCGCCTCGCCGCCTCTTTCCGGCATGGGCTGTGTCTTCAGGGGCGACGGGTGCTCAAGATCATGCACCAGCCAATCGCCGGGATTGCCGCTTCGACGGAGGGCAAGCAGGGCGTCTCGATGGTCGGGCCGGAACACCTCGAAGAGAAGCCAGGCGACGCCGCCGCAGCACTGGCGCAGTTCGGTTCCGAGCACCAGATTCTCGCTCACCCGCGGCCAGCCGTCCGGTGCGTCTTCGAGCAGGGCGCGGGCCTTTTCCAGGGCCAGGTGTTCCAGCTTTCCGCCGCCGATGGTTCCGGTGAAGTCCTCCGCGCCGACGAACATGTCCGCCCCGGCCTCCCGTGGGGTGGAGCCCAGGGTATGGGTCACGGTGACCCGGACCACCGTTTGCCAACGCCCGATGGCGTCGAGGATATCGTCGAGGACGGTCACGGTCATCTCATGCCCCCTCCCCTCCATCCATGATGGCGGCCAGCAGGCGTTCCGGGGTCGCCGGCGCGTCCAGGGCCACCGGACCCTGTTTCGCCGCCCGCACCGCGTCGGCCAGGGCCATGAAGGCGGAAATCCCGTGCATGAACGGCGGTTCGCCGACGGCCTTGGACTTGTAGATGCTGTCCTCGACGTTTTCGCCCCGCTCAAAAAGGCTGACCCGGAAATCGGCGGGGCGGTCGGAACAGGCCGGTATTTTGTAGGTCGACGGCGCATGGGTGAGCAGCCTGCCGTCGCCGTCCCAGACCAGTTCCTCCATGGTCAGCCAACCCGCCCCCTGGACGAAGGCGCCTTCCACCTGTCCCAGGTCGAGAGCCGGATTGAGGGACTTTCCGGCATCGTGCAGGATGTCCGTTCGCAGGATGCGGTTTTCCCCGGTCAGGGTATCGACGATCACTTCCGACACGGACGCGCCGTAGGAGAAATAATAAAACGGACGCCCCCGCCCCGTCTCTTTATCCCAACTGATCTTCGGCGTCGCGTAGAAGCCGGTGGCGGAAAGCGGAACGCGGTCGAAGTAGGCCTGCAGGACGACATCCTCGAAGCTGTAGTCTTCACCGCCGACGGAAACCCGTCCCCCCCTGAAAAGGACGTCCTCGGGACGGGACTGATGCTTCCCGGAGATGAAACCCGCCAGCCTCTCCTTGATGGTCCGGGCCGCGTTTCGCGCCGCCATGCCGTTGATGTCGGCTCCCGACGAGGCCGCCGTGGCCGAGGTGTTGGGAACCTTGCCCGTGTCCGTGGCGGTGATTTTCACCCGCCCCACGTCGACCTGGAATTCCTCGGCGACGACCTGCGCCACCTTGGTGAACAACCCCTGCCCCATCTCCGTGCCACCATGGTTGAGATGGATGGAGCCGTCGCTGTACACATGCACCAGCGCCCCGGCCTGATTGAGAAAGGACTTGGTGAAGGAAATGCCGAATTTCACCGGCGTCATGGCGATGCCGCGCTTGAGGACCGGGCTGGATTGGTTCCATTCGGCGATCTCGCGGCGTCGGCGTTCGTAATCGGAACTGGCTCGCAATTTCTGGAACAGGTCCTGGACGATGAAGTCTTCGACCTCCATGCCGTAATGGGTGGTCCGGTGGTCCCCGGCGGCGGCGTCCTTGTGGGCGTAGAAGTTCCGTTCGCGGACCAGAACCGGGTCAATGTTCAGATGAGCGGCGATGTCCTCGATCACCCGTTCCATGGCGACCATGCCCTGGGGGCCGCCGAAACCACGAAAGGCGGTGTTCGACTGGGTGTTGGTCCGGCAGCGGTACGAGGTGACCCGCACGTTGGGCAGATAGTAGCAGTTATCGGCGTGGAACATGGCCCGGTCGGCAATGGGCTCGGACAGATCCCAGGACATGCCGCAGCGGATGGCGTGGTCGAACTCGATACCGGAAATCAGTCCGTCGCCGTCGAAGCCGACCCGGTAGTCGATGCGGAAATCATGACGCTTTCCGGTGAGGATCATGTCGTCGTCCCGGTCGTAGACGATGCGCGCCGGCCTGCCGGTTTTCCAGGCCACCAGCGCCGCCGCCGCCGCCGGCAGGTTGCCCTGGCTCTCCTTGCCGCCGAAGGCCCCGCCCATGCGGCGAACCCGGACGGTGACGGAGTGATAGGGAATCCCCAGGACGTGGGACACCTTGTGCTGGATTTCGCTCGGATGCTGGCTGGATGTGCGGATCAGCAGATCCCCGTCTTCGCCGGGGAAGGCGAAGGCGGCCTGACATTCCAGATAGAAATGCTCCTGGCCGCCGAGACGCAGGCGGCCTTGCAGGCCGTGCGGGGCGTCTTCGATGGCCTTCGCCGCATCGCCCCGGGCCATCTCGAACGGCGGCATGAGGAAACTCTCCGCCTGCATGGCCTGATCGACGGTGAGGATGGGCTCTTTGTCTTCGTAGGTGATGACGGCCAGTTGGGCCGCCGCCCGGGCGTTCTCCAGGCTGTCGGCGGCGACGGCGAACAGGGACTGCCCGTAGTAGTCGACCCGGTCCTCGGCGAACAGGGGGTCGTCGCCCGCCACCGGGCTGACGTCGTTGACGCCGGGCACGTCCGCCGCCGTCAGCACGCAGGCCACCCCCGGCGCGGCGCGGACCTTCTCCACATCGAGGGACCTGAGGGCCGCATGGGCGCGGGTGCTGGTGACGATATGGACCTGCAAGGTCCCCGGAGGCTGTGGAAGGTCGGCAATGTAGCGGGCCTCGCCGGTGACGTGCTTGGCGGCGCTATCATGAGCGAGGGGCTGATGAACGGTGTTTGTCATAGGGCGATGGCCCCGCTGCCGGCAAGCCGGGTTTTTTCCGTCGGCATACTGCTTTCAAGCCAGAACCGGCGCAGCAGGTTTTTCGCCACCTGCATCCGGTAGTCGGCGGACGCCCGCATGTCGCTGATGGGGGTGAAATCGACCTCGAAGGCCTGCATGGCGGCGTCAAGGGTGGCTTCCGTCCAGGGCTTTCCGGCGAGCGCCTCCTCCACAGCCCGGGCCCGTTTCGGTATCGCCGCCATGCCGCCAAAGGCGATGCGGGCGTGGCGGACGGTTCCGTCCTCAATGGACAGATTGAAGCAGCCGCAAATGGCGGAAATGTCCTGATCGAACCGTTTCGAGACCTTGTAGAAACGGGCCGCCGCCGGGTCGGCCGGGAGGGGGATTTCCACGCTCTCGATCACTTCGCCGGGCCGCCTGTCCTGCTTGCCGTAGTCGATGAAGAAGTCCTCCAGCGGCAATTTCCGGCGCTCGTCTCCTTTTCTCAGGTTGAGGACCGCCCCCAGCACCATCAAGGCCGGTGGCGTGTCGCCGATGGGGGAGCCGTTGGCGATGTTGCCGACGACGGTGCCGCTGTTGCGCACCTGCCGCGCCCCGAGACGGCGCAGCAATTCGCCGAAATCCGGGATATGGCGGGCGAGAACCGGCAAGGCCTCGGAATAGGTGACCCCGGCCCCGAGGACGAGACGCCCGTCGCCCTCCTCGATCCGACGCCATTCCGCCACCCGCCCCAGGTGAATGACCGTACCGAGGCGGCGGTGCTGTTTGGTCACCCACAGGCCCACGTCCGTGGCCCCGGCGACCAGAACGGCGTCGGGGTTTTCGCCGTACAGACGGACCGCCTCGTCCGCCGCCGCCGGGCTGTAAAAGACGCCGCCGTTTCCGCTCAGGGAGACGGTTTCCGGCGCTTGCATGTCTTTCAGCAATTCCCCGTCACGGCGCATCCGCTCCCGGTCTTCCGCCGATGGTTGACGTCCGGCCACCTCGTCCGCCGCCTTGACGATGGAACCGTACCCCGTGCAGCGGCAAAGGTTGCCCGCGAACAGGTCGTCGGCCTCGCCGTCCGAGCAGTCGTCCCCGTTGAGATGGGCGGCGAACAGGGACATGACGAAGCCCGGGGTGCAAAAACCGCATTGGCTGGCGTGGCTGTCGACGAACGCCCGTTGAACGGGGTGCAGGGGCGCGGCCCGCTCACGCACGCCCTCCACGGTCCAGACCGCCTTGCCCTGCAGCATGGCGACGAACTGGATGCAGGCATTGACCGCCCGGTAACGGACGCCGTCCGCATGCCATGCGCCGACGGCCACCGTGCAGGCCCCGCAATCGCCCTCTCCGCAGCCTTCCTTGCTGCCGCACAGCCCCCGGTGGTCGCGCAGATAGTGCAACAGGGTCGTCGTCGGGTCGATGCCGGAGACACGGCACGGCTCGCCGTTCAGCACGAAACTGATTTCGGAAATCATGGACGAAACGCCACTTCGGTTATTCCCTGTCCTGCCCGGCCGTTTGTGGTTTTTCTCCGCCGGGGGAAACATTATTCTGTTCTTTCCCTACTATATACAACACCATTCGAGCGATTACCGTTGATTTTTTTGAGGGTGTTTCAAGCCAGATTCCGCTTGCCCGGACAGCCCCTTCAATAAAGATTGCGGTAAATCCCATTCAGAGAGATTCGTCATGGAAACCCCATCGCCCGACCTTGCCGCCCGCCTTCTCGATGTGCTGGAGCACGACATCATCCCCAAGACCCGGGCCGGTGTCGCCGCCGGCAACAAGGTCTTCGGGGCGGCCATCCTGAGGAAAGCCGATCTTTCCCTGGTCGTCGCCGGGACCAACGAGGAAACGGCCAATCCCCTCTGGCACGGAGAGATGTCAACCCTGCGGCAATTCTACGAAATGCCGGAAGCCACGAGGCCCGACACCCGGGACTGCCTGTTCCTGACCACCCATGAGCCCTGCTCGCTGTGCCTGTCGGCGATCACCTGGACCGGATTCGACAACTTCTATTATTTCTTCGGCTACGAAGACACCCGCGACGCCTTCAACATCCCCCATGACCTGAAAATCCTGCAGGAGGTGTTCAAGATCGAGAACGGGGACTATGCCCGGCGCAACGATTTCTGGGAATGCCACGACCTTCTCGAGCTGGTGAACGGCTGTTCCGGCGGCGAGGGCGAGCAGATGCGCAAACAGGCGGCGCGGATCAAGGCCGTCTACGACGACTTGTCGGCCGTCTATCAGGACGGCAAGGGGGAGACTAACATTCCCCTAAGCTGACGCTTCTGCGTTCGTCATCAGTGAACACGTGCTCGATGCAGTCGGTCTCGGGGGCGCCCCGGTCGATGACCAGAAAATCCGCCTCTTCCGCCAGCGCCACCAGCGGATGGTGCCAGACGCCCGGGCGGTAATTCACTCCCTGCCGTCCGTTGCCGACGAAAGCCCTGAGATCATTGGCGGAAACCGCCTCTCCAGGCGGGGCGACGATGATGAGAAAGCGGATATTTCCCATGGGGATAAAGGCCTGACTGCCCAGGGTATGCTTTTCCACCAGACTCACCCGCAGGGGCATCTCCCAGGCAGTGGAGCGAAAGATGTTGACCAGCGGACGCCCCCCCTCCCCCGTCAGGTCCAGGGCGGCCAGGTCGTGGAAACGGGTGCAGTGGCCGTCATTGATCAGACGCCGTTCCGCCGCCCCCTCCGTGTCGATGACATCGCCGAAGGGCGCGAAGGCCTCCCGGCTCAGGGTCTCGACCGGAATGGGACGGTTCCCGTTCACCGGACTGGGCCCAGGGGCATGTGGCGGTTGACGTTCTTGTAGAGCAGATAGCGGAACTTCCCCGGCCCCCCGGCGTAACAGGCCTGAGGACAGAAGGCGCGCAGCCACATGTAGTCACCGGCCTCGACCTCGACCCAGTCCCGGTTGAGCCGGTAAACCGCCTTGCCTTCGAGAACATACAGGCCATGTTCCATGACGTGGGTTTCCGTGAACGGGATCACCGCGCCCGGTTCCAGGGTGACGATGTTGACATGCATGTCGTGGCGCAGGTCGTCGGGGTCGGCGAAGCGGGTGGTCGCCCATTTCCCGTCCGTGTCCGGCATGGCCGTCGGCGGAACGGCCTTGTCGCTGGTGACGAAAAAGTCCGGGGCCTCCAGTCCCTCCACCGCCTCATAACGTTTGCGGACCCAGTGAAACAACACCGGTTCCGATGACTCGTTGCCAAGACTCCACTCACCGTCGGGGGGAATGTAGGCGTAGCCGCCCGGGGCCAGATGGTGGGTTTCGCCGCCGTATTCGAGGGAGAGTTCCCCCTGGGTGACGAACAGAACCGCCTGGACGCCCGCTTCCGTTTCCGGCCGCCGGCAGCCGCCGCCGGGTTGCAGCTCGCCGATGTACTGGGAAAAGGACTCGGCGAAACCGGACAGGGGCCGCGCCAGGACCCAGAAGCGAGCGCCGGTCCAATGGGGCAGCCTGCTGGTGACGATATCGGTCATGACGTTGCCCGGTATCACCGCATAGGCGGTGGTGAACACCGCCCGGCCCGACAACAGGTCCGTTTGCGGCGGCAATCCCCCCGCCGGGGCGTAATAGTCCCGTTCGCTCATCACGATTTCTCCATGGACGGCAGGCGTTCGGAAAGACGCAGGGCCGCGATTTTCTTGATTTGTTGCAGGGCGGTTTCGAATTCCTCCTCGGCGTCATGCTCAAGGCGGGTCTCGAAAGCGGCGAGAATTTCGTCCTTGTTCCGTCCCTTGATGGCCATGATGAAGACGAACCCGAAGCGGTCCTTGTAGGTGTCGTTCAACGCGGTGAAGCGGGCCAATTCGTCGGCCGTCAGTCGGTCGAGCCCGGCGGAGGCCTGCTCCCGGGTCGAATCCTCGGTCAGCCTTTTCGCCATGGCCAGTTTTCCGGCCAGGTCCGGGTGGGCGTTGATCAGGCCCAGCTTTTCGTCACGACCGGCGGCGTCGAGGACGGCGGCCATGGCCGCAAGCAGGCCTTCCGCCGTGTCTTCCGCTTCGCCCAGTCCCGCCGCGTGGGCGCCCTCGGCGATCCACGGCGAATGTTCGAAAATATCGCCGAAGCCCTGCACGAACTGAACCCGGGACATGCGGCTCGGCGTCAATTCAAGCGGGGCGTGATGGCTAAGCCAGTGCCGGGCGATATCGATGCGGCGGCAGACCCAGACCCCTTCATGCCCGGCGATGTAATCGAGAAACCGTTCCAGGGCCGCCGCCCGTCCGGGCCTTCCGGCCAACCGGCAGTGCAGGCCGACGGACATCATTTTCGGCGCGCCGCCTTCTCCTTCCCGGTACAGCATGTCGAAACTGTCCTTCAGGTAGGCATAAAACTGATCCCCCGAATTGAACCCCTGGGCGGTGGCGAAACGCATGTCGTTGGCGTCCAGGGTATAGGGGATGATCAGGTGCGGGCCGTTCGGTCCCGCGACCCAGTAGGGCAGATCGTCGGCGTAGGAGTCCGAGGAATAAAGGAAACCGCCCTCCTCCATGACCAGGTCCAGGGTGTTTTCCGAACTGCGCCCCGTGTACCAGCCCAGGGGACGCTCGCCGGTCAATTCCTTGTGGAGGCGGACGGCCTCGTCCATATGGGCCCGTTCGTCGTCCTTGGCGAAGTCCTTGTATTCGATCCATTTCAGGCCGTGGCTGGCGATTTCCCAGCCGGATTCCCTCATCGCCGCGACGGCCGCCGGGTTTTTCTCCAGGGCCGTCGCCACGCCGTAGACCGTGACCGGCATTCGCCGTTCGTCGAACGAGCGGCGCAAGCGCCAGAACCCGGCGCGGGAGCCGTATTCGTAGATACTTTCCATATTCATGTGGCGCTGCCCCGGCCAGGCCGCCGCGCCGACGATTTCCGACAGGAAGGCTTCCGACCCCTCGTCCCCGTGCAGGATGTTGTTCTCGCCGCCTTCCTCGTAATTGATGACGAACTGCACGGCGATGCGGGCATTCCCCGGCCAGTCGGGATGCGGGGTATTGGGGCCGTAGCCCGTCATGTCACGCGGATAAGAATCGCCCATGGCTGTACTCTGCTGATTCAGAAAGCAAAATTAGACACCAAATGGGACTATTCCATAGCCCCTGTTTTTTTTGAAAGTGTTTTTGACCATTCGTCATTTCATGAGAAAGAATTGGAATGCACAATGAGACTCAATGGGAGGCGATACCATGACGGCGACAGGCCGACTGACGACACATGTCCTCGACACCATGTCGGGACGCCCGGCGGCGGGGGTGAAAATCACCCTGCATCAACTCGGTCCGGGCGAACCGGCCCTGATGGGCGAAGCCGTGACCAACGGGGACGGACGTTGCGACGGCCCGTTGCTGTCCGGGGATGCCTTCACTACGGGCGAATACGAACTGCTCTTCCACGCCAGAGATTATTTCCACGGCTTGGGCGTCGCCCTTGCCGAACCGGCCTTCCTCGACAAGGTGCCGATCCGTTTCGGCATTGCCGAGGCGGGCGCCCACTACCACGTGCCGCTTCTGATCTCGCCCTACGCCTATTCCACCTACCGGGGGAGCTGACGGAAGCCTTACTTCGTTCACTGCATCAAACCATGGGGGGAGACGATGACAGACGAGACTTCAAATCTGGGAACGGCGGAACAACTCAAGGATCCGAACTACGCACCGCCCTTATCCTCGGCCATTCCACTGGGCATCCAGCATGTCCTGGCCATGTTCGTCAGCAACGTGACGCCGGCGATCATCATCGCCGGGGCCGCCGGGTTCGGCTTCGGCTCCAATTCGCCGGACTTCCCGAACCTGATCTACATGATTCAGATGGCGATCCTGTTCGCCGGTGTCGCCACCCTGTTCCAGACCATCGGTTTCGGCCCCGTCGGGGCGCGCCTGCCGGTGGTTCAGGGAACCAGCTTCGCCTTCATCCCGATCATGATCCCGCTGGTCGCCGGCAAGGGCGTCGACGCCATGGCCGTGCTCATGGGCGGCGTCATTATCGGCGGCCTGTTCCATGCCTTTCTCGCCCTGTTCATCGGCAAGATCCGCTTCGCCCTGCCGCCCCTGGTGACCGGCCTGGTCGTGCTGATGATCGGGCTGGCCCTGGTCAAGGTCGGCATTCAATACGCCGCGGGCGGTGTGCCGGCCATCGGCAAGCCGGAATACGGCAGCCTGCAAAACTGGTTCGTCGCCCTGGTCGTCATCGTCTGCACCCTGGGGCTGAAATTCTTCACCCGGGGCATGTGGTCGGTGGCCGCCGTCCTGATCGGCCTGATTGCCGGCTACGTGGTCGCCTTCCTGATGGGCATGGTCAACTTCGGCAATGTGGGCAAGGCCGCCGTTTTCGCCCTGCCGAACCCCTTCCACTTCGGCTTTGAGTTCAGCATCGCCGCGGTGGTCGGTTTTTGTTTGATGGCGTTTATTTCCGCCATTGAGACCGTCGGCGATGTTTCCGGCATCACCAAGGGCGGCGCCGGGCGGGAAGCCACGGAAAAGGAAATCACCGGCGCCACCTGGGCCGACGGCCTGGGCTCGGCCATCGCCGGCATCTTCGGCTCCCTGCCCAACACCTCGTTCTCGCAGAACGTGGGGCTGGTCGCCATGACCGGCGTGATGAGCCGCCATGTGGTCACCATCGGCGCCGTGTTCCTGATCCTCTGCGGTTTGATCCCGAAAGTGGGCGCGGTGATTTCCACCATTCCCATCGAGGTCCTGGGCGGCGGTGTCATCGTCATGTTCGGCATGGTCGCCGCCGCCGGCGTCTCCATGTTGTCGGATGTCGCCTGGAACCGCCGCAACATGGTCATCTTCGCCGTGTCCCTTTCCGTCGGCCTGGGCCTGCAGATGGAACCGGGTGCCCTTCAGCACCTGCCGAAGACGGCTCAGGTCCTGCTGTCCTCGGGGCTGCTTCCGGCGGCCTTCCTGGCCATCATCCTCAATCTCGTGTTACCCAACGAGGTCAACGAAGAACAGACGGATGAAATTTCCGGGGGACACGCCGGTAGCGGTTCTTAACAACCCCGAAGCTCGGAAAGGGTCAGCCCGTCGAGAGAACGGAGCGCCCCTTTCCGGCATTCCTCGATCATGAAGTCGGAAAACACCCGCACCTTGGAGGCCAACAAGCGCCGGTGGGGATAGAGGACGGCCAGCACCACCGGGTCGGGCGGGGTGTCCAGCAGCAAGGGGACAAGTGCGCCGGAACGCAGATGCTCCGCCACTTCGAACAAAGGCTTGAGGACGATCCCCATGCCGTCCAGGGCCCAGGCGGTGAGCAAATCCCCGTCGTCGGCGTCGAAGGATCCTCCCACGGGCAGCTTCAACCCGCCCAGCAGCCACTGGGACTGATACTCGCCGGAAAACCGCAACAGCAGGCATTCGTGATCGAGCAGGTCCTCGGGCCGTTCCGGCGCGCCGTGGCGTTCCAGATAGGCGGGCGAGGCGCAGACCACCCGCTCGCAATCCAGCACCTTGCGCATGGTCAGGCTCGAATCCTTCAGCCCCGACAGCCGGATGGCCACATCCACGCCCTCCTTCATTAAGTCCAGACGGTGGTCGGATAATCTCAGCCAGATGTTGATTTCCGGATAAGACTGATGAAAGCGGGGAATGGATTTGGACAGGATGCGCCGCCCCAGCCCCAGGGGGGCCGTGACCCGCAGCGAGCCCCGAGGACGGGCGCCCACATCGGCGACGGCGGCCTCCGCCTCTTCCACGGAGCGCAGGATGTTCTGGCAGCCCTGATAATAAAGCTGGCCGTGTTCCGTCGGCTGCAGGCGGCGGGTCGTCCGGTTGAACAGCCTGACCCCCAGGTGCTTTTCCAGTTCCTTGATGCGGTGGCTGGCGACGGCGGCGGAAATCCTCATGTCGCGTCCGGCTGCGGACAGGCTGCCCAGCTCGATAACGCGGACGAAAACACGGATGTTCTTCAGCAAAGACAAGGCCCCTCCTCCGATGACGGTTAATCGACCATTCGGGATATTTTGAAGGTAATACGAAAAAGGGCTTGTTTCATTGAAAATCTTTTTGTCCTAATGATGCGGTCGATTTTCGTGCTTCAGGATCGGGGAATACTCCATGGATGCAATCGTCTGGGACTGGCTGAGCTTCGCGGTTCGCTGGCTGCACGTGATTACGGGGATCGCCTGGATCGGCTCCTCGTTCTACTTTATCGCCCTCGACCTGGGTCTTCGCAAGCGGGCCGGGCTGCCCGACGGGGTCGGCGGCGAGGCCTGGCAGGTCCACGGCGGCGGCTTCTACCATATTCAGAAATACATGACCGCCCCCGCCTCCATGCCCGAGGAGTTGACCTGGTTCAAGTGGGAAGCCTACATGACCTGGTTGTCCGGGTTTTTCCTTCTGTTGATGGTCTATTACGCCCGGGCGGACCTGTTCCTGATTGATCAGATGGTGCTAGACCTGGCGCCGTGGCAGGCGACGGCCATCGGCATCGGCGGACTGGCCAGCGGATGGCTGGTCTACGACCTGCTCTGCCGCTCGCCCCTGGGGCGCAACGATTCCCTGTTGCTGGCGGTGCTGTTCGTGTTCGTCATCGCCGTCGCCTGGGGCTTCACACAGGTCTTTTCCGGACGCGGGGCGATGGTCCACACCGGCGCCCTGATCGCCACCATCATGTCCGCCAACGTGTTCCTGCTGATCATCCCCAACCAGAAGATCGTCGTCGCCGACCTGCTGGCGGGAAGGGTCCCGGAAAGCAAGCTCGGCATGCAGGCGAAGCAGCGTTCCCTGCACAACAACTACCTGACCCTGCCGGTGTTGTTCCTGATGCTGTCCAACCACAATCCGCTGCTGTTCGCCAGTGAATGGAACTGGCTGATGGTCGCCCTGATCCTGGCCGCCGGGGCGCTGATCCGGCATTTCTTCAACACAATGCACGCGCATAAGGGCAAACCCTGGTGGAGCCTGGCCGCCGCCCTCGCCTTGTTCGCCGTCATCGTCTGGCTGTCGGCCTTTTCCCCCGGCGGCAAGGTTGAGGAAGAGGCGGCGGCGGAACCGGCGGAAGTCTACGAACTGGTCGCCGGGCGCTGCTCCATGTGCCACGCCGCCGAACCGGCCTGGGACGGGCTCACCGGCCCGCCCAATGATGTGGTGCTGGAAACCCCCGAAGACATCGAACGCCACGCCCACCAGATCTACCTGCAGGCAGGCCGCTCCACCGCCATGCCCCCCGGCGGCCTGATCGAAATGGACGCGGAAGAACGGGCGATGATCGTCGCCTGGTACGAGAAACGCTAAAAAAGGGCCGTGGGCTTGCTGGCGGCCACTTCCTCTTCCGTCAGGCCCTGCAGTTCGTGGGGGAAAACCAGCCAGTCGTCGGTGGTGTGGATGTAGTAATCCGGGGTGCATTCCACCTTTCGCTTGTTGGGCTTGTAATACACCGTGGCGATCTTGATGGCGTTCGGGGTGTTGCGGCGGGAATAATCCTGGATACGCTCGATCACCGCCTGAATGCTGCGCCCGGAATCGAAGACGTCGTCGACGATGAGAAGCGAGTCCTCGGCGTTGACGTTTTCGATGATGTAGTGAAGCCCGTGCACCCGCACTTCGTCGCGCTGGTTTTCGATGCCGTCATAGGAAGACGTGCGGATGGAAATGTGGTCGGACGGATAGCCCTTGTAGTTCAGCAGTTCCTGGACGGCGATGCCGACCGGCGTGCCGCCGCGCCAGATGCCGACGATATAATCAGGATGGAAGCCGGACTCGATGATCCGCCGCCCGAGCAGAAACGAATCCTCAAGCAATTGCTGGGCGCTGATAAAGACCTTGTCGACCATCGTGCTCATTCCCTGTCACCGGTTCTTGTTCGCGTCAACGCTTACAGCATTGAAAGGCAAGAAACAAGGAGTCGCAACGCCGGTCTACAGTTCCGCCTCGCGGCGGTCGACAAATTCCCGCAACGCCTCGTCGACGCCCGGATCAATCGCCGGGGGCACGTAGGAATCGAGCATGCGCCGGGCCGCCTTCAGGCCGCGGGCGTAGGCGTCTTCCGAGCCTTCCGCCTGCCATTGCTCGAAGCTGCCGTCGTCCTGCAATTGCGGCATGTGGAACGGGTTGTTGCGGGTATGATCTGTGCCGAGGAAATGATCGCCGGGGCCGACCTCCTTGACCGTCGCCACCGCTTCCTCCAGGTCGTCGTCCTTGACCCCTGAAAAGAACCGGTAGAAGGAATTCATGACATCGGCGTCCAGGGCGAATTTGGCGTAACTCATGGACAGCGCCGCCTCCATGATACCGGCGCCATGGATCAGATAGTTGCAGCCGCCGAGGAGAACCGGGAAGGTGGAAAAGACGGAATCGTAACCGGCCTGGGCGTCCACCGCCTTTGACCCGGTCCACATGACGCAGGAACGCCAGGGAACCTTGTAGCGGCGGGCCAGTTGGCCGACGATGATGTTCATGTGTCCCGGTTCCGGGGTGCCGAAGGTGGGGGCGCCGGTCTTCATGGAAACGCCGAATATGGCGACGCCGAAGACCATGGGCGAGCCGGGCCGGATCAACTGGCCCAACGCCATGCCGGTCAGCGCCTCTACAATCAACTGGGCGACGCCGCCGACCGTGCTCGACGGCGAACTGGCCCCGGCGAGGACGAAAGGCGTGCACAGAACCGCCTGATTGTTGCGGGCGTAGACCTTCAGCGCCCCCAGCATGGTTTCGTCCCAGATCAGCGGCGAGTTGCAATTGATCAGGGCCGTAATCACCGTGTTGTTGTCGACAAAATCGTCGCCGAAGGCGATTTTCGCCATGGCCACCGTGTCCTCGGCGTTTTCCGGCGCCGTCACCGAGCCCATGAACGGTTTGTCCGAATGCTTGATGGCGCCGTAGACCATGTGCAGATGGCGCTTGGGGATGTCGATGTCCTGGGGTTCCGCCGGAATCACGCCGCTGACGTGAATGGACGGGGCGACGTGGGCCATCTTGAAGAAGTTGGTGGTGTCTTCAAGGGTGGTGCGGCGGCGGGTGCCGTCGAAATCATAGACAAACGGGGCGCCGTAGCCGTTGGCGATGGCCGTATTGCGCCCTCCGACCCGGATCGTCCGTTCCGGGTTGCGGGCGTTGTAGGTGTAGGTTTCCGGCACCTTGTCGATCAGGCTCATCAGCAGTTCGCGGGGAATGCGGACCCGCTGCCCCGTGACCTCGGCCCCGGCTTGACGCCACAGATCCAGGCATTCCTGATCGTGGAATTCCATGCCCACGGTCTCGACCAGATCCATGGCCGCCTCGTGAATCCGTTCGATGCCGTCGACACTCAAAATCTCGTAGGCGGGCAGGCCGTGCACCAAGGTCGGGTTAAAGTGAATGGGCGGATTTTCCCGCGCCTTGCGGCGTGTCGCCCGCCCACCCCGGCGTTTTCCGTCGGACATGTCGGCCATCATCCCAGTTCCTCGTCCAGATGAGTTTCGCCAAGATCGATCCAGATGGTCTTGGTTTCGCAGTATTGGTCGTGCGCCTGCAGGGAATTGTCCCGGCCGCCGAACCCGGACTGCTTGAAACCGCCGAACGGCGTCGCGATGTCGCCCTCGCTGTAGCAGTTGACCGAGACCGTCCCCGCCTTGACGGCGCGGGCGACGCGATGGGCCTTGCGGACGTTGGAGGTAAACAGGGACGCGGCGAGGCCGTAGGGCGTGTCGTTGGCGACGGTGATCGCCTCTTCCACGTTGACGACGGTCTGCACCGTCAGCACGGGGCCGAAGATTTCTTCTTTGACGATGGACATTTTCGGGGTGACGTCGTCAAACACCGTCGGCGCGATAAACAGGCCCTTGCCGTCCTTGATCACGTCGCCGCCGAGCAGCGCGTTGGCGCCCGCCTTTTTGCCCGCTTTCAGATACCCGGCGACCTTCTTGTGCTGGCCCTTGTCGATCATCGCGCCGATGCGGGTTTTCGGGTCCAGGGGATCGCCGACGGTCAACTGGCGGGCGTGATCGAGCACCTTCTCCAGCAGGGCGTCCTTGATGTCCCGGTGGACGATCAGGCGGGAATTGGCGGTGCAGTTCTGTCCGGCATTCCAGAACGCCGCCAGGGTGATGTTTTCCGCCACCGTATCCAGGTTTTCCGCATCGTCGAGGACGATACAGGGGTTCTTGCCGCCGCATTCGAGAATAATCCGCTTCAGGTTGCTGGCCGCCGAATATTCCAGGAAACGCCGGCCGATTTCCGTCGAGCCGGTAAAGGAGACCACGTCGATATCCGGGTGCAGGCCGATGGCCTGTCCGGCGGTTTCGCCATAACCCGGCACGACGTTCAGCACGCCGCCGGGAATCCCCGCTTCCATGGCCAGTTCGGCGACACGGAGCGCCGTCAGGCTGGTCTGTTCCGCCGGTTTGACGATGACGCTGTTGCCCGACGCCAACGCCGGGCCGATTTTCCAGGCCAGCATCATCAGCGGGAAGTTCCACGGCAGCACGCAGCCGACGACGCCGATGGGCTCGCGGACGATCAGCCCGAGGGCGTCGTCGCCGGAGGGGGATATCTGGTCGTAGAGCTTGTCGGCGGCCTCGGCATGCCATTCCAGGCAATGCAGGGTTTCCGGAATATCGATGGTTTCGCAATCCTGAATCGGCTTGCCGCTGTCCAGGCTTTCCAGCACCGCCAGTTCATGCCGGTTGCGGCGAATCAGCTTGCAAAGCCTGAGGATGATCTTCTTGCGCTCGCTCGGATGCATGCGGGACCAGTCACCGGACTCGAACACCTTGCGCGTCCGCTTGACGGCCTTGTCGACGTCTTTCCCGTCACAGGCGGAAATCTCGGCCAGCACCTTTCCCGTCGCCGGATTGACTGTCTTCAGGGTCGCGCCGGACGCCGCCGCGGTAAATCCGCCGCCGATGAAGGCGCCGCGCGGCGGATCGATGTCGTTGGCGATGGCCTGATACTCGGCCCGGGTCAGCAGGTCCATCATGTCAGCCCTCCCGGTCCTGGCGCAGAATGTCGGCGACCGTCAACTGCGCCGTCCGCAACATGATTTTCAGCTTGCGCTTATCCTCTTCATGCAAGTCGAGTAGCGGCCGACGGGATTTGCCGGCGGGCAGCCCCTGCAGGTCGCAGCAGTGCTTGACCGACTGAATCAGCGCCCCGCCCTGCTCCAGTTGCTTGAGCACCGGAATCAGCGCCAGGATAATGTCGCGCGCCTTCTCCAGGTTCTTTTCCTTGACGAAGGCGTCATAGAAGGCCACCTGCTCGCGGGCGGTGGCGTTGGAGGCGGCGCTGATCCAGCTTGTCGCCCCCCAGCCGAAGAATTCCAGGACCTGGTCGTCCATGCCGCAAATCAGTTGAATCTGCGGATAGTCGCGGACCAGCATGTGAATCATGTTCATGTCGCCGCTGCATTCCTTGATGGCGACCACGTTCGGATCGCGGCAGACCCGGTCGAGGAACGGCGCCTCCATGGACGATGCGGTCATGGAGGGCAGGTTATACAAGATCGTCGGCAGTCCCCCGGCGCGGACGGCGCTGAGGATATGGATGGCGATCTCCTTTTGCGTCGGGCAGGCGTAATAGGGTGCGCCGATGAGCATGCCATCGGCCTTGACGTCCTTCGCCGCCTCGGCCAGTGCGATAGCGTCTTCCGTCCGCAGCGCGCCGACGCCTGCGATCATCGGCACCCGGCCCTTGATGGCCTTTTTCGCCAGTTTGAACAGGTGGACTCTTTCTTCGAGTGTCTCGGCGTAATACTGGCCGGTGGTTCCGCCGACGAGGATCTCATGGACCCCCGCATCGATGAGGAATTCGATGACTTCGACGAAGCCCTTTTCATTGATCGAGAAATCGTCGTGGAACGGTGTGATGACGGGTGTCTGAATACCTTCAAAATGCATGGGCTGGACCCCTCCGATACTTACAGTTTCAGTGCGAGGGAGCGGCCCTCGTATATGGCGGCGACGGCCAAGCGGGGCGCAACGCAATCGCCGATGGAATGAACCTCGAGATCCTTCCCCGCCAGTTCTTCCAGCAAGGTGGTTTCGGCCACGTTGGTGGTGGTCATCACCAGGCCGTCCGCCTCGACGAAGGTTTCCTCGCCGTTCAACAGGTTGCGGACCGTGGCGCCGTCGCCGCGCCACTCGGTGACGGCGCTTTCGGTCATCCAGGTGACGCCCTTGTTGGCCAGTTGAACCCGCAAGGTGATATCCCCGGCGGTGCGCTGAATCCATTTGCCGACCAGGGCGGAACCGGTGACGATGACGACCTCGTGTCCCTGCTCGGCCAGATGAAGCGCCGTGCCGCCGCCCCGCCAGTCGCCGGTGTCGTCGAGCAGCAGGACCCTGTTGCCGGGCCGGGCGGCGCGGCTCATGACGTCCTCGACGGACCAGGCGTTCGGTTTGTTGACGCCGGGTATGACCGACATGCCCGGCAGCCCCCGTTGAAACCCGGTTTCCGCCGGCAGGGAGCCCGTGGCGACGACGACGCAATCGGCCCCGAAGGAGTCGACCTCATCGGCCTCGACATATGTGTGATATTGAACCTTGACCTGCAGTTGCTCCAGTTGACGACCGTACCAGTCGATCAGTTCGGTAATCTGCCCGCGTCGGGGCTGCAATCCGGCGAGGCGGAACTGACCGCCGAGATCGCCGGAGGCTTCGGCCAGGGTGACCCGATGCCCCCTCTCCGCCGCCACCCGGGCGCATTCAAGGCCCGCCGGTCCGCCGCCGATAACCAGGATGTCACGCGAGTTGTCGCTGGCGCTAAAGCGGTCGCCGCCCCATTCGAACTCGCGCCCGGCCGATGGGTTGACCAGGCAGGAGATCCAGTAATCCCGCGACCGCCGCCCCCAGCACATCTGATTGCAGGAAATGCAGCCGCGCACGTCCTCGTCCCGACCCGCCTTCGCCTTGTTGGCTAAATGGGGGTCGGCGATCTGGCCGCGCACGATGCTGACCATGTCCGCCTGTCCGGCGGCAATCACGTAATCGGCGTTTTCCGGCGTGCGAATATGGCTTTCCGCCTGAATGCGGGTGTGCTTGACCACCCCCTTCAGGGTTTCGGCCAGGGGGACGCCCAGCTTTTCACCGAAAAAGAAGGTCGGCATCAGATCCTGGAAATCGAAATAACTGGCGGTGCCGCAGGTGATGTAATCGACCAGCGCCCGCTCGTCGTGATAGGCGGCGATTTCCGCCAGGGCCTCGTTGTTGAGGGCCACGTCCGTTTTCGGATCGGAAGAGGTGGCCAGGCCGATGATGAAATCGTCGCCGACCCGCTCGCGAATCCGTTTGGTGATTTCTGTTGAAAAGCGCATGCGGTTTTCGAACGACCCGCCCCAGCGGTCGTCCCGGCGGTTATTCCAGGGCAGCCAGAACTGGTCGATCAGGGCGTTGTAGGCGGCGAACAGCTCAACCCCGTCGAAGCCGGACTCGTAGGCCCGCCGGGCGGCCTCGGCGAAGCTTTCGATGGTTTCCTCGATCTCCGCCTCGGTCATCTTGTGACTACCGTCGGAATCATGGAAGGACGGCAATCCCGACGGCGACCAGCTCGGCTGGTAGGAGAGGTCGTAATCGCCGTGTTGGCCGACGTGGTAAAGCTGGTGGATCATCACCACGCCTTCGTCCTTGCAGGCGTCGGTGATCTTGCGGAAATGCGGGATGATCGAGTCGTCGGAATGGCGAAAGTTGCCCCGGGTCAGCACGGCGGTGGCGTGAACCGGCACCGGCTCGACGACGATCATCGCCGCCCCGCCTTTCGCCCGCTCCAGGTAATAGCCGAGGTGCCGTTCCCCCGGCAGGCCCTCGACCGACATATTGGCCGTGTGGGCGCCGAAAGTGATCCGGTTACGCAGGGTCTTGTGGCGCAAGGTCAGCGGCTCGAAAAGATGCGGGTGGTTTGCCATCGTCGTTCTCTCCCCAATTGATCAGCGTCGGGAATTATAGCAAAGGCCAAGAAGATAAATTGTGTTTTTAAAGCAATCTGTGGTATTTTTCTTCTATTGTCAGGAATTAGGGGCCGGGAATGGGCCATGGCGTTTCTTCAACCACCGTCTTCACCCGGCCACCGGCCCGACCTGTCCATCGGGTTCATTCTCTCCCCTTCCTTCACCCTGACCCCCCTTGCCGGGTTCGTCGACGCCCTTCGTCTCGCCGCCGACGAGGGCGACCGCAGCCGGCCCATTCATTGCGGCTGGGAATTCCTCGCCGCGGAAAGGGTCCCGTGCCGGGCCAGTTGCGGGCTCGAGGTAATGCCGACGGAAACCTACGGCGATCCGGGGGAATTCGATTACATCGCCGTCATCGGCGGCCTGCTTGACGACGCCGACGGCCACTCGCCGCAAACCTACGCCTATCTGAGGAAGGCGGCGGCCCGGGGCGTGCCCCTGATCGGCCTGTGCACCGGCGGCTTCGTTCTGGCCGAGGCGGGACTGATGGACGGCCTGCGCTGCAGTGTTCATTTCGCCGTGCAGCAGCGTTTCGTGGGCCGTTTCCCGAAGTCGATCCCGGTGACCGACGACAATTTCGTCATCGACGGCGGCTTCATCACATGCCCGGGCAGCATAGCCGCCATCGATCTCGCCGCCTATCTGATCAACCGGCACTGCTCCCAGGCGCGGGCGAAGAAGGCCCTGAACTACCTGCTGGTGCGGGAAGGACGGCCACGCCTGACCCTGAGCACTCGTCCCTATGAGGACAAACTTCTCAACGCCGGGCGGGTGACCGTGGATGCGGTGCGCATCATGGAACTAAATATCGACCGGCCGTTCAAGGTGGCGAAGATCGCGGCCATGGTGAACAGCACGCCGACCAGCCTGGGACGGTCCTTTCAGGAGGACCTGGGCCAGTCGCCGGCGGATTTCTGGCGCGCCATGCGCCTTTGGCATGCCCGTCACGCGGTCGTCAACAGCAAGAAATCCATGACCGAAATCTCCTACGAGACCGGCTTTTCCGACGCCTCGCACTTTTGCAAGAGCTTCAAGGCCGCCTTCAACGCCTCGCCCTACGAGTACCGGAAAAAGGCGATCCGCTGATGTCTCTTCACTTGCTTTTAAGGTTTTTCACCGATTTTCGGATTATGGAAATGGAAAGGCTTTAACGAGGTTCGCCGATGTCCCCCAAACATGAAGATGCCGTTCTCTCCCGCCGCAAAATCATGGTCACGGTCCTGGGCGCCGTTTGGGCCGGGGCATGGCTCGCCTATATGGCCGTTTATGTCGGACCGAGCGCCATGCCGGCGTTGCTGCCTTCCGAATTGGCGCAACTCGTCCTCGTCGTCATGGTCCCCGTGATGCTGGCGGCGACCCTCTACAACAATTTCAATATTCGTCATGAAATCAGTGTGTTGTCGAAAGCTGTCAACAAGCAGGATGAACACGATATGAAACCTGAAGCCCCCTCCCCCGAGCCGGTCCCCCCGCTGACGCTGGATGATGTGGAAACCGCCGTCAAGGAAGCCACGGAGACGGCGACGAAGAAGATACTCGACGCCCAGCCGAAGCCCCAGGACGAGGCCCTGGCGGAAATGACGGACTCCCTTCAAGCCCTTCGGGACGATCTGTCGAGAATTGAGGAAACCCTGGAAACGCTTCTCGAAGACGAGGAATACGAAGAAGAGCCGGAAGAGGAAGAAGAAACGGTGAGCGAGAACCAGGAGGAGCCGGAAGAACAGGAACCTGAACAAGAAGAAACCAGAATTGACGCCATCGAGCCCGATCCGGAGCCCGAGCCCGACCCGGTCGTACCGGCACCGGCCAAGGCCTCGGCGTCGGACTGGGTCGTGTTGGGTCAGTCCGTGCCGAAACCGAAGAACGACGCCTTCATGGTCTCCGGCAGGCAGGTCACGCGGCAGAGCGAGGACCGCTTCCGCATTAGCGAACTCTCCGACGGGGTTCTCGCGGCCGTCGCCGACGGGGCCGGGTCGTCGGGCATGTTCTGCGGGTCCTGGGCGGAGGCCCTGGTGACGCAACTGCCGGAGCAGCCGTTTTCCGGCTTCGCCGCCTTCAACGACTGGATCGGTGATTTCTGGCAGGGCTTTTACGACGAGCAAAAAGAACGGGCCCGTGACGACCAGATGAAGCTGAACAAGTTCGTCCAGGAAGGCTCCTGCTCCACCCTCGTCGCCTGCTGGGCCAACAAGACGAGTCCCGAGACGACGACCCTCACCTGGGTCGGCTACGGGGACAGCCCCCTTTACGTTTTCGACAAATCCGGCGGCGGACCGGAACTGATCGCCTCATACCCCGGCAATCTGGATCAGTTCGACCGGGACCCGCATTTGCTGAACTGGAAAGACCTCCCCGATGAAAACCGGCTCACCTTCGGCAGCCTCGACATTGCCGGACCGGGCACGGTCGTCCTCGCCTCCGACGGGATCGGTCAAGCGGTCCTGCTGCGCTATCTGGCCGACCGCCACGATCAGCCGTCCCATGAGAAAGCGACCCCGTTGACCGCCTCCCTGCTGGCTGAATTCCGCAACATGGTGGACACGGGCCAGGGCAAGCTGGCGGACATGGCGCGCCACCACGTGAAAGACGGGGGAACCGATTTCCCCGCCACCATGACCGACCTGCAGCAAAACCTGAAAAGCGCGGAGGATTTCAAAATCCTGATGGACGATCACCACGCCCGGCGGTTGATCCCCAACGACGACCTGACAGCGGTCGTCATCGATCTCTAGCTTTCTCGCCGCCTTCCATGGCTGGAAAGGGCTTGATCGCATTTGTTTTTGACCAACTCATTCGCCGCACCGGACCTTCTATGGATTACCGTCTTTGTGTTTCTACTCGCCGGTACGATTAAAGGGACCATTGGGATCGGATTGCCGACCGCGTCGGTTTCCATCCTTTCGCAATTTTACGATCCGCGCACGGCGATCGTCCTGGTCATGGCGCCCATGCTGGTATCCAATATATGGCAGGTCTACCGGTCCAAGGATTATCTAAAGACCATAAGGACTTATTGGCCTTTTGCCCTGATGCTGATGGTTTTCATATGGCTGTCCGCCCGCTTCAGCGTTTCCGTTCCGACGGCCCACCTGATGATGATCCTGGGAACGGTGATCATCCTGTTTTCCCTGAACAGCCTTTTCCTCAAGCCGCCCAGGCTGCCCCCGCGTCATGACAAGTGGATCCAGCCCGTGGCCGGCGCCCTGGCCGGCTTGATGGGAGGGCTGACCGCCATCTGGTCACCGCCCATGGTTATTTACCTCCTGGCGCGGGGGGTGGGGAAAGACGGCTTCGTTCGGGCGACGGGATTGCTGATCTCCCTGGGAAGCCTGCCCCTGATGCTGGGCTATTGGTCGAATGGATTGCTTAGGGGCGAACTGGCGCAGCTCTCGGCCGTCATGATCGTCCCCACCCTCCTCGGGTTCGGCCTGGGCGAACTGCTTCGCCGGCGCATCGACGCGGCCCTGTTCCAGAAAGTCGTGCTGACGGGATTCCTGCTGATGGGCCTGAACATCATCCGCCGTGGGCTGTTCGGTTGATGCCGTCCCGGTGACGCCTTTTCCCGCCAACTTGGCGTCACCGGCATGGGTATTGGCGCCTTCTGCTAGTGTGCCGGCGTGAAGCCTGATCTAAGATGTTCCCCACCAAATACACTGATCAATGAAAGGAACAAGACAATGAGCCTGGCTATCGACACCAGCAACCCCGTGATGGTAACCGGCGCCACCGGCTATGTCGCCGGATGGGTCGTCAAGCGGCTGCTGGAAGAGGGATTGACCGTCCATGCCCCGGTGCGCGACCCTCACAACCCGGAAAAGCTCAAGTACCTGAACGCCATCGCCGCCGAAACACCGGGCGAGATCAAGTATTTCAAGGCCGATCTGCTGGAAGAAGGATCCTACGGTGAAGCCATCCAGGGCTGCGAAGTCGTCTTCCATACGGCGTCCCCCTTCACCCTCGATGTCAAGGACCCGCAAAAGGATCTGATCGACCCGGCCCGGCTCGGCACCCGCAATGTCCTGCAGGAAGCCAAACGCACGCCGACGGTCAGGCGGGTCGTCGTCACCAGCAGTTGCGCCGCCATCTACGGCGACAACGACGACCTCAACCGGACGCCCAACGGTATCTTCACCGAAGAGATCTGGAACACCAGTTCCTCCCTCGAGCACCTGCCCTACTCCTACTCCAAGACCGTGGCCGAAAAGGAAGCCTGGCAAGTCGCCGCGAGCCAGGATCAATGGGACCTGGTGACGGTGAATCCGACCCTGGTCATCGGCCCCGGCATCAACCCCTTCGGCACGTCGGAGAGCTTTCACATGATCAAGCAAATGGGCGACGGAACCTACAAATCGGGAGCGCCGCGCTGGGGGATTGGTGTCGTCGATGTCCGTGACCTGGCGGAAGCGCATATCAAGGCGGCCTTCACGCCCGAAGCCAAGGGACGGTATATCATTTCCGGACACAACAGCGATATGTTCGACCTGGCCATGGCCTTGCGCGACAAGTATGGCGATGCCTATCCCTTTCCCCGCAAGGCCCTGCCGAAATGGCTGGTCTGGTTGGTTGCGCCGCTGGCCAACAAGGCCATGACCCGGAAAGCGATTTCCTTGAACGTGAACCTGCTGTGGAAGGGCGACAACGGAAAGGGCGTTCGGGAACTGGGCATGAGCTACCGCCCCCTGAAGGACTCCATGGAAGATTTCTTTCAGCAGCTCATCGACAGCGGCCGACTGTCGAAATCGGCGAAGAGCCGATAGGCCTGTCCCATGACCATCGGAAACAAAAAATTTGTCGTCGATTTGGGATGGGGGGCGTTGCTGGCCAATCTCGGCATCGCCAGCGCGCTCCCACCTACCGAGGGAACGGGAAAAGCGATCATAGGAGGTCAATTTAGGTGATACAGACCACTAGCGCCGAGATCTCCTTCTTGCTCGGTTATGATGATCCCAATTCCTTTATCCGCGCGTTCCACGGTTGGACGGGGAACACACCCGAGCGAATGCGTTCCGAACTGAGGGTAAACTGACATGAAGAACGTGTTGATCATCGGGGCGAGCGGCATGATCGGCGGGCTTATCCTTGAGGACTGCCTGAAGCGGGCGGATGTTGGCGCGGTAACGAGCCTGGTTCGCCGCCCGAGCGGGATTTCACACCCAAAATTAACCGAGGCGACCGTCGAGGATTTTCTCGACTATGCGCCCCTCACCGAACATCTGGCCGGCCAGGACATTTGTTTTTTCTGTCTCGGCGTCTATACGGGGCAGGTGGATAAGACGACCTTTCGCAGGATTACCGTTGATTACACGGTGGCCTTCGCCCAAGCCCTGCACGCAGCCAGCCCCGAGGCGGTTTTCTGTTTCCTCAGCGGACAGGGTGCCGACCGCTCCGAGACAAGCTCCATCATGTTTGCCCGCGACAAGGGCGCTGCGGAAAACGCCTTGCTCAACATCGGTTTCCCGCGCCTGCATATTTTTCGACCCGGCTACATCTACCCGGTCACGCCACGGCGGGAACCCAATTTTTCCTATCGCCTGATACGCCTTTTCTACAAACCGATCTCGGCCCTTTACCCCAATATCGGCCTGACATCGGAAACGCTGGCCCGGGCCATGGTGGACGCTGGGTTTGAAGGACACGGGGCGGACACCCTGGAGAACAGAGATATCAGGGCCATGGACATGTCTTGACAGCAAGGGTTCGCCCATCAGGGGAACCCCCCAATGGCCGTTCTCCAGCATGGCATGATGGTTTGCTTGTGTTGATAGCGGCTTCGAGCGGCCTTCCAGCTATCTCCTTTCCACCCCTTAAAACCTCTTTATTTGCAAACCACTGGAATGGTTAGAACCGTGCGGTCTGTAGGGTAATTCTCGTCGGCATCGAAACATTGGGGCGTATTCAATCCTCCGCTCCATAACGGGTGGGGACTTATGTTGCTCTTCACGTCCAGATATTTCCACAGCCCCCAATAATCGTATCCACGATTCACAACCCGTCCCGTATAGAGCGACAAATGGACATGGCTAACACCGCCATAATGGCCGGAGGTTCCGATTTCCCCTATCCGCTTGCCTCGTTTGATGTCCTCTTTTTTCCCCACCAGTATCTTTGAGAAGTGAAGATAGAGAGCATAAAGGGGTTCTCCCGACGCCGTTTGTCCGTGTTCGGCCAGGATAAACCTCCCGAGGCCCCTTTCCATTCCGGCGGCTATGACCTTTCCGTCGGCCGCGGCGAGTACGGGTGCGCCGACGGGTCCGTAGAAATCGATGCCATCATGCGGCCGGCTGCGGGACCCTCCTTTGACACCATGTTTGGCGCGAAAATCGGAAATAATCGACGGTGAATTGCTTGGAAGGGAAACCCCTCTCTTGCTGATTTGTTGATCCTCGTGGTGATAGAAGACATGCCCAAACTCTTTACCCGAGAATGTCGCCGCCCAATCCTCATCTGAGTAATTCAAAGTGCAAGCGGCGAGAGCCGTCACCACCAACAACAAAGCGGTCCGCATGATCGTTCTCCTCCAAGGCCGTAGATTAGCCTGAAAGCGGGACGTGGAGCCATAGCGGACGCGGCAGCGGGTGAAACGAAATAAGGCCGCCCGAATTACCCTGTCTCACCAAAGAAGTTATTGAAGCGGCTACGGACGAAAATAAGGATCGGGTTCGGCGTTCCATTCGTCGAGCACGCGACCGGCTGCATTTCGTTTCACCCGCACCAAAGTCTGCTTAACCTCCATAAACGGAACGGTTCTCTCACATTTCAAACCTTCCGAAAATGACCCATTTCGGAAGTCCGAATCATTTTTGGATTACACCCAGGGCTATCGCATATGATTTGGACTGAGGAGTTCGAGCAGGAAGTTGTCATT
>CAYFOJ010000031.1:0-33438 GCA_964344645.1 uncultured Thalassospiraceae bacterium
TTATGTCACCCCACGGCGCCGGTCGCTATTGTCCGAAAGACAGGACATCGCTGTCGATCATGGTTTCCGACACCACCCTGTCCCGGCCGGTGCGTTTCGCCATGTAGAGGGCCTCGTCGGCGCGCCGCACCAGATGCGACAGGTCCTCGCCATCCCGGTAACCGGCGACGCCGATGGAAATTCTCACCCGTCCCAGAGTTTCATCCGTGGCCCGGTTGGTGATCTGCTTCTTGCTCACCTTGGTTCGGATGATCTCGGCGAATTTCACCGCCCCGGCGAGACCGGTGTCCGGCAGGATGATGCAGAACTCCTCGCCGCCGTAGCGGGCGGCCACGTCCTGTCCCTTGATGCTGTCGGTCAGGGTGCGCGCCAGCAGCTTCAGGACCTGATCGCCGATCTGGTGTCCGTAGAGATCGTTGAACTTCTTGAAATGGTCGATATCCAGGATGAGGAGGCTCATGTCCGCCTCCTCCCGGGTCGCATCCTGGGCCAGACGGCGCAATTCCTTGTCGAACTGCTTGCGGTTGGCGAGCCCGGTCAGGCCGTCGGTCTGGGCTTCCTGGCGCAGGGTCTCCAGATCCTCCCGCAGGCGACTGATCTCGGCAGAGGAAGCATTGAACTTTTCCTCCAGGCTCTTGTTCTTCTGCTCCATTTCCCGGGTCGCCTCGAGGGCCCCGTCGACCACGGCCTTGAAGGCGTCCCGCCCCCCGTCGGTGGCCAGTTTGCCCGAGAGGTCCTCCAGGGTCCGGCCGTATTCCGCCGCCCCGTGCCCGGCCAGTTCCAATTGCTCGAGGATATGGGTCAATTCCGCCTTGGCAATGCTGGTCGCGCCGTCCATGGCGCTGCCCTGGCGGTCGAGACTGAAAAAGGCGTCATGAAGTTCCCGGTTAAGCTCCTCGGTAAACGCTTGCCCGGACGCCAACAGCCCTTGCATCCGCCGCTTCAATTCCGGCATGTCGCCGGAACAGAACTGATACCAGAGTGTGAAATTGTCAGGATGGGGGGCGACACCGTGCTTGGCCATCAGTTTCTGCGCCAAGGCACTGATTTCGGCCACCTTCTCGAAGGAACGCAAGTAACTCAAAAGAATCTCCCGATTCTCCCTCACCGTGATCGTTCAGAGCATACTCCGTCCGCCACTGAGGCCAAGAAAAAAATCACCCTTTTCTGACGGCCATGACGGAACCCGCCTGGGACGGGTGGGGAAACGGCTGTTGCCTTTCCGAATAGGCCCTGAGACCCGCCCGGGCCCTGTCCGGAAAGGGGGCCGAGCGGCGCGAGCCCATGTCCACGTGAACCAGCAGCAGTTCGTTGGTGGCGCACAATTGCCCGGTTTCGCCATGGTACATGTGATGAAAGACATGCAGGCGCTTGTCGTCGAAACCGAGCAACAGGGTCGCCACCCGCAACGGCTCCCCTTCCAGCACTTCACCCAGGTAGGTGATGTGGGATTCGACGACGAAATCCGAACTGTTGGTTTGCGCCCGGTAATCCGCCCCCATGTCGAGCAGGTCCAGCAAGGCGTCGGTGCCGTGATCGAAGACCAGAACATAATAGGCCACATTCATGTGACCGTTGTAGTCGACCCATTCGGGCCGGACGTTTTCCTCCAGAACCAGCCTGCCGCCGTCGGGCATGAGAGTATAATCCATGGTCGATCCTTCATCCGTGCCGTCGAAATTCACCCCCCATCTTGCCCCAGGAAGCGGTAAAACGGAAAGAACTTTGCCGAAACCGCCCCCGATGATAAACAGGCGTGTCCACCACCCCGGATTCACCATATTTTATGACCGAGACAAGCGCCACCGTGACAGAAACCAGCCGCCCGGAACTGGCGGTCGTCGTTCCCGTTCACAACGAGGCCGACAATCTGGCCCCGCTAATCGGCGAGATCCGCACCGCCCTGGACGGCGTCTGCGCCGATTACGAGATCCTCTACGTCAACGACGGCAGCGCCGATGCAACGGCGGAAAGGCTGATGGACATCAAGGCCGACTGCCCGCCGCTCAGGGTTCTCAATCACCGCCGCTGCTGCGGACAGAGCGCCGCCGTGGCGACCGGCGTCAAGGCGGCCCGGGCCGACGTCATCGCCACCCTGGACGGGGACGGACAGAACGACCCGGCGGACATTCCCGCCCTTTACGCCGCGCTTAAGGCCGCAGCCGACCCGGACTTGGTCCTGATCGCCGGCCTCAGGGCGAAGCGGCGGGACACCTGGATCAAGCGGATTTCCTCGAAGGTGGCGAACCGGGTCCGCGCCCGCCTGTTGAAGGACGACACCGCCGACACGGGCTGCGGGCTGAAGGTCTTTACCCGCAGGGCGTTTCTCGACATGCCCCGCTTCGACCACATGCACCGGTTCCTCCCGGCCCTGATGATCCGCCGGGGCGGCACGGTCCGTTCCGTCGCCGTCAACCACCGCCCCCGGGAACGGGGGGCCTCGAAATACGGCACCCTGGACCGCCTTGCCGTCGGCATCGTCGATCTGCTCGGCGTGATGTGGCTGCAACGCCGCGCCAGCCTGCCGGAAGTGGAGGAAGCGTCCCCGGGCGAAAAGGACAGCGACCCGCGATGACCCCGAAAATCGTCCTCCGGGGCCTGCTCTGGATCGCCTCCCTGGTGCTTGTCGGCTACGCCCTGCAGGCCAGCGGCCTCGGTTCCTCCCTCGACAAGGCCTGGATCGACAGCGACATCCGCGGCCGGGGCTTCGCCGGGGAAATGCTGTTCCTCCTCGTCGGGCTGGCCTTTACCGCCGTCGGTCTGCCCCGGCAGATGATCGGCTTCCTGGCCGGATACGCCTTCGGGTTCGCCGAGGGCACGGCGCTGGCCCTGCTGGCGACGGTGGCGGGCTGCATCGCCGCCTTCTATTACGCCCGCGCCCTGGGCCGGGACTTCGTCGTCGGGCGCTTTCCGAACCGGGTCCGCCGGATCGACGACTTCCTGCACGACAATCCGCTCAGCATGACCCTGCTGATCCGCCTGCTGCCCGTGGGCAGCAATCTGGTGACCAATCTGGCCGCCGGCGTCTCCAGCGTCGCCGGGCCGCCGTTCTTCATCGGCTCCGCCATCGGCTACCTGCCGCAAACCGTGGTTTTCGCCCTCGTCGGCAGCGGCATCGCCGTCGATCCGGAACTGCGCATCGCCGTCAGCGTGGTGCTGTTCATCGCCTCGGGCTTCCTCGGCGTGTCCCTGTACCGGAAATACCGCCACGGCAAATCCTTCGATAGCAGGCTGGACACCGGGGACGGGCGATCATGAACGGCCGCCTCGCCGCCGTCGGCCATGTTCTGCTGTGGGGCCTTCTGTGGCTGGCGGTGATGGCCGCCGCCCTGCACTTCCGCCCCCTGCTACCGGTCGATGAAACCCGATACCTGGCCGTCGCCTGGGAAATGTGGCGGACCGGCGATTTTCTGGTCCCGCATCTAAACGGCGAGCCCTACAGCCACAAACCGCCCCTGTTGTTCTGGCTGATCCATGCCGGATGGGCCCTGTTCGGCGTCAACGACTGGTCGCCCCGGCTGGTGGCGCCCCTGTTCGGACTGGCCAGCCTGATGCTGACCGGCCTGCTGGCGCGGCGTTTGTGGCCGGGCCGTCCGACCGCAGCCGCCGCCGCACCGCTGATCCTGTTCGCCTGCCTGTTCTGGACCCTGTTCACCACCCTGACCATGTTCGACATGATGCTGGCCTTTTGCGCCTTGCTGGGGATGCTGGGCATCGTCCGCGCCTGGCAGGACGACAACCCGGGGGGCTTCCTGTGGCTGGCCCTGGCCATCGGCATCGGCGCCCTGGCCAAGGGTCCGGCGATCCTGGTCTCTGTCCTGCCCGCCGCCCTGCTGGCCCCCCTGTGGGCCGCCAGCCCGAAACTTCCCCAGCCCTATACCGACGGCGTCGAGACGGAAGATCTGCCCGCCGCCGAACAGGGCATGTGGAGCCGGGGCTGGAAGCACTGGTACATGAAGACCGGCCTGGCCCTGCTGGGCGGCGTCGCCATCGGCCTAGCCTGGGCGGTGCCGGCGGCGGTCTGGGGCGGCGAGGAGTACCGCAACGCCATCTTCTGGGGTCAGTCGGCGGGACGCATGGTGGATTCCTTCGCCCATGGCCGCCCCTGGTGGTGGTTCCTGGCTGTCCTGCCCGGGCTGGTCCTGCCCTGGACCGTCTGGCCTGCCTCCTGGCGCGCCCTCAAGGGCCTGCTGGACATCCCCGGCGACAACGGCCTGAGGTTCTGCCTGGTCTGGTTCCTGCCCGCCCTGCTGGTCTTTTCCGCCATCAGCGGCAAGCAGCTCCATTACCTGCTGCCCGTCTTCCCGGCCCTGGCCCTGATGCTGGGCAGGCTGCTGATCGATCATCACGCCACCACCGACGCGGACATCACCGCCTGGAGCCGTTCCGGCCTGCATATCCCGGGGCTGTTGTTCATCCTCTTCGGCCTGGTCCTCGGCGTCGTTCCCCTGCTCGGCGGCTTTTTCGACCTGCCGCCGGTGATCGGCGAGGTGAACTTCATCTGGGGGCTGGTGCTGGCCCTGGGCACCTTCGCCGTCCTGCTGCTGACCCGGCGCATGGTCGGCCTGACATCCCGCCTGGCGACCCTGGCCATTCTGTCCACGGCCCTGGTGGCGGCCCTGCATCTGAGCCTGAAACCGGCGCTGGAGAAACGCTTCGACCTGCAGGCCTTTTCCGAAACCCTGGGCCAATGGCAACGGGAGGGCACGGAACTGGCCTTCCTCGGCAAATATCACGGCCTGTTCAACTTCATGGGGCGGCTGGAAAGAACCGTCGCCACCGTCGGCCTCAAGGACCCGGACCTCAAGGAGTGGCTGGCAGCCAACCCGGACGGGCGCATGATCACCGTCGTCAACCCCCTGCCGGAACACCTCAAGGCGGTCCACTGGCAACCCTTCCGTGGCCGTTTCCTGGCCGTGTACGACGCCGCCCAGGTGATCGCCAACCCGTCCCTGGTCAACAGACGGTAAAAAAAAATCCCCGGACAAAGCTTGACAGCGGGGGCAAACATACCTAGATCGTTAGCACTCAAATCGATAGAGTGCTAACAGACTCTATTTTCCTATTATTTATCAGTAAGTTCACGGAGTATGAACAGATGAAATTCAGACCTCTGCATGATCGCGTTCTTGTGAAACGCCTTGAGCAGGAAGAAAAAACCGCCGGTGGCATCATCATCCCCGACACCGCCCAGGAAAAGCCCAGCGAAGGTGAAGTGATCGCCGTCGGCTCCGGCGCCCGTGGCGAAGACGGCAAGGTCGTCCCCCTCGACGTCAAGGCCGGCGACCAGGTCCTGTTCGGCAAGTGGTCCGGCACCGAAGTTTCGATCGACGGTCAGGAACTGTTGATCATGAAAGAATCCGATCTTCTGGGTGTCGTCGAAAGCGGCAAAAAGAAGAAATAGTTTTTCCAGCGAGAATTTAAGGATTATCAAAAATGGCTGCTAAAGAAGTCAAATTCGCTACCGACGCCCGCACCCGCATGCTGGCCGGCGTCGACATCCTGGCCAACGCCGTCAAGGTGACCCTGGGTCCCAAGGGCCGCAACGTGGTCATCGACAAGTCGTTCGGCGCCCCGCGCATCACCAAGGACGGCGTCACCGTCGCCAAGGAAATCGAACTGACCGACAAGTTCGAAAACATGGGCGCGCAGATGGTCAAGGAAGTCGCTTCCAAGACCAACGACGAAGCCGGTGACGGCACCACCACCGCCACCATCCTGGCCCAGTCCATCGTTCGCGAAGGCGTCAAGGCCGTCGCCGCGGGCATGAACCCCATGGACCTGAAGCGCGGCATCGACCTGGCCGTCGAAGCCGTCATCGCCGACGTCAAGAAGCGTTCCAAGAAAGTTTCGACCAGCGCCGAAGTGGCCCAGGTCGGCACCATTTCCGCCAACGGCGACAGCGACATCGGCAACAAGATCGCCGAAGCCATGGAGCGTGTCGGCAACGAAGGCGTCATCACGGTTGAAGAGTCCAAGGGACTGGAAACCGAACTGGACGTCGTCGAAGGCATGCAGTTCGACCGCGGTTACACCTCGCCCTATTTCGTCACCAATGCCGAAAAAATGACCTGCGAGATGGAAAACCCGTTCATCCTCATCCATGAGTCCAAGCTGTCCTCCCTGCAGCCTCTGCTGCCGGTTCTGGAGAGCATCGTTCAGTCTTCCCGTCCGCTGCTGATCATCGCCGAGGACATCGAAGGCGAGGCGCTGGCGACCCTGGTCGTCAACAAGCTGCGCGGCGGCCTCAAGGTCTGCGCCGTCAAGGCTCCGGGCTTCGGCGACCGCCGCAAGGCCATGCTCGAAGACATCGCCATCCTGACCAACGGCCAGGTGATCAGCGAAGACCTGGGCATCAAGCTCGAGAACGTCAGCCTCGACATGCTCGGCACCGCCAAGAAGGTCCACATCACCAAGGAAGAGACCACCGTCGTCGAAGGCGCCGGCACCAAGAAGTCGATCATGGCCCGCTGCAACCAGATCCGCGCCCAGGTCGAGGAAACCACGTCGGACTACGACCGCGAGAAGCTGCAGGAACGCCTGGCCAAGCTGGCCGGCGGTGTTGCCGTCATCCGTGTCGGTGGCGCCACCGAGATCGAGGTGAAGGAACGCAAGGACCGCGTCGACGACGCCCTGCACGCCACCCGCGCCGCCGTTGAAGAAGGCGTCGTCCCCGGCGGCGGAACGGCCCTGCTGTTCGCCACCAAGGCGCTGGCCAAGCTGGAAGGCGACAACAACGACCAGAAAGTCGGTGTCGGCATCATCCGCCGTGCCATTCAGGCCCCGGTCCGTCAGATCGCCGAAAACGCCGGTGTCGACGGCGCCGTTGTCGCCGGCAAGCTGCTGGAAGGCAAGACCAGCGTCGGCTTCGACGCCCAGAAGGGTGAATACACCGATCTGGTCAAAGCCGGTGTCATCGATCCGGCCAAGGTCGTTCGCACGGCCCTGCAGGACGCGGCTTCCGTCGCCGGCCTGCTGGTGACCACCGAAGCCATGGTCGCCGACGCCCCCACCAAGGACGAGCCCGCCATGGGCGGCGCGCCGGACATGGGCGGAATGGGCGGCATGGGTGGAATGGGCGGCATGGGCTTCTAAGCCGACCGACCAATCAGCTCATAAAGCGATTAAGCGGGGCCGCACTCAGGTGTGGCCCCGTTTTTTTGCGCCGATCCCCGCGAGCAGGACGCCGCCGGGGAAATCGAGCCACTTCCAACTGGCCCCGTTGACGGCGACGGCGGCCACCGTGAAGGAAATCGCCGTTGCCGTGCAGGCCCCATAGAGGCCGAAGAACGGGATCAGGGCCAGATTCAATACCCCGTTGACCAGCACGTTGAAGCTCATCAGGGCGCTCTGACGGCCCGGCATGCCGCCCTGCAGGATGATGTAATCCATGGGAATCATCACCGAATAGACGCCGAGTCCGGCGATCAGGATCATCAGAATGGGATGGCTGAGCGTCACCAGGCCATCCGGGAACCAGGGTTCCAGATGGGGATAGACGACCAGCACCACCGCCGCCGCCGCCAGGAACATGCCCAGGCTCATCAACGCCACCCTGCGGCAGAACCGCCCCGTCGCCGGCTTATCGCCGGCCTTCAACAGGCGCGCCAGTTCCGGGTTGGCCAGGGTGCGGAACACCACCGGCACCTGAAACAGTCCCTCGATGAAAAGGGCGGCGAAACTGTAGATACCGACGTCCCGGTCACTGACGAAGACGCCCAGCATGAGGACATCGATGCGGATGTAGGATTCGGCCAGGAAGCCGTTAATCAGGGCCTTGGAGCCGAAGCCGAAATGGACTTTCAACCAGTCCCGGAACCGGGCTTCGGCAAAGAAATGGCGCAACCTGGGGCGCACGAGGAAAATCAGGAACGGCAGCAGGACCACTTCCGCCAGAGTAAAACTGAGGCCGAGCACGTGGGGCGGCTGCTCCATCCAGGCGATGGCCAGGCAACTGCTTAAGATGACCGCCGCCCTGAGGGTTTGCGCGGCGGCGAAGGGCTTCATCCGGCGCGCCCCGTTAAGCACCCCCATCAGCACCTTGTTGACGGCGAAAAAAAACAGGCCCGGGGCGGCCAGGGCGACGCCTTGACCGACGGGGGCGCTGTCCGCCGCCACGGCGATCAGGTCGCTCAGCAAATAGACGCCGGTGGCGCTGATCAGCCCGAAGACGGCGGCCAGCGCCAGCGCCGCCGCCGAGACGACGCCGAGCCGTTCCGGGGCGTGATCCAGTTCGGAAACATGCTTCTGGGCCGAATCGTGAAAGCCCATGACGGCAAACTGGGCGGTGACCACGTAAACCGCGTAGATCTGATTGAAAACACCAAGGGCGGCGATGCCGAAATGGGCGGCGATGAAAAAGTTGAGGACAACCCCGGTCCCCGCCATCACCGCGAAGGCGCCGTAGTTCCAGACGGCGTCGGTGAGAAATTTGTGTTGAAGACGAAACCTATCGTCCGCCATAGAGCCTCAATTAGTACAATTTTTCGATTGAATTAATGCGCGTCAGCACTTCTTCCAGATTAAATCCAGTTTGTTTGGCGAAATCATTCAAAACATCCAATTTAGGTTCGTTATCCTCGGAGATCAAACGGATGGCTTCATCTCTGGTAATCAGCCCTTCACGAATCTGATTGGATCGGAAGGTATCATATTCGGAAAAACCGGCCACTGTGTAGTAGATGTAGTTTATGAACGCGGTATATCCGTCCCCGATACGCCACGTATTGTCACTGTCGGCAGCCGTTTCCCAATCGTACTCTTCAATTAATGTTTTATTGATCTCATTCTCATCCCAGGGCAGGTAATGATAAAGATATGTGAAATCGTCCTTGGCGATGAAAGTCGAAAAATAGGCCCACATGGTGTCAACGAAAGACTCGTTGAAATAACGGGGATTGAGCACATACTGCAGGGCGTACCAATAAAACAGCCCGGCCTTATTAGCCAGTGATAGGCCAAAAAGGCGATTGCCATGTTCGTTTTCTCGTACCCCAGCGAAGCCGGCCTTGAAGTCGGTTCTTTCCAGCAGATTGCCGCCGCAAAAGAGGACCAGATCAATCCCGGTTTCCTTGCGGAGTTCGCGTAGATAATGGAAAAACATCTTGTCGCCGGCCATGAAGATCGGAATCATCCCCAATTTTGGACGTGTCAGCCAAGCATGAATGTTCTTACGAATATAGCGTCGCTTTGATGGAATATCCGCTGCCCGGAGAATATGCTCGACCCCAAGTTTACCGCAAATCCTCGCTTGATTGCGCCGGGCAATATCCGTGACCATTCCCCAATCATAGGTGAAGGCGATGGGATTCATCGCGAGTTCATTCTTGATAAGGTGCAAACCATAGGAACTATCCCGCCCGCCGCTGAAGGCGACAATACAATCCGGAGAGCCATCCTTCCTGCGATGCTTCTCCAAAAGTTGCTCCAGGGCCGCTCTCCCCTCCGGCTTTTGGGACTTATAATCCCGGCAGTAGTTGCAGACACCGTCTACATTGAATTCGATGTAGGGATATGTTGCCGGCAGGACGCATTTTGTACACCGCCGGATATCAGCCAAATGGTCGGTCATGTCCCTGACATTAAAAACAGGAACGGGCGACACGGATAAATCCGTATCGAAGGTCGAGGAAAAAGCGAATGGAATGGGCTCCGCACTATCAAACTCAACGATCATTCCCGAACCCGGCGGCAATTGGTCGATATCGGTGCTTAATGAGCCCGTTCCAAAGGGGGCGCCTGAAACGAACTTCTCCAGAATGAACCGTTCCGAGGCAAAGACAAAGACGCCTACATCCTCAAAATGAATGGTGTAGATGGAACCAGTATTGGTCGCCAGGACCATGGCCCTGGAATCGTTCCTGAAAAAACCAAGCGAAGCCGTTCCTTCGATTTCAGCAAAAGCCCGGGAAACAGCCTGCTTCAAGTCATTTCCCTTTTCGACAAAACTATCGATCAATCTGTAGATAACTTCCGAATCCGTATCCAGAGCCCTGTCGATTTCGACATGGTCTCTCCAGATTAGCCGATCGTTTGTGACAATCCCGTTATGCACTCCAATACTATGGCTGGATATAATCGGTTGGTTATTCCCAACCACGGTCTCGCTTCCATTCGTCACAAGCCGACAATGGCCGATAGCCGCGTAGGCTTCACGGGACGCTCCGCTTGCATCGACTTTGTAATCGGCTTCACTGGATTTCACAAATGCCTTGAAATCAGGCGAGCGCAGCATCGAAGACGGGGAAATCGGCCTTTTGAAAACCGAGACATCCTCTCCCGCCGCAATAACAAGCCCGCTCGCCTCGCGGCCTCGCGGCTCGGACAATTTAAACAGCCGTAAGATGGACTGATGGAACGCCTTTTTGTCACACAAGGCGCCTTGTTTCGCGATAATTCCGAAAATTCCGCACATGGTTAAGATAACTTAATAGGGGCCAACAATATATCATCATCGGGAAGCTTGCTTGCTTTCCATCAACCCAATGAAACGGCCGGACGCTAACACTATCGGGCGTCTCTGTCCACGTCGCCTTCACCCTTTACGCTGATAAATGATCATCTTCGTTGCGGTTCTATTTTCGGTTTGTTTGCCAGGGAAAATCAGGTTACTTTCCCGCCCGTATAATCCCACTTATTTTTATCGGTGCCTTCAATACAATGGAAGCTTACCTCAGCAATTTTATTCAGCACAGCGGGCAAATCGATTCGTTCCTGGGATCGGCGGCGGTCTGGGCTGGATTTTTCGTTATTGGCTACTTTTTCTTAGGCAAGGATAAACTTCTTGAGACCGCTCCGTTTTACGGCTGGGCGGCAGTTAATTTTGTTCTGACTATTTTTGGTGTTTTTACATCTGTTTCCTTTCTCATTATTTCAGCACTGTTTGGAATCTCCACCATTGCTGCTTGTATTTTTCTTATATGGAAAAAAGAGCGACTCTTCCCTCCTGGTTTATGGAAAATCGCCTTACTGGCCTCTCCCTTACTGCTCCTCGTATCAGCGATGATCGGATCACAATGGGATGAGTTTTCCGACTGGCTGATCAGCCCGCGACTGATGCTGGAAACGAATGCATTCCCTACATCGGAGGATTCCCATCGCAGCGGAACTCTAGCGGCTTATCCCTTCGGCTGGCATTATGTCAGCTATTTGGCGAGCCTGTTGGCGGGCCGATTCCTTGAAAATGCCGGGGCTCTTGTCAACGTCTTAATGTTGTTGACGTTTTCACTTGTCTCAATCCGACTGATTCGCACGGGCCTGAACCAAGACCCCCACAACCTGAACCCGGGATGGGTCTTGTGCGCCATCGGCGGACTATCGACGACACTCTTAAACACCACGTTTGTCCAAAAAGTCGTCCTCACATCTTATGCAGACGTTGCAACCTCCACCCTTACAGGGTTGGGGGTGGTCATCGGGTGGTACATGCTTGAAGCCCTGGCCGAAGGCCGACACAAGGAAGCGATGCACAACGCCTTTCAAATCGGCTTGTTGATGATGCTCCTCATTAACCTGAAACAGTCGACCGTCGTGATGTTCGTGATTGTCGTTGCAGCGATCTTGCTTGCCGGTTTGCGGGATTCCAGAATTGATAATCGTCAGTTGCCGGCTGCCTTACTTCGCATGATTGTTCCCGCAATCGTCATTTTTGTTTCATGGCGGTATTACGTTGGACAGGAACTCGATGCCAAGGAAATGTCCGTTGCACCTTTCGATGATTGGCTGATCGAATATATTCCTCAAATTTTGACGCAGATGCTGATTGTTCTATCCAAGAAAGGGGCCTTTTTTCTCCTGCTTGTTCTGGTGATCGGCTTCGGGTTAAGGGCTTTGTTCAGCTACCGGACTCCGTTTGACCGGTTTGCATTGATTGCCGGTGTTGTTTTTCTGGGACACAACGCCTTTCTTCTTTTTGCTTATATGACTTCATTCGGCAAGTATGACGCCCTCAGGGTAGCCTCGTATTGGCGCTACAATATGCAACTTGGCATGATCGGGGTCGCCTTTACTGCCTTCGGGCTTTCCATTCTGTGGAGGAAATACGCCAACGGTGCTTTGTGGCCGAAAAAGATTGCCTGGATTCCTATCGTCCTGATGGTGATTGCCCCGTTTATATTTGCTGAAAAACTTCGATTTGACCGCCATCCACCCGTCCCGCACTTTCGAAAAGTGGCGATGGATTTAACAAGGCTGCTAAACAAAGAAGACGCCCTCGTCGTTCTGGACCCCAGGGGAACCGGAGAATCGGGTGTTATCGCCCGCTACGAACTTGGCGGACAAGAGATTTTCAGAAGCTTCCAGAGCGCCTTTCACAACCTGGATAGGGAAGAGTTCATCGCTTACCTGAAAGGCGGCAACTTTACCCATGCACTCGTCCATTCAACGAAACCCGTACAGCAGGCTGTTCTGGGCCCGGTCATGGACGAAAGCCATTCCTATTTGCTCGAGAAAGTCGGTGATGGCCGTTGGCAAATCGTCAAAACTTGGGCCAAACCGGATTAAGCCCCCTCTTCCCCGGCATTCTTTACCAAGGTCTTTCTTCTCAGCATATTGGCCAACGCCATTTCGGAACGGGATTCCTGGGTCCCACGCAAAACATTCCGGATCATGATGAAGGGCCTCGTCGGTCTGCGGAGCCAGGCAGAGCAATAAAACAGGCCAACGCCGAACCATCTGAGCAGCTTCAACTGTCGGTCTGAAAAGTTCTCGCTGTAGGACACGGTTCTAGAGGCGTCAGCGTAGGAGCGCAAACTGTCGTAATAGGCGTCATCCATGGCGAAGCCTTTATCGATGTGGAGCTGTTGAAACAACTCGGACCCGGGATAGGGGGAAAATGCCCAAACGCTGATGTCATAAGCACCGGCAACACCCATACGGGCGATAAAGCGATAACTTTCGAAGACTTCCTTTAGTGTCTCCCCCGGAAAACCGAAGATGATATTGGTTTTAACGTTCATTCCCTGGGCAAAACTGCTGGCGATGGAATCGATGACTGAATCCGTGGTGATCTTCTTCTTAATACGCGCTAAGACGGCAGGTGAACCGCTTTCCGGAGAATACGACAAATTACGGCATCCGGACCGATACAGCAGTCCGGCGACTTCCTGGTCAATCGCCTCCGACCTCGTCCCGCTTGGCAGTTGCCAAGTAAACGTTAGATCTCGCTCCTTGATTTTCCGGCAAAACTCAACAATCCAGTTTTTCTTAACAATTGCCGTCAGGTCATAAAAATCGAAGTTCACGGCGCCATAGATATTTTGATAGTCCTCAATTTCATCCAGCAACAGATCAGGATCCCGAGCAATCCACCGGGTCGTCCACATCGTCGGATTGGAACAGAAGGTACACTGGTATGGACAGCCCCGGCTGGCCATCAGGGGCATGGAACGCCCTCTATCAACCCCAAAACCAAAACCTCGCTCCAAATAATTGTTTATCGGCGTGAGGTCCCACGCAGGCAATGGAATATTGTCGATATCCCGTTTGCGGGCTCGACGTTTCGTGCTGACGACATTGCCATGCTCTTCTTTGTAGACGATGCCCTCTATCGAGGCCTTGTCCATATTCCCGGCCGCAAAGGCATTGACAAGCTCCAGCGCCGTTTCTTCCCCTTCACCAAGCACGCCGATTTCAAGGGCGCTTTCCCGCATGCTTTGTTCCGGAACCGCCGTGATATGTTCGCCCCCGCCGATCAACAGAACATCGGGGAAGCCCCCGCGAATGAGCCCGATCAGGGTTCTGCATGTCGGCCATTCAAAGGAAAACCCACAGGCGACGCCGACCACATCCGTGTCCAATGGAATTTTCTGCACGATTTGTTCGAGAGAAAGGCCGTACAGAAAACAATCGTTTTCGGCCTCATGGCGCGAGTCCAGGGCTTCACCAACTCCATCGATAAACGTCACGTCGTGACCGCCTTCCCTCAGGGTTCCAGCGACATAAGCAAGACCCAGCGGCGGCGTAAACATTGATGTCTGGTTGTTGGCAGGAACCAATATGGATGGCCGAATCAGGCAGACTTTTACAGATCTATCGATCACGTGACGCTGTTTCCTTAATCGTGTTCAAGGGAGATCGCATTCATATAGGGTGCCTGAAATACAATCGTTAGCCTAATCCGTCCACCCCCCATCCAGCACCTTGATCAGGGCGGAGTGGTCCAGGTCGCCGTCGCCGTTTTCGACCAATTGGTCGTAGAGATCCTTGGCCAAACGGGTCGCCGGCATGTCGATGCCGACCTCCGCCGCCAGGTCGAGGGCCTGGATCAGGTCCTTGCGTTGGGTCACGGACCTGCCGCCGGGAGTGAAAGAGCGCTCGATCATGCGCTGGCCGTGGGCGTTGAGCACCGTCGAGTCGGCGAAGCCGCCCTTCAGGGCCTCGCGCACCTTCGCCGGGTCCGCGCCTGCGTGGGCGGCGAGCATGAAGGCCTCGGCGACGGCGCCGATGTTAAGGCCGACGATTACCTGATTGGCCGCCTTCGCCACCTGCCCGGTCCCGACGCCGCCGATATGGGTCAGGCGGTCGCCAAGGGCGGCGAACACCGGCCGCGCCCGTTCCAGGTCGTCCTCGCCGCCACCGGCCATGATGGTCAGGCTGGCCTGTTCCGCCCCCGCCGTGCCGCCGGAAACCGGGGCGTCCAGATAGCGCCCGCCGGCCTGCTCGACGCGGGCGGCGAAGTCCCGGGTTTGTTTCACCGCCGTGGTTCCCATGTCGATGATCAGGCTGTCCGGGCCGACCCCGGCGAGGACCCCGTCGGGGCCGCTCAACACGCCGTCGACGGCGGCGGTATCGACCACCATGATGATGACCATGTCCGCCGCCTCGGCGACGGCGCGGGGCGTCGCCACCGTTTGCGCGCCCGCGTCCTCAATCTCTTTCAAAGGCCCGGGCGAACGGGTCGTCGCCACCACCCGCGCCCCGGCCCGGATCAGGTTGCGGCACATGGGCCGACCCATCAGGCCCAGGCCGATAAAGCCGATTGTTTGACCGTTCAACGATGTCATTTTCACTCTCCCGTCAAAAATCCCCGGGTTTCCGCGATCGCCTCCTTCAGGCCGACCCTGGACACCGGCACCCCTTCCGGGAAGGCGCCGAGAAGGCGCGAGGGAAGGGCCCTGTCGAGCATGACGAAGACCCCCTTGTCGGTGGCGCGACGGATCAGCCGTCCATAGGCCTGTTTCAGTTTCAGCCGGGTCAGGGTTTCGTCATAGGCCCGCCCGCCGAAGGCCTTGCGGCGGGCCCGGTGCAGAATGTCCGGGCGGGGCCAGGGCACCCGGTCGAAGACGATCAACCTGAGGGAGCGGCCGGGCACGTCGACGCCGTCGCGGACCGCATCGGTCCCCAGCAGGCAGGCGTCTTCCTCGGCCCGAAAAATATCGATCAGGGTTCCCGTGTCCAGGGTATCCACATGCTGGGCCAGGACCTGAAGGCCGGCCTCGTCCAGGGGGGCGGCGATGCGGTTATGGACGGCCCGTAGCCGGGATATGGCCGTGAACAGGCCGAGCGCGCCGCCGCCGGAGGCGAGGAACAGCTCCCGATAAGCGCCGGACACCTGCCCGATGTCCGACTTGTCCACGTCGCCGACAACCAGCACCCGGGTCCGGGCCGGGTAATCGAAGGGCGATTCGATCGCCCGGCGCAGCGCCGGCGAGGCCAGATGAACCGCCCCGCTCCGTTGCTCCGCCCCGGCCCAATCGCCGTCCACGTCGGCGGCGTCGGCGGGAGCGTCCCGAAGGTGCTCCGGCTCATCACCCCCGTCGGGGCCGTGGTCGCGCAGGGTCGCCGAGGTAATCACCGCCCCGTGGGCGGGGGCGAGAACGGTCTCGGCAAACGGCAGGGTGGGGTCGATCAGATGACGGTGCAGGCCGATATCGATCTCCCGGCCGTCCAGGCGTTCGACGCCGAACCAGTCGACGACCCCTTCGTCGTCCTCTTCATGCAGGGCCTTGAGCATGGCCGTCCAGGCGGCGAGTTGATCGACGCCCCGGCGCTGCAGGCCCCGGGCCAAGGCCTCGATGCGGTTGCGGGTGGCCGTGTCCAGGGTGTCGGCCTCCACGTCCAGCAGGCGCGCCAGGGACTGGATCAACGCCTGCAGCGGGCGGCGCAGGCGGACCAGGGCCGCCTGCAGGGCGCCGGCGGCTTCCAGCAGGCCCTCGACGGGGGATTCCGTCCCCGCCTCCAGGCTGTAGGCGGCGGTTCCGGTTTCACGGGCATAGACCTGTTGGCGGACCCGGCCGAGGAAGCTCTCAGCCGGTCCCACCGGTTCGCCGCCGGCGACCCGCTGCCGCCAGGCGGGGCCGGGAAGGGCCCGGGCGGCGCGCATGGCCTCGTCCAGGGCGGCCATGGCCTCGTCGTCGCCGTTGATGAGGTCCTCCATGCGCGCGCGCAGCCCCCGTGAACGGGACTTCCGGCCGGCTTCCGCCCCGACCAGCCAGCGCCGCAGGTCCTCGCCCTCGTAACCGGTCAAATCGGCGGAAAAGGCCGAATCGGCGGCGGAGAACAGATGATGCCCCTCGTCGAAGACATAACGCAGCGGCAACTGCCCGTCACCGCCCATGGCCGCCTGCACCATCACCAGGGCGTGATTGGCGACGACGATGCGGGCGCTGCGTGCGCGGCGAACCGTGCCTTCGATAAAGCACCGGCTGTAGTACTGACAGGCGGAATAGGTGCATTCCCCCCGTTTGTCCGTCAGTTCCAGAGTCGCCCCCCGGCCGACCAGGTCCGGCAGCCAGGCGGGAAAGTCGCCGCCGACCATGTCGCCGTCGCGGGTGTTCAGGAGCCAGCGGGCCATCAGGCCCAGGCCGACAGGGTTCTCGGCGGCGTTGCCGGAACGCAGGCGGCCGACGGCCTCGGCGAAATTCAGCAGGCAGAGGTAATTTTCCCGGCCCTTGCGGATGACCACCTTGGCCGCCTTCTCGGCCGGGTCCGGATACAGCCGGTCCAGTTCTGCATCCAGTTGCCGTTGCAGGTTGCGGGTAAAGGTGGAAACCCAGACCGCGCCCTCGTTTTTCTCCGCCCAGACGCTGGCGGGCGCGATGTAGCCGAGGGTCTTGCCGACACCGGTTCCCGCATCGGCCAGCACCACCCTGGGCTCGCCCCGCTTGTCGCGCGCCTCGAAGGCGGCGGCGGCGGCGGCGGCGTAATCGGCCTGTCCGGGTCTGTCCTCGGCCCCGCCCCCCAGCAGGCGGACCAGTTGCGCCCGGGCCTCCACCGGTTCGACGGGGAAATCCCGGGGGGCCGCCTCGGGCGGGCGCTCCTCCCATTCCGCCAGCCGCTCCCAGACCGCGAGACCGGCGGCGACGTTGCCCGAGTGGGGCCGTTCGCCACCCCCTAGGGCGGTGATGACCGCCTCCGCCCAGGGCCAGCCGCCCCGGTGCATGGCCCAGGCCACCGCCGTCCCGTCCCGGTCATGCTTGCCCTCCGCCAGTTGACGGATCAGGGCATGGGCCGCCCGCATCAGGCTCTCGGCCTCCTGCTCCCGGCCGACGGGCAGGGCTAGGCCCAGGGCCTCGGCCAGGCCCCTCGGCGTCGGCAAAACGAAGGCGGCAGGGCGGACGAAGGCGAACAGTTCCAGCACATCGTAGACGGGGAATGGCTTGACCCCCAGCCGGGCGAAAAAACGCCGGGCGTGACAGACCATGGGCGGGCGCCCCGAATGCAGCCTGGCGGCGGCCTCTTGCGGGCTCAGGGTGTCGATCTCTCCGTCGGCGGTCAGCCAGACGACGCCGCGCACGCCGGCCACCAGCGCCGGAGCGTCGGGCATGGAAACGGGGCGGGCGGAGTTTGGCGTGTCTTCGTTCATGGGCCGTGGATTATAGACCCTCGCAAGACAATCACCAGCGCCGAAGAAGGCGGTTCCATTTCTTTTCCGGGCCGCTAAGATCGCCCCATGCTGAGCATCGGTAATTTGTCGGGGATCGGCTTCGGCCCCATCGATTTGAAACTGGCCAGCGGACGGGCGGCGGCGGTTCACGGACCCTCGGGGTCGGGCAAGACCCTGTTCCTGCGGGCCATCGCCGATCTGGATCCCAATCGGGGACGGGTTCTCCTCGACGGCGAGGACCGGGACGGCATGCCCGCGCCGACCTGGCGGCGGCGAGTTTCCTATGTCGCCGCCGAAACCGGCTGGTGGACGGAACGGGTCGGCGACCATTTCGACGATCCCGCCGCCGCCATCCGCCTGCTGGAGGCGCTCGGGCTCGGCGAAGCGGTGCTCGACTGGTCCGTACCCCGCTTGTCGACGGGGGAAAAACAGCGCCTGGGACTGGCCCGCGCGCTCGCCGGCGGCCCCCGCGTGCTGCTGCTCGACGAACCGACGTCGGCCCTTGACGAAGACAACACCCACGCCGTCGAGGCCCTGCTCCGCCGCCGGCTGGACGACGCCACCGCCATCCTGATCGTCACCCACGACCCCGAACAGGCGCGCCGCCTGCAAGCCGACCCCCTGTATATGCGCGACGGACGGCTGCGAGAGACGGGGCCGTGATGTTCATCCCCCTCGGATATACGGACCTGGCCATCGCCTCGCTGCTATTGCTGTTCAGCGGCCTGTTGTCCATCGCCCTCCGGCTCGGCATCGAACGGCGGATCGGCATCGCCGCCGTGCGCATGGTCGTTCAACTGATTCTCATTGGCCTGTTGCTGAAATACCTGTTCGCGCTGGCCTCGCCCCTGTGGACCGGGGTCGCGGCTGCGGTCATGCTGGCGCTGGCCGGACGCGAGATCATGGCCCGGCAGACGCGCCGCCTGAAAGGCTGGTGGCGATACGGCCTGGGCACGGCAAGTCTGACGGTCGCCTGTTCCGTCGTCACCGCACTGGCCCTGACGACCCAAATCCGCCCCGATCCCTGGTTCGACCCCCGCTTCGCCCTGCCGATCCTGGGCATGATCCTGGGCAACACCATGAACGGCGTCTCCATCGGCCTGGAACGTCTGCTCAACGCCGCCGCCGAAGGCCGTTCCCTGATCGAGGCCCGACTCGCCCTCGGGCACGACAGGACACGGGCCTTCCGTCCGGTGATCCGCCAATCCGTCAGGGCCGGCATGATCCATATCGTCAACGCCATGTCGGCGGCGGGCATCATTTCCCTGCCCGGGATGATGACCGGCCAGATCCTGGCCGGGGTGGAGCCGACCGAGGCGGTCAAATACCAGATATTGATCCTGTTCCTGATCGCCGGCTCGACGACCCTGGGAACCCTACTGGCCGTCCTGCTGGCCGCCCGCAGGTTGACCGACGGCCGCCACAGGCTCCGACTCGACCGGCTGGCGGCGGGCCGGGAATGAAGGGCGGGGCACAATAGAGTCGTCAACCCCGGCGAGAATCGCGTATGCTTGGCCGTCAATCAATGGAGGGCAGGTTCCCATATGGCAAGTCAGCAATCTGCCGGCGAGGACGCAAAAGGGCGAAAGCCCGATCTGGCCGACCACTTCGTCGCCTGCAGCCGGGTCGGGCGCTACCTGACGGTTTTCGATGAAAGCCGTTTCGTCATCACCGACGACTTTATGGAAAACGGCGCCATCGACCGTTCCGCCGCCGCCGTCGCCTCCATCTTCTCCAACGACCCCCTGGTCGCCGAGGCGGCCCTGCTGCCGCTGGGCAAGGCGGCCCAGGGCCAAGACCGCCGCCGGCGGGAACGTTACGAGGAACTGTTCTCGCTGATCGAGGAGCAGGCCCTCAACCCGGCGGTCAAGGACACGGCCAAGTCCATGCTGCAATCGGGCTTCCGCGAGGCCCGCATCCGCGACATCGAGGCTTCTCTCGGCGGCAAGCTGAGCCCGGCCCGCATTCGCTACCGGGCCTTCCTGGAAATCGTCCGCCACCTGATCGAACACAAGATCACGCCGCAGCTCTTCCGCGACGAATTTCTCGACTTCACCTATGCGGTCGCCGGGCGGCTGGATTTCGGCATTTACAGCTTCTGCATCGACCGCATCTTTTCCAACGCCAACATCCCGATGAAGGCGAAGGGCTTTCTGGTCTCGGAACTGCTGGGCTTCCCGCCGACAATCCGCCGGGAGCTGTTGACCAATCTGCTGACCCTGAGGGCCCTGGACAAACGCCTCGGCGACTTCATCCGCGAGGCGGTCCTGGAGAAACTGGGCGACGTGGCGGCGACGGAAATCGACCTGCTGGTGGCCCTGAAAACCTCGCAGATGTCCATGGACGACATCAACGACATGATCGCGGGCACCGCCTGAAGCCTGCTCAGTAATCCAGACTCGGCGCCAGGTGGCGTTCGGTTTCCTCGATGCTGTTGCCCTTGCGGCGGGCGTAGTCTTCGACCTGGTCCCTGGAGATTCTGCCGACGCCGAAGTATTGCGCCTCGGGATGAGAGAAATAGAAGCCCGAGACCGAGGCGGCGGGTAGCATGGCGAAGCTTTCCGTCAGGCTAATGCCCGTGTTGGCGGTGGCGTCGAGCAGCCTGAACAGGGTCGTCTTCTCGGTGTGGTCGGGACAGGCCGGGTAGCCGGGGGCGGGGCGGATGCCCTGATATTGCTCCTTGATCAGGTCCTCGTTTTCCAGCTCCTCGTGGGTGGCGTAGGCCCAGAATTCCCGGCGCACCCGCTCGTGCATGCGTTCGGCGAAGGCCTCGGCCAGACGGTCGGCCAGGGCCTCCAGCAGGATGGCGTTGTAATCGTCCCCGGCGTCCTTGAAGGCCCGCACCCGCTCGGCCATGCCGACGCCAGCCGTCACCGCGAAACCGCCGATATAGTCGGCGACGCCGGTTTCCTTCGGGGCGATGAAATCGGCCAGGGAGAAGTTGGCCCGGCCGGAGTTCTTCAGCATCTGCTGGCGCAGGAAATGCAGCTTCGAGGCGACGGCATCGCGGCCGTCGTCGGCGTACAGTTCGATGTCGTCGTGCCCGACGCTGTTGGCCGGGAAGAAGCCGATCACCGCCTTGGCCGTCAGCCACTTTTCACCGATGATCCTGTCCAGCATCGCCCGGGCATCCGCATACAGGCCACGCGCCGCCTCGCCGACGGCGTCGTCCTTGAGGATCGCCGGATAGGTCCCCTTCAATTCCCAGGTACGGAAAAACGGCGTCCAGTCGATGCGCCCGACCAATTCCCCCAGGTCGTAATCGTCGAAGGCGCGGACGCCCAGGAACGACGGCCGCGGGGGCGTCGCCGCCCGCCAGTCGATGAGGTGACGGGCCTCGCGGGCGGCGGCGAGGGTCTGCTGGTTGACGGTCCGGTCCCGTGCCGCGTGACGCTCGCGCTCGGCCTGTTGAGCGGCGGCGATTTCCGCCACATAGGCGTCGCGGGCCGTTTCGGAAACCAGATTGGCGGCGATGCCGACGGCGCGGGACGCATCGTTGACGTGAACGATGGGCCCTTCGTAGTTGGGCGCGATCTTGACCGCCGTGTGAACCTGGGACGTGGTCGCGCCGCCGATCAGCAACGGCATGGTCAGGCCCGCCCGCTGCATTTCGGCGGCCACCGTGCACATCTCGTCCAGGGACGGCGTGATCAGGCCGGACAGGCCGATCATGTCGACGTCTTCCTCTTTCGCCCGGGCCAGGATATCAGCGTAGGGAACCATGACGCCCAGATCCACCACCTCGAAATTATTGCATTGCAGGACGACGCCGACGATGTTCTTGCCGATGTCGTGCACGTCGCCCTTGACGGTGGCCATCAGGATCTTGCCCTTGGCCCCGCCAAGCCCTCCTGAAGCCTCTTTTTCCGCCTCGATGAAGGGCAGCAGATGGGCGACGGCCTGTTTCATCACCCGGGCCGACTTGACCACCTGGGGCAGGAACATCTGGCCCGAGCCGAACAGGTCGCCGACCACGTTCATGCCGTCCATCAGCGGTCCTTCGATGACGTCGATGGGCCGTTCCGAAGCAAGACGCGCCTCTTCCGTGTCCTCGACGATATACTCGGTGATGCCCTTGACCAGGGCATGCTCCAGTCGCTTGCCGACGGACTGCTCACGCCAACTCAGGTCTGGGGCGGCGTCCTTGCCGGCAGTGCCCCTGGCCTGGTCGGCGACGTCGAGCAGACGCTCGGTGGCATCGTCGCGGCGGTTGAGAACCACGTCCTCGACCCGCATACGCAGGTCTTCGGGGATGTCGGCGTAGACCGCCAATTGCCCGGCGTTGACGATGCCCATGGTCATGCCCTTGCCGATGGCGTGATAGAGGAACACCGAATGCATGGCCTCGCGCACCGGGTTGTTGCCCCGGAACGAGAACGACATGTTGGACACGCCGCCGGAAATGGAGGCGCCGGGCAGGTTGTCCTTGATCCATTCGCAGGCGCGGATGTAATCGACGGAGAAGTTGCGGTGTTCCTCGATGCCCGTGGCGATGGGGAAGATGTTGGGGTCGAAGATGATGTCCTCGGCCGGGAAGCCGACCCGCTCGGTCAGCACCTTGTAGGAGCGGCCGCAGATTTCGATCATTCGATCATAGCTGTCCGCCTGCCCCTTCTCGTCGAAGGCCATGACGATGACGGCGGCCCCGAAACGCAGGATTTCCCCGGCCTGGGCGGCGAAAACGTCGTCGCCCTCCTTCAGGCTGATGGAGTTGACCACGGCCTTGCCCTGGACGCATTTCAGACCCGCGACGATGACCGGCCATTTCGACGAGTCGACCATCACCGGCACCCGGCTGATGTCCGGCTCGGAGGCGACCAGATTGAGAAAGGTCGACATTTCCTTTTCCGCGTCGAGCATGGCGTCGTCCACGTTGACGTCGATGATCTGGGCCCCGGCCTCGACCTGGCCACGGGCGATGTCCAGGGCCGTTTCGTAATCGCCTTCACGAATCAGGCGGGCGAATTTGGCCGAACCGGCGACGTTGGTCCGCTCACCCACGTTAATGAAACCGGTGACCGAATCCACGTTCAAGGGCTCCAGCCCGGCCAGGGCGGCGTGGCCGGGACGGGCGGCGATGGGACGCGGGGAAACGCCGTCGACCGCCTCTGCAATCGCGCGGATGTGTTCGGGCGTGGTGCCGCAGCAGCCGCCGACGATGTTGATCAGGCCGCTTTCGGCGAATTCCTTCAGCACCTCGGCCATGGACTCCGGGGTGTCGTCGTATTCGCCGAATTCGTTGGGCAGGCCGGCGTTGGGATAAACGCTGACATTGACCGGCGCGACCCCGGCCACCGCCTGGGTATGCTGGCGCAGGTCGCGGGCGCCCAAGGCGCAGTTGAAGCCGATGCTGATCGGCTTGGCGTGGGCGACGGAATTCCAGAACGCTTCCGGCGTTTGCCCGGAAAGGGTCCGGCCCGAGGCGTCGGTGATGGTGCCCGACAGCATCACCGGCACGGACAGGCCGTGATCGTCGAGATATTTCAAAACCGCGTAGATCGCCGCCTTGCAGTTGAGGGTGTCGAACACGGTCTCGATCAGCAGCAGGTCGGCGCCGCCCTCCAGCAAGCCCTCGGTCGCTTCCGTGTAGGCCGCCACCAGTTCATCGAAGGTAACGTTACGGAAGCCGGGATCGTTGACGTCCGGGGAAATCGAGGCGGTACGGTTGGTCGGGCCCAGGGAGCCGGCAACGAAGCGGGGTTTGTCCGGGGTTTTCGCCTGCATGATGTCGCAGGCCTCCCGCGCCAGGCGGGCGGCGGCCACGTTCAGTTCCCGGACGATCCCCTCCAGCCCGTAATCGGCCTGGGAAATGGTGGTGGCGTTGAAGCTGTTGGTTTCGACGATATCCGCCCCGGCCTCCAGGAAGGACAGGTGGATGTCCCTGATCAGGTCCGGCCGGGTCAGGGTCAGAAGGTCGTTGTTGCCCTTCAGGTCCATGGCATGGTCGGCGAAGCGCTCGCCCCGGTAGTCGGCCTCCTCCAGCCCGTGGCGCTGGATCATGGTGCCCATGGCCCCGTCGAGGACGAGAATCCGGTCTTTCAATAGGTCTTCGATGGGGCGGCTCATTGGCTGTTCTCTCCGTTGTCTTCCCGGCCGGGCCGGACGCCGAGGATATGACAGATGGCATAGGTCAGATCGGCGCGGTTGAGGGTATAAAAATGAAAGTCGTCAACGCCGCTTGCGTGCAACACGCGGCATTGTTCGGCGGCGACGCTGGCGGCGACCAGCTTGCGGGTGCCCGGGTCTTCGTCCAGGCCTTCGAACAACCCGGCCAGCCAGTCCGGCACACGGGTGCCGCTGAGGGCGGAAAACTTCTTCACCTGGGCGAAATTGGTGACCGGCAGGATTCCCGGCACGATGGGGACATGAATGCCGGCGGCCCGGGCCCGGTCGAGGAACCGGAGGTAGACTTCCGGGTCGAAGAAATATTGGGTGATGGCCCGGTCCGCCCCGGCGTCGATCTTGCGCTTCAGGTTGTCCAGGTCGGCCTCGGGGCCGGCCGATTCCGGGTGGACCTCCGGATAGGCGGCGACGCTGATCTCGAAATCGGCGATGCGCTTCAGCCCGGCCACCAGATCGGCCGCGTAGGCGTAGCCGCCGGGTTGGGGCCGGTAGGTTCCCGCCCCGTCCGGCGCATCCCCCCTGAGGGCGACGATATGGCGAATGCCCGCCTGCCAGTAACGTTCGGCGATGGCTTCGATCTCGCCCCTGTCGGAGCCGACGCAGGTCAGATGCGCCGCCGGGCGCATCTCCGTCTCCCGGGCGATGCGGACCACCGTTTCGTGGGTCCGCTCACGGGTCGAGCCGCCGGCCCCGTAGGTGACCGAGACGAACGCCGGACCCACCGGCGCCAGACGTTCGATGCAGGACCACAGCGAGGCTTCCGCCTTTTCATTGGCGGGGGGGAAGAACTCGAAGGACACGCGAACGTCCTTCGGCAGCGGCAGGGCGACGACCATGGAGGGATGGGGCGGCCGCCCCTTCGAGGTGACGTTCAGCAGTTGCCGGTGACGGTGCTGTTTTTCCTGTCGGGTCATGACGGGGTGATCTCTCTCTATTCGCTGCCTGTCTTGACGCCCAGCCAGATGGCGACGGTGAGCGGATCGCCGGACAGGCGGCGGCCGTCCGTCATTTCCATTGCGGCGGCCTCGAACCAGGCCGCCACTTCCCCGTCGTCGAACCCGAGACGCCGGTGTTCGTGTTCCCGGCGCAGGTCCTCCCGGTCATGGGGGGCGAAGTCGACCACCGCCATCACCCCTCCGGGCCGAAGCATCCGCGCCGCCTCGATCACCGCCAGGCCGGGGCGGTCGAGGAAGTGCAGGACCTGATGGATGGTCACCCCGTCGAAGGCGGCGGCGGAAAACGGGCTGCGGAAGATATCCGCCTGACGCACGGCGCAATGGCCGAGGCCCGCCCGCTGCAGGTTGGCCCGGGCCACGGCGAGCATTTCCCGGGACAGGTCGATCCCTTCGCCCAAACGGATACGCGGGCCCAGCAGTTCCAGCATGCGGCCCGTGCCGGTGCCCACATCGAGCAATCGTTCGACCCCATAAGGGGCCATCATCTCCAGCAGGGCGGCCTCGACGAGCCGGTCGTCCGCATGCAGGGAACGCAGCCTGTCCCAGCTTTCCGCATTGCGGCTGAAGTAGTCGGCGGCGGTCCGCTCCCGCTGTTCCTTGACCCGCGACAGGCGCTCCCGGTCCCGGGCCAGGGTTTCGTCGTCCTGCGGCAGCAATTCGTTCAGGCGGCGAGCCAGCCGGGCCCCGTCGCCGCTTTGAACCTGACGGTGGAAAACCCAGCTCCCTTCCCTGATCCGTTCCAACACCCCCGCTTCCGTCAGCAGCTTCAAATGACGGGACACCCGGGGCTGGCTCTGGCCGAGAATGCCGACCAGTTCACTGACCGTCAACTCGCCTTCGGCGCACAGGGCCAGCAGGCGTAACCGTGTCGGTTCGGCGACCGCGCGCAAAGCCGTCAACAGGGGATCAATGGTATCCATCACACAGTCACGAAAGCTTAATTCAAGATATAAACATGTCTTTATATGATGTTTGATGCGAATCCAAGCTTTATTTTAGACGGCTGAGAATCAAGGGAATTCCCTAATGGATAAAGGCCGCTGAAAACCCTTAATCTTGACCCGATCATGGGTTTCAAGGGCGATCATCCTTGGAATCGGCCCAATTTGTGATGTTTTTGCAACACTTTCGCCAAAGAGGATTCCGCCTTGCATGACTCCACTGGTCTTTCTTTTGTGCCTATGGTACTTCCTTTTAACGATTCGTTTACCATCTTCGCGGATGGTGCGCGATAGAGTCCGTACCGGAACGCCGAACGAATCCGGGGGCTATTGTTGACAACTGTTGGGGTGCACGTTTTTTCATGCTCACCGTATTCCTGAAACCCCTTGCCGGAACCCGTCTGGGCGCGCGTGTTTTCGCCGTCGCCCTGGTTTCGCTGGTCGCCGCCGGGTGCGCCACCGCGCCCTCGCCGGACGACCCGGAGGCGGTCGCCGAATTTCAGGAAATCAACGACCCCGCCGAGCCGACCATGCGGGCGATCTTCGCCTTCAACCAGGCCCTCGACAAAGCGGTCCTCAAGCCCGTCGCCAAGGGCTACCGGGAAGTGGCCCCTGACAAACTGCGCACGGGCGTCCACAACGTCCTCAACAACCTGCGTTCCCCGGTGATTTTCTTCAACGACGTCATGCAGGGGGAATTCAAGCGGGCCATCGCCACCCTGATGCGGTTCCTGATCAACAGCACCTTCGGCGTCCTCGGCCTGAGCGACACCGCCCACGACATGGGCATCGAATACCACAACGAGGATTTCGGCCAGACCCTGGCCGTCTGGAACATGCCGGAAGGCCCCTACCTGATGCTGCCCATCTTCGGCCCGTCGAACCCACGCGACGCCATCGGCCGGGTGGTCGATTTCTTCATCGATCCGTTGAACATGTGGGCCAAGGATTCCGGCAACGACTGGGTCCCCCTGACGGAAACCGCCGTCGACGCGGTGGACTTCAGGGCCCTGCATTACGACACCATCGAGGACCTGGAAAAATCCTCACTGGACTTCTACGCCGCCGTGCGCAGCCTCTACCGCCAGCGGCGCACGGATGAAATCAACAACGGTGTGGTCGATCCCTCCACCTCCGTGCCGAGCATCGGCCAATTCCCGGTCATCCCGGAAGACGACGAGATTTCCCAAGCCAACTGAATGGAGTAAGCGAGATGAATATCCGGCGTCTGTTCCTAGTGCTGCTGCCGGTTTTGTTCCTCGCCTCCCCTCTCAACGCCGCCACCTTCGAGGAGGAAGCGACCGCCTTCGTCGACAAGCTGGCGCAGAAGGCGATCAAGGAGCTGACCGACAAGGCCTCGCCCCGGGAAGACCGGATTCAGCGCTTCCGGGACTATTTCAACGAACACTTCGCCGTCAACGGCATCGGCAAATGGATTCTCGGACGCTATTGGCGCCGCGCCAGCGAGGCGCAACGGGAAGAATACCTGCGTCTTTTCGAGGACCTGATGGTGGTCTCCTACGTGGACCGTTTCGCCGCCTATGCGGGCGAGCCCCTGCGCATTCAAAGGACCATCGTCCAGGACGAGAAGAACGCGACGGTGTTTTCCAACATCCCCCAGCACGACGGCAACCCGGCCATCCGCGTCGACTGGCGCATTGCGCGCAAGGGCGAGCTTTACAAGATCGTCGACGTGGTCGTCGAGGGGACCTCCATGAGCAACACCTTGCGCTCGGACTTCGGCTCCACCATCCGCAATCGCGGCGGCAAGGTCGACGGTCTGCTGGAAGCCCTGCGTGAAAAAACCGCCGCCCTTCGGGGGAAGGACGGCGGTTGAGGCGGTAAATCACGTTTCTGTTTATTATCTCGCGTCGTCGTCGTCGTCTTCCTCTTCCACGTCTTCATAACCGGTGATCATCGCCCGGATATGGGACGTCGGCGTATGTCCGGAGGTGGCCAGATAGATGTGGACGATCAGGAACAGCACCATCATGAACGCCGCCACCAGATGGACGAAGGCGACATCGGCCAGATCGAGCCAGCCCAGCCCCCAGGCCGCCCATTCGCCGTAGTAGAGGTAGAGCAGGCCGCTGATCCAGATGACCGGATTGATGACCACCTGAACGAACAGATAGGCGAGCCGCTGTAGCGGGTTGTGCTTGGACAGCCGGGTTTGTTTGAAGGGATGGGGGGCATCGACGAAAATACCCGTCAGATAGTAGCGCATCATGGCGAACAGCTTGTCGGTGGTGGGAATGTACTGCCGCCATTCGCCGGTGGTGAAATGCCAGAAAATGGCGAACAGCCAGAGCCAGATCAGCATCCACGCGGCGGTGGTGTGAACCTCTTGGGCGGTGGCGTATCCGAGCCATTCGTAGGTGCCGTGGATTTCGAATCCGCTGAGCCCCATGGTGATGATCAGGAGCGCCTGCGACCAGTGCCAGAAACGCTCGAAGCGCTTGAAGATATAGATTTTTTTCATCGCTCTAGCCCCTTCTACGATGCATGTAATAACGCAGGCCACCGTGCCCGATCACGCCCAGCAGGGCAAGTGCGGCGAGCCACCAGGCGGCCTCATCGAGCCAGCCGAAACGGTCCCGGCCGGGAATGTAGACCCCCGGCACGCCCTGCAAACGGCTGTCTTGGGCATGGCATTCGTCGCAGGGGACCGCATCTTCCTTGGGCGCGACCATGTGGGTGATCGGCCAGGCCATTTCGGTCTCGACGAATCCCATTTCGCCGCTGTAGGTCGCCCCGACGGCTTCCGCCCCGGCGCTCAACGCCTTGTCCCAGTCATAGCCGGTCCAGTAGGCGCTGTCGTCCTTGCCCCAGGTGTGGACCACGGCCAGGGTCTTGTTGCCCTTGTCGAAGGCCTGCTTGCCGCGCATCACCTTGAACGGCCAGATGCGGGAATCCGGGTCGCCCGGCTCGCCGCCGTAGCGGTTGATGGCAACCATCTCGTCGCCGGTCACCTCGTCGCCGTAAAGGGTGAATTTCGAGGTGCCGTCGAACCAGCGGTATTCGGGCCGGACGTTTTTCCCCCAGGTGAAATCACCCTTCATGCCGTTGTAGATTTGCAGGCCCTCGTCGTTGTTGATCTTCAACGGCTTGCCTTCCGGCGTCAGTTTCCCCGCCGTCGACCAGTCCCACCACATCTTGGTGGCGTAGCCGCCGCGGGCGTATTCGGGGATATGGCAGGTCGGGCAGGCGAGCACGTCCGTATGATCGTTCAGCTTGATATTGGCGGTTTCCGGATGCGGCCGCATGCCGTGGCAGGATTCGCAGGAGGCGCGGCTGCCGTCGTCCCGTCCGGGGATGTCGATCCCCTTGGTATCCTTGGCCTCGAGGGCGTAACGGCTGCCCTGGACCAGATGGTTGTCGCCACCGTGGCATTTCGAACATGTGAAGTCGAGCCTGTCCGGGCTCATGTGGATGTCCAGATAGGGCCCCGGATTGATCAGCGAGACGTCCAGGTCACCATGCTTGACCGCATTGCCGCCGCCGCCGAGGAAGTGGCACATGCCGCAATTGCGGCGGCTGGTGGCGCCCACGTTCTGCGCCACGCCGGCCAGATCGATGGGCTTGATGAACTTGCCGGACTTGGGCGGCCATTCCGTATCCTGGTAGGCCGGGTGGCCGGCCCCGGCGGGCAGCTTGCGGTATTTCATGGTGGTGTCGTGGCAGACCAGGCAATCGACGTTTTCCTGGGCGGCGAAATCGAACCCGCCGTCCTTCCAGCCGTAGCCGATATGGCAACTGGTGCAACGGGGTTCGTTGGAAACCACGGAGCCGCAGAAATTGTTGATGACGTTCTTCTTGCCCAGCTTGCGCCCCGTCGCCGGGTTGACCACGTCCCAGTTCCAATGCTTGGTCTGGTGAATCTGCTTCGAGGCCTCGGTATGGCATTGCAGGCAGGCCTTGGTGACCTCCGGCCCGGAGGCGAAGGGCCCCTTCAGTTCCTCGAACTTGGTATGATCCGCCGTCGAACCGTTACCCGCCGCGGCCCAGGCCATGCCGCCCGGGACCGCCAGCAGCAGGACGGCGGCGGCAGCGATCATCCGCCAACCCGCCCGGCCGTGAAATATAGTCAACATGGTCATTTCCTTCACTTCCGCTGCTAGCACCCGCCGAGATCCTGAATCCCGCCCTTGCCGGAGCCGCCTCCGCCGCCGCTCTTCTTCGGGCGGATGATCTCGGGCGCCGGTTTGTCGGGATCGAAGGTGATGAACTTCTCCTGGTCGGCGGCGACCTTGATCATCACCTCCGTCACCATGGGGCCGAACAGGCGTCCCATCAGGGCCGTGTTCAGCAGGCCGATGTAGACCTTGTCGCCCTTTTCGTAGACCGTGATCGTACACGGCATCAGAATCGACAGGACGCGGGTGTCGTCGTCCTTGATGATCGGCTTGGAATAATCCGGCTTGCAGGCCTCCACCAACAGCACGTTGGGGACCGTGGCCCCCATGGCCTTGATGGTGTTGGAGGGGCTGCGCAGCCCGGAAAGCGACCAGCCGGCGTCTTTGACGTTATGCTGAATACGGGCCACCGTTTCCTTCAGACCGTAGGGGCTCGGATATTCCTTAATCATCATTCCGCCACCGAATTGCCATGCCAGAACGGCGAAAATCACCATCCCCGCGAAGATACCTGAAATGACCTTGAGCATCGGATTATCCCTTTCTTATATTAGATGGGAATTATATTAGAAAATACTAATTGTGTCAACTAAATCCTTGTTATATAATGCTTTTTCATGAGTAAAACAGTAGGGTATTCGGAAACGGGCGGATTTCCGCGCTTTATTCAGGGAGCCGCGTCATGGCGTTCAGGATCATATCGGCGGGCATGACCTTCCTCGCATGTCTCGCCGCCGCCACCGCCGCGGTCGGGCAACCGCCGCATCTCGGGGCGGAGGGCCAGAAGGGGTATCAGGAATACCTGTCGGCCCCGCCGCACAGCGCCTTCGCCATCGCGCCGGGAGGCGCCTGGGCCTGGGTGTCCGGCCATGGCGACGGCGGGGAGGCGGAGCGCGCCGCCATCGCCGCCTGCCGGGAATACACCCGCGAGACCTGCCAGGCGTACGCCATCGACGGCCATGTGGTGTTCGACGAAGCCGCCTGGGCCGCCTCCTGGGCGCCTTATCCCGACACCGAGGACGCCGCCCGGGCGCCCGTCGGCACGGGCAAGGGCATGCGCTTCCCCGACCTGGCGCTGAACGCCCCCACCGGCGGCCCCGTCACCCTGTCAGACTTCAAGGGCAAGGTCGTCTTCCTGCATTTCTGGGGCAGTTGGTGCCCGCCATGCCAGGCCGAGTTTCCCGAACTGCAACACCTGCACGACGCCTTCTCCGATTCGCCGGAGATGGCGTTCGTCTTCGTCCAGACCCGGGAACCCATCGCCAAATCCCGGCGTTGGGCGAAGCGCAACGGCCTCACCCTGCCCCTTTTTGATTCCGGGGTGAAAAACCGGCGGGAAACCGCCCTCGGACTGGCCGACGGCACGACCATCGAGGACCGCAGGCTGGCCCCCGTGTTCCCGTCCACCTACGTGCTGGACCGAAACGGCGTGGTCGTCTTCGCCCACACCGGCCCGGCCGCCGACTGGCCCGGCTACGAACCCTTATTGCGCCACCTGCTGGCGGCGACGGAATAACCAATAAATCCCCACATCGGGAAAACGCACCTCATCACAACATGTGGGCAGAGACCAATAGAAACTCCAAATCCAGCCATCCTATCAGTAGTCGTCGCCGATCAAGGTTCGTAAATAGTTTACCAATACAATCGACAACAATCATGTAGAGAGTTATACTAGTAGAATTATATTTTTAATTGATGTGGAGTCGTCAATGAAATTAGATGAGGTGATTCTCGAAGGCTTCCGAGGTTATCAGAAACGCACTGCAATAGAAATTTCCGCTCTCACGGCACTAATTGGCGAGAACGACGTTGGCAAATCTACCATTCTTGAGGCCCTAGACGCGTTCTTCAATGATGTCGTCGATGCACATGACATGTGCACTCTAGCCGACAGTAATTCGTTCAAAATAGGTTGCATATTTTCTGACCTCCCGGAACAAATCAATCTTGATGCACAATCACAAACAACACTCAAGGATGAGTATTTGCTCAACGAATCAGGGAAGCTAGAAATATACAAAGTCTGGAGAACAACGGCTACGAAGTCGGAGGTGGACAGCATTTTCGCATGGGCCAATGCTCCCGCACATGAACTAGGTCAAGAGCTCCTATTCAAGAAGAGAGACGACCTCAAGAGAATAGTTGAAGAGCATAAGCTTGAGGCCAATAAACGAAAAAACCCGGACATGCGCCTCGCCATTTATCGTCACTTAGAAGCGGCCGGCGATCTAAACCTACAGATGCGTGAAGTCGCTCTACACCGACCAAAATCGAAAAGCGAAGATCTTCAAGACGCCCGAAAAATTTGGAAAAAATTAAGTGATCGCCATCTTCCAGTATACTCACTTTTTAAATCGGAACAGGTCAAGGGGGACAAGGAAGCATCTGTCCGATCTCCTTTGGATGCAACACTTAAATCAGCAATCAAGGAACTTGAAAATGAACTATCCGCAATCACCGATAAAATCCATGGACAAGTAAAGGAGACAACCGATCGTACACTAGAAAGACTAAAAAGAGACTACCCGGAAATCGCTCAAAACCTGATTCCTGAATATAAATCTCCCTCATGGTCAAAGGCCTTTGACCTAAACGTTCTTCGGGGGGATGATAACATCCCTCTGAATAAAAGGGGGGCTGGCGTCCGTCGTCTTGTAGTACTTTCATTCTTCCAGGCTGAGGCAGAAAAAAGGCGCGGGGAAAGAACGGAAGACATTTTCCGCCCACCCATTATCTACGCTATAGAAGAACCAGAAACATCCCAGCACCCAAATTTCCAACGAAGCATTGTTGATGCATTCAAAGGCTTAGCCGATACTAATGATCAAGTTCTCCTGACAACCCATGTCCCTGGCCTCGCGGAGCTACTGCCCGTCGATTCAATACGGTACATCGACCGACCTCCTGGAGCATCATCTCCACGGGTGCGGAATGGCGCAAAAGATAAGAGCGTACTCATGGAGGCCGCAACGAGTCTCGGTGTGTTGCCAAATACGATTCCTAGCGACAACCCGCAGATTGCTGTTTGGGTAGAGGGAGACTCCGACGTGTGGGTCTTGGATGGTATCTTAGAGAATCTGGAAGCAGCCGGAGAATTACCCAAACCATTAGAGAGAAATAGAATCTTCTTTATATTTGGCGGTGGTGGAGACCAACTTAAATCATTCGTGAATGGGGAATATCTCAATTCTCTTGGGTTGCCACAGTTTTATCTGCGAGACTCCGATAAAGAAGATCAGAACCATCCAGGGAAAAAGGTCCCGCCTGAGGTAACTGAACGAGTGGAAGAATGGAAGCGCCATGCAGAGGGTTTGCCGATCTCCTTCGTGATGACCCGAAAGCGAGAGATTGAAAACTATCTCCATCCTGACGCAATAGACCGCGTATGTAATGCTAACGTGAAAATTCAGGAACGTCTTGAGGGCTTCGATTTCGATTTTGGAAAGATATCTAAT
>CAYFOJ010000032.1:0-31499 GCA_964344645.1 uncultured Thalassospiraceae bacterium
ATAAGAGCCTCATGTCCTCGCACCGTTTTTCCCTCAGTCGTCTGTACGTCCGATTGCGCCGCATCACCCAAAGCGGCCAGATGGCCCTGTCCGTCCTTGCCTTCGCCGTCGGCGGGGCCGCCGGGGCGGCGGTGGTTGTCTTTCGCGAGGCCATCGCCTGGATTCAGGACCTGTCCTTCGGCACCGCCAGCGAGAATCTGTTCGCCCACGTGGCGACCCTTCCCTGGTGGCAGATCGTCGCCGTTCCGACCCTGGGCGGGCTCGTCATCGGCGTTCTGGTGAAGGTCCTGATGGAGGAGGGGCGGCCGCAGGGCGTCGCCGACGTCATCGAGGCGGGGGCGTTGCGCGGCGGCCGCATGTCGTTCCTGACCGGCGTGAAAGCGGCCGTCATCAACGCCTGTTCCATCGGTTTCGGGGCCTCCGTCGGGCGCGAGGGGCCCGCCGTTCACATCGGCGCCGCCATCGGCGGCTGGCTGTCCTCCCTGCTGCACCTGACCCGCTCCGTGTCGCGCACCCTGCTGGGCTGTGGCGCGGCGGCGGCGGTGGCGGCTTCGTTCAACGCGCCGATCGCCGGGGCCCTGTTCGCCTCGGAAGTGGTCATCGGTCATTACGCGCTGACCGCCTTCGCCCCCATCGTCATCGCCAGCGTCACCGGGACGGCGATTTCCCGCTATTACTTCGGCGATTTCCCCGCCTTCATCATCCCCGAACATATCATTCAGTCGTTCTGGGAATTCCCCGCCTTCGTCCTGCTCGGGGTGCTGGCCGGACTGGCGGCCATGGTGTTCATGAAAAGCATCATGTTCTTCAATACGGTGGCCGCGCGGACGCCGGTCCCGGATATCCTCAAACCGGCCATCGGCGGCCTGATCATCGGCGTCATGGCGGTTTGGTTCCCGCAGGTGCTGGGCGTCGGCTACGGGGTTACCGAGGCGGCGGTGCTGGAAGCCTTGCCGCTGATGCTGCTGGTGTCGGTCTGCATCGCCAAGATCCTGGCAACCGCGGTCAGCATCGGTTTCGGCTTCGGCGGCGGCGTGTTTTCTCCGGCCCTGGTCATCGGCGCCATGCTGGGCGGCGCCTACGGCATGGTCTTCACCGGCTTGTTCCCGGCCCTGTCCACGGGGATCGGGGCCTATACCATCCTCGGCATGGGGGCGATGGCGGCGGCGGTCCTGGGCGCGCCCATTTCAACCGCCCTGATCATCTTCGAAATGACCGGCGACTACGCCCTGACCCTGGCCCTGATGATCGCCGTCGTCATCGCCTCCATGATCACCCGGCAGTTTCATGGTGGCTCCTTCTTCTCCTGGCAGCTCGAGCGCCGGGGCTACGACCTGCATCACGGCTTCGAAAGGACCCTGTTGCGCAGCATGAAGGTCCGCCGTGTCCTGTCCGGGGCCGGGGAACTGGTGACGCTCGGAGTCGGCCTGCCCGATATTCGCCTGATGCTGCAAAAATCCGAGTCCGGAGAACTGTTCGTGGTCGACGACGACGGCGTCTTGTTCGGCACCATCACCCTGGCTGACATGAGCGAGTTCGCCTTCGATCCGGAAATCGACCCGCTGATCACGGCCACCGACGTGGCCCGCAGGCACCCGCCGATTCTCGCCGCCGACGATGACCTGGAAACCGCCCTGATCACCATGCGCGACACCGGCGAGGAATACATCGCCGTGGTCGACAACAAGGAGAGCATGAAGTTCCTCGGTTGCGTTCGCGAGACCCGGGTGATGAGCGCCTACAACCGGGCCCTGGTGGACAATCGCCGCGAGGAACACGGGGATTAGGGCGCTGCCATCAGCCAGTCGTAGCGGTCCATGGAGGTGATTTCGACACGGCGGATATCAAGGCCGTCGGCGTCGAAAGGCAGGACGTCGAGGCCGACCGGGCTTCCCGCCGGTCCCTGTGCGCGGACCCGTCTCAGGAATTCCATGATCGAGCCGACGCGCCGCCCGCCGACGCCGATGATGATGTCCCGGACCTTCAGTCCGGCGCGCCTGGCCGGGCCGTTTTCGGCCAGGCGGGTGATGTAGACCCGTCCTTCCGCCTCTTCCGTGTAGAGCCCGAGCCAGGGCGGCCCGGGGATGCCCCGGCGGCCGTTTCGGATCAGGTCCGTCAGGATGGGCCGGAGAATATCGACGGGAACGAACAGGTTACCGATCACCGGGCGGTCTTGCACAACGGCGTCGTTGACCATCAGGGAACCCATGCCGACCAGATTGCCGTGGCCGTCGATCAGCGCCGCGCCGCCGTAACGGGGATGGGGCGGGGTGGTGAAAATGGCGTTTTCCAGCAGGTATTCCCAGGCGGCGGCGAAGGGACGGCGCGACACCACGGCGGCCGCCGTCACCGGGTCCTCGCCGCCGTGGCTGACGGCGAGAACCCGCGAGCCGACCCTGAGCGCCCGGGCGTTGCCCAGTTTCAGGGGGCGGGCGTCGAGGGGGCGGCGGGCGCGGACAAGGCCGAAGCCGCTGGCGTGGTCGTAGGCGACAAGATCGGCGGGGATGGGGCTCCCTTCCGGGCCGACGACGGCGACGGCTTCCGCCTCCAGGATCAGATAGCCGATGGTCAGCACCAGCCCGTTGTCGTCGAGGACGACGCCGCTGCCCTGCCGCCGGGCGCCCAGGGTTTGCGCCGTGCGGGCGGTTTCGGGAATGCTGGCGTAGACGCCGACCACGGCCTCGAAGGCGTCCTCGACGGACAGGGGGGCGTCGGGGGCCGGAGGCGGGGCGGGCACGGTGGAACAGGCGGCGGTGAACAACAGGACGAACAGCACTGCGGGCCCGGCCCCGGGGATTTTCGTTTTCCATGTCATGACAGGCATCATAATCCATTGCCGGAAAAAGGCGAAAGGTTCCGCCTTCTAATCCGCCCATGGGCGGGCTATATAGTCCTTATGTCCGATCCCTTTGATCTCGCCGCGGCCCCGCCTCGGGAAACCAGGCCCGCCTCCACCTTCTATCTGGACGGCCTCAACGACAGCCAGCGCCGGGCCGTCGAGGCCGTCGATGGGCCGGTGCTGGTCCTCGCCGGGGCGGGCACCGGCAAGACCCGGGTGCTGACCACCCGGCTCGCCCACATCCTCATTCAAGGCAGGGCCGCGCCCTGGGAGATGCTGGCGGTCACCTTCACCAACAAGGCGGCGCGGGAAATGCAGCACCGGGTTGCCGGCCTGCTGGGCCGGGAAACGGAAGGCTGGTGGGTCGGCACCTTCCACGCCCTCGGCGCGCGGATCCTGCGCCGCCATGCGGAGGCGGTGGGCCTGAAATCCAATTTCACCATCATCGATCAGGACGACCAGGTGCGCCTGTTGAAGCAACTGGTGGAGGCCCACAACATCGACGAGAAGCGCTGGCCGCCCCGGGTCATCTCGGGGATCATCCAACGCTGGAAGGACCGGGGCCTGATGCCGGGCGCCGTCAGCGATGCCGAGGGGGCGGACAGCGCCGACGGCAAGGCGGTGCAGATCTATCGGGAATACCAGGAGCGCCTGACGACCCTCAACGCCGCCGATTTCGGCGACCTTCTGCTGCTGTGCCTGGAACTGTTCAAGTCGCAACCGCCGGTGCTGCACGAATACCAGCGCAAGTTCCGCTACATTCTGGTCGACGAATACCAGGACACCAATGTGGCCCAGTACCTGTGGCTCAGGATGCTGGCCCAGGGACACCGGAATATCTGCTGCGTCGGCGACGACGATCAGTCGATTTATTCCTGGCGCGGGGCCGAGGTCGGCAACATCCTGCGTTTCGAGAACGATTTCCCCGGCGCCGAAGTGGTCCGGCTGGAACGCAATTATCGCTCGACGCCGCATATCCTGGCCGCCGCCTCGGGCCTGATCGCCCATAACGAGGGGCGTCTCGGCAAGACCCTGTGGACGGACCTGAACGAAGGCGAGAAGGTGGGCGTGCGCGGCGTCTGGGACGGGGTCGAGGAGGCCCGCGTCGTCGGCGACGAAATCGAGTCCCGGCAGCATCGGGGCGATAGCCTGAACCAGATGGCGGTTCTGGTGCGGGCCGGTTTTCAAACCCGGGAATTCGAAGAACGCCTGATTACCCTGGGTCTGCCCTACCGGGTCGTCGGCGGGGCCCGGTTCTACGAACGCCTGGAGATCCGCGACGCCATCGCCTATCTGCGGGTGATCGCCCAGCCCGACGACGACCTCGCCTTCGAGCGCATCGTCAACACGCCGAAGCGGGGCCTCGGCGATGTGACGATGCAGGTCGTCAATGTCTACGCCCGCAGCGAGGGCATCGCCATGCTGGCGGCCATCGCCCGCTTGCTGGAGACCGATGAAATCCGCCCCCGCGCCCGCACCACCCTGCGCGAGCTGCTGGCCGATTTCGCCCGCTGGCGCACCCTGGCCCAAGAGGTTGACCACGTGGACCTAACCCGTCAGGTCCTGGACGAGTCCGGCTACACGGCCATGTGGAAGATGAGCAAGGCGCCGGAAGCCCCGGGGCGGCTGGAAAACCTGAAGGAACTGCTGACCGCCATGGAGGACTTCGAAAACCTTCAGGGCTTCCTCGAGCATGTGTCCCTGGTCATGGAAAACGAGGAATCCCAGTCCGAGGAAAAGGTCACCCTGATGACCCTTCACGGGGCCAAGGGGCTGGAATTCGACACCGTTTTCCTGCCCGGCTGGGAAGAGGGGCTGTTTCCCCATCAGCGGGCCATGGATGAAGGCGGGACCTCGGCCCTGGAAGAAGAGCGCCGCCTCGCCTACGTCGGCCTGACCCGGGCGAGGAAACGGGCGCTGGTCAGCTTCGCCGCCAACCGGCGGGTTTATGGCAATTGGCAGTCGGCCATTCCCTCCCGGTTCATCGACGAGTTGCCGGCAGAACACGTGGAGAAGTCGGCGGAGCAGGGCCTTTACGGCGGCGGTGGCGGATCGGCCTTTTTCGACAATTCCGCCCAGCGCCGGCAACGGCGGACGGGCTTTTCCGACACCCCGGCGCAGTGGCGCGTGGGCGGTTCCGGCGACGGCGAGGAGTCTCAAAACCTGCAGGTGGGACAGCGGATCTTTCACCAAAAATTCGGCTACGGCTCCATTCTCGCCATGGACGGCGACAAGCTGGAAATCGCCTTCGAGAAGGCGGGAACCAAGAAGGTGATGGCGGGGTTCGTCTCCTTGCCCTGATTCTCCGTTTAAGTCCAACGGATTAACAAATTGTTCAGAAACCGGCCCTACCCTGTGGAGGTTCTACAGGAGGTTCAAGGTGACGTTATTCTTGGCTGTCGCGGCGTTTTTGCTGTCGGTTTCGGCGATGGTGGTCGGTATCGAGGTGCTGCGGCGCATCAAATGGCAAAACGAGGAATTTCGGGGCGGCTACGTGCAGAAAATCCGCCGCGAACTGAGTCGCCAGGAGGAGGAGATCGCCTCCCTGCGCCGTGAAATCCGCAATCTGAAGGCGATGAAAAAAAGCAGCCGGGAAACCCTGCACAGGCTCGAACAGAACGGATCCCGGAAACGGGCCGCCCAGCCGGAGCCGTTCATCGGCAAGGGCAAGCAGGACTATGGCGACTTCATCCCCAGCACGGCCCGGAGCGCGGCCGCCAAGTCTGCCTGATCCGCTTTCCCGGGAATTCCATTGACGGCGCCCGCCGTCATCCCCCATACCATGGCGATGAATGACAACGACGATCTGTGGCGCATCGACGTCACCGCGACGGCGGAAAGCGTCAACGCCTTCGAAGAGGCCCTGACGCCTTTCTGCGAGGCCGTTTCCTGGTTTGCCACCGACACCGAAGGCCAATGGCGGATCGAGGGGTTCACCCAGGTTCGCCCGGACCCAGACGCCCTGGCCGTGGCCTTGAGCGGCGTCGCCGGAGTGTTTTCCATCCCCGTCCCGGAAGTCACGGTCTGCCCCCTGGCCCCCCGTGACTGGGTCGCCGACAGCCTGAAGATGTTCCCACCGACCGACGCGGGCCGGTTCTTCATTTATGGCAGCCATTACGACACGCCGCCGCCGCCGGGCCGGATTCCGATCCTGCTCAACCCCGGCCGCGCCTTCGGCTCGGGGGATCACGCGACGACCCTGGGCTGCCTGCTGGCCATAAGCGATCTGAGCCGGTCGCGGACTTTCTCCCGGCCCCTCGACATGGGTTGCGGTTCCGGCATTCTCGCCATCGCCATGGCCAAGGCCTGGCGGGTTCCCGTGCGGGCGGTGGACATGGAGGTCAACGCCGTGCTGGTGGCGCGGGAAAACGCCCGGCGCAACGGGGTCGGACCCTTCGTCTCGGTGGCCCGCTCGGACGGATACGGTTCACCGGCGGTGCGCCGGGGCGGCCCTTACGACCTGATCGCCGCCAATATTCTCGCCAACCCCCTGTGCCGGATGGCGAAGGACCTGGGCCGGGCCCTGCGTTCGGCGGACCGGGGCGGCGGCACCGTAATCCTGTCGGGGCTAATGGAGCGGGACGCCAATCGGGTCTATGCCGCCCAGTACCGTCAGGGGCTCAGGCTCGTGCGCTCCTATTGCATCGACGGCTGGTCCACGTTGGTGCTCAGGCGCTGACAATGTTCCCGCCAGATGCGCCGCATGACGTCGGCGAAGTCCCGGGCGAAGGCGTGCCGGTCGCAGATGGGTGAGTGCGCCATGCGCGGCCTCAGGGTCTTGCGCAATTCCTCAAGCCTGTCCCCGTCGCCCGCCAGGGCGAGGGCCAGGGCGGCGTAGTCGTCCCGGTCGGCGGCGGCCAGCTCCGGCAGGCCCAGGGTGGTCAGATGGCTGAGGGCATGGCGGCCGGCGAAAGTGTCGCCGGGGACGGTAATCACCGGCACTCCCATCCACAGGGCCTCGTAGGTGGTCAGCCCGCCGGAATAGGGAAAAGTATCGAGGGCGATGTCCACCCTGTTGTAACAGGCGAGAAGGTCGGCATGGGGGCTTCGTCCCTCCAGCAGCAACCGCGACGGGTGGACGCCTTCCGCTTCGAACAGGCCTCTCAGATGGTCGCTCAGGGTTTCCGACTGCCCTCCCTTGCCTTTGATGAACAGCCGTGAGCGGGGGCAGCCCTTAAGGATTTTCGCCCACAGGGCGACGACCGGGCGGTTGATCTTGGCCGGGTTGCTGAACGAGGCGAAGGTGATATGGCCGTTTTCCCGGAACGGCGGCGGGCCCACGTCGGGGGCGTAGTCGGGCGGGTCGTAACAGAGCCAGCCATTCGGCATGCGGACGACCTTCTCGCTGTAATGGGGTTCGTCGGCCTGCGGCGTCGAGTGGATGTCGGTCAGGATGTAGTCCATGGCCGTCAGGCCGGTGGTGCCCACATAGCCGGCCCAGGTCACTTGCAGGGGGGCGGCCCTGGCGGCGAACACCAGCAGGCGGCTGCCGCTGTGTCCGGCCAGATCGACGAGAATGTCGATTTTGTCGGCAAGGATGGCGGCCAGCAGGTCGTTGTCGGGCATCTCCCGCGTGTCGCGCCAGACATCCGTCGCCGCCATGATCCGTTCCGTCAGGTCGTCGGGGGGCCTGTCGGAATAGACGAAGGTGCGGATTTCCTCGCCGGGCATGTTTTCCATCAGGCCGACGACGAAGTATCCCACCGGATGGCGGCCCAGGTCCGGCGAGACGAAACCGACGCGAAGGGGCCGGTCCGGGTCGGCGGTGTTTGTCCGGGCGGGCCGGGCCGGGCGGATGCGGCTGGCGAAACGCTCTTCCCACCGGCAATGCAGGCGGTACAGGCTTTCCGCGGTGTGGCCGGGACGGTATTGTTCCGTCAACAGCAGGTTGGACAACGCCCCCGCCGAGTCCGGGCCGATTTGGCAGGCCTTGGCGAAACAATCGAGAGACTCTTCGAGGAGCCCCGCCTCGGCGAGGCAGATGCCCAGATTCTTCCAGCCGTCGGCCAGCCCCGGGTCGAGGGCCACCGCCCGGCGGTAATGATCAATGGCCGCATCTAATTGGTCCTGTTTTTTCAGCCCGAAAGCCAGATTGAAATGGGCGTCCGCGTAGTCGGGCCTAAGCGCGAGGGCGCGGCGGAAACGCTCCATGGCCTCGTCGTAGCGTTGCAGTTCCCGGTAGGCGTTGCCCAGGTTGTTTTCGGCCTCGGGAAAGTCCGGCCTGAGGGCGAGGGCTTTGAGAAAACTCGCCTCGGCATCCCCGGGACGGTTCAGGTCAAGCAGGGTGGCGCCCAGGTTGACGCAGGCTTCGGCATAGCCGGGATGACAGAACAGGGCCTTGCGGTAACTGGCCGCCGCCTCTTCGAGCCGCCCCGACGCCCGTTCCGCGTTGCCGAGATTATACCAGGCGGGGGCATAACCGGGCCGGAGGGCGAGGGCCTGCCGGTAACGGCCTGCGGCCTCTTCCGGCCTTCCGGCGTCGAGCAGGGCGTTGCCCAAGTCGTTCAGGGCCTCGGGATAGTCGGGGCGGACGGCGACGGCCCTTTCCATCCGTTCCAGGGCCTCGCCGATGCGTCCGGTTTGATGGGCCAGAACCCCCAACAGGTGCAGGGCCTGGGGGTTGCCTGGATCGGTTTCCAAGAGCCGACGGTAGAGGGGTTCCGCCGCCGCCAAGTCACCGGCGGCGTGGCGGGCCTTGGCCTGATCGAGAATTTCCTGAGAAGTATGCGGGCTGCCCATATCGTGGATCGGTTTCGGTTGTCGTCCCCGGTCACGTTACCACATTCACTCCTCGGCGGGCTTTGTTTTTTCCCTTAGTTCGGCCAGCTTCTTTTTGTATTCATCCAGCAGGCTGGTTTCGTTGGACCATTCCGCCGTGTCGGAAATGGAACGGACCTTGTTCTTTAGTTCGACGGAGGACACCCCCTGCTCGGCGGCTTCCAGGGTTTCCTTGGCCTCGACCCGCAGTTTTTCCACACCCGTGGCGAGGAAATTCATGATGATGGCGGCCTCGGAGAGCTGCTCGTCGGAGACATGGATGATGGATTCCAACTCCCGCACCCGTTCCCTCAATTCGGACAACTGGGCGATTTGCGAGTCTTTCGTGGCGACGAGGTCCTGGATGATTTCCTTGTAGGCGCCGGCCTCTTCATTCAGGGCGACGATGGTCTTTTCGGCCTCCGCCAGCAGCGACCGCAATTCGGAAATTTTTTCGTTGCTCACTCTTCGGCGACCGGAAAATGGTGGGCACGGCTGGGATTGAACCAGCGACCCCTCGCGTGTGAAGCGAGTGCTCTCCCGCTGAGCTACGCGCCCGGATTTTCCGTCGGGAGGGCGAGATATACGGTCGCCCAGCCCTGCTTGTCAAGCGTGCCCGAGATCACCGAAGGCCGCGGGCAGGTCGTCGAAATGCTCGATGATGACATCGCCCCCAAGGTCCTCGGCCGGGCCCTTGGTGTAGCCGAAGCGGCAGACGACGACCGGCAACCCCGCGCCCTTGGCGGCGTTGACGTCGTTGGCGTTGTCGCCGACCATCACCGTTTCGTCGGCGCCGACGCCCAGCTTCTCGACGGCGGCGAGCAGGTGGCGGGGGTCCGGCTTCTTGATGCCGGGCAGGGTGTCGCCGCCGATGACGGCGGACAGATGCCGGGAAATGCCCAGGCTGTCGAGGATTTCCATGGTCGCCGCATAGGGCTTGTTGGTGCAGACGGCGAGGGCGTAGCCTGCCTCCTTCAGGCGTTTCAGGCAGGCGAGGCCGCCCGGAAAGGGCACCGTCAGATCGGCGGAATGGGGTTCGTAATGGGCCAGATAGCGCCTGACCAGGGGATCGAGGGCGCCTTCGCCAATGGCGTCCCCCGTCGCCTCGAAGGCGCGCTCCACCAGTTTCGGCACCCCGTCGCCGATCATCATGGTGATTTCCTCCAGGCTGACCGGGCGGCGGCCTTCCTCCAGCAGCAGTTTGTTGGCGGCGGCGTGAAGGTCCGGCGCGCTGTCGACCAGGGTCCCGTCCAAATCGAACAGCACGGCCTTGAACCGAGAGGCTGGGGGCATTGCAAAACTCCGTAACAATCTTTGACTTGGCGGGATTTGCGGACTATGGCAAGTTCCACGCCACGAACCGACCTTTTAGGGTAAAAGCGAACAGATGACCACGCCAAAAACCGCCGTCATTGTCCTCGCCGCCGGACTCGGCACGCGGATGAAGTCGGCCCTGCCGAAGGTTTTGCACCCGCTCGCGGGGCGGCCGATGATCGCCCATCTGATGGAAACCGTTGACGGCCTCGAGCCCGAGGACGTGTGCGTCGTCGTCGGCGATTTCATGGACGCGGTGTCGGAGGCGGTGGCGCCGTTCCCGACGGCGGTGCAGTCCGAACGGCTTGGCACGGCGCATGCGGTGCTGACGGCCAGGGACGGCATTGGCGATTTCGACGGCGACGTGCTGGTGCTGTTCGGGGCCGATCCGCTGATCACCCTCGCCACCCTGGAGGACCTGCTCGAAGTCCGCCGGGAACACGGCGCCGCCGTGGCGGTTCTCGGCTTCCGGCCCGAGGACCCGGGGCTCTATGGCCGTCTGGTCACCGACGAGGACGGCCGCCTGGAGGCCATTGTCGAGGCCAAGGACGCCAGCGAGGAACAATTGGCCATCGGTCTTTGCAATTCCGGCGTCATGGCCATCGACGGGCGGCGGCTGTGGGGCCTTCTCGACCGTGTCGGCAACGACAACGCCAAGGGGGAATACTACCTGACCGACATCGTCGCCTTGACCCGGGCCGACGGGCTTGATTGCGTCGTCTCGGAAGGGGACCCGGACGAACTGATCGGCGTCGATAGCCGCGCCGACCTGGCCGAGGCGGAGGCCATCCTTCAGGACCGCCTGCGTCTCAACGCCATGGAGAACGGCGTCACCATGACCGATCCGACGACCGTGTTCCTGAGCCATGACACGGACCTTGGCCGGGACGTGCATATCGGCCCGAACGTGTTTTTCGGTCCCGGCGTCCGCGTCGGCGAAGGGGCCCGTATCGACGCCTTCTGTCATCTCGAAGGCGCCACGGTCCGGCCCGGGGCCACGGTCGGCCCGTTCGCCCGCCTGCGTCCGGGGACCAACGTCGGCGAAGGGGCCAAGGTGGGCAATTTCGTCGAGGTCAAGAACGCGATCCTCGAACCCGGGGCCAAGGTGTCGCATCTGACCTACATCGGCGACGCCCATGTCGGCGAGGGGGCCAACATCGGGGCCGGGACCATCACCTGCAATTACGACGGTTATTTCAAGTCGAAAACGATCATCGGCAAGGGGGCTTTCATCGGCTCGAACACTGCCCTGGTGGCGCCGGTCAACGTCGGCGACGGGGCCGTGATCGGGGCCGGCTCGACCATCGGCAAGGATGTGGAGTCCGACGCCCTGGCCGTCACCCGCGCGCCGCAAAAGCATCTTCAGGGCTGGGCCAGGGTCAACCGCGAGCGCAAGAGCGCCGAGAAAGCGAAACAGAAAAAATAATGTGCGGAATCATCGGAATCATCGGCAAGGGAGAGGTCGCGCCGCTGCTGCTGGACGGCCTCAAGCGGCTGGAATACAGGGGCTACGATTCGGCGGGCATCGCCACCTTGACGGACCGTGGCATCGAACGCCGCCGCGCCGAGGGCAAGCTGGAGAACCTGGACAAGCGTCTCAAGGAGCGTCCGCTTTCGGGATCGACGGGCATCGGCCACACCCGCTGGGCGACCCATGGGGTGCCGAACGAGGAAAACGCCCATCCCCACGCCACCGACAGGGTGGTCATCGTCCATAACGGCATCATCGAGAATTTCCAGGAACTGAAGGACGAGGTCATGGCCGGCGGCGCGGTGCTGGCGTCGGAGACGGACACGGAGGTGGTCGCCCACCTGATCACCGCCTACCTGGAGGCCGGCGATGCCCCCCGGACGGCCACCGCCAAGGCCCTGAAGCGGCTGCGGGGTGCGTTTTCCCTGGGCATCCTGTTCAACGGCGAAACCGACCTGATGATGGCGGCCCGGCGCGGCACGCCCTTGGCCATCGGCGTCGGCGACGGGGAAATGTATCTCGGCTCCGACGCCCTGGCCCTGGCGCAACTGACCAAGCAAATCATCTATCTCGAGGACGGCGATTGGGCCGTGCTCACGGGGTCGGGCGTCGAGATTTTCGACGAGGACGACAACCCCATCGAGCGCCCGGTGCGGCTGACCGAACTGTCCGGGGCCACCGTCGGCAAGGGCGGCTACCGCCATTTCATGCTGAAGGAAATCTACGAGCAGCCCCAGGTCATCGGCGACACCCTGCATTCCTACGTCAATCCGGCCAGCCGGGAGGTGGCGCTGGGCGACCTGGGCATCGATCTCGCCGCCGTCGGCAAGGTCACTATCATCGCCTGCGGGACCTCGTCCTACGCCGCCCTGGTCGCCAAGTACTGGATCGAGGGCCTGGTCCGCATTCCGGTGGAGGTGGACGTGGCGTCCGAGTTCCGCTACCGGGCGGCGGCCATGCCCGCCGACGGTCTGGCCCTGTTCATCTCGCAGTCCGGCGAGACCCTGGACACCCTGGCGGCGTTGCGCTACGCCCGCAGCCAGAAGCAGAAAATCCTCTCCATCGTCAACGTGCCGGAAAGCACCATCGCCCGGGAATCCGATGCGGTGCTGCAGACCTACGCCGGGCCCGAGGTGGGGGTCGCCTCGACCAAGGCCTTCACCACCCAGTTGACGGTTCTGGCCTGCCTGACCCTGGCCCTCGGGCGGGCGCTCGGCACGGTGGATCACGAGACGGAAGCCGTTCTCGCCGGGGCCCTGGCCGAGGTTCCCGCCCGCGCGGCGGAAGTCCTCAACCACGACGAACGGCTGAGGGAACTGGCCCACGAGGTCGCCGACGCCCGCGACGTGCTCTATCTGGGTCGCGGCGTCAGTTATCCCATCGCCCTGGAGGGGGCGCTGAAGCTGAAGGAAATCTCCTACATTCACGCCGAGGGCTACGCCGCCGGCGAGATGAAGCACGGCCCCATCGCGCTGATCGACGACGGGGTGCCGGTGATCGTCATCGCGCCCAAGGACGGCCTGTTCGAAAAGACCGCGTCGAACATGCAGGAAGTGATCGCCCGCGGCGGCCGGGTCATTTTCATCAGCGACAGCGACGGCGCGGCGGACCTTGGCGGGCTGGCGGCGGCGACGGTGGCCCTGCCCGTGGTCGACCCCTTCGTCGCCCCCATCCTGCACGCCATCCCGGTGCAACTGCTCGCCTACCACACCGCCGTCATCAAGGGCACCGACGTGGACCAGCCAAGGAATTTGGCGAAGAGCGTGACCGTGGAGTAACCCCAAAGGGCCGTCTGCCCCAGCCAATTCCCCTCTATCCCTCCACCTCCGTCGGTCTCCGGGCTTGAATGAGCGTGGGGCACGATGGCTTCTATCCGACGACGACGCGGATGACCCGGGCCATGCCTTCCTCGAAGGCTTCGCTGGTGTCCGACTTCAGCAGCAGGCCCTTGGCGGCCATGAGCAGGAGGAAGGTGGTGTCGGCGGCTTCGTCCAGGGTCTTGCAGACGCCCCGGTCGTTGAGGAATCGGGCCAGTTCCCTCTCGAAGGCGCCGTGGTGATCGACGTCGGAGCGCTTGAGGGATTCCGTGCCCAAGTCCATGACCTCTGACCCGTGCGGGGAATTGCGGATCAGCGGCACGATGTCGCCGATCATGCGGGAAAAGGCGTTGAGCAGGCAGGTGTCCATGGGCGCGCGCCTGTCGGCCAGTTCCGCCAGGGCCTTGCCGTGGCTGTCGCGCACGCAGCCTTCGACCGCCCAGTCCAGCACCGCCTGTTTGCCCTTGAAGCGGTTGTAGAGAGTCTGCCGGGTGCAGCCCATGGCCTGGGCTAAATCCTCCATGGACGCTTTCTTGAAGCCGTAATGGGCGAAAACGCCGAGGACATCGGTGAAGGTCTGAGAATCTTCCATGTCGGGAGTATACATTTTTTGTATTTTGCGTCAAATCGACATTGACACAATATACGAATATTGTAAAATTAGTCCCATCAGTTCTTTCTGGAGGTGGACATGGCGAAGAGTATCCGGGCAATGGTGTTCGGCCTTGCATTGATTATCGGGACTGCCGGGCTGACGTCCTGCACCCCGGTTCTGGCCCGCGATGTGGTGCTGGACCCGGAGCGGGACACGGTCGTCCTGCTGCACGGATTGGGGCGCAGCGCCACCGCCATGTGGCTGCTGTCGGAGCGGTTGGAGGAGGCGGGCTATCAGGTCGCCAATATCGAATACCGGTCCCTCCGCGACACGCCGGAGGAAATCCTCATCGATGTCTCGGCGCAAATCCGGGCCTGCTGCCAGGCCCAGAAAGGAACCCTGCATTTCGTCGGACATTCCCTTGGCGGTTTGCTGATTCGCGCCTATTTGAAAGACAGCCGCATGAGCAACCTGGGTCACGTGGTGTTGATGGGATCGCCGAACAAGGGAACGGAATTGGTCGATAATCTTCGCGACAACTGGTGGTTTCGCTATCTGGGCCCCACCGCCGATGCGCTGGGCACCCGGCCCGACAGTTTCCCCAACAGCCTGGGGCGGCCCGACTATCGCCTGGGCGTCATCGCCGGGAGCTCGGATTCCTCCAACGATGCCCTGTTGCCCGGCCCCGACGACGGCATGGTCAGCGTGGAATCGGCCAAGGTCGAAGGCATGGCCGATTTCGTCCTGGTCGAAACCGGGCATTCCGCCATGCGTTACAACAAGGATGTGGCCATGCAGGTCGTCGCATTCCTGAAGACCGGGCGTTTCGCCAGGCAACTTTGACCCATCGATTGGAAAGGAACCGACGATGACCGTTCTGGAAGAACGAGCGCCCGCCGATCTGGCGGTGGCGGAGGAAAAGGATGGGCCGGAAGGTGGCCTGTTCCCGAAGGAGAAGGTCCGGGCGTTCAGGAGATTCGCCTACCGGGTGTTTTGGATTTTCGCCCCGGTTCATGTCTACGTCGGCTGGAGCCTGCTGCCCGACCTACCCGTGGAGCCCGCCCTGCGGACTTTCGGCGCCGTCGTGCTGCTGCTTTCCACCGCCATCATCCCGTTCGGGACCCTGGCCCAACTCTTCGTCGATAAACAGGCCGTTGCCGACCGGTTGGTCTGGGCCGGTTCCCTGACCATGGGGTGGTTCTCCTCGTTGCTGATCTTCACCCTGGTCCGCGACGTGGCGCTGCTGTTCCCCGCCCTTTCCCCGTGGACGGAGGACAGCGCGGTGGGGGTTCTCGCCCTGTCCGCCGCGGTCACCCTGACCGGCTTCGTCAACGCCCGGCGGGTGGCGCGGGTGGTCCGCGTCGATATCCCCCTTGAAGCCGTCGGCGAAGAACTGGACGGGCTGACCATCGCCCAGATATCGGACGTTCACGTCGGCCCGACCATCAAGGGTGATTATGTTCGTGGCATCGTCGAGCGGGTCAACGGGCTAAAGCCTGACATCATCGCCGTCACCGGCGACATGGTTGACGGCCGGGTCGAGCAACTGGCCGGGGAAGCGGCTCCCCTGGGGGGGCTCAGGGCCCGCCACGGGGCCTTCGTGGTGACGGGCAATCACGAATACTACGCCGGGGCCGATGAATGGATGGCGGAATTTGGAAGACTGGGCCTGCAGCCGCTCGCCAACGCCCATCGGGTGATCGAACACAACGGCGCCCGGCTGGTCGTCGCCGGGGTCAACGACTACAGCGCCGCCCGCCTTGATCCCGTCCGGGGCAGCGACCCCGGGGCGGCCATCGCCGGAAGCCCGGCCGAGGCGCCGAAGATTCTGCTCGCCCATCAGCCCCGGACCGCCCCGGCGGCGCTCGAGGCGGGTTTCGACCTGCAACTGTCCGGCCACACCCACGGCGGCCAGTTCTGGCCGTGGAATCATTTCGTGCGCATGCAGCAGCCCTTCGTCGCCGGGCTCAGGCGGCTCGGCGATCTGTGGATCTACACCAGCCGGGGAACCGGCTACTGGGGGCCGCCGAAACGCTTCGGCGCGCCGTCGGAAATCACCCTGATCACCCTGCGCCGGGGCTGAGCCCGGCCCGGGCCCACGCTCACCGCGCCCGCGCCGCCTCGGACATCCGTGCCTGACGCAAGCGGATATCTTCCGGCCAGCGGCTTTTGATGTAGGCGAGGACAGACCAGATTTCCTCGTCGCTGAGGGTCTCGCCGAAAGCGGGCATGGCGCTGATGAAGCCCTCCGGGGCGTTTTTCTGGCCGCCGTCCCGGGTCGTTTCGAACAGCAAGCTGTCCGGGTGGTGCCAGGTATGGCCGCTGGCGTCATGGGGCGGGGCGGGCAGAGTGCCGTCCTCGTTGCGGACCCGCCAGTTGTCCTGGCCTTCCAGTTCGACGCCGTGACAGGAGGCGCAGTGCTCGTCGTAGACCGCCCGTCCCTGCGCCACGGCCTCGGGGTTCATGGGATCGGCCCAGGCTCCCTGGCCGCCGGTGACGATGACGTTGACATAGGCCCCGGCGACGACGGCGAGAACGGCGGCGGCCGCCCCGACCATGATGACATTCGCTTTACCCGGCATGGCGACTCCTTATCCAGGCGCCATGCTGGGCCTTCCAGCCGCTGTAATGTCAAGGTGGGGAAATCTTATTTCGGCGGCAGCCACTTGTGGATAGGGCCCAGGGACGGCTTCGGTTTGGAAATGGCCAGTCCCGACAGCAGCGGGACATGGGCGTCCATGGAAAGGGTCAGATCAAACATTCTGTCGACGCCGTCCACATAGGCGGCGGTGCCGATGGATTTTGCCCTGCGTGAAAAGGCGTAGAGATTGCCCAGGGTTTCCCTGCCCTGATCCGCCGTCTCGCCGGCCAGGTCGGACAGACTGGCGCCGAGGAAAGCCAGGCCGATGCCGTTGAAGTTGTCCATGTTCTCGCCGCGCGGGTTGTAGCGGGCCCCCGTGAAGCGGGAGTAATTGACGAGAAAATCGGCGAACTCGGCCACTCTTTGCGGGTTGGCGGCATGCTCCAGCCCGATCAGTTCCAGCACCAGGTAACGTTCAAGCATTTTCCGGGGGGCGTTCTGCAGGATTTCGCGGAATCCCTCCTCCCCCCGCTGCTGGAAGGTGGGGTAGTGGATGGAAACGACGATCCCCGGGTTCGGCCTGTCGTCGCTGAAGCCGTTGATGGTCCTGACGGCATGGGTCAGGGAATACATGTCCAGTTCCGTCAACAGGGGGTCGCCCTGTCCGCCGTGGAGAACCCGGGTACCGGTAAACTGGCCGTAGTAGGTGGCGCGGGTGGGCGAACAGTGATAGTTGGACACGGTGGCCTTTTGCGAGTTCCACACCGCCGCGTATTGAATCTTGATCTGTTCGAAAAAGCGGGCGAGGGGGTCGCCGACGGGCCGGGTGTCCCTGGCCATCTTCCTGTTGAGGATGTTGTTCAGCACCCCGAGGGTGTCGTCGTCCTGGCCGTCCGTCGGGATCATGCCGACTTCCTGTTCCGTCAGGGTCGCCACCTTGATGGGCAGTTCGCGGGCCTGCGAGGCTTCCTCACCGAGAAGCCGGACGCGGATTTCATCGGCGATCATGTCCGCCCGTTCGCCCGGGGTGATGTCGTGCCTGTCGGCGAACAGGATCAGGAAACCGTCTTCGCCCTGGCGGGTGAAGGTGTCGTCGGCGGTCAGATTGGCGGCGATGGCGGCCTCGGCGATGCTGATCACCCTGGAGGCAAGATAACGCCAGGAATCACCGAAGGTGGCGCGAAGTTCGACCAGACTGACGAACTGCATTTTGCTGACCGTATGGGCCTTGCCTTTTTTCAGGCATTCCCTGAGGCGGCGCTGAAACGCCGCCAGGTTGACCTGGGGCAGCAGGTCGCCTGGAATGTGCGGCGGCTGTTTGGCGTCGGCGGCAGGCCGTGCCCGGACCTCTCCCTTCAACGCCTTGAAGAGCCGGACCTGCTTGTTTTCGGCCAGGGATTCCAGGCGGTTCTTGTACAGCAGAAGGGCGTGGACCCTGGCGGCGAGAAGATCGATCCCGATCGTCTTCGCCAGCACGTCGTCGGCCCCGGAGTCGAGCAGGTCCACCATGTCCCCGGCGGCGGTGTCCCCGCACAGGAAGACGATCAGGACGGCCGTGCCGCCGCCGTTCTGTCCCTGCAGCCCGGAAATGATCTTGTGCCCCGGCATCGCGCCCGTTTCGATGTTGTAGAGGACCAGGTCGGGGGCGGCGGATTGGATTTTTCCGACCGACGCGGTGTCCGGATCAATTCGCTGCACGCGGATGACCCGGTCTTCCAGTTCATCCGTCAGGTCTGAGATGAATTCATCCTCATGATCGACGACGAGAACAACGGCCATTTAAACCCAACCCGAAAAAACGTTTTTCTACTGTAAATACAACTTCGAGGGTATTCCAATCTGGAACAATTACATATATGCATCCACGGCCCATGTGAAAAGCTTTATGGAACGGGGGTGTTCCTGTTCGCATGGGGCGCCGGGTCAATCGAAGGGTTATGAGGTTACAGATGCAAATCAAGGATTCCAGCCTGTTCAGGCAACAATGTTATATCGACGGCCAGTGGACCGATGCCGACGGGGGTGAGACCTTCGATGTGTTCAATCCCGCCGACGGAGGGGTGTTGGGAACGGTGCCGAAAATGGGAGCCGGGGAAACGGCGCGGGCCATCGCCGCCGCCGAGGCGGCGATGGGCCCCTGGGCCGCGCGCACGGCCAAGGACAGGGCCGCCGTGCTCAGGCGCTGGTTCGAACTGATCATGGACAACCAGCAGGATCTGGCGACCATCATGACCGCCGAGATGGGCAAGCCCCTGGCCGAGGCCATGGGCGAAATTGTCTATGGCGCCTCGTTCGTCGAATGGTTCGCAGAAGAAGCCAAGCGCATCTACGGCGACACCATCCCGGCCCCGGCCGCCGACCGGCGCATCGTCGTCATCAAGGAACCGGTCGGCGTGGTCGCCGCCATCACCCCGTGGAATTTTCCCAATGCCATGATCACCCGTAAATGCGCCCCGGCCCTGGCCGCCGGCTGTTCGGTGGTGATCAAGCCGGCGGAAGACACGCCCTTTTCCGCCCTGGCCCTGGCCGAATTGGCGGAACGGGCCGGGATTCCCAAGGGCGTTGTCAACATCGTCACCGGCGTTCCGGCGGACATCGGCGGCGAGCTGACCTCCAACCCCACCGTCCGCAAGCTCTCCTTCACCGGGTCGACGCCGGTCGGCAAGCTGCTGATGAAACAGTGCGCGGAAACGGTCAAGAAGGTGTCCATGGAACTGGGCGGCAACGCGCCGTTCATCGTTTTCGACGACGCCGACCTGGACGCCGCCGTCGCCGGGGCCATGGCCTCGAAATACCGCAATACGGGGCAAACCTGCGTCTGCGCCAACCGCATCCTGGTGCAGGACGGAGTCTACGAGGCCTTCACCGAAAAGCTGGCCGCCGCCGTCGGCGAACTGACCGTCGGGCCGGGCCTGACCACGGACGCCACCCAGGGGCCGCTGATCAACCGGCAAGGCCTGGACAAGGTGGAGGCGCTGGTCGCCGATGCGGTCGGCAAGGGGGCGAAGGTGGTCTGCGGCGGCAAGCGCAGCGACCTGGGCCAGACCTTCTATGAGCCGACGATCCTGACCGGGATCGACGCCACCATGCGGGTGGCCTCTGAGGAAATCTTCGGCCCCGTCGCCCCCCTCTACCGTTTCACGACGGAGGAAGAGGCCATCGCCATGGCCAACGACACCCCGTTCGGGCTCGCGGCCTATTTCTATTCCCGCGACATCGGCCGCGTGTGGCGGGTCTCCGCCGCCCTGGAATACGGCATCGTCGGCGCCAACGAGGGCATCATCTCCTCGGAGGTCGCCCCCTTCGGCGGGGTCAAGGAGTCCGGCGTCGGCCGCGAGGGATCGAAATACGGCATCGAGGAATTCGTCGAGGTCAAATACATCTGCATGGGAGGATTGTAGGGGGAGGCCTTCCCGGTTTCCCCTCGGCGCTTTTGTTTACTTCCCTTCGGTGCCCCTGTATACTTCTGCCCGGAGAGGTTCAGTAAACAATAAGGGGGGATACGATGAAAGCGCGTATCGGGCGTTGTGCATCTGCCGGGGCCTCCATACGCCTTTTTCTGTTCGGCGCCGTTCTGATGGGATTAATCCTCGGCTTGAGCCCTGTTGCCGTCGCCGGCGGCTATCAGGTCAGCGTTCATGAAAAGGGGAAGACCGAAGAAGGCACCACCCTTTTCGCCGACAATAGGAATTTCAATCACCCGAAAATTGTCGAAGTCGACATGCAGGGACAAGTCGTCTGGAGCTATGCCGTCCCCCGCAATCTGTTTCCGTCGAAACGCAAGAAGAACAGCATCATTTCCGATGTCGACAGGCTGGCCAACGGCAACACCCTGTTCGTCCTGCAATTGGTCGGTCTTTACGAGGTCAGCCCCGAGGGGAAAATCGTTTGGCGGCGCAAGGACGGCAAGGCCTCTCATGACGTCGACCGCCTCGCCAACGGAAACAGCATCTACGTCCGGGGCTGGGCGAAACGGGGCGGCAAGCACGTCATTGAAGTGGATTCAAACGGCAAGGAAGTCTGGTCCTGGGACGGCATGGACGCCTATGGCGGCAAACCCTATCAGGCGGTGGATGAGGGGGGCTGGATACATGTCAACGGGGTCACCCGCCTGGAAAATGGAAACACCCTCGTCAGCCTGCGTAACTTCAACATGGTGGCGGAAGTGTCGCCGGACGGCGGCGTCGTCCGGGAATACCTGTTCCCGGCGAAAAAACTGCCGCTGAAAAAGCGGTTGAGCATCAGGGCGCATCCTCATGACCCGGAATATCAGCCCAACGGCAATGTCCTTGCCGCCGTCACCGGAGCCAACCTGGCCCTTGAGGTGACCCCGGGTGGCGGGCCGGCTTGGAAATGGTTCCACCCCCTGGGCAAAAGGCCGCCGGCCAAATCCGCCGGGATGCGCGACGTCAATCGGCTCGGCAACGGCAACACCATGGTCATTACCCGCCGCAGCATCCAGGAGGTGGCCCCCGGCGGCGAGATTGTCTGGCAGATGGATGTCGAGGGCATTACGGGTCACAACACCTATCTGTACAAAGCCCAGCGGATCACCCCCGACGGTCGGGTTTTCGGAAAATAATTTCACGTTTGGTCAACAAGGGGAAAGAGCATGATAAGCAAATTATTTGTTGGCTTCATTGTCGCCATGGCGATGTTGTTCAACACCGTTTCGGTCCAGGCCAAGACCGGTGTCATCCTGATGCACGGCAAGTGGGGAACGACCGGCTCCAAGTCGCCCGTCGTCCTGCTGGCGAAGCGGCTGAAACCCGAGGGGTTTTTGGTCAAGACGCCGGAAATGCCCTGGTCGAAGAGCCGGCTCTATTCCAAGGATTTTGAAGAATCCATCGAGGAAATCCACAAGCAGGTGGAGAAATTGAAGGCCGCAGGAGCGACCTCGGTCGTCGTCGGCGGGCACTCCATGGGGGCGAGTGCGGCCATCGGCTATGGCGCCCGCTACGCGGGGGCGGCGGGAATCCTCGCCATCGGCCCGGGCCATGTTCCCGAGATCGGTTCCTGGAAGAAGAAATTCGCCGAGGACGTCGCCAAGGCCCGCGGCATGGTTGACGCCGGCAAGGGGGACAAGAAATCCAAGTTCAAGGACATCAACCAGAACAAGAAGAAAACCCTGAACATTCCGGCGAAGAACTATCTGAGCTGGTTCGCCCCCGACGGGCCCTCCCCCATGCCGAAAAACGCCGCCGCCCTGAAACCGGGAACGCCGCTGATGTGGATCCACGGCAAAAAGGACAAGGGCAACCAGAAACGGGGCAAGGGGTATGTGTTCGACAAGGCTCCGTCTCATCCGAAGAGCACCTTCGTGGTCGTCGGCGGCGGCCATGTGGACACGCCGACCAAGGGCGCCAAGGAGATCATCGCCTGGCTGAAAGCCCTGTAATCGACGGCTTGCTTTTTTCCCCCGGGGGGACGACATTGGGCGGCCACGCCCCGTTTCCCGCCCGAAGGAAGAAGGAATAAGCCATGCCGGACTTCGATTACGACCTGATTACCCTCGGCGCCGGTTCCGGCGGCGTTCGCGCCTCGCGCCTGTCGGCGGGGATGGGGGCCCGCGTCGCCGTCGCCGAGGAAAGCCGGGTCGGCGGCACCTGCGTGCTCAGGGGCTGCGTGCCGAAAAAGCTGCTGGTCTATGCCGGGCACTTCGCCGACGATTTCGAGGACGCCGCCGGTTACGGCTGGACGGTGCCGGAAACCCGCTTCGACTGGCCCTCCCTGATCGCCGCCAAGGACAGGGAACTGGACCGCCTGAACGGCATCTACCAGCGGATATTGAAGGAAAACAACGTCGATGTCCTGGACGGGCGCGGCGTCGTCGTCGATCCGCACACGGTCCAGGTGGCGGGCAAGACCTATACGGCGAAAAACATCCTCGTCGCCGTCGGTGGCTGGCCATCGACGCCCGACGTTCCGGGCATTGAACATGTCATCAGCTCCAACGAGGCCCTGGACCTGGAGGAACTGCCGGACAGCATCATCATCGTCGGGGCGGGGTATATCGCCGTCGAGTTCGCGGGGATTTTCAACAGCCTCGGGGTGGATGTCACCCTGGTGCTCCGGGCCGACACGGTGCTGCGGGGTTTCGACGAGGACATCCGCCTCTGTCTGGCCGCGGAAATGGCCAAGCGGGGCATCACCCTGAAGACGGAGTCCGTGGTCCGCGGCATCGAGAAGCGGGACGGCGGCTATTCCATGCGGCTGGCCGGCGGCGACATGCTCGAGGCGGGCCTGGTCATGTACGCCACCGGGCGCAGCCCCAACACCGCCGGCCTGGGCCTTGAGGAGGCCGGGGTCGAACTGAACGCCAAGGGGGCCGTCGTCGTCGATGACTATTCGGCCACCGCCGTCGACAGCATCTGGGCCGTCGGCGACGTCACCGACCGGGCCAACCTGACCCCCGTCGCCATCGCCGAGGGGGCGGCCTTCGCCGAAACCGTCTTCAACGGCAACCCGACCCGGGTCGACCATTCCAACATCTCCACCGCCGTCTTCTCCATGCCGCCCATCGGCACCGTCGGCCTGACGGAAGAAGAGGCGCGGGCGGAACTGGGGGAAATCGATGTTTACGTCTCCCGCTTCCGGCCCATGAAGTTCACCCTGTCGGGCCGTGACGAGCAGACCTTCATGAAGCTGATCGTCGAGCGCAAGACCGATGTCGTCGTCGGCTGTCACATGATGGGCATGGACGCGCCGGAAATCATCCAGGGGCTGGGCGTCGCGCTCAAGTGCGGCGCCACCAAGGCCCAGTTCGACGCCACCGTCGGCATTCATCCCTCGGCGGCGGAGGAATTCGTCACCATGCGCGAAAAGCGCCCCGACCATGAAGGGCCGAGCGGCTGAGGGGCCGGGGCGCGGTTTTGCTGGAAAAATTCGCCCGACAAGGGTATAGGCAAGGCCGCAAGCGCAATTTGATATTATTCGAGGATGAGACATGAGCGATACCTGGTCGCCCGATAGCTGGCGTTCGAAGCCCGCCGTGCAGATGCCGACCTACCCCGACCCGTCGGCGGTGGCGGCGGTGGAGGACCGTCTGCGCGGTTATCCGCCGCTTGTTTTCGCCGGCGAGGCCCGCAAACTGAAACGGGTTCTGGCCGAGGCCGCCCAAGGCAAGGCCTTCCTGCTTCAGGGCGGCGATTGCGCCGAAAGCTTCGCCGAGTTCCATCCCGACACCATCCGCGATACCTTCCGGGTTCTGTTGCAGATGGCCGTGGTGCTGACCTATGGCGCCGCTTGCCCGGTGGTCAAGGTCGGGCGCATGGCCGGGCAATTCGCCAAGCCCCGTTCCGACGACAACGAAACCATCGACGGCGTCAGCCTGCCCAGTTACCGGGGCGACATGGTCAACGCCATGGAGTTCACCGAAGCGGGCCGCATCCCCGATCCGGGCCGTCTCGAACACGGTTACAACCAGGCCGCCGCCACCCTGAACCTGCTGCGCGCCTTCGCCCAGGGCGGCTATGCGGACCTGCACAAGGTGCATCAATGGAACCTCAGCTTCGTCGCCGACAGCGCGCTGGGGGAACGTTACCGGGACCTGGCCGACCGGCTGGACGAAACCCTGGCCTTCATGGCCGCCTGCGGCGTCACTTCGCGGACGACGCCGCAGATCCGCGAGACCGATTTTTTCACCTCCCACGAGGCCCTGCTGCTCAACTATGAGCAGGCGATGACCCGTATCGACAGCATTTCCGGCGACTGGTACGACACCTCCGCCCACATGCTGTGGGTCGGCGACCGGACCCGGCAACTGGACGGCGCGCATCTGGAATTCCTGCGCGGCGTCGCCAACCCGGTCGGCGTCAAGGTCGGCCCGACCATGGACGGAGACGACCTGATCCGCCTGATCGATCTGCTCAACCCCGAGGACGAGGCCGGACGGCTGACCCTGATCGTCCGCATGGGGGCGGACAAGATCGAAAGCATGCTGCCGCCGCTGATCCGCGCCGTGCAAAGCGAGGGACGGACCGTGGTCTGGGCCTGCGATCCCATGCACGCGAACACGGTGAAAAGCTCAAACGGCTACAAAACCCGTCCCGTGGACAGGATTCTGCAGGAGGTGCGGGGCTTCTTCGCCGTCCACAAGGCCGAGGGCAGTCACGCCGGCGGCGTTCATTTCGAGATGACGGGACAGGATGTCACCGAATGCGTCGGCGGCGGCCAGGCCATCACGGAAGCGGACCTGAGCGCCCGCTACCACACCCATTGCGACCCGCGCCTCAACGCCAAGCAGTCCCTGGAACTGGCCTTCCTGATCGCCGAGGCCCTGAAGGAGGAACGGGGGCGCTAACCGGTTGACGGCGGGGAGAAGGAGATCGGGTTATCGTCCGAGTCCCGGCCGCTTCCCGACACCGCCCGGTGGTGGTCAAAGAGAAAGTCTCCCTTCGCCGTCAGGCCGTTGTTGCACAGCACCGACCATTCGCCCCGGGCCGGGTCGCTGGAGCCGCGGACCCCGGACAGGGTTTTCCAGTCCCCCGCGCAGTTGACGCCCCGCCCGGGAGAGAGCCAGACTTTCCCCGAGGTGCTCAGGGCGTCAACGAGGAATTTTCCGGAGACATCGGCCCCCAGGGCGGGCCATTCAAGGGCGATGGGGATTTCCATGGCTTTCTTCTTCTCGTTCTTCGCCTTGCCCCGCTTCCATTCTTCCGACGGCTGCGGGAGGGCCGTGCCGACGATGCCGATGTTGTGGAGAATTTCTCGGATGCGGTAAACGGGAAGGATTTTGCCGCTGGCGGCGCAAAAATGCCCCTCGACGGATTTGTTGCCGGCGGTGATCGTGTCGGTCACGTAGCGGTCTTTCCAGAACCGGGTGAAGGCGATGCAGGAGGCGGGCCCGGCGCTGAAGCGTTGGTATTTGACCTTGCCGAGGACGGTTTTCGTCGTGCCTTTATCGAATTTTCGAATCTCCGTCTCCTCGCCGAAGTTGAGGTTGTCGATTCCCTCCGACGGCGTGGCCGCTTTCGGGTAATGATAGCCGTCGACCAGTTCGGTATAGAAAATCCGCGCCTGCGGAAAGGACTTGGAAGGGTGCATCCAGGTGCTCAGATAATAGCGGTGCCCTCGCCCGACAGATTTTTCCCGGTAGAACCTGGACTCCATCCGGGTCGTTTGCGGGTCGTAAAAGACGATCTTGCTTTCCTCCTCGGTAATGACCGTGCGTCCCACCGGTGTCGCGGTGACGCAGGCGGATAGCAGGCCGAGGGCGGCGAGGGCGGAAGCGAGCCGGAGGGGATTCTTCATGATGGGGTCCCTTTGCTACTTGGCGAGTTCCTGAAGGATGATGCGGCGCGCGATGGGCATGGCTTCCTTGCGGGTCATGCCGGATTTCAGCCGGGGGTCGTAAAACGTCCGCAAGGCCAACTCGTCCCAGAAGGTGAGCCGGTCCTCGTTGCTTTTGCGGCTGATGACCGAGCGGACCAGGTTGGAATGGGCGAGCCCGAATCCGTGGTACAGTTCATGGGCGACGCAATATCTGGCAAACGTCGGGTCCTCGACGCTGATCTTGATTTCCACCTTGGTGATGGTCATGTCGCCGAAATCCTGGGCGTAGCAGGGCACCGCCTCGGTCCGCTGGACGTTGAAGTTTTTCTTGTCGACGAACTCGACGAAGAAATTGGCGTCGTCTTCCCCGTCCTTGAGCACCCTGGCCGGGTGGCCGGTCACTTCGTTCATCCGATTGACCGCGGCTTCCGCCAGTTCCCGGTATTCCGCCGTCACCTCCCCGCTCAACTCGACCCGCAATTCCTCTTCCCAGCGGTACATGCGGTGTTTGGCGTAATCGGTGTCGAGGATGGCCTGGCCTGCCATGGGGTAACCGCCGGGGGAGCCACGGAACGCGATGTCGTTGAAAAAGCGGACGGCGACTTCGTCGCCGGGCGGGGTCTCGCATCCCGTCAGGGCGAAAAGCGACAGGATCAGGGCGGCTTGGAAACGGCGCATGGCGGGCCTCGTCATTGTCTGTCGTTACCCGCGACGCCTGTTCAGGCGGCACGGCTGCAACTATATAAGGTTGTGTAAGTAGTGACTCCGATACGCCAAATCGTCAAGGACTGATTGTTCGCCATCGGCGGGCGTTGACAGGCCGAGGGGGGACGCATAGTGTCCTGCCCCAGAAATACGCATGCGTATTTCTGGGATAAGCAGGCCACATAATTTATTGATGTCGTGTGATTCAGGTTCAAAGATTACGCTAGGCTCCGGTTTCCGTTAAGGAATGGAAGACATGACCGAGACTCTGACCATCGCCCTGGCCCAGTTGAATCCGACCGTCGGCGACATTGACGGCAACCTTGACCTGGTCCGCGCCGCCCGCGTTGAGGCCGCCGACACCGACTTGCTGGTGACCGGCGAACTGGTCGTTTGCGGCTATCCGCCGGAAGACCTGGTCCTGAAGCCGTCCTTTCAGGAGGCGGTCGAGCACCGGGTCCGGGCCTTCGCCCGGGAGACCGCCGACGGCGGCCCCGCCGTCCTGCTGGGCGTCCCCTGGCGGCGGGACGGACGCCTTTACAACGCGGTCCTGCTGATCGGCCGGGGGGAGATTCTGGCCGAGAATTTCAAGTGCGACCTGCCCAATTACGGGGTGTTCGACGAAAAGCGCGTTTTCGCCGCCGCCGACGGGCCCCGGGTGATGGAATTCCGGGGCCATAAGCTGGGGGTGATGATTTGTGAGGACATGTGGCGGCCCGACGTTTCGCGGAGCCTGGCCCGGGACGGCGCCGAACTGCTGATCGTCCTGAACGGTTCTCCCTTCGACGTGGAGAAAAAGACCGCCCGCTTCGACTACGCCAGGGCCCGGGTGGCGGAAACCGGCCTGGAGCTGATCTACGTTAATCTGGTCGGCGGTCAGGATGAACTGGTTTTCGACGGCGACAGCTTCGTCATGGGGCGGGACGGCGCGCTGAAGCTACGCGAGGAATCCTGGACCGTCCGGGTGCGCGAAACCGAGTGGCGGCGCGAAGGGGACGACTGGACTTGCGGTGGTGGCGAAATCGCCGTCCATCCGGGAGGCATGGAGGAAATCTACCGGGCGATCACCCTCGGGCTTCGCGATTACGTCAACAAGAACCGCTTCCCCGGGGTCCTGATCGGGCTTTCCGGCGGCATCGACAGCGCGCTCAGCGCCGCCGTTGCCGTCGATGCCCTGGGGGCGGAACGAGTCCATTGCGTGATGATGCCCTCGCCCTATACCTCGACGGAAAGCCTGGAGGACGCGGCGGAAGTCGCCCGCCTGCTGGACTGCCGCCTGGACAGCATTTCCATCGAACCGGCCATGGCCGCCTTCGAGGCCATGCTGTCGCCCCATTTCGAGGACCGGGCCGCCGACACCACGGAAGAAAACGTTCAGGCCCGCTCCCGGGGCATCTCCCTGATGGCGCTGTCCAACAAGTTCGGTTACATGGTGCTGTCCACGGGCAACAAATCGGAAATGTCCGTCGGTTATGCGACGCTATACGGGGACATGTGCGGCGGCTATTCCGTGTTGAAGGATCTCTACAAGACGACGGTGTTCGCCCTGTCGCAATGGCGCAACGGCCATTGCCCGGACGACGCCCTCGGGCCCCGTGGCCCGGTGATGGGCGGCAGGGTCATCAGCAAGCCGCCATCGGCGGAACTGAAGCCCGACCAGAAGGACGAGGATAGCCTGCTGCCCTACGACCAGTTGGACGACATCCTGCACGGCTTGATCGAGGCGGAACTGTCGGCCCGGGAAATCGCCGGGCGGGGCCATGCGCCGGAGACCGTGGAACGGGTCTGGCGCCTCCTCGACGGGGCCGAATACAAGCGCCGGCAGGCGCCGCCGGGGGTGAAGATCTCCTCGCGGGCCTTCGGCAAGGACCGGCGTTATCCCATCACCAACGGTTTCACAGGCTATAAGGGGGAGCCCCAATGACCATCGTCCGCTTCGCGCCCAGCCCGACCGGGCGGCTGCACGTGGGCAACGCCCGCATGGCCTTGGCCAACTGGCTGCACGCCCGTTCCAGGGGTGGGCAATTCATCCTCCGCCTCGACGATACGGACCGGGAGCGTTCCACCGAAGAATTCGCCGAGGCCATCCAGGAGGACCTGCTCTGGCTCGGCCTGGAATGGGACCGCATCGAACACCAGTCGGCCCGCATGGAGCGTTACCGGGAAGCCCTGGAGCAACTGAAGGCCTCGGGCCGGGTCTACCCCTGTTACGAGACGCCGGAAGAGCTGGAATACCGCCGCAAGCGGCTTTTGTCCCGGGGCAAGCCGCCCATCTACGACCGCGCGGCCCTGTCCCTCGACGACGCCCAGCGCAGGGCGTATGAGGAGGAAGGCCGGCGCCCCCATTGGCGCTTCATGCTCGATCACGAGGACATCGACTTTGACGACCTGGTGCGCGGTCCGGTGCATTTTCACGGCGCCAACCTGAGCGATCCGGTGCTGGTGCGCGGCGACGGCAGCTACCTTTACATGATGCCGTCCGCCGTCGACGACATTGACATGGGCGTCACCGACGTGATCCGGGGCGAGGATCACGTCGCCAACACGGCGGTGCAGATACAATTGTTCCGGGCCCTCGGGGCGACGCCGCCGGTTTTCGCCCATACGCCGCTGCTGACCGATATCGGCGGCAAGGGCCTGTCCAAGCGTCTCGGCTCCATGACCCTGGCCTCGCTTCGGGAAGACGGCGTCGAGGCCATGGCCCTGAACAGTTATCTCGCCCATATCGGCACCTCCGACGCCATCGAACCCAGGCCCAGTCTGGCCGCCCTGGCGGCGGATTTCGACATCGGCCACAGCGGACGGGGCACGCCCAAGTTCGACCCGGAACACCTGCAGGTTCTCAACGCCGCCCTGCTGCACCGGACCATTTTCGAAGACGCCAATCCGCGGTTGGTCGCCCTCGGACTGGAACATGCGGACGCCCCGTTCTGGAACGCGGTGCGGGCCAATCTCGAGCGGTTCGACAACGTTTCGCAATGGCACGAAGTCTGTTTCGGCGATATCCAGCCGGTCATCGCCGACGCCGCCTTCGCCGCCCGGGCGGCGGAGCTGCTGAAACCGGAACCCTGGGACGAGACCTCGTGGAAAACCTGGACCGACGCGGTGAAGCAGGAAACCGGGCGCAAGGGCAAGGAGCTGTTCCTGCCCCTGCGTCAGGCCCTCACCGGGCTGGACCACGGGCCGGAATTGAAGTATCTGCTGCCCCTGATCGGGCGGCGGCGGGCCCTGCAACGGCTAAAGGGATAACATGGAAATCAAGCTTCACAACACGCTGAGCCGGAGCAAGGAGGCCTTCGTCCCCCTGGACGAAAGCCATGTGCGGATGTACGTCTGCGGCCCCACGGTCTACGACCTGGCCCATATCGGCAACGCCCGCCCGGTGGTCGTGTTCGATGTCCTCTACCGTTTGCTTCGCGGCGTCTATCCCCGGGTCACCTACGTGCGCAACATCACCGACGTGGACGACAAGATCAACGCCAAGGCGGCGGAAACCGGCGAGGATATCCGCGCCATCACCGAACGCACGACCGAGATCTTCCACCGGGACATGGCCGCCCTGAACGCCCTGGAGCCGGTGATCGAGCCCCGCGCCACCGAGCACATTCCCGAGATGACGGCGATGATCGAAACCCTGATCGCCAAGGGGCATGCCTACGAAGCGGAGGGTCATGTGCTGTTTTCCGTTTCCTCATGGGACGGCTACGGCAAGCTTTCGGGCCACAATCGCGACGAGATCATCGCCGGCGCCCGTGTCGAGGTGGCCCCCTACAAGCGCGACCCGGCCGACTTCGTGCTGTGGAAGCCCTCGGGCGGGGGCGAGCCCGGCTGGGACAGCCCCTGGGGCTTCGGCAGGCCCGGCTGGCATCTGGAATGCTCGGCCATGAGCGGCAAGTATCTGGGCGAGGAGTTCGATATCCACGGCGGTGGCCAGGACCTGATCTTTCCCCATCACGAGAATGAAATCGCGCAAAGCCGCTGCAGCCACGGCAGCGAACGCATGGCCAAGGTATGGATGCACAACGGCTACCTGATGGCGGAAGGGGAGAAGATGTCGAAGAGCCTCGGCAACTTCTACACGGTGCATGATTTGTTGCGGGAATTCCCGGGCGAGGCCATTCGCCTGACCCTGCTGGGTACCCATTACCGCCAGCCCCTCGACTTCACCAAGGCGGGCATCGCCGAGGCGAAACGCAAACTGGACGGCTGGTACCGGGTCATCGGCGGCGTGGAAGCGGGGGCGGCGGCCCCGGAGGCGGTGCGGGCGGCCCTGGCCGACGACCTGAACACCCCCCTGGCCATCGCCGAGATGGACCGGCTGGCCGGGCTGGCCCGTGCCGGGGACGGCCAAGCCGGGGCGGCCCTGCTGGCCGCCGGCGCCATGCTGGGCCTGTTGGAAGAGACGCCGGAAGACTGGCTGAAAGGGCGCGCCGGCGGCGATGATGGGCTGGACGAAGGGGCCATCGAAGAGATGATCGCCCGGCGCAAGCAGGCCCGGGCCGACAAGGATTTCGCCGAATCGGACCGAATCCGCGACGAACTGGCGGCCCGGGGCATCGTCCTGGAGGACGGTCCCGAGGGAACCACCTGGCGGCGGCAGTAGACTCAGCCGATCAGCAGGTCGATTTCCTTCTGATCCATGGTTCTGGCGCTACCGTGGATGATGCCGCTGGCGATGTCCATCAGATGCTGGACCGCGCGCAGGAGAGAGGACGTATGCTCGCGCAGTAATTCCATGTCCTCCCGGGCCAGGTCGTTTTCCTGGTGTTGGACGGCGTTGGCGATGAGAAGATCGATCTGGGCGATGGTGTGTTCGAAGGCTTCGCGAAATTCCGCCGGAACGTGATTATAGGCTTCCGCCGCCAGTTCCCGGTCGGAAAAGGAACTGGCGAGCATGTGCTCCTGGTAGCCTCTCGGTTGCCATTCCCTGGCATCCTCCAGCAATTCCGGCATGTCCGGAACCATTTCCAGAATCATGACGATCTCGTTGAAATGATTGAGATAATCCGTCGCCAGAAGGGTTTGGGTGTTGATATTGGTGCCTTCGACTTTTTCCTGAAAGGCAAGAAAGTCGTCCGTCGCGTCTTCATTCCGGTCGGCGGTGTCGTTCATTTCTTCTGGCCGCAATCAATCTTCGTTGTCTAATG
>CAYFOJ010000033.1:0-30815 GCA_964344645.1 uncultured Thalassospiraceae bacterium
TTATCAATAAGATAGAGCAACTTATCTGCGTTTGAACAAACGCAGGTTGCTCTAGGCCTTGGCGATGTCGGCCGGGCAGTACAGGCCGTACAGGGTGTGGATGACGGAAATCGCCTCGTCGCCGGACAGGGAATAATAGATGGTCTGGGAATCCCGGCGGGTTTCCACCAGTTTGTCCTTGCGCAGCAGGGCCAGATGCTGGGACAGGGCCGATTGGCTGAGGCCGATGCCCTTTTCCAGTTCGCTGACACATTTCTCGCCGCTTGATAGGTGGCAGAGAATCATCAGCCGGTTCTGATTGCTCATGGCCTTCAGCAGGTTGCTCGCCCGGGCGGCGTTGTATTGCAGGCGGTTCAGGTCCATGCCTCCGCACCCCTGGTCGGCCATGTCTTGGTCCTTCGCTGTCATCATCGCGCCTTCATCCCAGAAATGACGTCAATTTACAAGCCGGAATCCCTACGCCGCACGCGCCCGGGGAGGGAACGTGCGGCGGGGAAAGTCATGACCGCGTCGCTTATTTCTGCTTCGCGGGCTTGGCGGCGGGGCGCTGGGCCAGGGGCTGCGGGTAGGCGTAAGGAACGTAGCCGTAGGCCGGGGCGTACACCGGGCGCAGATGCTGGTAGCCGTAGCCGTTGGCGGCGGTTTTGCCTTTCGCCGTCATGTTGACGGAAAAGGTTCCCTGGCCGTTGCCGGCGCCGTTGCCGTAGTAGGCGTTGTTCCAGGGGGTGGCGTTCCAGGGGGCGTAGACCGGATAGTACGGACGCATGCCGTGGGCGGCCTGCCGGGGAGCCGTCGCCGGGGCCTTGGCCGTCGTCGGAGCCTTGGCCTTGGGGGCGGCGGTTTTCGCCTGCTTGGCCGGGGCCGGGGCGGCCTTGGCGGCGGGGGTCTCGGCGGCGACCGGAACCGTCGGCGTCAGGGCGGCGACTTCGGTTTTCTCCTCGACCGCGTCGTCGGTGGCGGCGATGGGGGGAACGGCGGTCCTCAGGTAATCGAAAAAGCCGCCGACCGTTTCGGCGTTGGCGGCGGCGAGACCACCGGCGACTACGGCGGCGGCCACGGCCAGGGTCTGCGGCTTGCGCAGGGCGGCGAATTTCTTGTTGGCGGCGTCGGCGACGACGGGGTCGACCTGGGTTTCGGTTTCGGTTTCGGTTTTTTCGGTCATGGTCTGATCGTCCTCTTTCACATCAACGATGATGGGGTCTGCTTCGGGTTCCGGGGCGGCCGGGGCCTCGATTTCGGCGGCGGCCTCTTCCGCCTCGTCCACGTCGACGAGGCCACGGGCGGCGGCGATGATGGTGGCGGCCCGGGCCGGGCCGAATCCATGTACCGCGCCAAGGCTCTCGGGGGTGGCCCGGGCGATGTCTTCAATGGTGGCGAAACCGGCGTCGGAAAGGCGGCCGGCGGCGGCGTCGCCGATTCCGGAAATCTGGGTCAATTCATGGGCCATGGGAGGCTCCTGGTTCTTCGGTGTCGTGTGATTGGGGAACCATCACACCGGGGCGAAAACAAAAAAAATTCCGGTGTCCGGCGGCGGGGGGAAGCCGCCGGACACTCGGAACATACGTCGCGTCTTATTCGGCCGCGGGCTGCGGAGCAACCGGGGCGGGAACGGCGACGGGCGCATAACCGTACGGGGCATAGCCGTAGTAGGGGGCGTTGTAGCCATAGCCGTTGCCATAGCCGTTGCCGCGAACGTTGGAGTTGCCGGAGAAGTTCATGGAGAAGGAACCGTTGCCGGTGCCGTTGCCCCAGCCGTTACCCCAGCCGTTGTTGCCCCAGCCGTTGCCATAGGGATAGTAGCCGGGCGCGGCGTAGAGGGGGGCGACCGGCGCGGCCGGCGCGGTGGGAACGGCCTGCTGAACGGCGTTGGACTTTTCCAGGGTGTCTTCCGAGGTAATGGTCTGTTCCGTGGCGCTCGGGGCGGCGAAGGGGGCAACCGGGGGATGGCCGTAGGGCGCATAGCCATAGGCGGGGCCGTCGTAACCGTAGCCGTTGCCATAGCCGTTGCCGCGAACGTTGGAGTTGCCGGAGAAGTTCATGGAGAAGGAACCGCTGCCGTTTCCGTCGCCCCAGCCGTTGTTGCCCCAGCCGTTGTTCCAGCCGTTGCCGGGGCCCCAGCCCCAAGCGGAAGCGTCGGAAGCGGAGATGGCGGTGGCGCCGACGACGCCGGCAATCGCGATGGCTTTAAAGATGGTGTTCATGGGTCTATTCCTCTTTTGTCTCTCTAATTTTGTTTTCCGAGTCGGTTTCCCTCGTCGGGGTGAAGATATCGATCAAGTGATGTTGGTGTTCGGCTATTGACTAACCGTATATATTAGGTGTCACTTATTTAGCAATCTCTAATGTATCGGTCAACAGGTTTTTTCGATTTTTTTCGCCGGACCGGAATTATTTTTTCTGGAGGATGATTTTTGTCTTATTTTTCAAAGACATTGCGGCAGCGTGTTTCCCGCGTCAGCAAGGCCATGACGATGGCGGCGACGCCGCAGACGACCAGACTCAGGAAGGCGGTTTCATAGTTTTCCGTGGTATAAAGCCGCGAACCGCCGGCCGTGGCGCCGTCCCAGTTGAGGTCCAGCAGCCAGCCGATGAAGGGCTGGAAAATGGCGCCGGAGGCCATCACCATGGTGTTGGCGAAGCCGAGAGAGGCACCGGCGGCTTCCGGCGTGTTGTGTTCCCGGATCATGGCGAAGGCGATGACCATGCCGCCGTTGAGCAGACCGTGCAGGAACAGCAGGGCGCGGGCGGCGGCCAGGGGCAGGTCGGGGATATAGAGCAGGGCCGTGATCACCGCCAGGGCGGCGACGGCGCTGATCAGCATGGGCAGGCGGCGAAACCCGATGCGGTCGGAAATCCATCCCGTCAGGGGCGCGCCGATGCCCCAGCCGATGAGCATCAACGAGGTGGAGGCGGCGGCTTCCGGGCGGCTCAGGCCGTAGGTCTGCATCAGGTAAGGGACGCCCCAAAGCCCGGCGAAGGCGAGAATGGGGGCGGCCATGGCGCCGCCGAAAAGGGAGGCGAACCAGCTTTGCGGGGTCTTCAGGCACGAGACCAGGCCCTGAAGAAGCCCCGGATTGTTCCCGCCGCCGCCCTCGGCTGGGGCGGGGACGGGGCGGGAAGACTCGCCGTCTCGGACGATCAGCCAGATCAGCGCGGCCATGATCAGGGCGAAGGCGGCGGCGGCGGCAAGGGCGCCGCGCCAGCCGAAAACGCCGACGGCGGCGGCCAGCGGGGCCTGTCCGGCAACGGCGCCGATCATGCCCATCATCAGGGTCATGCCGGTCACCTGGGCGAAGCGCCTGGGCGGCAGCCATTGGGCGGCCAGCTTCAGCGTGCCGACCCAGGTGAAACCGGCCCCGGCGCCGATCATCAGCCGTCCCAGATAGGCCATGGTCAGGTCGTCGGCGCGGGCGAACAGCAGGCTGCCGGCGGCGCACAGCAACGCCGCCCCGATCAGCATCCGCTTCGCCCCCCAGTGGTCGACCATGACGCCGATGGGAAGTTGCAGGCTGGCGTAGGCGTAGAAGTAAAAGGCCGACAGGTTGCCGAGAACGGCGGCGCTGACGGCGAAATCGCGCATCAGCTCGTCGATCATGACGCTGGGGGCGACCCGCTGGAAAAAGCCGTAGCAGTAGAAAGCGGCGGCCAGCCCCCAGACCAGCCACGGATAAAAGCCGTTCCTCGCCCGCCCGGTCATGACCGGGCCCCGCCGAGCGACCCGCGCCGGGCCAGCATGATGCCGCCGACGACGACCGAGGCCCCCAAAAGCTGCACCGGGCCCAGGGCCTCGGAAAGGATGATCCAGGCCAGGAACACGGCGGCGACCCCCTCCAGCAGCATGGCGACGGAGGTGAAGGCGGACGGCAGATGGGCCAGGGCGTAGGCGATGGCCCCCTGGCCGCCGACCTGGCTCAGCAGGGCGAGGGCGAACAGCACCGCCCAGCCGCTCAGGGTGGCGGCGATCATGCCCTCGCCGGACAGCCAGGTCACCGGCAGCAACAGGGCGGCGGTGACGGCGGTGCTGAGCAGCATGATCATGGCCGTCGGGAAATGCGCCCTGAGCCGTCCCACGGTCATCATGTAGGCGCCCAGGAACATGCCGGTGACGAGGCCGAGAAAATCGCCGAACAGGCGGCCCGTGTCGAGGCGCAGGCTGTCGCCCATGAGGACGCCGCCGCCGGCGATGGCGACGGCGAGACCGAACAGGAAGGTCTTGGAAAAGCGTTCCCGGAACAGCACGAACGAGCCCAGGGTCACCCAGATCGGCGCCAGGGTGGCCAGCAGGGTGGCGTTGGCGACGGTGGTGAATTGCAAGGACCAGTGCCAGAAGGCGAGGTCGCCGGCGAAAAAGAAGCCGGCCAGGGCCATCAGGGCGTAATCCCGCCCCGTCGCCGCCCGGGGGCCGGTTTCGCGCCGGTCCCCGGCCGCGGCGAGGCGTTTGTGTTCCAGGGCGCTCCACAGCCACAGGGCGGGCAGGGCCAGGAAGGCGCGGTGAAAGGCGGTCGCCGTCGGTCCCAGTTCGCTGAGACGCACGAAGATGGGCGACAGGCCCAGGCTGACCGAGCCACCGATCAGCGCCAGCAGGGCCCATCCCTGGCCGTTTGAATCGGCCTCCAATACGCCGCCGTCGGCGGCGGTCTCGGTTTCTGTTTGATCGCTCATCACAGGCTCTTAACGGCATTTCGCCGCCACCGCCAGAGAATTCAAAAACAGGCCTCCATTGACGGCGAAATTGGGGTATACAGGCGTTATGATGAAAGATATGCCGGAACCGGCCGCACCGACCCTGATCGGCGAGGGCGATCCGCCGCCCTACCGGGTCCTCAACCCGGACGGCGCCGCCTCCATGCTGCTGATTTGCGACCACGCCTCGCGGGCCTTTCCCCACGCCATGGGCCGCATCGGCCTGGAGGAAGAGGCCCTTGAGCGTCACATCGCCTGGGACATCGGCGCCGCCGAGGTGACCCGGCGGATGTCGGAGAAACTGGACGCGGCGGCGGTTCTCGCCGGTTATTCCCGCCTGCTGATCGACGTCAACCGGCAGCCGGGCGATCCGGGCTCGATCCCGGAAATCAGCGATTCGACGATGGTTCCCGGCAATATCGGCCTGACCGAGGCGGAACAGGAACAACGGGTGGAAAGCTTCTTCTGGCCCTATCACCACGCCGTCGCCAACGCCCTGGCCCATCTGTGGCGGCGCGGCCCGGCCCCGGCTTTGTTCTCCATTCACAGCTTCACCCCGTCCTTGGGCGGCGAGGACCGCTACTGGGACATCGGCGTGCTGTGGAACCGGGACCCGCGGCTGGCGGTGCCCCTGCTCGACAAGCTTCGCACCGCCCATGGCGGGTGCTATCACGTCGGCGACAACGAACCCTATTCGGGCAAGGACATCGCCTACACCATCGACTTTCACGCCGCCGCCGCGGGGCTTCCCAATTGCGCCGTGGAGATTCGTCAGGATTTGATCGAAAGCCGCGCCGGGGCGCATCACTGGGCCGACCTGCTGGCCGAGGTCTTCGTCGACATCCTGGCCCAGCCCAGCCTGCACAAAGTCGAACATTTCTGAGCGGGGAGGAAGGGGATGATCACCGATAAAGAGCCGTCCTTCACCATCGGCATCGAGGAGGAATACCTGCTCGTCGATCCGGAAACCCGGGACCTGGCCATCGATCCGCCGGAAGGGGTGTTCACGGAATGCGAGGAACGGCTGGGTGAGCTGGTCAAGCCGGAGTTCCTGAAATCCCAGATCGAGGTGGCGACCGGCATCTGCGGGACCATCGCCGATGGCCGACGCGAGCTTTGCCACCTGCGAGGCACCGTCGCCGAAATCGCCCGCCGTCACGGCCTCGCCCCCATCGCCGCCTCGACCCACCCGTTTTCCGAATGGCAGGCGCAGCATCACACCGACAAGGAACGCTATCATATCCTCGCCAACGACATGCAGGCGGTGGCCCGGCGGCTGCTGATCTGCGGCATGCATGTGCATGTGGGCCTGGACGACGACGAACTGCGCATCGACCTGATGAACCAGGCCAGCTATTTCCTGCCGCATATTCTCGCCCTCAGCACGTCTTCGCCGTTCTGGCGCGGCGAGGACACGGGGCTCAAGTCCTACCGTCTTAGCGTTTTCGACGAACTGCCGCGCACGGGATTGCCGGAACGCTTCGATTCCTTCGCCGAATACAGCCGCCATGTCGGCGTCCTGGTCAAGGCGGGCACCATCAAGGACGCCTCCATGCTGTGGTGGGACATCCGGCCCTCGCGGGCCTATCCGACCCTGGAGATGCGCATCACCGACGTCTGCACTTATATCGAGGACACGCTCTCCATCGCCGCCCTGTTCCAGTGCATCATCCGCATGCTCTACCGGCTCCGCCGCGACAACCAGCGCTGGCGGCGCTACGCCAACATGCTGATCAACGAGAACCGCTGGCGGGCGCAGCGCTACGGCCTGGACGAGGGGCTGCTGGATTTCGGCAAGTCGGAAATGGCGGCCAGCGCCGACCTGCTCGACGAACTGATCTCCCTGGTGGCCGAGGACGCCGACGCGCTCGACTGCACGGCGGAAATCCGCCGCCTGCCTGAGATCATCAGCCACGGCACCAGCGCCCACCTGCAATTGGCCACCTACTATCGGGCGGTGGAGGCGGGAAAGAGCCGGGCCGAAGCCCTCAACGAGGTCGTCGACATGCTGATCGCGGGAACCGTCAGGGGGTTGTAGAGGATGGCCGCGGGGCTTATCTTGCGCGCCGGACATTTTTTTTCAGGAGTCGAAGATGACGGAAGTTGGCGGAATCGCCGCGGACCGGTTGCGGTCCTTTGTTGAAAGAATTGAGCGGCTGGAAGAGGAAAAGGCGGCTCTCGCGGCGGATATCCGGGAGGTGTATTCGGAGGCCAAGGGCACCGGATTCGACGTCAAGGTGATCCGCCAGGTGGTGCGCCTGCGCAAGATGGATCAGTCGGACCGGCGCGAACAGGAGGAAATCCTCGACCTCTACAAGCGCGCCCTGGACATCGAATAGGAGCCAACCGTCATGGCCGACAACACTTACGAAAACGGCCGGCTGAATCTGCCCTTCGTCGGCCATTGCACCTTCGCCAAGCGCCCGCCGTGTCTGGACTGGGACGCCATCGACGCCGATGTGGCCGTGCTGGGCGTGCCTTTCGACATGGGCACCCAGTACCGTCCCGGCGCCCGTTTCGGCCCGCGCGCCATCCGCGAGGCCTCGACCCTGTTTTCCTTCGGCCACGGCGGCGCCTACGATCACGAGGACGACGTCACCTATCTGCCCATGGACCGGGTGCGCATCGTCGACATCGGGGATGCCGACATCGTCCACACGGACACCCAGCAAAGCCACGCCAACACGGAAGCGGCGGTGCGGGCGATCCTGAAAGCCGGCGCCATGCCGGTGGTGCTGGGCGGCGACCACGCCGTTCACGCCCCGGTGATGGCGGCGTTTTCCGAACAGGAACCGGTCCACGTGGTGCATTTCGACGCCCATCTCGACTTCGTCGACGAACGCCACGGGGTCCGCTACGGCCACGGCAACTGCCTGCGCCGGTCCTCGGAAATGGACTGGGTCACGGGGATGACCCAGATGGGCATCCGCAATGTCTCCTCGTCGAACCGCGACGACTACGACGACGCCCGCGCCGCCGGTTCGGACATTCTCTCCGTGCGCGACGTGCGGCGCCTGGGGGCGGAGGGGGTGCTGGCGCGAATCCCCGACGGCAAACGCTATTACGTGACCATCGACATCGACGGCTTCGACCCTTCCATCGCGCCGGGCACGGGCACCCCCAGCCACGGCGGTTTCCTCTATTACGAGGTCCTGGAAATCCTCCAGGGCCTGAGCCGGAAAGGCGACGTCGTCGGCATGGACCTGGTCGAGGTCGCCCCCGACTACGATCCGTCCGGCATCACCGCCATGCTGGCGGCGCAGGTGATACTCAATTTCCTGGGGTTCATCTTCCACCAGCGTTTGCGGGAATAATGCTCACCCCGGTCCCGCGTCGGTTGCTTGTCGGTCACCGGCAATGCTGGTAGTCTAATGACGAGGGGGCGGTGTGAAATTTATCATCCTGATAAAAACCCTTGAAATCCAGGGGAGTTGACCGAACTTACCAAAGGATAGGTAAAGTCGTTCGAACCCGCACCGCGAGAAGGAGATAAGAAATGAAAACCCATTTGCTGGCGGCTTTCGCCGTGCTTTTCGGCCTGCTGGCCACGGTTCCCGCCGAAGCGGGATCCGATGCGGAATTTCCCCAGGACTGGCGTGATTGGCCCATCGTCGGCGAGGGGGCCATTCCGGGCAAGGATACCCCCGTGCCCGCCGACCTGCCGCCGGTGGTTCAGGAAACCGTGAAAACCTATAACTGGATCGCCGACGGTGCCGGTTCCGCCTACAATATCCGCATCCATTCCGCCCAGGCCGAAGCCTTCAAGGCCCGCAGCGGCGATTATGCCGACGGCCCGACGGGGGTGATCGAACTGATCGACGCCGGCGTCATCCTGGTCACCGACCATTTGCTGGGCGAGCCTCAGTACGGCGCCTTCACCTTCGACGGAACCGACGTCTCCGACGCCCATCCGTCCCTCGCTCCGGCGGTTTGCACCACTTGCCATTCCGGTTACGGCGACGCCTGTGTCGCCGGTATCTGCCGGGCCGCGCCTTAGGGCCGGCAAGGGTTCCATGGGCAGGGAGGGCATGCCGTGGGGTTTCTGACCAGGATCAGTCTGACCAATCTGGCCGTTGGTCTGCCGGTGGTCCTGTTGGTGACCCTGAGCGTCGCCCTCGGGGTGTTTCGTTATGTCGACGAGTACGAGACCTTCACCCGTCATTCCATCGAGATGGCCCGCACCGGGGCCCGGCCCATCGTCAATCTGATGCGCCTGTCCGTCGGCGGCGGCAACTACGCCAACAGTCAGGACCGGGCCGCCATCGACCTGTTCAAGGCCAATCCCCGCCTGCTGTTCCTTGTCGTCGAGGGGCGGACGGACCAGGGCGGCAAGCCCTTCGGGCTGATCTACGACGCCGCCCTCGGAACGGTCATCCGCACCGCCTTTCCCGACGATCATGAAAGCAAGCTGACGAAAAAGCTGGCGAAGGCCGAAAAGGCCCTGAAGAAGCTCCCGAGCAGCCACAAGAAATATAAAAAAGTAGCCCGCATCGCCAAGGAATTGCGGGGCAAGCTGGACAAGTACCGCCATGACCGCGAGGCGGCGGCCGTATTCATGGCGGAGCACCCCCGCCCAGCCATCGACGCCTGGACCGGCGATTACTGGCTCGACGGCAAGAGCTGGAAGCTTCATCTGCGCCTGCCCACCGGCAACCCCGGCGGCGGCGAGGTCTGCTCGCCTTGGACGCCAAGGCCCTCGGGGGGCTGTGGAAGGAGGTCCTGATCGCCATCGCGCCCCTGACCCTGGCCGCGTTGCTGATCGCCGTCTTGTTCAGCATTCTGATTATCCGCCGCATGGTGACCAAGCCCCTGAAGGAAATGACCCAGGGCATGACGCGGCTCGCCGGTGGTGATCTGAGCACGGAAACCCCGGTGGTCGACCGGGACGATGAGATCGGGCATATGTCGAAGGCGCTTCAGGTGTTCAAGGAAAACGCCCTGGAATCGAGACGCCATCAGCAGGAACGGCGGGAGGCGGAAAGCCGGGCCCGGGCCGAGAGGCGTCAGGCCATGGTGACCATGGCCGAGGACCTGGAGGGCCGCGTCTCCAAGGCCATGCAGTCGATTACCGAGTTGATCGACCATCTGCATGGCGCATCCGATACCATGAGCGCCAACGCCCTGCAGACGTCCGACCGCAGTAGCGCGGTTTCGGCGGCGACGAAGAAGGTCACCGAAAGCGCCGGCACGGCGTCCGAGGCGGGTGGCCAATTGACGACTCTGATCGCGGAAATGGCGGCGCAGATGCTGGACGTTTCGAATATTTCCAGCGAGGCGGTGACGGAAACGGAACGGGCGAACGAAAAGATGCACGCCCTCGCCGAGGCCGCCGGTTCCATCGACCAGGTCCTGCAGTTGATTACCGAGATCGCCGGGCAAACCCAGATGCTGGCCCTCAACGCCACCATCGAGGCGGCGCGGGCGGGCGAGGCCGGAAAAGGCTTCGCCGTGGTCGCCGCCGAGGTCAAGACCCTGGCCCGGCAGACGACTCACGCCACCGAGGAAATTTCCGACAAAGTCGGGGCCATTCAGACGGAAACCCGCGAGGCGGTCCCCGCCCTGGAGCGGATCGGCGATATCATCGAAAAGGTCAACCATGTCGCCCACGGCGCGGCGGCGGCCATGCAGGAACAGGACGCCGCGTCCTCGGCCATCGCCAACCACGTCTCCGATGCGGCCACCGGGGCGGACGAGGTGTCACGCAACATCGCCACCGTGGCCGAGGCGGCGCGGGCGACGGAAAACATGGCGAAAGAGGTCCAGGAAGCCGCCGCCACCCTGCTCACCCAGAATCGGGAACTGGAACAGGGCATCCTGACCTTCATCGAGGAACTGCGGCGGGAAGGGCGGACGGAGGGCGCTGCGGACTGACGCCGTCAGCCGGGTGTCGCTTCCAGTCCGAGGATAAACGCCCGTATGGCCTTGCCGACCCGGTCACCGGCTTCAAGCAGGATCGAATGCCGGTAGCCGGGCAGGATTTGCAGTTCCGAGCGGGGCAGGGCGGCGTCGATCAGGCGGTTCAGGCGCGGATTGCAGCCGCCGTCGTTTTCGCCGGTCAGCACCAGGCAGGGGTGGGGGATTTCGGAAAGCCACGGGCCCATTTCCGTTTCCGCGTAGATATCGAAAACATTGAGGAAGACCGTCGGGTCCGTTTCCGCCACCTGGCGCAGCCGTCCCTCGACGATGTCCGGGTTGGCGGCCAGAAAATCGTCCGTGAACCAGCGTTCGGTCAGGGTTTCCAGGATGTTGACGATCCCCTGTTCGCGCATGGCGCGGACGACGCCCCGGACCTTGGCGCCGTCGTCTTCGTTACGAAAGGCGGCGGTCGACAGCAGGCCCAGGGAAAGCACCCGGTCCGGGTGCTTGCGGGCGTAGGCGGGGCCGATCATGCCGCCCAGGGAATGTCCGGCGAAATGGGCCTGCTCGAAGCCCGTGCGCTGGCGCAGCCGTTCCAGATCGTCGACCAATTGGTCGAGGCCGAACGGCCCGGACGGCAGGGGCGAGGCGCCATGGCCCCTGAGGTCGTAGGTGACCACGGTGAAGGCGTCGGTCAGTTCCGGGGTGACGAAGCGCCAGCCGTCGCGGGCGGCGCCGATGCCGTGAATGAGGAACAGCGGCGGCCCGTCGCCCTGAATGGTGTAGGCGCAATCGATGATGTCGGTCATGGGAACTTGTCGCAGCACAGTTCGCCGCCGGAGCCCCAGTCCTCTTTTTCCACGTCGGAAATGACCACCGTCACGGCCTCGGGCGATCCGCCGGCGATCCGCACGAAGGTATCGGTCAGTTCGCGTACCAGTTGCCGCTTTTGCTCGCGGCTGCGGCCGGTGAACATTTCGACTCTGAGAATGGGCATGGGGCTTCCTCCGTCAATGGCTCTCATTCTGGAAATAGGGCATGACATCTTCGGCGAAACGCTGCAGGGCGTCCAGGGTTTCCGACTGTGCGTAGCCGAAGTTGACGTTGAGAATAACCCGGTCGATGCCCAGCTCCGCGTAGGGCCCGAGTTTGTCGGTGATCTCCTGCACGCCGCCGATCAACAGGCTTTCCGCCAGCTCGTCCATGCTCTGTTCGCGGGGGATGGGACGGATCATGCCGGCATCGACGATCCCCGGCCCCGTGAAGACGTTGTCGAAGCGTTTGTAGTATTCGTGGGCGGCCCGGATTTTCGCCCGGCGGTCGGCCTCGTTCGCGGCCACGTGGGCGACCCGCGACAGGGACAGGGTCAGGTGTTCGCCGTCCGCGCCCATTTCCTCCTTCGCCCGGTTGAAGGCGCCGACCTGATCGATCAGGAGCTGGTGATTCCCGGCCAACGGCGTTGTCTGAATGTGAAAGCCCCGCTTGGTGCAATGATAAATGCCCTCGGGGTTGAGCACCGCCATCATGATCTGGGGACCGCCCGGGCGAACCGGGCGGGGCATGACGGTGAGGGGCTCGAAATTGTAATAACGGCCCTCCCACGAGACCTCCTCGCGGCCGAGCAGGGCCTGCAGGACATCCAGGGATTCGTTGAACCTGTCCTGGGTTTCCTCCATGGGGATGCCCATGCGTTCCATTTCGTAGCGAAAGGCCCCGCGGCCGACGCCCAGCATCAGGCGGCCTTCGGTCAGGATGTCGGCGACCACCACCTCGCCCGCATAGACCCGCATGTCATGCAGGGGCAGGACGACGATGGAGGTCATGATCTTCACCCGCTGCGTATGGGCGGCCAGCTTGACGGCGAACTGCAGGGGGGCGGGCATCATCAGGACATTGACCAGATGATGCTCGGTGATCGACACGGCGTCGAAACCCATGCGGTCGCCGAGTATCGCCTGCTCAATCATGTCGGCGTAAACCCTGTCGCCGCCATAATTTTTGTCCGGATAATCGGCGGAAAGTTGAATGCTGAATTTCATGGCGGACTCTTAAGGACGAAGTTTTCGCAGGCTGGCGACGAAGCGGCGGTAGATTTCCGTCACCGCCTTGTTCATGGCGATGACGGCATCGCCGACGCTTTGCGACGCGGCGCCCACCTCCAGCCGGTAATTGGCCAGGTGGACGATCTCGCCGTTGCTTTCGTCCTGCAGTCCCAGTTCCAGTTCGGCGACGGCGCTGGGCCGGGGGCCGACGACCTTTTCCAGCCGTTTGATCTTGGCGGTCAGGCGAAAGTCCGGGCGGGCCCGCATTTCCGCCGGCACGACCATGGCGGCGACGTTGGCGGCGCGCAGGTAGTCGATCAACTGATCGCGCAGCATGACGATGGGGGGCTCGGTCCAGAAATGGTAGTGATAGGCGCGCAGCCGGTGATCGTTGCCGGCCTCGGAAAAGACGATGGGGCGCCCGGCGGTCAGGCCGTCGGCGACGAAGCGGCGCACCTCGACGGTGCCCTTGAACAGGGGGGCGGGCATCTTGCGTTCCGGGGCGGCGGCCTGGACCCGGTAGAAATGATCCTTCGGCAGTTCCGGCTGGGCGCAGGCGGCGAGCAGCAGAACCGGGGCGAGGGCGAGGAATGTCAGCGCGTGCTTCATGAGGAGTCCCCCTATTGGTTGCCGGCTTCGTCGCGAGGCGGCGTACCGCCCAGAAGCAGGCCCGGGTTTTGCCGGATCTGGCGACTGAATTCATACATGTTGCGGGACGCCGCCTCCATGTTCTGGTTGACCACGTCGATGTGGCGGGCCAGGGAATCGGCGACGTAGCGCACGTCGGTCAGGGATTGGCCGATGTTGTCCCGGTTGCCGTCGACGACCGCCTCCAGGTCGCCGATCAGTCCGTCCAGGTTTCCGGAAAGCCGGGTGAAATTGGTTGCCGCCTGGTCCATGTTGGCGATCAGGTTCTCCACCTGCTTGCGGTTGTCCTCGCTCAACAGGGCGCCGAGCTGGTCGCTGCTTTCCTTGATGCGGCCGGTGATTTGTCCGATCTCTCCGGCGATGGCGGGCAGGCGCTCGGACAGGTCGGCGCTGAGGACGCTCAGGTCCGAGATCAGGGTGCGCCCGTCGGCGAGCAGCAGGGTGGCGTCACCCTCGATAAGGTCGCCCAGGCCGTCGGAACTGCGGGTGATGGATTCCAGCAAGGGGTTGATGTTGTTGAGCAGGGGCCGCAGGTCCTGTTCGGCGAGCAGGCTGATCTGGTCGGCGACGGAGGAGACGACGGCGAAGACGTTGGCGGACTCTTCACCGCGCACCCGGGCGCCGGGCTCGAGCGCGGTTCCGCTTTCTCCGGCGCTGAGGCTGAGGGTGATCGCCGAAAGCAGTCCCGGGGCGGCGATCTTGGCGACGCTGTCGTCCGGGATGCGCCAGCCTTCGGCGACGGAAAAATCGACCCGGAAGCTCATGGCGGCGCCGTCGGCGATGGGGGTGACGTCTTCCACCTGGCCGATGGGGAAGCCCTCGTAAAGCACCTGGGTGCCGAACTTGACCCCGGTGACGTTGCGGTAAACGGCATGATACATGTCGACCGCGCCGGTGCGTCCGGTCAGCATGGCGATGGCGACGACAAGCCCCATCAGCATGGCCAGGACGAAGCTGCCGACGATGATGTAATTCAGCCGATTGTTTCTCATAATCTGGCGTCTCCCCTTTTCTCGTCCTGTCCGGTGAGCCGGCGCAGGTAGTCGTCCGGGTCCAGTGTTTCGTCTTCGGGACGGCGGTTGAGCAAATTCTGGATGCGCTCGCTCTTCGAGGCGCGCAGTTCCTCGACCGTGCCGATAAACAGAATCTTGCCCCGGTCGAGCACGGTCACCCGGTCGGCGATCTTGAACACGCTGTCCAGTTCGTGGGTGACGACGACGACGGTCATCCCCATGGCGTCGCGCAGCCTCAGGATCAGGTCGTCGAGGGCGGAGGCGACGACCGGGTCCAGGCCCGCCGACGGCTCGTCGCAGAACAGCAGTTTCGGGTCCATGATCACGGCGCGGGCGAAGGCGGCCCGCTTGATCATGCCGCCGGACAGTTCGGCGGGCATCAGGTCCTCGAAACCGGCCAGGTCGACCACCTCCAGCTTCATGCGGGCCATGATCTCCATGGTCGCCCTGTCGAGAGAGGCGTGTTCGTAAAGCGGCAGCATGATGTTTTCGCCCACGGTCATGGAACTGAACAGGGCGCCGCCCTGGAAGGCGACGCCGATCTTCTTGCGCAGGTCGAACATCTCCTGCTGGCTCAGGCCGTCGATGTCCCGGCCGAGCAGCCGAATGGTTCCCGACGTCTGCTTTTCCAGGGCCATGAGATAACGCAACAGGGTGCTTTTGCCGGACCCGCTGCCGCCCATGATGACCATGATCTCGCCTTCGGCCACGTTCATGGAGACGCCGTCGAGAATCTTCCGCTCACCATAATGAGTGACCAGGTTTTCCACCTCGATGACGATGTTGTCTTGCGCCCCGGCCATGTTTCTACCTCGTCGCCATGAAGGCGAAAATCATGTCGGTGATGATGATGGCGGAAATCGCCTGCACCACGGCGCGGGTGGTGACCCGGCCGACGCCTTCCGCGCCGCCGGTGACCGAAGCCCCGTTGATGACGCCGATCAGCGCGATCAGCACCGCGAACAGGGCGCTTTTGCCGACGCCGTGGATCAGATCGCCGACGGATAGGATGTCGATGATCTGTTCCGTGTAGGCGGCCAGCGAAATGCCCAGGTCGGCGTTGATGTACAGTCCGGCGCAGAGCAGGCCGACCATCATGTTGAAGATGGTCAGCGCCGGCACCATGACGACCATGCCCAGCAGGGCGGGGACGACGAGAAAACGCACCGGGTTGATGCCCATCACCTTGAGGGCGTCGATCTCCTGGGAAATTTTCATGGTGCCGAGGCGCGCCGCCAGGGCCGAACCGGACCGCCCGGCGACCAGGATGCCGGTGATCAGGGGGGCGAATTCCCGCACCACGGAAAAGGCGACGCCGTAGGTGACCTGGGATTCGGCGCCGAAGATGCGCAGCATGTAGATGCTCTGCATGGCCATCATGGCGCCGATGGTCCCCGCCATCATGGCGATCAGCGGCACCGCCTGAATGCCGATTTCCATCATCTGCACGACCACGGCGCCGGGACGCACGGGCTGCTTCAGTTTCGGGCCGAGGAACAGCCAGTAGAGGCTTTCCAGCAGCAGGAAGCCGCCGTTGCCGATCTCCTCGATGCCGACCACGGTTTTCCGGCCCAGGTCGGCGGTATGATCGGCAAGGCTGCGTCCGGTCCTGCTCATGGCCTATCCGCCCGCCTCGCCGAGGGCCTCTTCGAGGGTCGGGCGGATGGTGAACACCTTGTCCAGGCGGGCCAGTTCGAGAACCCGCATGGCGGCGTCGCTGGGGGCGGCGAGCAGCAGGTCGCCGCCGCCCTTGCGGGCCGTTTGCAGGGCCTCGACCAGGGAGGCGATGCCGGAACTGTCGATGTAGGCGACCTTCGACAGGTCGACCACCACCGGCTTGCCGCCGCCGCTCCATTGCAGCAGGACCTTGCGGGCCTCGGGGGAGGTCTGCAAATCCACCTCGCCGGTAAAAGCGATGACGACGGCTTCGTCGCGCTCCGTTACCTCATGATCCATCGCCGGTCCTCTTTGTTGTCATGGGATGCGTTTCACCATTCTTAGCACATTTCCCCGGCCTTCGGGAGGCGGCAGAAAATCCACCTCGTCCATGACCTCGCGGATGAAATGGGTGCCGAGGCCCCCGGGGCGGAGTTCGTCCAGATCCCGGGGCCTGATTTTCGTCACGTCGACGGGGTCGGCGCGGTCGCGCAGGGAAAAGATCATGTGCCCCTCACGCCGGGCGATGTCGAGGACGATCTCGCCGTCCGTAGCGCCGCCGTAGGCGTGGCGAATGATGTTCTGACAGGCCTCGTCGACGGCAAGCACGATGTCCCTGGCCGCGGCGTCGGAACAGCCGCACAGCAGGGCGGTGTCGAAGACGGCGTTGCGGACCAGCTTCAGGCGGTCTGGATGGGAGGGAAAGGTCAGATGAAAAACGGTTTCCGCGGCCTCTTCCGGGCCGCCCGTGGCGGCGGCCCGTTGCTCCCGGTTGCGGGTGTCGTCGATGGCCAGCAGGGTCAGGTCGTCGCGCAGGACGGCGTCCTCCCGGTCGAGGCACTCGATGACCGCGCCGAGGCGTTCGGGCGGCGTCTCCGAGGCCCGTTCCCCGAGCAGGCGCATCAGGCCGTCGGCGGTCAACTCGCCGCCGTCCTCCAGGTAGCCCTCGGTGACGCCGTCGGTGAAGATGTAGAGGGTTCCGCCGTCGAGGGAGATTTCCGTCTCCGCCGGTTCCATGCCGGGCATGATGCCGAGGGGCGGGGCGTCGGCGGGGAAGGACTCGAAGCGATCCCCGCCCGTGTGCAGGAGCGGCGGTTCGTGGCCCGCGTTGGCCAGTTTGACGACTCCGCTCGCAGGGTCGTAAAGGCCGCCGACCATGGTCACGAACATGCCCCGGGCGGCGGTTTCGCAAATCTCGTCGTTGATCAGGGAGAGCAGGCGGCCCGGCTGGTGGACGGTCTTGCCCAGGCAGCGAAACAGGCTCGCCGTCTTGGCCATCAGCAGGGCGGCGTTCATGCCCTTGCCGGAGACGTCGCCCAGGTTGAAGCAGATGCGCCCGTCTGGCAGGGGGAAGAAATCGTAGAAATCGCCCGATACCATGCGCGCCGGGCGGTTGACGCCGTGCACCGGGTCTTCCACGCCGCCGCCGTTGGGCAGCAGGCTGCGTTGAATCTCAGCCGCCAGTTCCAGTTCCCGGCGCACCCGTTCCTGTTCGACCAGGGCCTCGGCCATGCGGGCGTTCTTGATCGACAGGGCGGCGGAGGAGCTGAGCGAGGCGAGCAGGTGCAGGTCCTGCTCATGGAACAGGCCGTCGCCGCCGCGCTTGTTGACCAGTTCTATGGCGCCGATTTTCTCGTCCTTGACGCTCATCGGCGCGCACAGGATGGAGCGGGTGGTGAAGCCGGTCTTGGCGTCGACGGCGTTCTGGAAATGGGGGTCGCGGGAAACGTCGCGGACGATTTCGCCCCGGTCCGTCCGCACGCAACGCCCGACGATGCCCTCGCCGGAGGCAAGGGTCAGGCCGTCCAGATCGACGGGGCCGTTGGAGGCGGTGCAGGTCAGGGTTTCCCCGTCGCCGGAAAGCAGGAACAGGGCGCCGCCTTCCGCGCCGACGTAATCGGTGATGCGTTTCAGGCCCTGGCGCAGGGTAGCCTCGATGTCCAGGGAGGCGGCGAAGTCCTGGCCCATGGACGAAAGCAGTTCCAGGTGTCCGGCGATGCGCGGGTCGTGTTGCTGTTCCATCCGACCACTGTGACTCCCCGCGCCCCCCGGCGCAAGGGTTGGGAAAATCAGTCGGTGACCCGGACCTTGACGTAGGACCCGGGGGCGTCCTCGATGGGGTCCAGCTTGCCGTCGCCGGGGACGCGGGCGGGGATGTTGTCCTTGCCGGCGTGTTTGGCGAGCCAGCCGTCCCAGTCCATCCACCAGGAGCCGTCGTGGCGCTCCGACTCCGCGAACCATTGCTCGGGATCGGCCGGGGTTTCCGGATTGGTCCAGTAGCAGTACTTCTCCTTCACCGGCGGGTTGACGACCCCGGCGATATGGCCCGAGGCCGACAGCACGAAACGTTTCGGCCCTTTGTAAAGGCCCGTCGCCTTATAGGTGGACTGCCAGGGGGCGATGTGGTCGTCGCGGGTGGATAGCAGATAGGTCGGGGTCTTGATCTTGGTGAGATCGATGGGAACGCCACCAAGCGAGATGGCGCCCGGTTCCACCAGTTTGTTGCGCAGGTACATGTTGCGCAGGTAGAAGCTATGCATCATCACCGGCATGCGGGTGGAATCCGAATTCCAGTACAGCAGGTCGAAGGGCAGGGGGCGGCGGCCCATCAGGTAGTTGTTGACGACGAAGGACCAGATCAGGTCGTTATCGCGCATCATGTTGAACACGGTCGACATGTGCGAGCCTTCCAGGTAGCCCTTCTGCTGCATGTGTTCCTCCATCAGGTCCAACTGCTCGTCGTCGATGAAGACGCCCAGTTCCCCCGGTTCGGAGAAATCCACCATGGTGGTCAGGAAGGTCGCCGACTTGACCCGGTTGTCCTTTTTCGCCGCCATGTAGGCCAGGGTCGAGGCGGTCAGGGTGCCACCGATGCAGTAGCCGACCATGTTGACGTGCTTTTCGCCGGTCGCCTCACCGATGGCGTCCATGGCCGCCAGGGTGCCTTCCAGCAAATAGTCGTCGAAGGTCTTGTGGGCCAGGTCCTCGCCCGGGTTGACCCAGGAGATGACGAACACCGTATTGCCCTGGTCGACGGCCCATTTGATGAAGGAATTCTTCGGCTGCAGGTCGAGGACATAGAACTTGTTGATCCACGGCGGCACCACCAGCAGGGGAACCTTGCGGACGGTCTCCGTGCTCGGCTCATATTGGATCAGTTGCATCAGCTCGTTCTGGAACACCACCTTGCCCGGCGAGGCGGCGACGTTCTCGCCCAGGGTGAAGGCCTCGTTGTCGGTCATGGAGATGCGCAGCTTGCCCCGCCCCTTCTCCAGGTCCGCAAGCAGGTTCTCCATGCCGTTGAGCAGGTTTTCGCCGCCGCTTTCCGCGGTCTGGCGCAGCACCGCCGGATTGGTGCCGACGAAATTGCTGGGCGACAGGGCGTTGATCCACTGGCGGGTGTAGAAACGCACCTTCTCGGCGGTCTTCGGGTCCAGCCCGTCCACGTCCTGGACCGTGCTCTGCATCCAGTCCGAAGTCAGCAGGTAGGATTGCTTGATGAAGTCGAAGACCAACTGGTCGTTCCAGGCCTCGTCCTGGAAGCGCCGGTCACCGGCCTCCGGACTGGCCACCGCCTCCGCCTCCTCGCCGGCCATGCGCCGGGCCGTCGCCTGCCACAGTTCCGCATAGTCGCTCCACAGCTTGGTCTGGGTTTCCGCCAGTTTTGCCGGGTCCGAGATCATCCGCTGCGCCAGTTCCAGGAACGCCTTCGAGACGACCACCGGGTCGGGGACCTGATAGCCGTCGTCGTCCTGGCTTTTTTCCAAAAAGGCCTGGGCGATGCGCTGGCCGCGCTCGGCGAATTCCTGCATGGCCCGGGACAGCTTCTCGGGATCGACGGAGGGAAGGCCGGATTCGACTTCGTTGCTCATGGGGGGTCTCGATTAATTACAGATAACAAAGGGTGAATTTTTATAATAATACGCAGTGGACGGTAGGAACGCCACATATTCTATCGGATTTATATGCGTGGCCAAGGGAACTCGCCGGAGCGCCCGCCAGACTTTCCCCCTGCCTCGCCGAAACGCTCGAGAACCGCAAGGCGCCCTAAAGAATTAAAAAGATTGAAACATTGTCCAACGATGACTATACGTATAGCATCGTTTTTTAATGATTCTTATTATTATTCAAGGGATGTGGAAGGAGAGCAAAGAGGATGGCTTCAAAATCCCGTTTTCTCGCTAAGCTGATGTTGACCATGGCGCTGATTTCCGCCGGGGCTTCCAGGGGATGGGCCGGGGAGGTGACGCCCTGGCAACTCGGACTGCAGGAGGCCGCGTCTCCTGTCATGGCGCAGATACACTCGCTGAACGATTATCTGACGCTGATCTGCATACTGATCGTCGCTTTCGTTCTCGCCCTGCTCGGGTACGTGTGCCTTCGCTTCAATGAAAAGGCCAATCCGACGCCCTCGAAGACCACCCACAACACGTTCCTGGAGGTGGTCTGGACGGCGATCCCGGTGTTGATTTTGGTCTCCATCGCCATTCCCTCGTTGAAATTGCTGTTTTTCATGGACAAGACCCACGACCCGGACATGACCCTGAAGGTCACCGGCCATCAGTGGTACTGGTCCTATGAGTATCCCGATCACGGCGAGTTCACCTTCGACGCCGTGATGGTCGATGACGACGAACTGGAGGAAGGCCAGCGCCGGCTGTTGAGCACGGACGAGGAAGTGGTGCTGCCGGTGGGCAAGAACATCCGCGTCCTGCTGGCCTCGGAAGACGTCATCCACGCCTGGGCGCTGCCGCAGTTCGGCGTCAAGATCGACACCGTTCCCGGACGCACCAACGAAACCTGGCTGCGCATCGACAAGGAAGGCGTCTATTACGGGCAGTGCTCCGAGCTTTGCGGCGTCAACCACGGGTTCATGCCGATCACGGTGCGGGCCGTGTCGGCCGACGACTTCGCCGCCTGGGTGGAGGAAGCCAAGGAGGAATATGCAAGGCAAGAGCCGCGGCATACTCCGGTCATGACCGTGGCCCAAAACAACTACGTGTCCGAATCCAACAAGATGATGGGGAAATAAGAACATGAGTGACGCAATGGCCGCTTCTCACGATCATCACACGCCGACGGGGTGGAAGCGCTGGCTGTATTCCACCAACCACAAAGACATCGGCACCATGTATATCATCTTTTCGGTCGTCGCCGGACTGATCGGCGGCGCCATGTCGCTGCTGATCCGCATGGAGTTGTCCGAGCCCGGCGCCCAGGTGCTGGACGGCGATCATCAGTTCTACAACGTTCTGGTCACCGCCCACGGCATGATCATGGTGTTTTTCGTCGTCATGCCGGCCCTGATCGGCGGCTTCGGCAACTGGTTCGTGCCGCTGATGATCGGCGCGCCGGACATGGCGTTCCCGCGCATGAACAACATCAGCTTCTGGCTGTTGCCGCCGTCGTTCACCCTGCTGCTGCTGGCGGCGCTGACGGAAAGCGGACCGGGCACGGGCTGGACGGTCTATCCGCCGCTCTCCTCGGCCGTCGGCCATGACGGCCCGGCGGTGGATTTCGCCATTCTCAGCCTGCATCTGGCCGGCGTGTCGTCCCTGCTGGGGGCGATCAACTTCATCGCCACCATCTTCAACATGCGCGCGCCGGGCATGACCCTGCACAAGACGCCCCTGTTCGTCTGGTCGATCCTGGTCACCGCCTTTCTGTTGCTGCTGTCCCTGCCGGTTCTGGCCGGGGCCCTGACCATGCTGCTGACCGACCGCAACTTCGGCACCGCTTTCTTCGACCCGTCGGGGGGCGGCGACCCGCTGCTCTATCAGCACCTGTTCTGGTTCTTCGGGCATCCGGAAGTGTACATCATGATCCTGCCCGCCTTCGGCATTATCAGCCATATCATCTCGACCTTCTCCAGGAAGCCCATCTTCGGCTACCTGGGCATGGTCTACGCCATGGTCAGCATCGGCGTCATCGGCTTCGTCGTCTGGGCGCACCACATGTATTCCGTCGGCATGGATGTGGAAACCCGGGCCTACTTCGTCATCGCCACCATGCTGATCGGCGTGCCGACGGGGGTCAAGGTGTTTAGCTGGATCGCCACCATGTGGGGCGGATCCATTCAGTTCAAGGTCCCCATGCTGTGGGCCATCGGCTTCATCTGGCTGTTCACGGTCGGCGGAGTGACGGGCATCGTGCTGTCCAACGCCGGGGTGGATATCGCGCTCCACGACACCTACTACGTGGTCGGGCATTTCCACTATGTGCTGTCGCTGGGGGCCGTGTTCGGCATGTTCGCCGGGTTCTATTACTGGATCGGCAAGATGTCCGGGCGGGAATATTCGGAAACCTTGGGCAAGATCCACTTCTGGCTCACCTTCATCGGCGTCAACGTGACCTTCTTCCCCATGCATTTCCTGGGGGCCGCGGGCATGCCGCGCCGTATCCCGGATTATCCGGATATCTACACCAACTGGAACGCCGTCTCGTCCTTCGGGTCTTATCTGTCCGTGGCCGGGGTGGTTTTGTTCATCTACATCGTCTTCAAGACGCTCGGATCGGGCGCCAGGTCGGCGGACAACCCGTGGGGAGACGGGGCGACCACGCTCGAGTGGACCATTCCCTCGCCACCGCCGTTCCACTCGTTCGAGGATCCGCCCAACATGGCGTCGGCCGCGGAATAGGGGGCCCAACAGACAGAGAAAGGGCACGGAAACGCGCCTGATTGGAGGAAGTTATGTTGAACTCAACAAATAGAAACCAATCTCCGATAAGAAGAGATGTCAATCTGCAAAGCGTGTTGCCGGTCATCTTCATCACACTCTGTCTGGGTGCTCTAAGTTTCGTCGGAATGCTGACCAATCTGTTTTATTCGGTCCTGCATCAGTGAAAACGAGAATGATGGAACAGTTGAAAACGAAAAACCGCAAACTGGCGGCGGTCCTGTTCGGGACGGCGATCTTGATGGTCGGCGCCGCCTATGCCTCCGTTCCCCTTTATCAACTGTTCTGTCAGGTCACCGGCTACGCCGGCACGCCGGGCCGTGCGGACTCTGTTCCGCTGGCGGCGGCGGAAGGCGGATCGAATGAACGGATTGCCGTCTACTTCAACACGGACACCAAGCGCAGTTCCGACTGGCGCTTCGGGATTGAAGAAAAGCGGACGGAAATGGTTCTGGGAGAACCGAAACTGGCCTTCTTCCATGTGGAGAACCTGTCCCGGCATGCATTGAAAACCCACAGCACCTTCAACGTCACCCCCTTGAAGGCGGCGCAATACGTCATCAAGACGGAATGCTTCTGTTTCGAGGAGCAGGTCCTGCAGGCGCGGGAATATAAGGAAATGCCGCTGAGTTTTTATATCGATCCCGCCATATACGACGACCCGCAGACGCGGGACGTGTCTGCGATCACCCTGTCCTACACGCTTTTTGTACAAAATGAGATTGCCGGCAAGGCGGTCGAAAAGAATCAAACCGATGGAGGTTATTTATGAGCCAAGGCAAAACACACCCTTATCATTTGGTTGACCCGAGTCCCTGGCCGGCGGTCGGCGCGCTGAGCGCCTTCATCCTCGCTATTGGCGGAATCCTGTACATGCACATGGACACGCCGTTGGGTCTTTACACGGGGGTGGTTCTTGTCCTGCTGACCATGTTCGGCTGGTGGCGCGACGTGGTCAAGGAAGCGGAGGAAACAACCTCCCACACCCATGCGGTTCGACAGGGCCTGCAACTGGGCATGGCGCTATTCATCGCTTCCGAGGTGATGTTCTTCGTCGCTTTCTTCTGGGCCTTCTTCTATCACGGATTCCAGTTCAATCAGATGACCACGGAATGGCCGCCCGCGGATATCGAAACCCTCAGCCCCTGGGGGATTCCCTTCTACAACACCCTGATCCTGCTGACGTCCGGCGTCACCCTGATGTGGGCGAGCAAGGGCCTGAAAAACGGCAACCGCTCGCAGTTGGCCATGGGCATTCTTCTGTCGGTGATCCTGGGCGTGATCTTCCTCGCCCTGCAGGTCTATGAATATGGGGTCGCAACCTTCGCTTTCGCCGACGGCATTTATCCGTCCACCTTCTACCTGGCTACCGGGTTCCACGGCTTCCACGTTTTCGTCGGGGTTTGTTTCCTCGCCGTCTGCTATTTCCGCGTCCAGAAAGGGCATTTCACTTCGGACCATCACATCGGCTTCCAAGCGGCGGAATGGTACTGGCATTTCGTCGACGTGGTCTGGCTGTTCCTGTTCGTCTGGGTCTATGTCTGGGCCAGTTGAACGGCAATCATCCGCTCCGTAAGACGGTTCGGCAAAGGAGCCGTCTTACGGAATCGTCCCTCTCGCCGCGGCCTGATTCGCGCCGCCGCCGCCCGTGGCGCGACGATGCCGGGAGGCCGAAAAAGGCCCCGAACCGCTAAACAAAGGATGAATGCATTCGGCGTCAACCAAGGTCCGGGTAGGCCAGCTTTGAATAATAATAAAAATCACAAGTTGCCCTTTCTTATTCAAATTAAAATTTATCAATAGACTAATCGCCGTTTCTGGAATGATTCAAATCGGAACGGACGATCCCGTTCGGACGGGCCGTCGGCATGGAACGCTGCCGCCGCCGCAACCCACCCCTTCGGGTGAAGGCACGGGCGAATTGGCCATATAGATTGTGCGGCATTAAGTATTGACCTTACAAATTATATGGCATTAAGTTCGGTCGCACGGTTACGGGCGGCACTTGATTGACCGGCCGTGTAATTTGCGCCTCATCGGGAGTTCCGCGCTAGCTGCGCGGATGTGGGATGGGGTGGTTACGATTAGGGGGAAATTTATGTCTGTTGAAACAGAAACCGCCCACGCAGGCGGTGTCCATCACGAACATCATTGGGAAACAAGCTGGGCGCCGCTGGTCGTCGTCGCCGGTGTTTTCTTGTTGGTTCCCATCGCCTTTGCCGGTCATTTCGTCTATGAAATGCCGTTTCTGACCATCGCCTCGGCGGGTCTCGGCATTCCCCTGATCCTGGCCGGCGTCGCCAAGTGGGTTCAGGAGGGTATGTCCCATGAAAACCTGGTCGTCGGCGCGTCCGTCGTCGGCCTGCCGATTTTCATCGTTTCGGAAATTTTCATCTTCCTGGGGCTGTTTTCCAGCTACTGGATGCTGCGGCTCAAGGCGGGCTCCTACTGGCCGCCGGAAGGGACGCCGGAAATCAACACCACGATCCCGCTGATCATGACCGTCATCCTGGTCGCCTCCTCGGTGACCATGCACGTGGCGGAAGTGAAGCTGGACAAAAAGGACAACGGCGGCTTCAACAAGTGGCTGATCATCACCATCCTGCTCGGCCTGCTGTTCCTGGGCTTCACGGTCTATGAATACGATCATCTGATCGCCCTCGGCTTCGCCCCCAGCACCAACGCCTACAGCACGGCCTTCTATTCGATCACCGGCTTCCACGCCTCGCACGTGTTCGTCGGCCTGGCGACTTTCGTGGTCATGCTGGTCCCGGCCCTGAAAGGCAAAACCAACCATTCGTTCGTGGTCTGTGCCTCGGTTTACTGGCACTTCGTCGATATCGTCTGGTTCTTCGTCGTTTCCCAGATTTACTTCTGGTAAGGCGCCACGCCGGGGGAGACGGATTGGGACCATGCTGAGGGTTCGCACCACCGTTACGGGACTTCTTCTGTGCCTCGTCTTCGTCGCGTCCGCGGCGAAGGCGCAGTACGGCCGCGTCCCCGAATCCTACATCGATCCCGGCGTTTTCCAGATCGATGAAAAACGCCATCTCGGGGCCAAGGTGGATAAGACCCTGCGCCTGACCGACGAGAAGGGACAATCCTTCAGCCTCGGGGAAAAACTCGGAAAGCCCCTGATTCTGGTGCTTTCCTACTATTCCTGCGACGGCAGTTGTTCCGTCATCAACGCCGATCTTCGCGACCGGCTTGAAGGGGTCGAAGACGTCACCCTGGGCAAGGATTTCGAGATCCTTACCGTGTCCTTCGACGAACACGACACGTTGGAGAAACTGGGCGTGTTCAAGCAGCATCTGGAAGAGACCAGCAAGATCGGTCCGGGCTGGACCTTCGCCACCATGGAAAACCCGGAGCAGATCAAGCCCTTCGCCGACAAGCTGGGGTTCAAGTATTTCTGGTCGCCCCGTGACCGGACGTTTTTTCATCCGGGCGCGTTTTTGTTCCTGTCGGCGGAAGGCCGGCTGATCCGCGTTCTCTACTCCCTGAATGTGGAGGCGAGAGACGTGGAGCTGGCCGTTCTCGACGCCAAGCAGGGCCAGTTCCGCCCCAGCGAGATCGTCAATTTCGCGGCAAGCCTTTGTTACAGCTACAATTACAAGGAAGGCCGCTACACCTACAACATTCCGTTATTTGTCGCCGTCGGCTCATTGACTTTGGGCGTGACGGCGTTTTCCGGTTCGGTCCTCGTTTACCGGCGCCGGAGGAGAGAGAGGGAGAAGAACAGTGAAACTTAAGAGAATTCTTGCAGGACTGAGTGGCGCCGCCTGGGTGCTGATGATCGCCGCGCCGGCCATGGCCGCGCCCGGAGAGATCCCCGACACCCGCGCCGGCTGGGACAAGCTGTGGTTCGAACTGCTGGTCGACCTGTACGTGATTGGGGGCGTCTTCGGCGCCGCCGCCATCTACATGTTGATCCGCTTCCGGGCCACCAGCCCCGACCAGGTCGGCAGCGCCAAGCCCCTGACCCGGTCCAACGCCATCGGCTGGGCCCTGATCCCGGCCGCCATTTTCATGGCCGACGACTTCTTCCTCTCCGCCAAGGGGTGGAGCCTGTGGGAAAACCAGCGCACGGTTCCCGAAAACGCCATGGAGGTGAAGGCCACCGGTTATCAGTGGTACTGGGAATTCGAATACGAAGACGGCACAACCTCGGACGAATTGAAGGTGCCCGTCGGCACCCCGGTGGTTCTGCGGATGACCTCCGAGGATGTCATCCATTCCTTCGGAATGCATCACTACCGGCTGACGGAAGACGTCATGCCCGGCCGCATCACCTACATCTGGTTTAATCCGGTCGAGCCCGTCAAAACCGTCGTCGCCTGTCGCGAATTCTGCGGCAACGCGCATTCGGAAATGTACACAAATGTGGAAGCCCTGCCGCCTGCCGACTTTGAGAAGTGGCTGGCGGAACAGGCCGAATAGGTAGGGCCGAGGGACAAGGAGTAATATTGATATGAGCACAGCAACCGCGACTCACGCCGAAGAAGGCTTCAATCTGAAAGAGTGGATCTTTACCACCGATCACAAACGCATCGGCGTCATGTACCTGATCGGGTCCATCGCCGCCTTCGCCGTGGCCGGCCTGATGGCCATCATGATTCGCCTGGAACAGGGCGAATTGGGCGCCCAGTTCATCGAAACGGGCACCACCTATAACGAATGGCTCTATTTCCACGGCGCGGCGATGATCCTGGCCTTCCTGATTCCCGGATTGACGGGTTTCGCCGCCAACTATTTCCTGCCGCTGATGATCGGCGCCGCCGACGTGGCGTTCCCGCGCATCAACGCTTTCAGCATCTGGCTGTTCTATTTCGCCATCGTCCTGGCCCTGGTCAGCGTGGTCATTCCGGACACGCCGGACATCATGTGGACCGGCTATCCGCCCTATGCGGTGACGACGGAAGGAAACACCGCCTTCTACGTGTTCACTGTTCACCTGCTGGGCTTCTCGTCCATCCTCGGTGCCGTCAACTTCCTGGTCACGGTGATTTACATGCGGGCCCCGGGCATGGGCTGGAATCAGCTCAACATCTTCGTCTGGACCACCGTCGCCGCCTTCGTCATTCAGCTGATCTTCATCCCGGTGCTGGCCGCCGCGGTGACCCTGCTGCTGTTCGACAAGTACCTGGGCACCCACTTCTTCAATCCGGAAGCGGGCGGTGACGTGCTGCTGTATCAGAACCTGTTCTGGTTCTACTCGCATCCGGCGGTGTACGTCATCTTCCTGCCGGCAGTGGGCATCCTGTTCGAGATCATCGCCACCATGGCGAAAAACATGGTGTTCAACTACAAGGCCTGCGTCTACGGCGGCATTTGCGGCATTACCGCCATTGCCGGCGAAGTCTGGGTCCACCATCTGTACGTGGCCGGCATGCCGGACTGGATCCGCATCGGCATGATGATCTCCACCCTGCTGATTTCCGTTCCCGTCGGCCTGATGGTGATGTCCCTTTGGGGCACCCTGTGGCGGGCGGCGATTACCTACAACGTCGCCATGTACTACGGCGTCGCCATGCTGTACCTGATCCTCATCGGTGGCCTGACCGGCATTCCGCTGGCCATGACCTCGGTGACGGTGCACCTGTCGGAAACCTCGTTCGTGCATGCCCACTTCCACTTCATCATGGGCCTGTTCTCCACTTACGCGGTGTTCGCCGCCGTCTACTACTGGTTCCCGAAGATGACCGGCCGCATGGCCGACACGGCCATGGCCAAGCTGGGCTTCTGGCTCAACTTCATCGGCATCAACGTCACCTTCTGGCCGCTGTTCATCATCGGCCCGCAGGGAATGCCCCGTCGCTACTGGGATTACGCCATGTTCCCGCAGTTCGAGGGCTATCACCAGATCGCCACCTATGGCGCCTTCCTGACCGCCGCCGGCTTCGCCATCATGGTCATCGGCTGGATCAAGAGCGCTATTTCCGGCGAGAAGGCCCCGGCCAACCCGTGGAATTCTGTTTCCCTGGAATGGACCCATGCGCCGAATCCGCCGGGCCCGGGCAATTTCCCCGAGCCCGTCACCGTCGATGCGGACTGGCACCCCTACAACTACAACAAGTAGGGTTCCATCAATCGAAGAAAGGCGGGAATCGTCACGGCGATTCCCGCCTTTTCTTTTGCCCGCACCCTGCCTATAGTCCACGCACTCTTGAATGAAAAGACACCGGAGCCTTATTCATGGCCGACGATCAAAAGCCGAAACCCAACAAGTGGATCATCTTCGGGGTCCTCTTTGGTCTCGCCGTGCTGATGTATTCGTCGATCATGTACAAAATCATCAACCACGGCCCCTGAGAAATGCTTGAAATCACCACCATTCCCCATGTCCTCGCCGTCTTGAACACGGCCACCTTCCTGCTGCTGCTGGCGGGATATTCCTTTGTCCGCAACGGCGACCAGGCCCGCCACAAGGCGGTGATGATCGCCGCCCTGATCAGTTCCGTGGTGTTTCTCGCCCTCTACACCTACTATCACGCCAATTCCGGATTGGCGAAATTCGGCGGCGAAGGGGTGATCCGGCCGGTCTACTTCACCATTCTCATCGCCCATGTGGTCGGGGCCATGGCGTTGACGGTGATGGTTCCGATGATCGTCGTGCGCGCCGTCAAGGGCAGCTTCGACCGGCACCGGGCGCTGGCCCGTGTGACCCTGCCGCTCTGGCTCTATGTGTCCCTGTCGGGCATCGTCGTCTACGTCATGGCGATCCATCTCTACCCCTTCGGCGGCTAGCATCATGACCGGGGAAACGGCTCCCGGCGGGGCGGGTATGATCTCAGCGCTGGGACGGGACACGGCCCTGATGAAAGGCGAGCTCAGGGGCTGGGCCGGGTTGGCCTTGCTGTCCCTGGCCATGGCCGGCGTGTTCGCCTTGCTGCTGGCGCTGTCGCGCATTCCCGGGGTCCAGGGGGTGGTTCCCCTGCCGCTGGATTTCTTCGACAAGGGGCTGGTCATCCACGTGGTGTTTTCCTTCGTCGTCTGGTTTCAGGCCGTGTTCGGCTGCCTGCTGACGGTGTCCGCCGGGGTCTTGGGCGGCGGGCGGCCCAGATCGGCGTGGTTGGGGCGTCCGGCCCTGGTCGGCGGATATGTCAGTTGCCTGCTGCTGTTCGTGCCGGCTTTTCTCGACCGGGGCGAGGCGACCCTGAACAACTACATTCCGGCCATTACCGACCCGATCTATTACGCCGGGTTGGTGCTGTTGGCCCTGTCCCTCGGACTGGTCTCGCTGCGCCTGCTGGTCAACCTGCCGGGCTCAGACGGACGCTGGAAACAGCCGCTGGCTTTCGGCACCCTGTGCGCGGCCTTGATCTACGGCGCCGCCCTGATCGCCTTCGCCATCGCCGCCGTCTCCCTCGTCGGCGAGGAACCGTCCTACGAATTCAACGAGAGCCTGTTCTGGGGCGGCGGCCACATGCTGCAGTTCGCCAACACGGCGATGCTGATCACCGCCCTTTACGTCCTCGCCCGCCTGACCCTGAACGAAGTCGGCGCCGGGGACAGCCAACTGGTGCTGACCGGGCTGGCAATCCTGGTTCTCTACGGCGGCATGGGCATTTTCATGACCCTGAAATACGCCCCGGTGAGCGAAAAGTACTGGTCCATGTTCACGGACATGCAATACGGCCTGATCCTGCCCACCCTGCTGTTCGGCGTGCCCCTGCTGCTGGACCTGCTGAAACAGCGCCGCCGCGAGGAGGGCTGGCCCCTGCGCGACCCGGCCTTCCTGTGTCTCGCCCTGGCCCCGGTGGTGTTCGCCGCCGGCGGTTTCCTCGGCCTGTTCGTCGATGGCGGCGACACCCGCACCCCGGCCCATTACCACGGCGTCATCGCCGGCATCAACCTGAGCTTCATGGGCCTGTTCTACGGGCTCTTCCTGCCGCTGTTGGGCCGACGGCTGCCCTGGAGCCGGGACCTGTACGCGCAGATTTACATGTTCGGCGGCGGCCAGTTGCTGGCCTGCATCGGCCTGTTTCTCGCCGGTGGCTACGGGGCGCCGCGCAAGACGGCGGGGGATTCCCAGGGGCTGGAAGCCCTGGGGGCGAAACTGGGCATGATCATGAACGGCATCGGCGCGATCATCGCCATCGGCGGCGGCGTCATGTTCATCTGGATGGTGTCGAAAGCCCTGCTAAAACAGCCCGTTGAAGACGCCTCATAGAACGGTTCCAAACCCAGGGCAATCGACTGAACGTTTTCACGCGGTGACGATTTTTTGCAGGAATTCG